>JALNXD010000001.1 GCA_023230565.1 Syntrophales bacterium
GGGACTTATCGATCAGGTAATCGAGCCTGCGCATACCCGGCCCGCTCTGATTTCCGCTCTTGGCATGCTGGAAGGAAAAAACGTAACGCGCCCCTGGAAAAAACACGGGAATATGCCTCTGTAAAGAAGGTGCAAAAGTACATTTTACCGGAAATACAATTCGATGCTTCATTACATCGGCAACGATATAGTCGATCTTACCGAAAATGGAAAGGCAGGCAAACAGAGCGACAAAAGGTTTGTAAGCCGCGTTTTCACCGATAAAGAACGACACATGATCATAAAGGGGCCGGATTCGGGGAAAATACTCTGGCTGCTTTGGGCCTGCAAAGAGGCGGCATACAAGGCGGCACTCAAGATTCGCCGGAATATTCTCTGGGCACCCTCAAAATACGAGGTTCAGCTTTCCGATGAATTGTCCGAAAACGACATGTATGGCACAGTAGACACCCCTCATGAAAGAATTACGATTGAAATTCACTCAGATCCCACCTTCATCCACTGCATAGGTTCCTCTGGAAATTCAGGTAATCTTCGATCCATTACCAAGGGTGTCGCCCGACTTCCCCGCGCTGAATCCTCATCGGATCTTTCGAAGGCTGTTCGAAAGGCAATTATTGAAAGTCTGGCCACTTGCACAGGGAAGGAAAAGGATGACATCTCAATTTTTCGCCAGCCCGGCAGCCGCGGCCTTGGACCTCCTTTTGTTAAAATTGGAGGAAATACCGTACCGATCGATATCAGCATGAGCCATGATGGATCATTTGTAGCATATGCCCATACTGCACTTAGAAGTTCTTTGTAACTCCTGTGTATTACTCTCCCAATGGGCCGGGGTACTTGAGAAGTTCAGCAATTTCATTACCGTATTCATCTTTTTTGCGAGAAGATACTGCATCTGATCCCATCAAAGATTCAATAGAATCTATATTTGAACCGGCAAGCGCAGCGAGCTCCTTATCCGACAGGATCATAAATCGCGCCCTATTGCTGCTTCGTGCTTTCTCAAATCTCCACTCGTAAAGTCTTTTCAGGCGATCCCGCCCTTTTTCATCAAGCTCTTCAAATCCTGCAATTCTCATGTGCCCCTTTCTGTCAAGTTTCTTTTCCCGCCATCTAACCGAAGCCATAGCTCTGAATGCCTCATAAGCCGACTCGGTCAGTTGCCGCCTTTTTAAATCTTCATCCAGTTTCCTGTAAAGAGGAATCAGAAATATGACATCCTGAGCTGCATAGCGCATCTGTTCTCTTGATAAGGGACGAATATCCCACCGGGAACGCTGCAGATTTCTATCCTTTTTCAATTCAACCCCGAGATAATCTTTCAAAATGGAAGGCAATGACAAAAGCGGACTGCCCAAAAGAGCGGCAGCTCTATGGGTGTCGAAAATATTTGAAAACTCAAATGAATAATCCCTGCTTAAGAGGCGGATATCGTTATCACAGGCATGGAGTATCTTTCTGGTATTCCTGTCGGCAAACTTTGATCCCAGAAAAGATAAATCCAAATCACCTAATGGATCGAAAAGATAGGCAGCAGAATCGGTACTCACCTGGATAAGACAAAGCACTTCTCTGAAGTACCGGAAAGAATCGTATTCGGTGTCGACACCGATTTCAACCGCCTCATTGATGTATTTTTTCGCATTTTCCCACTGCCCCACTGTTTCCACGAGAATAATATCAGGTTGATCCATTTCGCTTCCTCATGAAAGTGATCATCGCCGGTTTCCAGTAACTGCCTGCAAAAAGAAGGACAGCTGAAATCGGGAGCGTCCACAACAGAAGATTGTCAAATCCTTTTAATTTGAAAAAGAGACCTGCCGCACCGCCTCCAATTATTGAAAAAATAGCGCCGGTTTCCGTAAGACGCAATGATTTGCGATAAAATCCCAATACGATTGGAATGACAAGCCCAGCTGAATATATTGTGTATGCGAGAAGAAGTGAGGCAATGATTCCCTTCACTGCAAGCGCGATATAAAGTGAAAAAAGACCTATTACCACGACTCCCGCTCTTGAGAGTAAAAGTACTTTTTTTTCATTGTGCCGATACCGGTCAATCGAACCGAGAATATCAGACGCAATTATTGTGCCTGCCGTAAGAAGACACGTATCTGCGGACGACATTACAGCAGCAATAAGCGCCGCCATGACAAGCCCATTAATCCCTGCAGGCGCCAGTTTCATTACCAGTGCCGGGAAAGCGCTCTCGGCCTGAATACCGGGAAGAAGCACATGAGCCGCTAATCCTATAAAAATTACCGCAAAGGCAACCACTGAAAGAATGAAAGCTGAAATTAAAAGCGAGATTCTTGCTGTGCCGGAATCTTTTGATGAAAGAATTCTGGAGTAGATATCAGGTCCGACAAGATAGGCAGCCCCTACAAAAAAAAGAAACGAAAGAAGATGTTTCCAGCTGAATTGTGCTGATGTAGGAAAGGAAAGGTGAGATTCCGGAAGATTCTGCCAAATAGACCCGCCGGCCGATGATAATCCCATAGCAAGGCAAATAAAAATACCTGCCACAATGATAATTGCCTGGATCGCATCAGTTCTTAAAATCGAATATTGACCCCCCAGAACCGTATAAACGATGAAGATTGCTGCAGCCACGACTGTGAGCATTTCAAACTGGCCCGGCCAGAGTTCGTTCAATATTTTGCCTGCTGCAACCATCTGTGCTGCAATAATTCCAACCCATGCAGTCACAATTAAAATCGAGGCCGCAATTCTTGCAGAATTTCCTCCATACTGTCTCTTTAAAATCTCAGGCAAAGTAAAAGCTCCCGTTCGCCTTACTTTTTCCGTAAGAAAAAACGCACAGGCTGCCATTCCTATTGCACCAACCAGAAGCCACCATGAACCAACCACTCCTTTTGAATAGCCTAATCCTGCCAGACCGATAGTGCTTGACCCTCCCAGAGCAGTTGCCGTAAGAGACCCCGTGATGATTAGAATTCCCCCTTTTCTGTCGGCAACAAAATAGCTTTCCTGTCCTCTTATTTTTTTTACGCTATAGATGCCAAGAATAATCATGACAATAAAGAATACTCCTATAACAGCAACATTGATATTCATAATGATTAATTCTCTTTCTGATTTGTATCGGATAAGAGGTATATCTTCAAACTCCAGATCTCCGGCAACGCAGTTCCATTGCGCATCTTTTATTCACGTAGATTAAGTTCGTCTCGCATATGCCGGTCCATGAGCCTGTATTTTAAGAAGATAATAGCTGAGCAAGGTTTTTGGAATCCGGGGCAGCAGCCAAAATAAAAAATCAGGATATTGCCCTTTCATGGCAGGAATGTCAAGAAAGCGGTGTGCGATAGAATCATTTGCCGCTGCAAGATCAAAGAAAAAAGATGGAAATCGCAGGACTGTTTCCTTCATTATGCGGGCATATCCAAAGTTTCGGGTGAAGTTACGGCATGCGGCGGTGTACAGATCTTGTCGCAGTGTTCCCTCTTTCTGAACTGCGTCAGCTATTGTATCAGCCGCAATTTTTCCTGATATGACAGCATAAGAAATTCCTTCTCCCAGGAAAGGATCTATATATCCTGCCGCATCACCTGCTGAAAGAATTCGGGAACCGCGATTCTCCCTTGGTTCTTTCAAAGGTATAATCTGTCCTCTCATTTTCGGTATTTTTTCAAAACCGAGTTTTTTAACAAAATCTCTCATCACGGCCTTCGGATCTTTAAAAGATTCTTCCGCACCCCAAATACCCACTGAATAATAATTATCATGGGGGAAAAACCATCCATATCCTTGACAAAAATCAAGATATATTTCGAATACTCCTGAAAGACGATCGTCGATGTCATGATTTTCTGCCTCTATTTCAGCCACGAGCGAAAGAGCGCATTTGTATTTTTTTTTCATACCCGAACTATGCCGCATTACCTGTCCACGAGCCCCTTCTGCAATGATGGCATACCGGCTGAAATACGAACCCCGATCAGTTACGATTTTCAAATGATTGCCATTATCCCTGATGTTCAAGACTTTTTCGCAGGTATTAATCGTTGCGCCCTGAGCCGCTGCTCTGTTAAGAAGCAAGTCGTCAAAGGCACTCCGGGTCACCGTTATACCTATTATGGATTGTGATCTTTTTTCAACTTTTTTCCCTTTTGCGCATAATCTTAATCCGTATATGTCTTTCTCCTTTATACGTTCAGGAATTTCAAAATCGAGATATTTCAGTGCTCGACGTGTAAGACCTCCTGCACAGGGCTTATATCTGGGAAAACTTTTTTTTTCTATAACAAGTGTTTTCAATCCCCTCTCAGCCGCTTTGAAACCAGCCGACGAACCACAGGGGCCTCCGCCTGCAATAATTAAATCGTACATGGCAGATGATCCTCGCTTAAAAGATAAGATTTCTAGATACAAGGGTTTTCGGGAACCGTCAATAAAATAGTCCGATTACCAAAAAAACAGAAAGAATAAATATTTTAAGACATAGCCGGGACGAACGCTTTGCATTGACGGCGGCATGGTACAAGAAAAACAGCTGATTCCCGGTCACAATCTCTTGCCTGTAAATAAAAAAACACGTATGCGAAAGCTTCCCTTGCTTCCCGTTATAGCCAGCTCGGCAGACATAAAAAGCTGTTTTACGGGATCATCAATACTGTTATGACTGAAAGTACGTCCACACACGAAAATCGAATTAAAAACATTGAAAAATTTCGAAAGATATACTAATTTTTTAAATAACTGGATAAGGGAAGAGCGGTAAACGGCACTGTTGAGTTCTCTTAGAACGCCAGAAAAGGAGGCGCGTATGATGACGAAACCCACTTCAACAACTCGGATAGATCATCTTATCGAAGAGCAAGTACTTAAGTGGCAAAAAGCAAGCGACCGGAGAAAAAAGAAAAGCGAACCTCCTCCGCCCGTCATTACCATCTCACGGCAATCAGGAAACGAATCCGCAGCTTTGATAAGCAAAATTTCTGAAGAATTGAAACTTGACATATTCGACAACCAGATAATTCACGAAGTTTCCCAAAGCGTAAAAATGAGCGACAGAGTTGTGGAATCTTTGGATGGAAAAACGAGAAGTACCCTGGATAACTGGATTCAGTTTTTAAAAGCCAACCGCTATATATTTCCGGATACATACCTTACCCACTTGACCAAGGTCATTGGAACCATCGGCGAACAGGGGGGCGCCATAATCCTGGGAAGAGGTGCAAATCACATTCTTCCGCCTGAAGAAACGCTAAGACTCCGGTTAATAGCACCGCTGGGACATCGTATTCAGAATGTAGCCAAGAATGAAAGCATTTCTATTGAAGCGGCAGAAAGGCAGATAACAAAAAAAGAATCGGAGCAGCGCGCTTTCATAAAAAAATATTTTGAAGTCGATATTGACGATCCTATTTACTATGATCTAATTATAAATACTCAATTCTTAAGTTCTGAAAAGATAGTAAATCTGATCAAGGCATCGGTGAAATACAAAAAACTTCCCGCGCGACGCCGCTTTGATAAAAAACCGGAAGGCGAATGAGCTGAAAGAGGATCTCGCAGAGATGCCTGTGGAGAAACGGGCTGAATCACATACACGCCCATGACTTTTGCTTTGCAAACCCGTTGCACTGCTTTTATTCCTGAAACCTGCTTGGGAACCCCGAGGAGGGTGTGGCATGAAAACTATTCTGGTTCCTACTGACGGTTCCGAATATAGTAAAACCGCCCTTGAATATGGAATATATCTGGCATCACTCTTTGGCGCCACGTTGAAAGGACTTTGTATAGTAGATGCCAAGGTAATACAGGGCCCGTTGTTCAGCGATATATCCGGATTTGCCGGCCTTACCCCTTCACAGGATTTCCTCTGGTCCATAGAAAAAGGACTCGACGAAAGGGCTTCCTCCATTCTCGAAGATTTCTCTCATCGCTGCTATCAGCGAAATGTCTCCTCATTGACGACAAAGACCACGGGACTTATTGATGAAACCATTATTGAAGAGAGCAAGGATGCAGACTTTATAATTCTTGCACAAAGAGGAGAACATTTTAAACTTACAGGGGGAGGGCTCATGGGCTCAACAGCGGAATCTGTAGTGAGAAAATCAGGAAAGCCCGTCTTCATCACTCCCTATAGTTTTCAACAAATAAATGGAGTCGGCCTTGCCTATGACGGAAGCGATCCCGCCTTCAATGCGTTAAAACTCTCAGCAGATATTCTCCCAATCACAGGGTGGGCATTAACGGTGATAATAATTTCAGAAGACATGGATCATAGCCGATATCTTTCGGAACAGGTGAATTCATATCTAAAAATGCATAAGATCGAAAGCATTATCGTTGTCCGCTCAGGCAAGGAAGAACAGGAGTTAATCCGTTTTATAGAAGAAGGTTCTATTCAGCTTCTTATAATGGGCGCCTACGGGAAAAGCAGGATTAAAGAATTCATTCTTGGCAGCACAACAGCCTCAGTCATAAGGAAGAGTGCAGTACCGGTTCTTATGGTGAAATGAAATGACGGTTTCGTAAAAAGCTCCGCATCGGCTGAAACATTATAAAACAAAGTCTTTTAAAGAATGCCTTACTTCCCCTATGGCAGTATGACACGTAAGGTCATGCTGAATCGGTGTAATTGATATATACCCTTTGCTGAGTGCCCATGCATCAGATTCCATGCTTTCTTTCTCCGGGAAGAGAGTTTCTCCTGCAAGCCAATAATAGGTATTTGACCTGGGATCAAGTCTTTTTTCAAAGACTTCCACCAGTCGCGCAGCGCCCTGTTTGGTTACGGCAATTCCTTTAATCCCGTTCTCAGGGAGAGATGGAATATTCACATTTAGCGTCAAACCGGCAAATGCTTTTTTTTCTATCAAATACGTTACAAGGCGAGAGGAAAAACGGGCGGCATAGGAAAAATCCGATTGACCCCTCCGGGTATCCAGAGAAATAGCCATTGAAGGAACACCCAGAATGGCGCCTTCGGTGGCCGCCGATACTGTTCCAGAATAAAGCATGTTGAATCCTACATTTGCCCCCGCATTGATACCGGATATTATGAGATCCACAGGCCTGTCGGTAAGCTCTTTTATTCCGATTTTCACACAGTCGGCAGGGGTTCCTGTTACGGCATGCCCCAGAAATGAACCTCCTTTCCTTGCACTTCTGACCCGTAAAGGACGATAGAGTGTTATGGCATGGCCTACTGCACTTTGCTCAGTCTCAGGCGCCACAATTATGCATTCGGCCACTTTTGACAGCTCGTGAAACAGGGCTGAAAGCCCCTCCGCATATATGCCGTCATCATTTGTTAACAAAATCAACATTTACAATCCTCTATTTTTTAAGAACCATCTCTGAACCCGGTTTTTAAAACACTTTGCGAGTCCATCGATTCTGAAATCCGTAATCAGTAATTACCTGATTTGAATGATTTCACCATCTAAAATTGTAAGTATGTAAAGCTCTTTTTCAGCATCACCGGTTTCGGAAAAATCGGTAATTCCCGTAACTCCTCTGTAGTTTCTCAGTTCCAGAAGTCGATCGCGCATTTCTCTTCGCGTATTCGCATTTCCCTCATTGATAATATCAGCGACAATGCGTGCCGCATCATACGAAAGCGCTTCAATTCCATCAGGTACCCTTCCATATGCCGTATAAAATCGATCCATAAAATCGATCACCTCATGATAATAACTTTTCTGGAAAAATACATCAGTAAAAACAGCGCCTTCCAAATACTCGCTTTCGCCATCTAAAAGATCCTGAGTGTTCCAGCTGCTCATCCCAAGCAATCGTATTCCTTCAACATTGTAAAAGGCAAGTTGCGGTGCAATCATTTGGGCCTTGATTGCAGAACCGACGATAAAAAGGGCATCGAAATCAACGATCGGTATTGAATCTTTTTCTTTTGCCTTTTTTGTGATATCGACGCTCGTAAGGCGTTTGATCTCTTCCCCGAAATCCGTTGTATTCTCATCATAAGCTTCAGCAGCTCTGATTTCGCCTCCCCGCTTCACCACTTCATCCCAGAACAGGTTCATGATCTCCGATCCATAGGATGTATCAGGATACAAGACGGCAAAATGCCTTACTCCCAAATTGTAAAGAGCATAGCTGACCAGATTTTGAATTTCTTTACGGCTGGTCAGAAAATTTCGAAAAACATACTCACCAATCGTCGTGATAGTATCGTGCTGTGTGAGGGTTATGATGGGAACCTTCAGTTCATGGGCTTTATGAGCAGCCGATATTGCCGCGGTGCTTCCCAGAGGGCCCATAATGGCAATTACCCGGTCTTGCGTTGCAAGCAATTCCACTGCACGCGCTGCTTCCGAAGGATCACTTTTTGAATCCCTTACAACAAGCCTGACTGGATGTTCACTTACTGAGTCAAATATCCCCATTGCCAATTTTAATGCATCCAGCACTTTTGAACCGTAAGGCGCATACCGCCCGGAAAGCGGAACAATGCAGCCTATTGAAAATTTATCTATATCCCGTTGTTCCTCTTCGGCTATTATCATCCGGTAGAGAGACTCTGCCGTATCATATCCAGGATGCTCCTGGTGGACAGCAAAAAAATCCGCCAAGGCCATCTTTGCCTTTTCGAACTCTTCTATTTCCGCATAAAGAGCGCTTAATCTGATGAGAATAAATCCCCCCGGATACGCATGTTCGCATTCTTTCCTTATATTCTCCAAATCTTCAAGTGTGAGAGTTTCTATTATCTCTTCTATTTGTTCTTTCGCACGGGTTAAAAGAGAAGCCGGGGGATTCTCATCAAGAACATCGGTGTATGAAATAAGGGCCTCCTGCAATCTGTTCTCCCGGCGATAGTTATCACCCAACATATATTCAATCTCAGGCTTTCTGTGTGTAATTGTTTCCTTCTCTTTCAGGGCCAACAATATTTCGATCGATTTACTGTATGATCCCAGTTGCATATAAGAGAAGCCTTGCCAATAGAGACCCTCCAAATAAATGGAATCATTTGGGGCTGGCTGAGGGATGGTGCCGAGCACCTCAAGTGCTTCGCCATACTGCCCGGTCGTGGCAAAGATCTGACCTTTTCTTAAACAAATCCAGGAAAGGACTTTCCCTCGGGGATCTTTAGTAAGCGCAATATCGAAAAGACGCAAAGACTCGCTGAATCGTTCGTTTTTAAACGCATTTTCCGCTTTTTGAATATAAGGTCGGATTTCAAGCGGAATTTCTTCCGGTGCGAGCGTCGGCTCTAGCACCGGGGGTTTTTCAATTACAGTCGCACAGGAAAATAAAAGCATTACAAGTGCTGCAACAATAGCCATTTCCTTATTCAGCCTCAAGGTTATCGTACCTCCGAATTACCTGCAAAGTGAATTGATATATTGAACTGCTTCAACGGCTGCATCGGGCGAATCAATTACAAGAGATACTTCATTATTATATTTAAGCGCTGAATTCGTCATATTGTGACTCCCCACAAAAGTGAGTCTTTTATCAATCACTACTAATTTCACGTGCGTTGTCACTGAAGGAGAGTCAAATCGAACATCTATTCCTTTTTTTCTTAACCTGTGGGCAGTCATTCTATTCAGCGAATCGAGCGAAGTGTCTTCCCTTTTCGTCCGTTCCAGAACTACCGTTACTTTCACACCCCGTTTTACTGCCGAAGCAAGCCCCTCAATGAATCTGTCAGGGTAATTTCCCTTGTATCCATTTGTTTTAAAAATATAGAAAGCCATCACTATTTCTCTATGAGCATCTGCAACAGCTTTCATCATTTCCGTGAAGTATTCGTCATCTGCGAGAATCCGCACCGAGCATTTATGACCGCTGCGTATTACATCCGGCTCTGCGTGCGTCTGATTGGCAGGAGTCAAACTGAAAGCAACAAGCACATATATCCAAAGACATATCTTTATTGACCGATGAATCATTGTATACTCATAAAAGTGATCGCTCTGTGAGACGACTTCGTAAAAATCTTCTCATACCGTCTGCGCCGGGTCAAAACACAACTCTGAGCGGAAAAACCCATAGCTGTAAATCGGAAAATCGATGGGCTGCTCTTATATTTTCTGCTCAGAAGCTTACTTGCCGGAGCATGCTGAACTATATGCATGTGCAGAAATGATACACAAGCACATGCTGAAAGTCGACATAAAAAATGCCCGGTCGTTCATGTGAAAGACCGGGCAACGCTCAAGCTGCGGATATTCTTATTTCACTTCTTCAAAATCTGCGTCAACTACATCTTCATCTCCTTTGCCTGCTCCCGCCTGTCCCGCACCGGCAGCTGGGCCTGCGCCCGCTCCTTGATCCGGGCCTTGACCCTCGGTTTTGGAAGATGCTTTTGCATACATTGCCTCAGCCAATTTGTGAGATGCCTGCGTCAGTTCCTCTTGAGCCGAACTGATGGCAGCGAGATCATCTCCTTCCATCGCTTTTTTCAATGCCGATATCTTACTTTCTATATTGGATTTTTCCCCTGCATCAATCTGTTCTCCCATATCTTTGAGATTTTTTTCCACACTATATACTAACGTATCGGCTTGATTCCTGGCCTCGATCAGATCCTTCTTCCTCTTGTCCTCTTCTGCATTCGCCTCCGCATCTTTTACCAGCTTTTCAATTTCCTCTTCCGTAAGTCCGCTTGAGGAGGTTATTTTTATACTCTGTTCCTTGCCCGTACCGAGATCTTTCGCGGATACATGCACGATTCCGTTTGCATCTATATCAAAGCTGACTTCAATTTGCGGAACCCCTCGAGGCGCGGGTGGTATTCCTGTCAATTCGAATCGGCCAAGTGTCCTGTTGTCGGCCGCCATGGGGCGTTCACCCTGAAGGACGTGAATACTTACAGCAGGCTGATTATCGGCGGCAGTTGAAAATACCTGGCTTTTTTTCGTTGGGATTGTTGTATTTTTTTCGATGAGTTTCGTCATGACCCCCCCTAAAGTCTCGATTCCAAGAGAAAGGGGAGTTACATCAAGCAGCAGTACATCTTTCACATCACCCGCGAGAACTCCCGCCTGAATGGCGGCGCCTATCGCCACTACTTCATCAGGATTGACTCCTTTATGCGGTTCTTTGCCGAAAATTTCTTTTACCTTCTGCTGAACTTTGGGCATTCTGGTCATTCCGCCCACAAGTATGACCTCATTAATGTCCTTTGGGCTAAGTCCTGCATCTTTGAGTGCCTGCTTGCACGGTTCTTGAACCCGGTCGACCAGATCCGATACGAGCATTTCTAATTTAGCTCTGGTAATTTTTATATTCAGATGTTTCGGTCCCGATGCATCGGCCGTTATGAACGGAAGGTTAATATCCGTTTCCATGGAGCTTGACAACTCCATTTTTGCTTTTTCGGCAGCCTCTTTAATCCTCTGGAGGGCCATTTTATCGTTTCTCAGATTGATTCCCTGATCTTTTTTAAATTCATCAGCCACATAATCTATCAGCCGCTGATCAAAATCCTCGCCTCCCAAGTGAGTATCGCCATTTGTGGATTTTACCTCAAAAACGCCGTCTCCCAATTCAAGTATGGAAATATCGAAAGTTCCGCCGCCTAAATCGAAAACCGCAATTTTTTCGTCTTTCTTTTTATCAAGACCGTAAGCAAGTGAAGCGGCCGTCGGTTCATTGATGATCCTCAGAACATTCAATCCGGCAATACGGCCCGCGTCTTTTGTTGCCTGTCTCTGCGAATCGTTAAAATAGGCAGGCACTGTTATGACTGCATCGGTAACTTTCTCGCCAAGATAATCCTCTGCGGTTTGCTTCATCTTCGTTAGAACCATCGACGATATTTCTGCCGGACTGTAATTTTTTCCCTTGATAGTTACCTGTGCATCGCCGTTTGGCGCTTCAGTGATTTTAAAGGGGCTGATCGTAATATCATACTGGACTTCTTTCGAAGAATACCTCCTTCCGATCATTCTTTTAATGGCGTATACCGTATTTTCCGGATTCGTTATCGCTTGCCTTTTAGCAGTCTGTCCGACTAATCTTTCTCCGCTGTCAGTGAAGGCGACAACAGAAGGCGTAGTTCTGTTCCCCTCTTGATTTGCTATTACTACAGGATCTCCTCCTTCCATGACGGCAACACAGGAATTTGTCGTCCCGAGATCAATGCCTATGATTTTTGCCATTTCACTAGTCCTCCTTAGTTATATCATAGTTCTCTTTTTCATTATTTATTGCACCTGTCTGGCAACGGACACTTTAGCTGGACGCAAAAGTCTCCCGTTCAGCAGATACCCCTTTTCGAATTCCTCTACAATTTCATTTTGATTGTGCTCGGCACTGTCTATTTGGAGCATTGCCTCGTGAATGTTGGGATCAAAAGTGCGCCCAACAGAATCTATCGCCGTAATTCCGTTTTTTTCCAAAACGGACTGGAGCTGTTCTTTTATAAGTTTTAACCCCTGAAAAAATGTATTTTCTGTATCCTCCGATAAGTTCAGAGCCCTTTCCAATGCATCCATAACCGGGAGAATATCACGGAGCAATTTTTCATTACCGTAATTTAAAAGTTCGGTACGATCCTTCTGAACCCTCTTTTTATAGTTTTCAAATTCAGCGGCCAACCGCAGGTATTTATCATAATTTTCGGCACATTCTTTCCGGGCCGCTTCAAGTTCCGGTAATTGCTCCGGTTGGGGCTCTTCTTTTTTCATTATTTGTTCCGTTTCTTCGTCTTCCCGGATTTTTTCTTTATCTTCCCTTTTTTTCCCTCTCATCATACGCACCCTTCCTGCCACTTCCTTTATTCATCAGGCCGTTTAAAGAGCCGGAAATCGATCATTTCGCAAATTACATGAGCCGCCGTTATATGGGTCTCTTGAATTCTGGGAACGCTGGTTGCAGACACATTAAGACAGTAATCAGCTGTTTTTGCTGACAATCCACCATCTTTTCCGGTAAAAGCGACGGTGATCAGGTCAAGCCGCTTTGCAGCCTCAAACGCTCTTACAACATTCACCGAGTTCCCGCTCGTAGTTATGCCCCATGCGATATCTCCGGCATGACCAAGAGCCCTTATCTGCTTTGCAAATATCTCTGAATAATCATAATCATTTGCAATACTGGTTAAAACCGAAGTATCAGTTGACAGCGCAATTGCAGGAAGAGGCGGCCGTTCAATCAGAAACCGGTTAACGAATTCGGCAGCTATATGCTGAGCATCGGCAGCGCTGCCGCCGTTTCCGAAAAGCAATATTTTATTACCTTTTTTTAACGCCTCTGTAATGATGTTGATAACTTTCACCATACGCGAGAGGTTTTCGTTTACAAATACCTCTTTATGATGAATGCTTTCCCTGAAATTGCGTATAATTATATCTTCGATCTCTTCCATGCGGCTAAAGAATTTCAGTTTTCAGCTAATATATTGATCAATTTTTTGATGTCAAGGAAGGCGGGGGAGAAATCAGATTTCCTGTTTCAAATTCGTGTATGAAAAAATAATAGTGACATTAAAGTTTTCCTGTTCTCCTGTCCCTGAGTTCAGCTAATTTCCCCTTATTAAGGTTCGAAACTTTTGAATAATATCCTGTTATCCGGCTTATCCCTTCAACCTCTTCCGAACCGCAGAAAATACAGCAGCTGTCTAATCCTCTGAAAGTGCGCCCACAGAAAACACATGTTGTAAATTCAGGTGAAAAAGCGATCTGCCGGCTTGCTGTTTCCTTGAATACGCTTTCAACAAAATTCGCCAAATCTTCTTTCTTCGGCTGAGTACTTCCAAGCCAAAAATAAGATATCGCTTCTCCCTCCACTAGAGAATGGAGGTATCCTTCATATCGAACTTTTTTAAGGTTTTCTATTGTGGAACCTATATCAAAGAGGAGCGAATTAGTATAGTATATCGCTCCTTTCGTAATATCACCTTTCACCGCATGGCCTGCAGCGGGTGAAAAATACTTGAGATCAAGACGGGCAAAGCGATACGGTGTACTTTCCGCAGGCGACTGTTCAAGGATAAAATTAAGGCCGTATTCATCCGAAAGAAGATCTGCGTTTTCTTTCATTTTCAATATGACATTATATCCGAATGTCCAGGCATCATCTGATTCATGCAGTTCACTCCCTTTGTGAATTTTTACGAGTTCGTTAAGGCCTACTATCCCCATAAGATACACAGCGTGCGCGAGCTTCAAATAGGGGGCTCCATCCAAATCCGCTGTAAGCAGAGACAAGGGACCATCATTTCCGTGAGAAAGGAGTTTTTCGATAAAATATTTTTTTTGCATGTGAGCCTTAGCAACCAGATTCATTTGGCTTTTTAAAAGAGAAAAGAGCAGCGTGTCATCGCCGCCTGCTTTATACCCCAGGCGCGGAAGATTTATGGAAATATTCTGAATCGCACTGAAGCGCATGGACCAGGGGTCACGAAAGTTGTTATTTCCTGCTCCCCTGATCTTTATGCGGCCGCACTCGGAAAGATTCATGAAATTTTCCCTGTCAAACATAAAATAGGGATTGCCTTTTTCAGCCGCCGCCTCGCACACATGATGGAGAACCTTTCGATAACCGGGATTCTCGAAAAAAGATTCAGTTATATGAATGATCGGCCGGGGGAACACGAAAGGCCGCCCGGATGCATCCCCTTTTTTATACACTTCGAAAAGAGCCCAGAAAAAACGTTGAGCTTCATCTGCATAAAAATCATAGGTTTCACCGGTATAAAGACCCGCCGGTCCGATAGCGGGAATATGGCTTAAATAACAAGGCACATCCCATTGCAAATGCAGATCGGTAAACAGGGTCTGCCCTCCCCTGCCGACAGCCTGCTGGGCGAACTCATACACCAGCATTTGAGCGAGCTGCTCAACTTCTTTATAACTCAATCCCTTAAGATAGGGAGCAAAAAGAATATTTACATCGAGCCAGCCGATAGCGCCCGAATAATTGCCCTGAAGCGCCGCCGCAAAGCGTACCATGTGGGCCAGCAGCACCTCGGCATGTTTTGCAGGTGCTGCCACTGCAAGAGAGTGAGGCACATTCAAACCGTATTTTTTTATATATTCCAAAGATTGGCAAGAACAGTAGGCTCGGTCTATATATCCCAAGTGATGAAGATGGATATCACCTGTTAAATGGGCATACCCTACATCTTCGGAAAAAACGTTGAGAAGAGCATAGTCACGTTTAATACCCTCTGCAAGGATAAGATTCGTCCCCTCGGGACTATGAGGCACATTAGCATTTTGATTATTTTTATAAAATATAAGATGGTCTACATCGTACGGGGGGAAGCCCAGCCTTCCGTGCATTTTTGTAGCCCTGTCGAGGCCTCTCTCTATAAGTTTCGCATTGACAAGTTCACGAATCAACGGACTGGTGAGAATGCCGATTGAAGAGGCAGAAATCTGCCTTTCCACTTCTTCGCTTATCTCTTCTGCTGTTGCCATATCAACATTGGTTTCCCGAATGAGAGCGTCAATAATCTTCTGTCTGTTCCATACAGTGATATCATCTCTCGATGTTCTTACGAATAATGTCAGATCTGTTGTTTCCTTGGTTTTCATTTTCCTTTGGGTCTTCTTTATATATTGGTGGGCATGACTTCCGAGGATGATTCGAGCATACGCTGGGATGCCTGAGCAAGAACTTCATCATGACGGTGATTCAGTGAAAATATCCTGAAATGAACCACTCGAGAAGGGATGAAGCGGTAAATGTCTCTCAGCGGCTCCCAGGAGGTTGTTTCAGTTGAAGGGTTGTAAATATTGATTCGCTTGTCCCCTTCCGCCATCGGATTTATTGGTCTTGGGTCCTGAGTTGCAAGATCAACCTTGAATCTTATCCGCTTAAGCGACGAAGGAAGATGCTCTCTTATCCATCCCTCGTAATCACGGACTTTGGCAAATGCGGCTCCCCTCTGGATTTGATCTACGGAGAGATCTGCAAAATAGCACATTTTCCACTTGATTTGCCGCATATGAAGTTTTTTCCATTCATTACCAAGTTGTTTTTTCTTTTTATCTGTTGCAGTAAGCCAGCCCTTGACTTCATAAAATAAAGTCCATTCATCACAATCAAGATAGCTGTCAACTGCCTCCAGGGGATTCTGCGGGAAAAGTATATTCATTGTATCCATGAAAATCTCTTGAAGGTGCAGATCGAGTGCGCGGGTTGTACGGTGATAGTACACGTTTGAATAAAGGTTTATTCGCGCATTAAGAAAACGACTTAATGCCGATGTCCCGGCTTGATGAAGCGTCACTCCCTCTTCCGTAAAAAATGAATAGAAACAAAGCCGTTGAATGTCGACAATATCTATCGAAAAACCGGACATATACGCATCGCGCTGCACGTAATCCATATTATCTACCGTATAAATTCCGGAAAAAAGCTGACGTAAAAGAAAGAGCCATAAAGGCTGTCTTGTCTCTTTTCCCTGTGGTTTTCGAATAAGAAAAGCGACTTGACCCGGATCGAGTCGTTCTCCCTTTTCGAAATACCCTGCAGGGCTCCTTTTTATCTTCTTTATCATATCTCCTAATTTTTCGATTATAATTTTCTGGCCCAGGATCTCATGGTTGAGCTCAAACTGGCTTAAAAAATGCTCATCAAAAAAATGTCCGTAAGGACCATGCCCCACATCATGAAGAAGGCCGGCCACTCTTAAAAGCTCTTCCACACAATTGATTGATGGCATCTGAGGGCAAATCTCCTTGAGCCCCCGGTAGAGATGTCTTCCGAATTCACCCGCCATATGCATCGTACCCAAGGCATGCTGGAATCGCGTATGTTCCGCAGCGGGGAATACCCACCGGGCGCTCTGGAGCTGATATATTCTTCTGAGCCTCTGGATCCAGGGTGAATCAATAAGATCCTTTTCCGTTTTTTCCGAGGTGAAATCGCTCTCAGGCACTGTAAATAAAATATAGTGATAAATTGGATCGGCAATAAGCGCTTTTCCCTGGTATGTCTTCGCAAATTCGGCTTTATTGACTATCATGGCACTACGATTTCACTGGCATGGATTTTTGATTTTTTCATTACCGGCTCAGTCCTCAGAGCTCTAAAAAAGATTTTCTGCATGCGCGGGACCGGTTTCATGTATATAAAATGTTCCCCTGAAGATCAATAGATACAGCCCAGGCGAACGCGGCAGGGCATGCATGTTTCGAGTACCCATTGGAGAAAGTAAAATTCAGCACCTCTCATTGGGCAGCGGTATATTTTCTCCCAGATAGAGACCCAGAAGATAAGGCTTCTGCGAAAGAAAGGCCCAGGCATGATTGCGAACTTCTTCTTCCGCAAATTGCGCGCTGTATTTTCGGGTCAAATAATCGAACGTAATGCTCCTGGCAAAATAGAGCGGCTTCAGCACATTGATCACGTCGTTCTTTACAGGTTCCTGTGCGCCGTCAAACAAAAAAAGCATTGTGTAGACAATCTGCGACCAAAGCATAATATCCATATCATAGTAATCAACAGCGAACATGTCATTAATCTTCTGATATGCATATGGACTAAGATACCACTCGACCAGATCATGATATTTGCTGTATTCTTCCTGACAGTCTCTTTTCAGTTTCAAAACATCTATATTCAGAGCCTGACTGTCTCCCATATTTTTCAATCCATATCTCTCTATATCACGGATACGCGTATGCCAGTAAGTCTTTCCACCCCTTACCAGCCATGATCCCAGCCATTTACTTTTATATTCAAGCAGAACCGAGAATAATGTGTAAATTACTTCTTCGAACATTCTGCCTAATTTAGGAGAGCTCGCGTTATGAATCTTTGAACCGAGTCCCGACTCAATAATACGGAAATTCCCAAAGAAGGCATGAAGCGACATGAATATATCAATTCCATACTGTCTCGTCATTTCATTCCACTCCTGGTTAAGCCAATGGGAACAGAGTCTGCGTGAAAAAGCGAAATCACCACCGATAGGCTGTCGGATATTGAGACCCGCCAGAGAGAAAACTAACGGATAGCAGAGATGATTCGTAATCGTTCCGTCAAAATGATGGCGGGAATATGCAGGAGCGACAAAATCGACTCCTTTATTTACAGGATAGCCAAGATATTTCATCCATCTTGGAGTAATCGACCGCAGATCGGCATCGACGACTATATTGATCTTCGATTCCACTTCCTCTACAAATTTGAACAGATTGAAAAAATTGTTCCCCTTCCCTACCACGTTTTCGGGAGTGGTAATGTATTTCTTTGCTATTTTCGGATGCACCTCTGTCGACAGAAAGGCTTCTCTGGTTCCATCAGAACTGTGATTGTCGCAATTGACAATGACGCTCTTTGCATCGGGAAAATACTTTTCAAGCCCCTTCCCTATTGTGTGTGCCACATACCCGATTGTTCCGGATTCATTATAAGAGGGAATCCCTACGACAATATCGTATTTTTTCATAGAAAATCCTTCAGCGCCCTTTGAGTATCGATATGATCTTGAGAAAACTTAAGCTCAAATCAATGGATTATGGGTATAAGGAATTCACTTCGCACCTTTTCGAAAACTCGATACAGTGGCAAAAGAATATTGTCAGACCTTTGTGAAAACAACGATGAAATTGAATAAAAATCTGGTGGAGATGAGGGGGATCGAACCCCTGACCTCGGCATTGCGAACGCCGCGCTCTCCCAGCTGAGCTACATCCCCACAATGAATCCGAATTGGATTTGTCAATATCCCAAAAACGGCCCCTCTGTCAAGGAATACTTAACCTCCGAAATAACTAAATTCTGAGGTTTTTTCTTCCTCTGAAATAACACAGGCCTTTTTAATTGAAAACTTTTCTTTTTATGGCTTGCCTGTATATTTCCCGGGCCCTGTCATCAAAACCGCCTTTTTCACAGGCTTTAAAAAGGCCCAGGTAATAAAACGGATTATCCGGTTCTTCTTCAATAGCCTCCTCAAATGCATCCGCAGCTTCTGCATTGAACCCTTCTTTTGTCAGAGCATTTCCCAGACGATTCAAATATACAGCCCTGGAAGCGGGATCTATTTCGATTGCACGTCTGTAAGATACGTGTGCTTCGACCAGTTTTCGTTCCTTGATATATATATCTCCTAAACTGCAGTGGTTAAGCGGTTTTTCGCAATCAGCATCAATAGACCTGCATAAAGCCTCTTCAGCCCTTTGATAGCAGCCATTTTTTAAATACGCATCTGCCATCCGAAAGTAAATCGATCCTGCCTCATCTGGATCCAGAGCACATGCCTTTTCATATGCTTCTTCAGCCCGGACGAAATCCGCGGCTGCAATAAGAGCATTACCAAGAAAGCACCAGTACACGACAGAGTCCGGCTCCATACGGGTAATTCGCTCGAAGACATCAACTGCATTTTGCACTTTACCTCCTCTTAGGTACGATTCACCCAGTGTTGCGATAAACGCACAATCACAAGGCTGCGCGTTTACCACCTTTTCACAGATTTCAATAAGTTTGTCACTTTCCCCTTTTTCTCTCAATATTTTGACTAATTCATCATACGCAAACCCTGTAAAGATATCTCTGGCAAGTTCTTTCTCCAATAGAGATTCGAGACATGTTATTGCATTTTCAGTATCACCGCTGTCTCTATAAGTCCATGCCATTGACATTATTAATGATTCGTCATTCGGATTCATTCGGGAAAGCCTTAAATACAAATCCAATGCCTCAGTGTACCTTTTTTCCCCGGCTAATTTATCTGCGCGATCATATAATTCCCGATACGTATACTGTCTGTCATTTAACGACACTTATTTTCTCACTCCTTCTTTTTTTAATTTATCATCCTTTCACCCGCGCACATCATAATGCCTGCAGCCGAGCCTTTCAACTAATTATATCCGCTTCCAAGATAAGTGATGCGACAGCTTACATATCCTCCAATTCAGGGAATGCGGTTTTGACCTCGAATCAGCTGTATTTCATGTACAATGCTTTCCGTGCGAAAAGCCCGCCCCCGGCTTATCCATATTCTATCGGTAAAAAAATGATTGTCAATTATTCACTCACGATAATCAAGATAGTGACATTTCTTTATCCCTTTGATATATAGGTCGGGTTTCTCAGGATACAGGCACAGCGGATTTAAAAATTTTTCACAAGGGAAGCCGGTAATGCAGCTATTTGTATCCATGGTTTCTACCGGCAATCCATTTACTTTTTTATTTGAAGAAATATTCAAAACCAATAGTGCACAGGAAGGAGATAGGTATGACATACTCGGGACGTCTCAACGGCAAAGTCGCCATTATTACAGGCGCCGCCAGCGGCATAGGAAAAGCGGCAGCGCGGCTTTTTGCCCGTGAGGGAGCCAAACTGGTACTTGCAGATATAAGTGTAGAGGCTCTGAAAGAAGTGGCAGAAGAAATCAAAGACCAAGGCGGCGCGGCGGTTCTTAAAAAGGCGGATGTGTCGAAGGAAGACGAAGTAAAAGAACTTATCGATTTTTCACTCAGTACATATACTGAGGTTCATATACTTTGCAATAATGCCGGCATAACCGGAAACTTTCTTTACAGCAATCCTGAAGATCAAAATAGTGAAGATTGGTTTCAAGTATATGCAGTAAACGTTATGGGCGCAATGTACGGCATCAAGCATATTGCCGCTCATATGAAGCAGAGAGGCAGCGGTGCCATTGTTAATACAGCATCTGTAGCCGGTATAAGAGCGGGTGCCGGAACAAATGCGTATAGTGCAAGCAAAGCAGCCGTAATCAGTCTCACCCAGACTGGCGCCTGTGATCTCGGGAAATTCAATGTTAGAGTGAATGCAGTGTGCCCAGGTCTCACAGAAACCGGCATGTCCAAACCTTTATTCGATTACGCCCGTGAAACAGGAAAGGAAGGAAAACTTGGGAATCGATGCGAATTAAGACGCTATGGCAAACCGGAAGAAATTGCTGCAGCGATTCTCTTTTTGGCAAGCGATGAAGCCAGCTACATCACGGGACAAGCTCTCCCCGTCGACGGCGGCAATACTGCATCTCTGAATCTCCCGGGGATGAAATATTAGCGGTCGCCAGAGTTCGTACCACAGACAATAAAAAAGGTTAATAGTTTCTTATCCATCAAGTGGAGTGTGAGGGAGGTTTTTCATGACGGCTGCCATCGTCATCATCGGATCTTTTATTTACCTCGTATGTTATTTTATATATGGTACACGGCTCGAGCGGAATCTCGTGCGATCATCCGATGCTGCAGAAGCCCCGGCAAGGCGGCTATTTGATGGGCTTGATTACGTGCCGGCACGAAAGGAAATTCTTTTTGGACATCATTTCGCTTCGATTGTCGGCGCGGCACCGGCCATAGGACCAGCACTCGCAATCTGCTGGGGATGGGCTCCCGCCCTCCTATGGGTATGGGTGGGCAATATTTTCATAGGTGCCGTTCATGATTACCTGGCACTAATGGTCTCGGTTCGATATGAAGGAAAATCCATACAGCATGTCGCACTTGATCTAATGGGAAAGCGTACAGGTTATTTCTTCTACCTCATCGTTTTCTTTTTTCTTATCTTCTTGACGGCAGTATTTACCGCCATTCTGGGTGACCTGTTCGTTAATATACCCGCGTTAGGTTCTGCTTATTTGTGGACCCTTTTGACAGCTCTGATTTTCGGTATTCTTTTTTACAGGATAAAACTGAAGCTTGCTCTTTCGACGGTGATAGGGTTATTCCTGCTAATTGCAGCGCTGTGGTGTGGGACTCTTACTCCTCTAAAGCTTTCTTATGGAACGTGGATGTGGATATTTTTTTTCTATATTGTGATCGCATCTTCCATACCGGTGAAAGTGCTTCTGCAGCCCCGCGATTATCTGAATTCGTGGCTCCTTTACGCGGGTATCGCCATTGGCTTTATTGCAGCTGTTTTCGCCTTCCGCGGATTCGAGGTGCCGGCTTTCGCAGGTTTTTCGCCCATTATTATCGGCGGTAAACCGACTCCTTTATGGCCTGCAATAATTCTCATTGTTTCTTTCAGTTCTATTTCGGGCTTTCATTCTCTCGTAGCGTCGGGAACAACATCAAAACAACTTGAAAAAGAAAGTGATGCCCTTTGGGTAGGATACGGCGCCATGCTTGCACAAGGTTTTTTTTCCACAATCGTGATAATTGTCATTGCAGGCTTCGGGTACACCACGCTTTTGCAGAAAGGAATAACACCCGACGTGCTGAATTATGAAAACTGGGGAGCCATGTGTGCCGAAGCTTCAGCTCACGCAGGACTTTCTCATGTGAATCTGTTCATTCAATCATATGCCACTATGGTAAAAGCAACATGGTTGAAAATAATACCGGAACAGTGGATTATCGCTCTCGCAGGTGTATGGATCGCGTCCTTTGTTATGTCCGCGCTTGATACAACTAACCGCGTAGCCCGATACTGCTTTACCGAAATGACCTTCCCCCTGCAGAATAAACTTTCACTCTTCAAACTGCTGACCAATCGCTGGATCGCTTCAATGATTCCGGCAGCACTCGGGATTTATCTTGCTGTGTGCATTAATGATTTCCTGATGGATACGTTATTCCATAAAGGCAACTGGTGGCTCGTTATATGGAGCTCATTAGGTATAATCAACCATTTGATCGCATCGATCGCACTTTTGACGGGTACCGCTTACGTTGCAAAGATAATGAAATCTTCCTCCGCCTACGCCGCTATGATCCCTGCTTGGATTCTCTGGATCACGGTAACGGCAGCAATGATCTGGTTTTTCTTTGCCATTCAACCTATCGTCATGTCCTCAAATCCGAAAGCAGGGTGGGGCATGGCACTTGCGCTGATCACTTTGTGTATGTTGAATTTCATCTTTATTGCTGATTTCATAAGATCGCGGTCCTTCCGGGCAGGCTAAAAGTAAGGACCGGCAGCGGCATTACCGGGGGAATAAAAGATCAGCTCATGTGTAGGAAATAATTGGATAATTTAAAATATTTAACGTTGCAGGCGGATGGATTTACGATTTCCGCGTGCGGCTTTTGAACCGGTGACCGAATCGATGTTCAAGTACGAACTCACAGGGCAACCGCTTTTTTACCTTTTTGCAGCCTTTTCTTTCTTACTGGCCGCAGGTTATTTCTGGGGAAAGCGGCAGAACAAAAAAATCTTTCTGGCGGCATTTCGCGATATAATTGATGTGATCAAACCCGATGATCAGCGCTTCGTCAATATCGGAGGTTCCATCGGGTATCATGCCAACTTGTTTATTAAAAAGAAAAAAGCCGCTATCTCGCAGGTTGATGCAACTATTGTTCTTCTCCCGAGACAATCATGGCTCTATTTGCCGGTTTCCAAATTAATCAGACATTTTGATCGGCTGTTTATAACTTTTTATTTTAAAAAAAAGCCTCTCGCAGAGGGGCATCTAATAGAGAACCGTTACAATAAGATGAAAAGATCATCAGTGGCAAATGCAGAACATCTTCAGAAAGAGGCACTGCGATGGGGAACATATGATTTCCTGCTTTACTATGATGGAGAAGATATAAAGAATAAATTAATTAATTTGATGGATAATAATCCTGATCCGGGGATTATAAGGCATATTGCTGTAGTACCGGAACAAAAAAAGGGATTTCTCTTCATGATTCCGAAAAAAAATCAGGTCGCCCAGTATTTTACATCCGTCTACTACTGGCTTTCCTCTCTTGTATAGGAATTCGAAGATATCACGCTCTCGCTCAATACATAAAAAAGTAGTACAGAGCTGCTTTATAATGACTTTTTACTTGACAATAGACTCAACAGTTTTTACACTGACTGGCCAGTTCAAAAAGTGACCGGATAGTCAGAGCATGCTCATGAGTGTCAATAAAAAAATAGAACGCAAAAAGATACTTGATGCCGTTACACGCAAGGATATCATCGATGCGGTGGCTGCCACTCTCATCAATGAAGGGATGCAGGGGTTTACTATGGATAAGGTGGCAACCGCGGCGGGTGTTGCAAAAGGGACTCTTTATACTCATTTTAAGAATAAAGATGAAGCAATTGAAGTGACGATGGATTCGATTGTGGAACCCTTGATAGAACAATTGGACGCCATTGTTACCAGCAATATCCCCCCCTCGCACAAATTAACAAGATATTCGGCTCTTAGCTTTACTTTTTTTGATGACAACAGAGATCTTTTCCGCGTTATTTTGTATGACCGAGGGCAGGCTCATGCCCCTAAACAGCGCTTCCATGACAGCCGCTACTGGTCTTTTGTTCAAAAACTCGCCAATATCTTTGAAGAAGGTGTTCGAGAAGGAGATTTTCTTCCCTTGCCTGCACTGAAAATCGCCGCAATGTTTATAGATGCAAATTTATCGGTAGTAATGCAGCGTCTTGCCAATAAGATTACAGGTAATATACAAGAGGATGTTTCACTCGTTACGGGGGTGTTTTTCCGGGGAATCGGGAATCGTGACAATGAATCAAAAAAGTCGGGATGTGAGAATTAGATGACCGGGTTCGGATTTTTACCTTGCGCTCTACCGGATCAGTTTCAGAAATCAAGCCTCAAAGTAGATACAAGGCAGGCCGGCAACAGGAAGCACAGCGTGTGCTTCGCATAACTATTTCTTATAATTCCAGCTTAAATTCAGATAGAAAGGCACTGATCTTTATGGTATCAGAGGTGCAGCATGAAAATACATAAAATGGTAAAAATAATCGCAAGTACAATAGCACTCAGCGGTATTATAATATTGCCGGGATGCAGCCGGCAGGAAGCTGAAAGCGGAATTCCTCAAACAATTACGCCCGAAGTTGCAGTCGTCACATTGCAACCGCAGCGACTGGTCGTCTCAAATGAATTGACAGGCCGGACATGTGCCTGCAAAGTTGCTGAAGTGCGCCCCCAGGTAAGTGGAATTATAAAAGAACGCCTTTTTGAAGAAGGTTCAGATGTGAAAGAAGGCCAGATACTTTTTAAAATCGATCCGGCACTTTTTGAAACGGCGCTTGATAATGCGAAGGCAGGGCTCAGCAGAGCCCAGGCAAACCTTACCGCAATCCGGCTCAAGGTTGACCGTCTGCGTGAGCTGCTGGCAGACAAGGCCGTAAGTCAGCAGGACTACGATGATGCATCAGCGGCTCTAAAACAGACTGAAGCGGATATCCGCTATTGGGAGGCTACTGTAAAAACTGCCCGCATTAACCTGAAATATACCTCCGTTACTGCGCCAATTTCCGGCCGGATAGGCAAATCAAATATATCGGAAGGTGCCCTGGTGACGGCACAGCAGCCGATGGCTCTGGCTACGATTCAGCAACTGGATCCTATTTACGTTGATTTGCCCCAGTCGACGGCCCAGCTCCTGCGCCTGCGCCAGCGTATGGAGAAAGGACTTCTCCAGAAAGGGCACATCCGAAATAATGCCAGCCTTGTTCTTGAGGACGATACACAATATCCCTTAAAAGGAGAGCTTAAATTTCGTGATATTACCGTCGACCCTACAACCGGATCGGTCATTGTCCGTGCCGTTTTTCCGAATCCGAACATGATACTGCTCCCGGGTATGTTCGTCAGAGCCGTAGTCGAAGAGGGTATCAATGAAAATGCGATACTTGTTCCGCAGCAGGGGGTTTTTCGGGATCTCAAGGGGAATCCTCTTTCTCTGATTGTTGATACAGAAGACAAGGTCCGGCAGCGCACATTGACTGTCAACCGCGCTATCGGCGATAAATGGCTGGTCTCTTCAGGTCTGACGGCTGGAGACAGAGTGATTATCGAAGGAATGCAAAAAGTGCAACCAGGAGATTCTGTTAAAATCGTACCCTTTAGAGAAACGGGCAATCAGGACAGCAGCGCTAATGCCCCAGCGACCGCGCAATCCAATTAAACGGAGGCACCGATGTTATCGAAGTTCTTTTTGGATCGTCCGGTTTTTGCCTGGGTAATCGCAATTATCATTATGGCGGCGGGAGGTCTTGCCATTTACAATCTGCCAATTTCCCAATATCCTCCCATCGCCCCTCCAACCATCGCCCTTTATGCAATGTACCCGGGGGCCTCGGCCGAGACGGTTGAAAACAGTGTGACTCAGATTATCGAACAGAAGATGACAGGATTCGA
Organism: Syntrophales bacterium; assembly: GCA_023230565.1. Taxonomy (GTDB): domain Bacteria; phylum Desulfobacterota; class Syntrophia; order Syntrophales; family UBA2210; genus JALNXD01. The sequence goes on from JALNXD010000001.1 coordinate 26,012, forward strand.
GAATCTTCTTTATCTGTCGTCAACAAGCGATTCCGCGGGAATGTCCCGTATCGAATTGACATTCGAGGCAGGAACCGATCCTGATATTGCATGGACACAGGTACAGAACAAACTTCAACTCGCAATGTCGTCTCTGCCGGAGGTTGTACAGAAGCAGGGTGTAAATGTTCGTAAATCAACGAGAAATTACCTGCTGTTCGTGGGACTCATTTCAGAAGACGGCAGCATGGATGGAAAAGATTTAAGAGATTATGCAAAATCCAATCTGGAAAGTGTACTGGCGAGAGTACCGGGCGTGGGAGAAGTAGAAGTATTCGGAGCAGGCTATGCAATGCGGATATGGATTGATCCGGAAAAATTGATGTCATACGGCCTTACAGTGCAAGAGGTGATTGCAGCACTTGAGACATACAATGCAGAGGTCTCTGCAGGACAGTTTGGAGGAGGGCCGGCTGTAGAAGGGCAGCGCCTCAATGCCTCTATTGTGGTTCAGAACATGCTGAAAACTCCCGATGAGTTCGCCGCAGTTCCTCTTCGCATAAACCCGAACGGATCGGTCGTCCGCATTAATGATATTGGTTGGACAGAACTGGGAACCGAGTATTACGATGTGGAGACCAGTTATAACGGAATGCCCATAGCCGGCATTGCTATCCGGCAGGCTTCAGGTGCCAATTCGCTGGATGCAGCTGATGCCGTTAAGGCAAAAATGGAAGAAATGACCCCGTTCTTGCCGCCTGGAATCAAGGTGGTCTATCCTCATGATACAACTCCTTTTATCCGTGTTGCCATTGATGAGGTAGTTAAAACTCTTATTGAAGCAATCATCCTCGTGTTCCTTGTAATGTGGCTTTTCCTGGGTAATATGAGAGCGACGCTCATTCCTACAATTGCCGTACCGGTGGTAATCCTGGGAACATTTGCAATGCTTGGATTTTTCGGATTTTCCATCAATATGCTGACCATGTTTGCAATGGTGCTGGCAATCGGCCTTTTGGTGGATGATGCTATTGTAGTGGTTGAAAATGTAGAACGAATTATGACTGAAGAAGGCCTCCCGCCAAAAGAGGCCACTCGAAAATCCATGAATCAGATTACCAGTGCTCTTATAGGCATCGGCCTGGTACTCTCGGCAGTTTTCGGCCCTATGGCCTTTTTCCCGGGTTCTACCGGAGTCATCTACCGTCAATTTTCTGTGACAATCATCGCTGCTATGCTTTTATCGGTTGTCGTGGCATTGATCCTTACACCAGTTTTGTGCGCTTCTCTTCTCAAGCCTGTCCCTGCGGGACACGAACCTTCGGAAAATGCAATATTTTTCCTTCGCCCGTTTTTTCGTCTTTTCGATCGTATCTTCTTCGGATTGAGAGATATTTATGTACGTTTTGTCGGACATTCTCTTTCCAGAACAATCCGCTATGTGGTTGTCTTTCTTGTGATCGTTACAGTGATGGGCGGTCTGTATGTGCGCATGCCCACCTCTTACCTGCCTGATGAAGATCAGGGATCGCTGCTCGCGCAAGTTATACTTCCAAGCGGCGCCACCCTGGAGCAAACAAAGGCAATTGCCAGAGAGATCGAAAACTATTTTCATACACAGGAGAAAGAGGCCGTAGCATCGACCTTTATGATTTCCGGCTACGGTTTCTCCGGAAGAGCTCAGAACAACGGCATGGTGTTCATTAAGCTGAAAGACTGGAATCTGAGGAGCAGAGATGATTTAAAAGTCAAAGCCGTAGCGGAAAGAGCCACTCAAGCCCTTTCTTATATCAGGGGCGCTATCGTATTTGTATTTGCTCCTCCGGCAGTTACGGAACTGGGCCATGCCCAGGGGTTCGATTTTCAACTTCTTGACCGGGGCGGTCTCGGGCATAAGAAGCTCATGGAGGCACAATATCATCTTCTTGATATAGCGGCAAAGGATCCTCATCTGACTTCCGTCCGTCCGAACAGCATGGAAGATGTATCGGAATACAGGATTGATGTAGATTGGGAAAAGGCAGGCGCCCTGGGAGTGCCCATAATTTCCATACACAGAACGATTTCGGCGGCCTTCGGCAGCGCCTATGTAAACGATTTTGTCCAGGGGGGAAGGGTAAAAAAGGTCTTTGTCCAGGCAGACGCGGCGTATCGAATGCTGCCACAGGACCTCGAAAAACTCTACGTCAGGAACACCTCGGGCACAATGGTCCCATTTTCTTCGTTTGCATCAGGCTACTGGACATCCGGTCCTCCCAGGTTGGCTCGCTTCAACGGATTCCCCTCCATAAATATCTGGGGGGAACCGGCATCGGGAAAGAGTTCGGGAGAAGCCATGGAGGCAATGGAAGAAGCGGTTCGAAAGCTGCCCCGCGGAGTCGGCTTCGACTGGTCCGGACTTTCCTACCAGGAAAAGATCGCAAGTACTCAAGCGACGCTTTTGTATGCATTTTCGATATTTGTAATCTTTTTGTGTCTTGCGGCGCTGTATGAAAGCTGGACTATACCGGTTTCCATATTGATAGTTCTCCCTCTGGGCGTGATCGGCGGTATAATTGCAACAAGTATGCGTGGACTTTCAAATGATGTGTATTTCCAAATCGGACTCCTGACTACCCTTGGTCTGGCAACGAAAAACGCTATTCTTATCGTTCAGTTTGCCAAGGAGAGACTGGCAAGAGGAATGAATCTTGTCGATGCAACTCTTGAAGGATCAAAATTGAGATTTCGTCCTATTATTATGACTTCGCTCGCCTTCGGATTTGGCGTGCTTCCTCTTGCACTGGCAACAGGAGCCGGTGCCGGCGCTCAGAATGCCATAGGAACAAGCGTTCTGGGAGGAATGATAACGGCAACCTTGCTGGTAATTATTTTTGCACCCCTCTTTTTCGTACTCATAGAGAAACTTTTCGGCAGGCAGAAAAAACGTGAGGCAACCGAACTTACCTTGAAAACTTCTGAGGAAGAACCGCTATGACCAAAAACCAGATTCTCTATCCTCTTTTGCTTGCGATACTGTTTGGCAGCTGTTCTTTTGCCCCGGAATACAGAAAACCTGCAGCTCCCATACCGGACAAGTGGCCTTCTGGACCAGCTTACAACAATATAAAAGCCGATGAAGCAGCCCCTTTTGCAAAAGAACTTATGTGGCAGGAATTCATTACTGACCGCCATATGCAAGAAGTTATCAAAACCGCAATCGCATACAACCGTGATATGCGCATCGCAAGCCTGAATGTTCAAAGGGCCAGAGCACTTTATGGTGTACAGAAAGCCGAGCTTTGGCCGCAAGTCAGTGCTGTGGGCCTGGGGGTTAAAGAGCGCATGCCTGCGGATCTCTCGCCCACAGGTACGTCAATAACTGCAGAACAGTATAGTGTGGATGTTGGTATAACTTCATGGGAACTGGACTTCTTCGGTCGCATCCGAAACTTGAAAAAGAGGGCTCTTGAGGAATATCTTGCAACTGATGCTGCTCGCAGAAGTGCGGAAATACTGCTGATAACCTCAACGGCTACGGCATATCTTTCTCTGGCAGCAGATCACGAAAACCTCAATCTGGCCCGTTTTACGCTTGAAGCCCAGAAAACATCATATGATCTCATCAGGAAACGTTTCAACGTGGGACTTGCGTCTGAACTGGATCTCAGACGCGCCCAAAGCCAGGTCGATGCAGCCAAAGGGGATGTCGCCCTTTATACTCAGCTGACTGCACAAGATGAAAACGCATTGCGCCTGCTGATCGGACAGTCATTACCATCAAGACTTCTACCAGCCAATCTGTCAAGTGTCATTCCTCCCCGCGAGATTTCAGCAGGCTTGTCATCAGAGCTGCTTCTGAGGCGTCCCGATGTCATTGCAGCGGAACACCGGCTTAAAGCTTCACATGCAAATATCGGCGCAGCACGCGCCGCTTTTTTCCCTCGTATAACGTTGACTTCGGCGGTGGGAACAGCCAGCACAGATCTGTCAGGACTCTTTAATAGCGGTTCCGGCGTGTGGAGTTTTATGCCCCGGATCAGCATACCCATATTCGATCCCCGCATAGGACCCGCATATGAAGTAACAAAAGTGGACAAAGAAATAATCCTTGCCCAATATGAAGATATCATCCAGAAAGCCTTTCGTGAAGCGGCCGATGCCCTTGCGATTCGCGGTACTGTAAATGAACGTATCAGAGCTCAGCAGGATCTCGTTGAAGCTATCGAAAAAACGTATCGTCTCTCTAATGCCCGATACTTGAAAGGAATCGACAGTTATCTCGGCGTTCTCGATGCTCAGCGTTCTCTTTATGCCGCGCAGGAGGGATTGATAAATCTATATCTTTTACGGCTCATCAACCGGGTAACACTCTACCAAGTACTGGGAGGCGGAGACGAGTCTTCTGAATGAACTTTCCAGTGTGTGTAAAGAGAGGAGGAAGAAAAATATTTTGGCATCGAGGATCCGTAGTATTGTACTTTTGATTGCGGCATTTTTTTGCCTCTTTTCTTCATCATCATTCGCCCGTTCAGGCGATAATCCTGCAAATGTCGTTGTCGCAAAAATAACCAGGGGAACAATCATTCCTGAAAAAACATTCATCGGAAGCGTCTACTACCCTGAAGTATCTGATATCGCAGCAGAAGTTAGTGGAAGAGTAGAAGAGGTTGCCTATGAGGAAGGCCAGGCGGTAGTCAAAGACAGCGTGCTCGTGAGGATGGATTCGAGCCTCCTCAAAAAGACATTTCTGTCGAAAACGGCATCTTTCGAAGAAATCCTTTCTGATTTGGCACGTGCTAAGAAGGATCTGGAAAGGACCAAAAACCTGTACGAAAGAAAAATTCTGGCTGAAAAAGATCTTGATGATCAGATTTTTACCGTCAAAGGTCTTGAAAAAAAAGCAGCTTCCCTGAAAGCTGAAGCGGAACATCTTGAAATTGAACTTGGAAAAACTGTAATTCGAGCCCCGTTTAGCGGTGTTATCATTAAGAAGAATACGGCGGTCGGCGAATGGCTGTCGCCAGGTTCAGCTGTTGCAACAATCGCAATGAATAACTCTTTCGATGTTATGATATCGGTTCCCGAGGATATTATCTTTCATCTACAAAGGGGCATGAAAATACCTGTTACCGCAGGACGTATTGAAACAGAAGGAACAATCACCGCCATTATACCGCAGGGAGATGTTGCCACCCGAACATTTCCTGTAAAAATCAGAATAGAAAAGGCTCCTTCTCTGATGGAAGGCATGGAAGCAAAAGTAACTCTTCCGGCGGGACAGAGTATAGATTCTTTTTTCGTGCCCCGTGACGCCATTTTAAATGTATACAATGAAACCTTTATAGTGGCCGTCGATAATTCCAGGGCATCTCTCATCAAAGTTGATGTTGTAGGCTACGAAAACATGTATGCAGGCATCAAAGGGAACAGAATAAAGGAATCTCTCAAAGTGGTCGTCAAGGGAAATGAACGGCTGCGGGACGGAGATCCTGTCAATGTTCTGGAGGAAACCGAATAATTGTGGACCCGGTTATTTTTTCAATTAAGGAACCCGTTAAAGTAGCCGTAATTGTTCTCGTAATAGTGCTCTTCGGCTTTATCGGCCTTTTAAAAATGCCCTATCAGTTAAGTCCCGACCTTACAGTTCCTCTTATCACTATACGTACCACATGGGACGGGGCTACACCATACGAGGTAGAACGGGAAATTATCGAAGAACAGGAAAAAGTTTTCAAAGGCATACCCAATCTGGAGGAAATGGAAAGCCAGTCTTCTAATAACAGGGGCTCGGTGACTCTCAAGTTTAAAATTGGAACAGATATCAATGAAGCCCTTCTGCGAGTATCAAACAAACTAAACGAGGTAAGGTCTTACCCTGCAAATGTAGAACGCCCGGTTATCAGTGCCACAGGCGAATCGACTTCTCCGGTCATTTGGATGGCACTCATGGCGGAAAAAGAAAATGACAGATCAATATATGAATATAGAACTTTTTTTGAAAATGAAATCAGACAGTATCTTGAACGGGTTGATGGCGTCGCCGATCTTTTTGTTGGCGGAGGGACCGAAGAGGAAATGCATGTTACCGTAGATCCTCAAAAACTTGCTTCATATAAATTGACAATCGGGGATGTAGCAGGATTATTGTCCAGGGAGAATGTAAATATATCTGCGGGCAATCTCTTTATTGGCAGAAGAGATTTCAGAATAAGGACCGTATCGGAATTTCAATCGGCTGAAGAGCTTGAAAAACTTGTTATAATGTCCACAGGACAAAAACGCATATTTCTTTCCGATATTGCTGAAGTGACACCGGGGTTTGAAAAAAGAAGCTGGTCCTATCTTCAGAATGATCAGGAAAGTATCGGTATCGGCATCAGACCTCAATCGGGGGTTAATATTCTTGAATTAACCGACAGAATGGAAAGGGCAGTAGAGTGGTTAAATACAAATAAGCTAAAATCACAGAAAATACGGTTACATTGGAGTTACGATCAGCGCCCTTACATAAAAAGTGCAATTGGGCTAGTGCAGAGCAATATTCTTATCGGCGGGATTCTCGCAGTATTTGTTTTACTCCTCTTCCTGAGGAGCTTCATGTCCACTCTTGTAGTTGCAACAGCGTTACCCATAAGTGTAATAGGAAGCTTTTTCTTTCTTAATGCATTCGGCCGCACGCTCAATGTAGTGTCGCTTGCGGGAATTTCCTTCGCCATCGGCATGCTTCTGGATAGTGCGATTGTAGTTCTTGAAAATATCGACCGTCATAGAAAAATGGGTAAATCAGCCTTCAATGCGACCTATGAAGGGACTAAAGAGGTCTGGGGAGCTATTCTTGCTTCTTCGCTTACGACCGTCGCCGTATTCCTTCCGGTAGTTTTTATTGAGGAAGAAGCCGGCCAGCTATTCAGAGATATAGCGATTGCCGTAACCTGTGCGATTGTTTTAAGTCTCTTCGTCTCGATATCGGTCATTCCCTCATATGCAAACATGCTGTTTTCCTTAAGAAAAGAACACAACCATAAAAAAAGCAGAATTTCCAGAACAGGCACTTCAATTTCCAACGGGATAATGAAACTGGTTTCCTGCTCCCTTAAAAACAGGGCAACTCGCCTTTCAACAATTGCTGTTCTGGCAATTTTTTCCATTTTGACGGCATACCTGCTCGCGCCAAAAATGGAATATCTTCCTCAAGGAAACAGAAACTACATCTACAATCTCCTTGTTCCGCCACCGGGGCTTTCATACGAGGAAAGGCGCGATATAGGTAAAACGATTTTCAAAGAAATCAAGCCGTATATGAATAAAGAAAGCTATAACGGGCTGCCTGGCATTAAAAATGCTTTCTACACCGGAGCGGACCGGTTTATGTTTTGCGGTGCCATCAGTACCAATGACGAACGTGCCGGTGACTTGGTTCCCCTTTTTTCCCGAATTATTAACAGCATACCGGGAGTATTCGGAGTAAGCAGCCAGGGAGGGATATTCCAGAGTCGTCTGGGGGGAGGAAGAACGATCGACTGTGATATCAGCGGATCGGATATGGAAGGTATTGTAAAAGCCGCTGAGGCTCTTTTCGATATTATCAAGGAAAAAATTCCGGATTGTCAGATCAGACCAAAACCTTCAATCGAAATTCTTTATCCGGAGGTAAATATCATCCCCGATAGGGACCGTCTGAGAGCATCGGGAATGAATGCAGGTGATTTGGGCATTTCTCTCGATGTTCTTCTCGATGGCCGTAAAATAAGCGAGTTCAAAAAAGAGGGACAAAAAAAAATCGATCTCGTTTTGCGTGCTTCAGAAAAAAGGTTCGAGACTCCCGAACAACTCTATGATGCCCTTATTTCGACACCGCAAGGGAAAATTGTTCCTGTCTATCAGCTCGCTGATATTGAGAAAACGACTGGAGTTACTGAAATACGGCATCTGGAGAGGCAACGCACAATTACATTGCAAGTAACGCCACCGAAAACGACATCATTGGAAGAAGCCATGGATCGCATAAACAAGGCTGCCGTCCCTCAGGCCAGGTCGGAAGGATTACTCGATGGAATCGATGTAACCATGAGTGGCGAAGCAGACAAGCTGACTCAGACAAGAAGGGCCCTTCAGTGGGATTTTCTGCTGGCTGCCGCAATAATCTATCTTCTCATGGCAGGACTTTTCAGCAATTTCCTTTATCCTCTCATCATCCTTTTTACTCTGCCTCTGGCTGCTGCGGGAGGTTTGATAGGACTCCGCCTTGTCAACCTTCTCATCCTTCCTCAGCCCCTCGATATATTGACAATGCTCGGCTTTGTCATTTTGATAGGAGTGGTGGTTAATAACGCGATACTTATCGTCTATCAGTCACTCAATAATGTAAGGACCGGAAACATGGACTATCGCGATGCGATACTCGAAGCAACAAGAACCCGGCTGAGGCCCATCTATATGAGCACCTTTACCAGTATTTTCGGTATGCTTCCTCTTGTAGTGCTGCCCGGAGCAGGGTCCGAAATATACAGAGGGCTTGGAAGCGTGATTCTCGGAGGTCTTGCAATCTCTTCCATTTTCGTGATATTCATCATTCCTTCATTACTTATGTTTCTCATAAAAAAAGAAAGGTTCAAGGAGAATAAGAGCGCATGAATATAAAAGAAGTAATTCTCGAAAATCTCAATATCGCATCGTATATCGAAGAAAAAGTGAATGAGATTGCTTCAGCCGTTGGCGAAGGCTCTGCTGTCAACGCATTATCGGGAGGCGTCGATTCAGCAGTGGTGACCATGCTCGGCCATAAAGCACTGGGCGATCGCCTTAAATCTTATTTCATAAACAGCGGGCTGATGAGAGAAGGTGAACCCCGGCAAATCGTTTCCTGGTTTGCGCAACTTGGGGTAACGGTAATTGTAATCGATGCTCAAAGCGAATTCTTTGAAGCGCTGAAAGGCAAAACCGACCCCGAAGAAAAACGTGAGGCCATTACGCACACCTTCTACAAAAAAGTATTCGGCAAACTCGTAAAAAAGAGCGGGGCAAAATACCTTTTACAGGGAACTAATTTCACTGATATAGAAGAAACAGTTGCAGGAATAAAACGTCAGCATAATATATTGGAACAATTAGGGATAGATCCGCAGGAGCATTTCGGGTATAAAATATTGGAACCACTTATAGATGTGAGAAAACCGGCTATTCGGCTCATAGGAAAAGCTGCGGGACTGCAAAAGGAAATTTATTCACGTCCTCCCTTTCCCGGACCGGCCCTTGCTGCTCGTGTCATAGGCGAAGTTACCCCGGAGAAGATCGCGTTGGTGAGAGCAGCGACGGCTATAGTAGAAAGACACCTTTCAACATCAGGTGCTTTTCAGTACCTGGCACTATTACATGAGGATCGGGTGACGGGTATCAGAAACGGCAAGAGAGATTTCGGACTGCAGATCGAAATCAGATGCTGGGACAGCGAAGATGCGGTCACGGCATCACCTACAAGAGTTCCTTATGAAATACTTGAAAAAATGGCAAGCGAAATAACTTCGATGATTCCCGGTGTAACCAGCGTCACTTACAATATTACACAGAAACCACCGTCCACGATAGAACCGATATAAAGGTTCGGTATTCTAAAGTTTTACGTTCTTTTTCCTTACTCAGTATGTACTCTCTAACAGAAGCAGAATACGCAGCTTCATGATACGGCAATTCGTCCAGGAGGCGCAGCAATGGTGAAAGAAACACCAATGATACTGCAGGATACAACGGCAAATCCTGCCCCATTAGGATTAATGGGATTCGGAATGACAACGGTTTTGTTGAACATTCATAATGCCGGATTTTATGAATTGAACACGATGATTCTCGCTATGGGTATATTTTATGGTGGTATAGCCCAGATTATAGCGGGGATAATGGAATGGAAAAAAAACAATACATTTGGAACGACGGCATTTACTTCATACGGACTCTTCTGGCTGAGTCTGGTTTTCCTCATCCTTATGCCGAAATTCGGATGGTGGAATGGTACGACCGCGGGTGCAATGGCGATCTATCTGTTCATGTGGGGTCTTTTTACAACTTTCATGTTTATCGGAACATTGAAATTGAATAGAGCGCTTCAATTTGTATTCCTCACCTTGGCGGTATTATTCTTTCTTCTGGCAATAGGTGATGCAACGGGGAGTTCCGCCGTTACACATCTCGCGGGGTACGAAGGAATCATCTGCGGCTTATCGGCATTCTATGCAGCAATGGCACAAGTTTTAAACGAAATTTACGGTAAAACAGTTATGCCGATCGGCCCGGTAAAATAACACACACTCAGTTCTATAACGCAGTAAACAGAAGTTGCGTATCTTCTTGCATGGCTGTGGAAAACGGTGCAGTTATGAAACTGCACCGTTTTTTATTGGCATGCACTCTGTAGCCGATATGTTATTCAACTGGTCATTTTCAAGGTTTTATAGTACATTAAATTCAAATAATCTCGGCACAGCGCTTCTGCAGTTTCGTTTTCCAGGAGAATCAGAAAAAGATGACCGGACTCTACCTGGCCGGATATTGAAGAAAGGAGAACGAACATGGAGAAGAAAAAAGCTCTCTTTGTCAATCATCTTGAAGGTGAGTCAAGTCCCTATCTCATTTCCCATCTCCATAATCCTGTCGACTGGTATCCTTGGGGGGAAGAAGCTTTTAAAAAAGCACGGGAGGAAAACAAACCGGTTTTTCTCTCCGTGGGTTATGCGACATGTCACTGGTGCCATGTCATGGCACGGGAATCTTTTGAAAATCCAGAGGTTGCCAGGCTCATGAATGAAACATTCGTTTCAATTAAAGTAGATCGAGAAGAAAGACCTGATATCGATAAAATGTATATGTCGGTATGCCAGCTCATCACAGGAAGCGGCGGATGGCCTCTTACAATCGTCATGACACCGAAAGGCGAACCTTTTTTTGCCGCAACGTATATTCCCCGGAAGAGTCGTTTCGGAATGAAAGGTATGCTGGATTTAATTCCCCGCATCAGAGAAATCTGGGAGAAAGAAAAAGAAGAGGTATCAAGGACTGCTCTTCGAATTATTGAGGCGCTGAAAGAACTCTCTACAAACAAAAATAAGGGCGCCCTCCCGGAAAATATTTTCAGAGAAGCACTCAATCAGACAAGCCGTATGTACGACAGACAAAGCGGAGGATTCGGAAAGGCTCCCAAATTTCCTGCACCTCATATTTTTCTTTTTCTCCTCCGCATCTGGAAAAGAACAAATGATAACGAAGCCCTTCGAATGATTACTCACTCCCTGGTCAAGATGCGGTCAGGAGGTATTTACGATCAGATCGGTTTCGGTTTCCACCGCTATTCCACTGATACAAATTGGCTTGTTCCTCATTTCGAAAAGATGCTTTATGATCAAGCGCTGCTCACATTCACGTATACTGAAGCATATCAGGCAACAAAAAATGAATTTTTTAAAGATACGGCAGAGGAGATTATAGAGTATGTGTTTCGGACACTGACCGATCAACAGGGAGGATTCTATTCGGCTGAAGATGCGGAGAGCGAAGGAGTAGAAGGAAAGTTTTACGTATGGGCAAAGACGGAATTGAAAGAAATTCTGGATGAGGAGGATTTCGATCTCGCTTGCAACATCTTCAATGTAAAAGAAAAAGGTAATTTTATCAGCGAAGAAAAAATGACAGGTACAAGCATTTTGCATCTTGACGAAACACTGGATGTACAAGCGAAGAAACTTCAGATTCCGGAAGAGAAACTCCGTATGCATTTAGAAAATCTGCGACAGAAGCTTTTCCGTAAACGGGAGAAAAGAATTCATCCTCATAAAGATGACAAAATTCTCCTCGACTGGAATGGCTTGATGATCGCCGCACTTGCAAAAGCCGGTCGGGTTTTTAAGCAGGATGCGTATGTAAATGCCGCAGAAAAGGCCACCCGGTTTGTTCTTGAAAATATGCAAGACAAAAAGGGACGCCTTCTTCACCGTTATAGAAATGGAAGTTCGGGGATAGAAGCTCAGCTCGATGACTATGTTTTTTTTACATGGGGTTTACTGGAACTTTACGAAGCGATTTTTAAAGAAGAATATCTCGCCTTTGCCTGCAGTATTACTGATGATCTCATCAATCGTTTCTGGGATGAGCAATTCGGAGGATTTTATTTTACTTCAAAAGACGCGCATGAGCTACTCGTCCGGCAAAAAGATATCTATGATGGCGCTTTGCCTTCCGGAAATTCCGTGGCTCTTTTTAATCTAGTCCGCCTGAGCATGCTCACATTTGATTACCGCTATCTGGAAAAGGCTTCGGAATTGGGCGCCTGTTTTTCGGAAGACATTATGAGGGCACCTTCCGGCAGCTCCTTTTTTCTCGCGGCCTATGATCTTGCCCTGGGCCCTTCGTATGAGATTATCGTTTCGGGAAAACGCCGGGCCGGGGATACTGAAGAGATGCTCTTGACACTTGCATCAGAATACCTGCCTCATGTCACCATTTTATTTCACCCCGAGAATGGGGAAAAATCACATATAAGAAGCATCTCCGAATTCACGAAAAACTTACCTCCTTTTGGTGGCGCAGCAGCCGCATATATCTGCCAAAGCGGAGCTTGCACACTCCCTGCGACACGCACTGAAGAGATATTAAAAACTCTCGATGCTTCAAGAAAATTATAGTACAGATCGGCTGCGTCTGCCATTTCGCTGCCCCGGATTTGCCTTTTAGCACATTTTCTGCTATTTCGGACACTGCAAAGGGAGAAAAACAGCACTTGCTAAAAAAAATCAAGGATCTCAAGAAGCTGCTTGCATAAATTGAAATATACCTCTATTCATCGTTTTTAAATTTTCTCAAATGTCGTATAACAGCTGCTGAATCAGTTATAGTATCTTCTGAGAACTATAAAAAAACAAATTGACACGGTTATTTTTAGCCGGAAGGTATAAAAGGACACGCATCAGTTAAGGAGTACCCGAAATGTCAAAAGACTTACTGGCTCGTTGCAGCCGCTGCAACATTCCGGTTAATGAACGCAGCTGCCTTCGTCCCAAGGGAAAAGGGATGGGAGGCTGCCCGACATTAACAAAAACTGATCTGATAAACGAAGCGCTTTTGGAATATGATCGCCCGGAAATTGCTCAATTCGCAAGGGAAGCATCAATTCAGGAAAGTTCGTGCTACCATGAAAGAGAGAAATCCCCCTATGTAATGCATCCGATTAAACCCCGTATACAGGAAATATGTGAATTTGCCGTCAGGATGGGATACCTGCGGCTGGGGTTAGTATATTGCGCCGGACTTGCTATCGAAGGGAATATGGTAGACAGGATATTGGATGCACAGGGATTCGAAATTGTATCAGTCTGGTGCAAGGCAGGTTCCATTCCTAAAGAGCGCATCGGGTTGAAAGAAGAAGACAAAGTTTACATTGATCAGTATGAACCTATGTGCAATCCAATTTTGCAAGCCAAAATAGTAAACGATGCAAAGACGCACTTTAATATTTTACTGGGACTATGCGTAGGCCACGATTCTCTTTTCTTCAAATATGCTGATGCGCCTACAACTGTTCTTGCTGTAAAAGACAGAGTACTGGGGCATAATCCATTGGGGGCTCTTTACACGAAAGGCAGTTATTATGAACGGCTGCTTCGAAAAGGTTTTTGATTAAAGTACCCGGATGTGATCTGAATGTGAAAATCAGTCTAATTTTCAGACATGATAATGCCCTTATCTTAGAATCAAAAAGAAAGGAATTGCACCTATGTTTAAAACTGATACTACTGTTCTTGTCATCATCGATGTTCAGGAGAAGCTTGCTCTCGCAATGCATGATGCCGCTTCAATGATTCAAAATTTGCAGAAAATCATAAAAGGCGCACATATACTCGGAGTACCTATAATTGCGACGCAGCAGATAAATCTCGGTCCTACCCTGCCCGAAATAAAAGATCTTATACCCGAAGCTCCGATAATCGAAAAAAGAAGCTTCAGCTGTTGCGGTGAAGAGGGGTTTATAGATATCCTCACTCAAATTAACCGCAATCAGATTCTGGTTGCCGGCATCGAGTGCCACATTTGCGTGTATCAGACTGCCTTGGATCTTGTGCGCCTCGGATATGAAGTGCAGGCTGTAGCCGATTGCATCTCTTCTCGAGCATTAGCGAACCGGAATACAGGCATTGAAAGGATGCAGCGGGAAGGAGTTGATGTAACTTCTGTGGAAATGGCGCTTTTCGAGCTTTTGAAGGTAGCTGAAGGCGAAAACATACGGCAGATAAGCAGACTCGTAAAATAAATTCCTTCCGCAGAGAATTATGACGTATTTTTGGGTATTTATTGCAATCATCGTCACAATTGCGGCGTTTTTTATCAAGGTGCGCCGCCTTTATGTAGAAAAGAGGCGCAGACGAATTCAGTCTGCCCCTTTTCCTGATGCATGGGAGAAGATACTTGCCCGAAATGTTTCCCTTTACCGCAGGGTTCCTCCTATCCTTAAAGAAGGGCTGAGAAATAATATCAAACTGTTTCTCGCGGAAAAGAGATTTGAAGGATGCGGAGGACTTGCCATCACCGATGAAATCAGACTGACTATTGCAGGGCAGGCGTGCCTTTTGCAAATGAATAAACCCTTCAAAAATTTTCCAGGTCTTACGGCTATTTTGGTGTACCCCGGCATGTACGTGGTCTCTGGGAAAACTTATATCGGGGGAGGCGCCTTCCTTGAGGGAGAAGAATTGCGTGCAGGAGAATCATGGACCAGAGGAGTCGTGATTCTTGCGTGGGATCAGGTAAAAAAAGAATCATTCAGGAGCATTGGGTCAAAAAATGTAGTCTTGCATGAGTTCGCTCATCAACTTGATCAGGAAGACGGTATTGCAAACGGAGCCCCTATCTTGTCAACCCGATTCCTTTATAAATCATGGGCCGCCACATTTGAAAAAGAATACCGGAAATTAATAAAAGAAACAGCTCTTCAAAGAGAATATCTCTTCAATGAATACGGCGCCTCGAATCCGGCCGAATTTTTTGCTGTTGCTACAGAGACCTTCTATAAGAAACCTCTCGAGATGAAAGCTGGAGCCCCTTCTCTTTACAAAGAATTAAAAGAATACTATTGTGTCGATCCCGCAGTATGGACTGAACCGGAAAATGGAAGCGAACAGATGTAAATTGCGATTCAGGCGCTGTCGTTTCATTTATGATCGTAATATATAATGGATACCTGAAAAGGGCGACTGCAATTTTCCCGAACTGCGATCAGGATATCAAAGCATCCTTTTATAATTGGAAAAAGGGGCGTTATACAATAACGCCCCTGCACAGATTCGGCAAAGATCATTCTGCCGCTTATCTCTTCCTCAGCTCGGCAGGATACACGTAATCGGCCGTCGATCCTACACCTTTGAATTTGGGCTCATTCTCTACACATGAAGCACCCAGATATTGAATTTTTCCATTATTCTGGAATTGAGCTATCGGCTGGTAAAAAGCTCCGGGTATCGTTTTCGTCATCGGATCGGACAGATCAATTCTGACCTTTGAATGGAAATAGGGTTTCATTTTCTTCGTTTCGTACGCCATCTTGCCAAGCGAGTAAGTGGTTTCCGAAGTTTCCATTGCATTTATCAGTTTGTCTATATCGTCAATTCCACCGGCATTTTCAATAACCTTTTTAAAGAAGTAGATGTCGGCGTAGGCAAGGTGTACGTGAATCTGGGTCGGAATATTCTTTTTCTTGGCCATCTGGACAAAGGGGATGGTCTTCTCGGTAAGCGGCAGTTCACATTCAGTAAATGATGAGATCACACCGAGCGCTTTTCCACCCGTCATCGCCCAGAAATCAGATGTCTGGGCGACCCCGCCATAAAGATTGACGGGAATATCGCGTGCCGCAGATTCGGCCCATTGTTTAGTGAACGATTCGGTATCCGTAAACCATGAACTTATGTAGAGGATCACCTGGGCTTTTTTCATCGCGATCTGCTGCAGAAGAGGCATGTACATGGTTCCCCGGGGTTTGACCGCCTTGCTGTAGACAACGTCAATTCCATGTTTCTTCTCCAGAAGTTCTTCCCATGGCGGCATATTCAAATAGTCGATTCCCTCTCTCCACTGGGTCGTCCATGCAAGGTCTTCCCACAGAAACGCCATCCTCTTTAAATTAGGGAACATTTGAGGCCATGTTGTACCCCAGAAATAATTCATCTGAGGATAATGGGCCGGCTCAGGATCCCAGTCACGAAAACAGAATTTGTATTTATCGTATTCATCGAGCACCCTGCTGGTAAGTTCCGCCCCCATAGGTCCGTTAAATATCAGGATATGAGGATAATTTTTGAACATGGCTGCAGAATTTTCCTGA
The DNA here is from genome assembly GCA_023230565.1 of Syntrophales bacterium. Classification (GTDB taxonomy): domain Bacteria; phylum Desulfobacterota; class Syntrophia; order Syntrophales; family UBA2210; genus JALNXD01. Next base: position 42,330 of record JALNXD010000001.1, read on the forward strand.
GCAGCAAGACAGATCTCAGTTCGCCCTTCGACTGAAATGAATTTCGCCTTATCTTCGATCAGCAGTCTCCGGGCACCTTCGACTGTAAGTGAGGTATCACCTTTATTATCGGCAACAATGTACTTTACCGGACGACCGAGAATACCCCCTGCCTGATTTATCTCTTCTACGGCAATTTTCTGGATATCCATACAAGGTCTCGTTCCCGGTGAGAGTATCATTCCCACATACCCGATTACTATGGGCTCTCCTGTTGGAGGCGCGGCGGCAACCGGCGTAACAAGTGCCGGAATCGCAATTAGAAGAGCCGCAGTTACCAAAACTCCCAACATCAATCTTTTCTTCATACCCTTCCCTCCTTTCACTATACGTGCACCTTCATCATTTTTTCCCTTTGTCCATATTGGACTCCAGGGCTCTTAAACAACAAAGACGGTATCGGAGACGAATACCGCAGAACCAGCCTGGTTCGGCGTATCTACAGGTATTTCGACTTCACATATTCGTTGTCCTTTCCTATTTCTACGGCAACCCATTTTACTTGAGGAGGAGATTCGGTCATCTTGACAAATCCGGATGTGATCATAAATTTCCCTATGCGTTCGTCCTCGATCTTTTTGAAAGATTTTCGTATTTCCCATTGCTTATTTTGCATCGTATTTTCCGGACTCATCACTCTCATTACTATGGGAACCCCTCCGCCCCTCCATTTGGATTTTGCGGCTTTCATGGCATAAGTAAGCGCTTTTGCAGTTAATTCATCAGCAGTATATTTCATGGTTTCCTTTTCGATCTCGCGATGAAGTTCCATTGCCATATCTATAATGTCAGGAATGCGATCAGGCGTATATTTGAAATCATCTTCCAGGTCCCAACGCCCCAAGATCTTGAGCAGAGCGCGAAAATCATGATCTCTCGGAGCAGCTATAGCGACAAGACCATCTTTGCACTTCCAGTGCCCGTATGGGTACAGAATAAAATCCAGCACACCGATCCGGGGCCTCGACTTCTCCCATGTAAACCCGATAGTGGCAGGAAATCCCGTCATAGATGAATACGCATCCATCCCGGCAATATCAATTATCTGACCTTCACCCGTTTTCCGCCGATGAATAATCGCCATCATTCCCCCTAATGCGGCACTGATTCCGGATATGTACCAGCCCATCCACATACCAGCTTTTAGGGGCCAATTATAAGGTTCAGGTTCCGTTGGCAAATCGCCTATTTGTGCCGACAAGCCGGATCCAGTCTGAGTTGTAATATCCGTATCCGGAAAGTTCACAAAGTTTTTCGCCTTTTCCGTATACTGCCCGTAGGCCGTTACGGCGATATATATCAATCCGGGATTTTGTACCGATAACTGCCTATATCCGATTCCCCAGGAATCCATTAAGCCCGCCGGATAGGTCTCGATAACAACGGATGCCTTCTGTGCCAGTTTTGCAAATATCTCGCGATCATCCGGACTGTTTTCAAGATCGAGCGTCATGTATTTCTTATTGCGGCCCTCCATGATAAAGGGAATACCTGTTCCGTTCACATGTGTGCCAAAGGGAGTCATCTTCCTGCAGGGGTCCCCTTCGGCAGGTTCAATCTTTATTACCTCGGCTCCAAATTCGGCAAAAAGGCTCGCAGCGATAATTCCGGAAAAATTCGCCGAGCTGGCATCAAGAATCAATACATCTTTCAATACTTCGGGGCGTCCCTCGGGTGTCATGAGTTTTTCCACCGTTTCTTTCCAACGGGACACTCCGCCCCCGGCTGTAGAATATCTCGTATACACCCGTTCTTTGCTTTTTCTTTTGAACATGCTCATTTTACAACCCCTCTGCCGTAATTAAAAATAGCATCTTTATCAAGATCGTAATAAATCGGCGGTTTCAAACCGGGTTTATCGTCATAGGTTCCTATGACTTTTTTCTTCTGGAGATCGTTTAAATCCTGCTCTGAGAGACCAAGGATTTTTTTCAGGATGAACCTGTTATGATATCCGAGCGGGCGCGCAAGCCATTTTGTACGTCCCGGGGTCTTGCTCAACCGCGCAGACGGTCCGGCAAGCGCAAGTTCCCCGTACATCTCATCTTTGAATAGAATGACACTTCCTCTTTCCCTTCTCCATTGATCGTAGCAGATTTGTTTATCGTCCATCACTTCGGCAGCGGCAAATCCCTTTTCCTGAGCTAAATTAACAATTTCGTCACAATCCATGGACGAAATCCAGTCAGCAACGATTTTTCTTAAATCCGCAGCATTCTCCGGTTTAAGAGCTTCCATATAATCAGAAAATCGAGCATCCGACAACAGCTCTTCTTTTCCCATCGCTTTGCAAAGACCTTCAAAATGTTTTTTCGTAGCACAGGCCAATCCGAGAAATTTTTCATCTTTTGTCTTAAACATCGAAGCCGCCATCATTGAGGGGTCTGTATGACCCGTCCTTCCAAGGCTTTCTCCTGTGAGACTTTGAAATGTAAAATGAGGAAGCACACGCATCATCGAATCGGTCTGAGACAGATCGAGATATTGGCCTTTGCCGGTTTCATTTTTATAGTAAAGTGCCATGAGCAGTACCAATGCTCCCAAATTTCCGGGAACAAAATCTCCCAGATAATCAGGAAGCTTGAAATATTTATCGGTTCCATCAAAACCATTGAGACTCAGAACTCCGCTTGCCGCCTGTGCAAGAAGATCCCAGCCCGGGAAATATCTCATCGGTCCGTACTGCCCGTATGTCGAGCAGCTGAGATAAATTATTTCAGGATTTACTTCACTTATTTTTGAATAGCCTACCCCCCATGCCTCCGCTGTTCCCGGTGCAAAATTTTCAAGCACAATATCGGATACTTCCGCAAGGCGATAAATAAGATCTTTTGCCTCAGCCCGTTTTAAATCAACTGAGACGAAATATTTGTTTTGCGTAACAAAATGCCAAATTGGGTTCGAATGCTTCCAGTATCTTCCCCAGTACGTTGCAGGCCGCCAGAGATCTCCGTAAAAAGGAAGTTCCAGCTTTATGACCTCGGCGCCGTAATTTGCAAGAACTCTCGATGCCGTAGGCCCGAAGATTACGTGAGTGAAATCGAGAACTCTAATCCCTTTTAGAACTTCAGGTTTCTCATTTACCTTTGACGGGTCGAACAGCTGTTCCATATACGAAAAATAATCTTGCATAATCATCTCCCCAGGTATGCCTTCTTCACCAGATCACTCTTCATGAGGCCTTCGGATTTTCCCTCCATTATAATTTTACCGTCCTGAATCACATATCCTCTGTCGGCAAGCTGGAGGGCTCTTAGAGCGTTTTGTTCCGGGAGAAGAATTGTAATGCCTTTTTCACGGAGCGTTTCCAGTGATTCGAAAAGGCTATCTACGATCACCGGCGCAAGTCCAACCGAAGGCTCATCAACCATAATGAATCGGGGATGCGACATGAGTCCGCGCCCGATATTGAGCATCTGCTGTTCTCCACCTGATAATAATCGCGCCTGCTGGTTCGATCTCATTTTCAGAATAGGAAACAGATCCATCACCCATTCAGCGGAATCGTTTCTTTCTTTCCAGGATTGACCTGCATATGCGCCCAGATAGAGATTTTCTTTCACTGTCAAATATGGAAATACTCTATGCCCTTCGGGTATGTGAATCACTCCTTCTTCGACAATTTTATGCGGTGGCAATCCCGTAATATCTTTTCCCTGAAAAAGTACTGCTCCCGATGTAGGCTTCATTATTCCTTGCACAGCATTCAAAATTGTGCTTTTACCGGCCCCGTTGGACCCGAGGAGAGTCACTATTTCATCAGGATAGACATTAAAACTGACTTCATGCAGTACGGAAAGTGTTCCATATGATGCACTCAGATTTTTTACTTCAAGCATAATCCCTCCACCCCTTGCCTAAATACGCCTCAATTACCCTGTCGTTATTCACGACCTCATCGGGAGTTCCATCTGCAATTAATTGACCGTATAAAATAGCGATAATACGCTCAGCCGCTTCTACGAGCACCGCCATGACATGTTCGATCCAGAACACTGTAAGACCGAACTGCTCTTTCGCCCGGACGATCATATCAACTGCTTTTGTTGCTTCTCCCGGATTGAGTCCCGCCATAACTTCATCGATAAAGAGCAGCTTCGGAGTCGTGGCAAGTGCCCGGGCCAGTTCAAGCATCCTTAATTCATAAAATGTAAGATCTCTCGCAAGAATATTCCTTTTACTGAACAGTCCTACGAATTCCAGGTAGTGAGTCGCTTCCCCCGCAGCATCCTCAAAGCTTTGATTTACCCTCTTTTTTCCACACAATACCGCTACTATAACACTCATGAGTGCCGTCAGTTCGAGAAAAGGCCTCGGAATCTGGTATGTGCGCGCAAGTCCGAGACGGGCCCGCTCGTAAGGCTTTTTTCTTGTAATATCGATATCTTGCATGACAATCTTACCAGAATCTGCCGTAAGATATCCGCTCATCACGTTGACCATCGTCGATTTTCCGGCACCATTTGGACCTATAAACCCCAGTGTTTCCCCTTCTCTTATTTTAAAACTTACATTATCAACCGCCGTCAGCCCGCCGAATTTCTTGGTTACGTTAGTTACGGTCAGAATATCAGCCATCAGATTTTACCTCCTCACGTGAATTGTCGGCATATATTCCCGGTAATGACGTCTGCGATAAAGGCCGAAAAGTCCTTCTCCCCTTGGAAGGGCAAAAAGAAGTATCAAAAGTATTATCGGGAATGCAACGGGCTGAAATTGACCCATCGTCCTTATGAGAATCATCTCAAGGAAGGCCACGAAATATCCGCCCACGACACATCCGAATACCTGTGCGCGGCCTCCTACCATAAAAACCAAAAGAATTTTCAGCATGTATGTCATAGGAAGATAGGTTATACCGGCAAACGTTCCGAAATAATGCGCCAAAAACCATCCTACTATGCCTATCATGCCCGAGGCGCATACGAAGGTAATGATTTTGGTTTTTGCGATATTTACCCCGAGACCATGGGCTACATCTTCGTCATCGTTGACTGTCGCCATGATCAAACCGTATCGCGATTTCAGAACCTTATTCGTAATTAAAAGATAAAGAAGCATAATTCCTGCCGAAATGTAAGCAGCGGAAAGGAAATTCAGTTTTGCATTCTCGAACTGAACCAGAAGCTCGATACCGAAAAGACCCACATCACCCTTAAAGATCCCGGTATAGATAAAGGTCACTTCGAGAAAAACAAGCGGAAGGAGCAAGGTCAGAAGCACATAATAAAGACCCCGAGCCATAATAACCAGCGGGCTGAAAATCACAGCTGCAAAAAGTGATAAAATAATTGCAAAAGGCAGTGTGGCAATTGGACCCCATCCGAGGTGAATGCTCAAAAGCGCCGCTGTATAACCTCCTATACCTACATAGAAGTTTGGGCCGAAATTGATCCTCCCGGTACCGACGGTCATAAGAGAAAGCGGTATCGCAATTGCCGCATAAATATTTGCCGCCACCATTGTATTGATAAGACCGGGACTCAAAAAATACGCAATAAGGGGAAAGAGAAGCAATCCTATAGTCCAGTACAGGGTGTTTCTCCAGTATCGCGGTTCAATCATCCAGTCCCATTTCTTCCCTCCGGCTCTTATGACAATGCGGTCTCTTTTTATCTCGACGTCTACCATAATGATTCACTCCTTGCGATTCCCTGGGGTCTTATCACTAAAATTACCATGACCAGTATCAGGGCCGATAGATTCATGAACCTGGGTTCGCCTACTACAAAACACATAAATGCATGAGTAATTCCAATCATGAAACTCGCAATGATAGTACCTTTGATATTTCCAAGTCCTCCCAGAACGGCAATCAAAATTGCTATTATCATATATTGCCATCCCATTCCCGGCTCAACCGTCCAGACAGGAACGACAAGAAGCATGCCGACAATGACCGGAATAAGCACCAGCATCATCGTAAGCGTATAAAGCTTTTCCACATTAATGCCAATAATCCTTGAACTCGGGATATCCTGAGAAAGGGCTCTTACCGCCAGACCGGATTTTGTTTTAATGAAAAAAAGAGCAAATAAGCCGGTCATTACAAGGGCAACAAGAGACCCAATTATCAATTGTTTGGGAATGACTGCAGGACCGATCTCCCAGATCCCCGAAAGAAGCGTGGTCTGAAGATAGACCCCTTCCTGTATTGGATACCGCCATGAAGCGGCCTGCTCGACAATAAGGGCAACAAGAAGAAGAGCCGTCAGAAGCGTCATCTCATCATCCCAGTATCGCCGTATCATGAACGTATAGATGAGGTAAGATACGATGAATTGTACAATTACCATCCCGATTATTGAAGGAATCAGGCTCAAGCCGAATTCTCTCATAAAAAACCATGTTCCGTAGACAGTGAGAGGAAACAGGTATGCATACCCGAGATGAAAAATCCTCAAGACACCGCAGATAAGAGAAAATCCAAGCGCAACAAGCAGGTAAATTGCACCCATTACAAATCCGAAAATCAGAATAAACAAGACAGTGTCAACCATTAAGCCCAACTCCTTTCTGGAGGTATTTCAAAATTCATTGCGGCTTAATCACATGCTCTTACGATTCTAACGATTAAGCCCGGGCGAATCGCCGTGTCCTGTCTGATTACGCAATTTGCTATTTCTTTTAAGAGATCTCGACTGTAATACTCACTTATTTACTGAGGATTTAAAGGCAGGCAGCACAATATGGTTGCATTGGCAACACACTTTGCGCCGCATTTAAAAAGATGTTTGTTTTTATAACAAGTCTTGATCAGGGGTGTCAAGCTAAAATTTAGAAAACGCTGAGTATATCTAAAAAGACACGCACGAAAAACAGGCAAAAGTATTTTTTTCCTGTACTCTATTTTTTCAATTTAAAGTAAGGTATTGGAGAATCGATATTTTTAAAAGCAGATGCCTGAGAACTGAATTATGTTTCCAGCGAAGTCAAGCCTTCCCGGATCGCATACTTGACCAGTTCCGATATGCTATGGATATTAAGCTTCTCCATGATATTGCGCCGGTGTGTCTCTACCGTCTTGACACTAATGTTAAGGTGGTAGGCGATCTTTTTTGTACTCATCCCCTCTGCGAGAATCTGGAGTATCTCCCGCTCGCGCGGTGTAAGATTCGTGAATACCGATGATTCGCTTCCTGGCGATTTACCGATATAACGGTTCACTACTATCCCGGCAATCGTAGGGCTGAGATAGATTTGATTCGACATAACTGAGCGGATCGCTCGCACCAGTTCCTCGAATGCACAATCTTTCAGCAAATATCCCGATGCACCCGCTTCAAGCATACCTGAAACGAATCGCCTGTCCGAATACATTGAAAGTGCAATAACTTTTACTTTCGGATTCTCACGAATAATCACTCGCGTCGCATCTATTCCGTTCATATCGGGCATTGCGATATCCATAATGATTACATCCGGCGATAATTCATGCGCCAGGCGCACTGCGGAACGGCCATCCTCGGCCTCCGCAACTACTTCCATTCCGGGTTCGCTTCCGATGAGCGTCCGCAGGCCATCCCGCACTATCTTATGATCTTCAGCCAATAATATTTTTGCATTACTCATCTAACCTTCTCCTTATACTCACGACGCCCTGGACGAGAGTACATTATCATCCTTGCCCTCGTCCCGTTTCCGGGCGACGATTCTATATTAAATTGCCCTCCCAGATAGCTTAAACGCTCTTTAATACTGAACAAGCCGAAACCCTTCGTCCAGTCTGCCGGAGTTTTTATCTTCCGGACATCAAAGCCTGCGCCATCATCTTCAACGCCGACTTCCACACTTTTTCCGTTTTTTTTCATCCATACCAATACATGCGTCGCATTGGCATGTTTCGTAATATTAACAAGTAGTTCCTGTACGCATCTGAAAAGGACAAAGGCTCTATCCTTTGTAAGGATTTCCTTGCTTGTCCCTTTTTTATTGAAGACTATCTCGAGACCGTATTTCTCCTGATGTTGTTCTGTGAGCCATTCCAGAGCTGCTTCAAGCCCCAGGATATAAAGTACCGGGGGACTTAAATCAAATGTAAGCGATCGCGTATCTGAAATCAGCTGGTCTAAGATATGAACAATTTCTTCCAGAGATTCCGAATATTCTGTTGAAGCCGCGTCTTTCTGAAGGGCTTCCAGTTTCATCTTGGCTACGGCCATAGTCTGGCCGATCCGGTCGTGCAACTCAGTCGCAAGCTGCTGGCGCTCCCGTTCCTCGGTGCGTGTTAATTCGGAAGATAAGTACCGCAGCTTTTCGTAATTTTCAGAAAGTTTCTGTTCCGCCTCCTTCGTCTCTGTAACATCCTGCCCGATGAGAAGCAGTCCGACTAAGTCGCCGTTGCTGTCGCGAAGTGTCTTGTTTGACCAGCTTACCAGGCGTTTCGAACCGTTGCGGGCTATAATGGTATTCACCTGTTTTGCCTGCTTGTCTCTCAGAGCGTCTCCGAAACTTTTGATGGTTGCAGACCATTCTTCTCTGGGAATGAAATTTTTCAACCAATCTTTTCCTCTCATCTCCTCAAGCGCATATCCGACAAGCTCTTCCGTGTAAGGATTATACCGCACGATCAGTCCCTGAGTGTCCAGAACAAGAACAACAGCCTGAGCCGTCTCGATTAAACTCTCGGCAAAATCCCGCTCACGGACCAGCGCACGTTCCGCCTGGCGCCGTTCTGTTATATCTTCATATACCGCAACCGCTTTCCTGCTTCTCGTGTTTGTACCGAGTTTCGATGCCGTAAAGGAACATAAAATTTCTCTGCCGTCACGACATTGGCAGTGCATCTCGTCAATGCAGATTTTTCTTTTTCTACGCTGATCGTAAAGAGCCTTGCCGGTTTGCTCATACTCGGAGTCACTTCCATATAATATACGGCTGTTTTTTCCTATCAATTCCTCAGGTTTCCAGCCGAAAACCTGTTGTGCGGCATTATTGGCAAAAATGATCCTCCTGTTTTCCAACCCTATAACTGCATGGGGAATAGTCTCGAGGATAGATGATTCCAGTGCTTCGATCTCTTCCAGCTTTTCCCTGGCTTCCCGAAGTTCAGTCACATCCATTGAATTGCCGAGAATTGCGGGTCTTCCCTCATAATAAATAGGTGACACGACTCCCATCATCCGGCGTATCCGCCCATCTTTAGTGATGATTCTGTACTCATACGGCGAAGTGACTTCGCCTCTGAGCATTTTCCCCGCATGCTCTCGAACTTTCTTTCGATCCCGTGGGTGGACCATCACCATTCCGTTTTGTCCTATGACCTCACTTCTCCTGTATCCTGCATATGCTTCCACCATTGAGTTTACAAAGCGGATTTTTCCATCTTGAACAATATAGACGCCTGCCTGCATCTTATCTGTCAGAATGCGGTAGAGTTCTTCCGCCCTTTTTCTTTCGGTGATGTCCCTGAATGACGTTATACGGATCGTTTTACCTTCGAAGGCTACATTTTTACCTTGAACTTCCATAGGAAATGTAGATCCATCTTTTCTTAACGCAAGCACTTCATATGGCTTTTCAAATCCTTCCTTTACTTGTGAACGTACAATGCTTCGATATTCCGGAGCAATAAGGTTAATCACATTCATGCTCTTGAGTTCATCGGGTGAATATCCTGTTATATCTGACAGCACATTATTGGCATCCAGAAGGCACCCTTCGGCATGAATGCAGATCCCTTCGAAAGAAGGAAAATGAAATCGATTGAATACATTCTTTCGGCCCAGCATTTTCGTGAGTGCGCCATCAATTCCCCCATCTGACTTTGTATCGGTTTGAACCTCTAAATCAGCTTTCGCTGCCTTACGGGTCATTCAAAACTCCTGATTTCTACTGGCACAAGGCATCATACTCCCTGTGTTTTACGTTCTCCATCTTGAGCAGTCAAGAACCAGCAATCGGCGAAAATGTACGGTTATTTCCAGTATCCATTTACGCGGGAAACGCATGTTGGCTTAACAAAGGTTAAACTCCTGGAAGCCCTACAATTCCGACGAAAATAGCACACCCGTCGGGGCTTCCTCCCAAATTGTGCGTAAGCCCGAGTTTGGGGTTGGCAAGCTGTCTTGAAGGAAAGCCCGGGTTGAGCAGTTCATCCGCCCTCCCCTGAAGCTGCAAATACATTTCATACAACATGCGCAATCCGCTTGCCCCTATTGGATGCCCGAAACACTTTAACCCTCCGTCAAGTTGTACCGGCAATCCTCCGTCAAGATCAAAAAAGCCATTTTCGATATCGTCTCTGACCTTTCCACGGGGACTGAATCTGAGGTCTTCCATCGTAACGGCTTCAGTGATGGAAAAACAATCATGAACTTCTGCCATGCTGATTTCCTCACGCGGGTTTTTAATACCCGCTTCCTTATATGCAGCTTCCGCAGCTCTTACTGTCGCTTCAACGTGCAGGAAATCATAGTTGGTATTGAAATTGCCATCTCGGGGCGCCATTGAAATTTGCAGCGCCTTTACATACACAGGGTCTTTCCTCATGCTCTGAGCTATTTCAGGTGTAGTAATAATCGCCGCTGCCGCTCCATCGCTTACTCCGCAACAATCAAATAAACCGAGCGGCCAGGCAACCATAGGAGCATTGAGAATCGTATCCATACTGACATCTTTCTGGAAATGAGCGTTTTTGTTACGCATACCATTTTGATGGCTTTTCCATGACACTCGCCCTATCATGTGTTTGCCTTCTTCGAAACTAAGCCCGTATTTTGAAAAATATGTAGTTGCAAGCATGGCGAACTGCCTCGGAGGCGTGCTTTCTGCCTCCATGGCATGCGAAGGTCCAGGTGCACCACCATCACCCAAACCGCTGATTCCGCTATCTTTGAATTTGTCGACCCCGACGGCAAGTACCATATCGTAAATGCCGGCAGCCACGGCATAACAAGCATTCCTGAATGCATCAGAGGCAGTTGCGCAGGCATTCTCAACCCTTGTAACTGGAATGTATTGAAGCCTCAGAGGCTCGGAGAGAACCATTCCTGTCATGCCGGTTGCTGTTCCCAGCCAGGCCGCCTGAATATCTTTGGTTTCGATTCCGGCATCTTCGTAAGCCTGATAGACCGCCTCTACTATCATGTCGGCGGCACTGACATCCCAGCGTTCACCGAATCTTGTGCAACCCATTCCCACAATGGCTACCCTGTCCTTAATACTTCCTGGCATATTCGGACCTCCTTTGCTGTTAATCTCTCACCGGCTTACACTTCCAGAAATAGGTATGTGTGCCTTGAGTATATTGCAATTTTCTGAAAGTCATTTCCACTTTCATCCCAACACTGCATTCATCTGGCTCACGGTCTACCATATTAAACTGGCCGCGGCCTCCCCCTTCAAAATCAATGACTGCCGCTGTTGTAGGCGGATCGGTGCCGGCCGCAAGAAAATCATGACTGAAGCTGGCTACCTGCCCCCTTCTGTTTGCAAAGCGGTATGGTTCAAATTCATCTTTTCGGCCACAATTAAGACAAATTCGCGCTCGAGTAGAGGAGGAACTGAGGTAAAGCTGAGGAGTGCCGCAATTTTTGCACTTCACCCCGTAAAGCGGCAGTGCCGTAGAATGCTCTCTCCATTGTGCCGACATTGAAGCGGCTCCCGCCGGGGGGCGTGGCGGAGGTGCTATGTCCACCATATCGCGCCATCTCAGATATCTTCCATAATTATCTAATGTTTTTTTGATCTTGAGGTGTCTTTTTATTCCTCTTCTACCTCTGATGTTATCGATTTCTTCATTTACCCTGAATATTATGGCATCACTCCCATTGCCCCAACTTACCAGTAAAATCCGATCACCCGGCTTTGCATCCTCAAGCGCGCCTATCAGAATCATCAAAGGCTGTGCCGTACCGGTATTCCCCACATCTGCGAGCAATGGATCCTGTATTTGCTCCTTGCTGAATCCCATTTTTGCGGCCAGCGCCGCATGGCTCCTCAAATTTGCTCCGCAAAGACATAACCTGGAAATGTCTTCTTTTTTGAGTCCGCATTTCTTCATCGCCCCGGCAGCAGCCTCGACAGGTAATCTCATATAACCCTCTTCTCTGCCGAATCGATCTTCCCAATGCCGCACATAAGTATCCTCGTGCGATCTCCAGTAGTCCGCCAGGTCTTCAGACAAGCAGTGATATGCTTCTATTTCAACAGCAACATTATTACTGCCAAAGAGCAACGCACCACTTCCATCTCCAAAGTCCTGCTCATCCTCACCAGCCGCTCCTGCAAGCCGCATGTCGGCAGCAGTAACAAGAACCGATTTGAGTGTACCTGCCTCTACAGAATCAAGAGCAGCCATAATAGCATTTGTTCCGGCTCTCAAACAGTTTGCAAAGTCTGTATTCCTGGCCGCTTGGGGAAGATCGAGCGCTGTTGCCACAATCGTTGAATTTTGCCGCTCTTTGTAGGGCGCACAGGTTGTTGCAAGGAAAAGCGCTTCGACTGTTCTAGGATCCACGTCTCTCAAACAGTCTAATCCTGCGGCAACAGACATCGTGATAGGGTCTTCATCAAAACCGGCCACTGCCTTCTCCCCGCGTCCCCCTTTCGCATCCCACATTTTTCCGATTGCAGCCCGGGGCAGTCTGTAGTATGGGATATACGCTCCGTATGATATTATTCCTGCCATTTTTCCTCCTTTTCCATTAAGAAAATTGTTGGTATACCAGATTGAACATACATCTTCGGACTATTTTTACTTTGCATTGCTTCATCCGCCAACGACCGGCCGACTGCATATTCGAGGGAATTATTTCTTTCAAACAGGCGAAATATATAACAAGAACATTATAAAGTGTCAACATTCTTTGGTTGTTGTGTTGCTGAGTGCCATGACCTGCCGGGCGCATATGTCTGAGCTGCCGCGCGCGAGTGTGCCGGGAACGCTTCACGAGATGCTGCATGGTCGGAAAACAGATCTGAACGGGCAATCTCATGCCCGTAATTGGAAAGTCAATACGCTCTCGCATCACTTACTTAGAAGCTCCAGAGGCAAGGCGCGCGAATCACGGAGAATGAGGCATATGTCGAGGTACTCCGCAGTTACGAAGGATTATGCATAATGCAGCATCGGACTTTTACAAAAGCTTTAACGTTAATGGGCAAAGGTATTGCCTTTCAATCCCTGGCGTATTTGTGCTTTCTTAATGAGAGTCTCTTTTTAAATTGATCTTATTATGATATAGAATATTCCATCACCAATTTGAGAGGAGGTGAATCAGCATGAACTCACAAGATATAGAAGCGAAAATTGATGCCGCAGCAGCTGCAATTGTTGCTTCAAAACGTATTGTAGTCTTTACGGGAGCCGGGGTCAGCACGGAATCCGGAATACCTGATTTCAGAAGTCCCGGGGGAATTTGGACAAAATTCGATCCTGAAGATTTTACGATCGAGAAATTTCTTACCAGCAGAGATTCAAGAAAAAAACAATGGGAAGTTCTCCTCGAAGGGGGTCTTTTTGGAGCCGTGGCGCCGAATCCTGCCCATTATGCCATTGCACAGCTCGAAAAACTTGGAAAACTTGACTGTATAATAACGCAGAATATAGATAACCTTCATCAGAAAGCGGGAAATTCGCCCGATATTGTATTTGAACTTCATGGTAACATGCAGTGGGTCATCTGTATGCATTGCGGCAAAAGATATTCAACAGAAACAATCATTGAAAAGTTGCAATCAGGAATCGAGATTCCTGATTGCGATCACTGCCTGGGCATATTAAAACCTGATGTAGTTTTCTTCGGTGAATCGCTCCCCTTTTTAATATTGAATACCGCAATTGAGCGTTCAAAAAAAGCGGATCTTTTCATATCCATCGGTTCTTCCCTTGTGGTGACTCCGGCAGCTTACATGCCTTCATACGCACTTGAATCGGGAGCAAAATTAATAATCGTCAATATTGGCGAGACCTCTCTCGATAACAGAGCGCATATTCTCATCAATGGAAAAGCGGGAGACGTAATGACAAGAATATTGGAAAAGGTAAGTACATATCTGTGTGTCTGATTGTAATTGCATATAAAGTCAATGCGAATTATCCGCTCGTCATTGCCGCGAACCGGGACGAATTCTACAATCGTCCATCTGAAGCGGCATCATTCTGGCCGGATGCCCCTAATGTGCTTGCCGGACGTGATCTGAAAGGGGGCGGCACGTGGCTTGGGCTGACATCCGAAGGTCGCGTAGCGGCCATTACAAATTTCAGGAACCCGACCCTCGCCAAATCAGGAGCCCCGTCAAGAGGGCTTCTTGTAAGTAATTATCTCCGCGGCTCATCAAAAGCTGAAGAATATTTGAAAGAAATCCAGCATGAAGCTGCTGCCTACAATGGTTTCAATCTAATCGCCGGCGATCTCTCCCGGCTTTTTTGCTTTTCAAATATAAATAATTCTATTGTACGCATCACCCCGGGGATTCACGGATTGAGCAACCACCTTCTCGATACGCCCTGGCCGAAAGTGACACGCGCAAAAAAGCTTTTAATGGATGCTGTCACCGGCATCGAAAAGCCATCGCCTCAGCTGATACTGGAAATCCTCTCCGATACGCTGCATCCTCCCGATGAAGAGCTTCCGGATTCAGGGATAGGTCTCGACTGGGAAAGAATGCTCTCACCTCTTTTCATATCAAGTTCCTGCTATGGAACGTGTTCGTCGACAGTAATTCTTGTCGACATGAATATGAAAGCGACATTTATGGAAAGGGTTTCGGAAACCGGATATACAAAACCCGGTACAAAGACTTTTTCTTTCGACCTCTCCGCTGATCGCATTTCGAAGGATCTTTAAAATGACGCCAGAAAGCAGGTATCCCACACAGCCGCAGGTAGGTGTGGGGGCAGTGGTTATCAAAGACGGCTCAATACTGCTTGTAAAAAGGGGCCGGTCTCCGGGCATAAATCTCTGGGCGATCCCGGGCGGACGGATTAATCTCGGAGAAACGCTTAAAAAAGCTGTAGAACGGGAAGTAGAGGAAGAAACAGGAGTGCTCATACGTGCAGGCGACCCGATCTATACATTTGATTTTATTGAGCGAGACAAAAAAACCGCATAGTGTTCCACTATGTAATAGTCGACTTCTACGGTCAGTACCTCAGTGGAGATCCATGCGGGAATGATGATGCTCTTGAGGCAAAATGGATCAAGAAAGAACAGTTGAATAGCCTTGAAATCTCCCGTAATATGCTACACCTGCTTAAAATTATTAATTTTTGTTAAACCCCTGTACCATTATCCGCATATCTGCACACAAGGGGAGAGTCTACCCATACCCATCCCGCTCTCTCACGCGTTTACAGGCTATAAATCTTTTTACCCGGCAAAATTACGAAACCATTTTCCTGCAGTGCGGCGATCGCCTCTTCCGTGCGGTCAAACCTGAATATAATAATGGCATTTTCCCCGCTTCTTTCAACGAAAGCGTAAGTATATTCTATATTAATACCTTTCCGGGAAAGAGTTTCAACGATACTGTGAAGTCCCCCTGGCCTATCAGGAATCTCGACTGCTACCACGAATGAGCGACGAACAGTAAACCCTTCATCTTGAAGACTTTTTTCAGCCCGCTCCGTATCGTTGACGATAAGTCTCAAGATACCGAAATCTGAAGTATCTGCAAGTGACAATGCACGGATATTGATATTAGCATTTTTAAGAACTCTCGTTACATACTCGAGCCCTCCCGGCTTATTTTCCAGAAATATTGAAATTTGTTCTACTTTCATATCTTCCTCCCGGTCAATTTTCAAATCCGGCGCTTG
Source organism: Syntrophales bacterium (assembly GCA_023230565.1). Taxonomy (GTDB): domain Bacteria; phylum Desulfobacterota; class Syntrophia; order Syntrophales; family UBA2210; genus JALNXD01. Next base: position 58,132 of record JALNXD010000001.1, read on the forward strand.
TCAATTACACGCTGGGCCTTCCCTTCAAAACGCTCCAGAGTTTTTGCTTCCACTAGTTTGACCGCCGCTGTCACACCAAGATAATCTTTGATATCTTTTGTAATGCGCCTTTCAATTTGCTGAAGTCCCCTTACCTGGTCCGAAAATATCTTCTCACTGACTTCCACCCTTATTTCAAGGGTATCAAGAGTGCCCTCTCTTTCTACAATAAGCTGATAATGCGGTTCCAGTCCTTCTATCCCCAAAAGAACGCTTTCAATCTGCGATGGAAAGACATTGACCCCCCGGATGATCAGCATATCATCACTCCTTCCAGAAACTCTTGCCATCCTTGTAAGAGTTCTCCCGCACCGGCACGGTGTCCTTACAAGCTTCGACAAATCGCGTGTACGATACCTGATCAACGGGAAGGCCTCTTTCGTAAGTGTGGTAAATACCAATTCCCCTATTTCACCATTTTTTACCGGTGATCCGGTAGCTGGATTTATTGCCTCTACAATAAAATGATCTTCGAATACATGAAGGCCGCTTCTGCCTTCTTTGCATTCTATTGCAACACCGGGACCGATAATTTCCGACAGACCGTAAATATCCAGAGCTGTTATACCTAAACGCTCCTCTATTTCTTCCCTCATCTGCTCACTCCAGGGTTCCGCACCCAGTATGCCTACTCTGAGCCTGAGTGATTTCATATCCACACCCATCTCTTCCCCTTGCTCTGCCAGATAAAGTGCATAAGAAGGAGTGCAGCATATAGCCGTAGGGCCAAAGTCCTGTAATATCAGGATCTGTTTTTTCGTACTTCCGCCTGACATTGGAATAACACTCGCACCAAGTCTCTCCGCTCCATAATGAGCACCCAGTCCTCCTGTAAACAGTCCATACCCGTAAGCATTATGAATGATGTCGTTCCTGGTGAGACCTGAAGCGACAAAAGATCGAGCCATTAAAACCGACCACGTATCAATATCTCTTTTCGTATATCCGACAACGGTGGGTTTTCCTGTTGTGCCCGATGATGCATGAAGCCTTATAACATTTCCCATTGGAACAGCGAAAAGCCCGAAAGGGTAATTATCCTGCAGGTCCTTCTTTGTTGTGAATGGAAGACGCCTGATATCATCGAGTGTCTTTATATCATCCGGCGTAACGCCGGCTTCGTCAAAGGCATTCCGGTAAAACCCTACTGTATGATACACCCGTTCAGCGACCTGCTGAAGTCTCTTCAATTGAAGTGCTTCCAGTGCCTCCCGCGGTAATGTTTCAAACTCCTCATCAAAAATCATTCCATGATCTCCTTTTTATTTATCATATCACTTTATCTGCAACCGGTGTATATCAGACCGGTTTTACACTATTGGCCGTAAAGAGCTTCAATTTCATTTCCATATTTCTCCAGCACTATTCTTCTTTTCAGTTTCATCGTCTGAGTCAGGGTTCCGTTTTCAAGTGAAAATCCTTCTTTGAGATAGAGAAACTTTTTTGGAATTTCGTAGTGTCCGTACTTCCCTTCGAGACTTTTCGTAACTGCATCGCCGATTATCTCCTGAATCTCTTCATTTGCAATCATTTCGGCCTGGCTGCCGGGAAGCCCTCTTTCCCGGGCATACTTCTCAAGGACTGTAAAATCAGGGACTATCAAGGCAACCGTATACGCTCGGCCTTCTCCAAAAATCATGGCCTGCTCCACAAACGGAACAAGTTTTATATCCTCTTCAAGAGAAGCCGGAAATACAAATTTACCGTTCTCAAGCTTGAATTGTTCCTTGATACGTCCTGTAATATATAAAAATCCGTCATCATCAAGCCGTCCCCGGTCGCCTGTCCGAAATCCTCCATCGGGGGTCATCACTTTTTCAGTCTCCTCAAGTTTATTATGATATCCTTTCATAACATTCGGGCCGTACACGATAATTTCACCGTCATCTTTTTCGGGATCTCCCAGGCTTTTATCTATCACCACCCGAACCTTGTCGATGGCCTTTCCCACGCTTCCCAGACGATTTTCCGAAGGGGAGTTGATGGTAACCGCCGGAGATGTTTCAGTCAAGCCATAGCAGTCATATGTAGGGATTCCTATGTCACAGAAAAAATGTGCAATTTCGATATTCATCACGGCACTTGCCGTCAAGGCACCTTTTAAACGGCCTCCAAAGCGCTTGCGTATTTTAGAAAAAACCAACGTATCGGCAATAGCGAATTTCGCGTTTACCAATGCATTTGATTTACCATTCGCCGCAAGCTCTCTTCTTTTTTTTGCACTTTCGACTCCCATGACAAATAATTTTTTTGCCAATCCGCCTTCCTCATTCATCTTTGCCCATAATGCATCATATACACGATTGAATATCCGGGGTACCGCAATGAGAAATGTCGGTTTTACCTTCCCGAGATCTTCTGCAATCGTATTGACATTCTCTGCCAGTCCCATGGAGGCTCCCAAATGAATAAAAGAATAGAGGTCTGCTGTCTGACCGTATGAATGGGCCCAAGGCAGGATAGGAAGAGTACGGTCGTTTTCTCCGAATTCCGGATACAGTTTAGTCGCCGCAAGGGCATTACTGGTAAAATTGCCATGACTCAGAAGAACGCCTTTGGGTTCTCCCGTCGTTCCCGAAGTGTAGATCAAAACGGCAATATCCCCGGCATCCGGATGAATTGAGGGAACCGGATTCGCCTCTCCCACTTTTTCGAGATTCTCCATAGTTTCCCCGCCTTCGCCCTCAATGATGAATACACGCTCAAGCGTTGGTATTTCTTTTTCGAAGTTCCTGATTTTTTCGTAAATTTCAGGTTTTGAAACAAAAAGGATCTTAAGAGCGCTATCGGTTATTATATACTTCCAGATATGAATCAGCTCCGCTTCATACATGGGAACATAGCGTGCACCGAGACCGTAGGCGGCAAAGGCTATGACCGCCCATTCCTCTCTATTGTTTGCAATAATGCCCACAGCATCTCCCGCGGCAATACCGAGTGATGCGAGCCCTCCTCGAAGATTATCCACTCTTCGGGCAACCTCAGCATATGTACTCCATCGGTATTCTCCATCCGGCCCTTTTGTCCCGAAAAGAGGGTTACGGCTGTGACGGGAAACGCTTCCTTCAAACAAATCGACCAGATTATCCGGTTTATCAAGTTGGTACACAGGCTCCCTCCTCAATCTGCATTTAGGATCAACATGTTTTTTTTGATATTCGTCTGTTCACACGATTATAATCACAATGACAACTCATGTGCATACCATATTTCCATCGTTAAAGCCTCGTATCGAAGTACCAAACTATTCAGCAAAAAACAAGAAATAACACTTTGAAGATTGCAAATACATCTTGACAGAACGGACTGATTAACCTATTTTTTTAACTAATCAGTATAACTGATCGGTTAAAACTTTCATGCAGAAAATACATTCTCACGTCAACAGAATCGATAAAAAAAGAAACGAAACTGACCAACGTATCCTTGAGGCCGCAAAGGAAGTATTTGCCGAATCTGGATTCTCCGGGGCAAGAGTCGACGAAATCGCTTCAAGGGCAAAAATCAACAAAGCCACCATCTATTATCACATTGGTGATAAAAAAAAGCTTTACGAAGAGGTTCTGCACAGGGTGATCGGAAATATCGCAGAAAAAATCACCGTCATCCTTGATGAAAACGGAAGTCCTGAGGAAAAGTTACGTCTCTATATCCGCACTGTCTCTAAAACAATGGATAGTAACCCGGAAATGGCACCGATCATCATGCGTGAAATAGCCTCAGGAGCAAATAATCTTCCCGAAGTCATTCCGGAAGATTTACTCAGGATAGTCGGTCTGCTCTCCAGAATCCTGCAAGAAGGGAAGGATGAGGGTATATTTACAGAAGTATCGCCTCTGGTCATACACTTGATGGTAATAGGCGTTCTCCTGTTTTATAAAGCCGGTGCCAAAATACACGATACAAACGTTACACTCGCAGGCATTTTTAATATCGACGACTTCAAAAAGCCTGCAGAGATAATCCTTGAGATCGAGAGACTCATTCTCTCCGCGGTTACTGGACGACCCGAAAGTTCTCCAGCACACAACACGCGTAATACCAGGAAAAAGGGAGCACTATGTGAAGAGTAGATGGATAGGAATAATTCTTATTATTGCTTTGATTTCTGCAGCACTTTTCGTCTATTCAGGTCAATGGCGGCGCAATCGGGATGCAGTATATTATTCGGGTATATTCGAGGCTACTCAGGCAGCGCTGTCCTTTCAGATTGCCGGTAAAGCACAATGCATACATGTCCGGGAAGGTCAAACCGTAACCGGGGGTCAGCTCCTTGCAGAACTGGACAGCCGTGAGTTTACAGCTCTCTATAATCAGGCCGCGGCAAATTTCGATCAGGCGCGTTCCCTGTATGATCAACGTGTAGCTGTTCTGGAATTATACAGCCTGACTCTGCCCGCTGAGGTAGAACGTGCCGAATCGGCGGCCAGATCGGCCTTATTTCATCTTGCAGAACTTGAAGCAGGAACCCGGGTCCAGAATATTGAACAGGCGCGGCAGGCTATGTTGGCCGCTCGCTCCGTTATGGAAGATGCACAAAAAAATGCCGGCAGATACGAAGCACTATACCAAAAAGGAATTGTATCTGAAAAAGAAAGGGATTCTCTGGTACTCGGATACAAAACCTCATTACGGGAATATGAACGCAGCCGCAAGGCATATGATCTTGCAAAAGAGGGATCCCGCACCGAAACAATACAAGCTGCCCGTGCGAGGCTTGACGAGGCCCAGGCCGCTGTGAAAGAGTCGCAAAGCAATCTTAAAAGATTGGACGCTTTGCGGGAAGACGTGGAAGCCGGGAAGGCTCAAATTCGACTGGCTGAGGCTGCTCTTGAAAAGGCAAAAATCAATCTCGAGTATACTCAATTAAAGGCCCCCTTTAGTGGAAGAATCACCAGTCGCAGTCTTGAACCGGGCGAATATGCCGTGCCGGGACAGGAGATTCTGAGGTTGTCTGATTTATCGAGAATGGATCTTAAAATTTTTGTGGATGAAACCCGCATTGGCACAGTCAAGCCGGAACAAAAAGCGGAGGTCCGTGTGGACAGTTTTCCTGACAAAATTTTTTACGGCAGTGTTTCTTTTATTTCACAGGAAGCAGAATTTACACCAAAATTTATCCAGACTCATAAAGAAAGGGTAAAACTCGTATATCTGGTGGAAATTTCGATACCGAATCCTGAATCTCTGCTTAAACCCGGAATGCCGGCCGATGCCTGGCTGAAATGAAAAGATGATTTTACACTCAAACAAAATCAAGAATTTTGAAAAAACCAATGGCGATACATTTATTGAAGTCGTAGATCTTTCAATTCAATATGGAGGTGTCTGGGCGGCCAAAGATATCTGCCTGAGGATACACAAGGGTGAAATCTTCGGGATAGTAGGGTCGGACGGGGCGGGCAAATCAACACTGCTTCGTGCGATGGCAACATTAATACCTCCAACTACCGGGCATATCACAATAGAAAAATTTGATACATCAGCCGACAGGAAATTCGTCAAATCAATACTGGGCTACATGCCCCAGCGGTTTGCTCTTTATCCGGACCTTACAGTGCTGGAAAATATGGAATTTTTTATGGATGTCTTCCACATGGAGAAGCAAAAAAGAGGAATCATGAGAAACAAATTTCTTGCATTTACAAAGCTTGAGCCTTTCTCAGACAGAAGGGCAGGAGATCTTTCGGGTGGAATGAAGCAGAAACTGGGACTTGCCTGTGTTCTGTTGCATGAACCAAAAGTTCTCATTCTTGATGAACCCACTAACGGCGTGGATCCGCTATCGCGGATGGAATTCTGGCAGATGCTCACCCGAATGCGCAATGAAGACTGCATGACCATTGTAGTTGCCACAAGTTATCTTGATGAAGGGGAAAAATGCGATCGTCTGGCACTTATGCATAATTCAGAGCTCATCGAAGTCGCCGCTCCTGTGATTCTTCGCAAAGGATTTGCCGATCTGGAAGAGGCAATTATCGATCGCCTCACGAAAACAGACAGGGAATTGGCATATGACACCTTCCGGCGATAATGTTATTTATGCAGAGAATCTAACGAAAACATTCGGTGCCTTTACCGCTGTCGATCATATCAGTTTCTCTGTCAGTCGAGGAGAGATCTTCGGCTTTCTGGGATCGAACGGATCCGGAAAATCGACTACCATCCGCATGCTCTGCGGCATCCTTATGCCGACTTCCGGATATGGGTGTGTTGCAGGTCACGATATTGCCACTGAACCTGAATTGATAAAAAAATCAATTGGCTATATGTCCCAGAAATTCTCTTTATATGGAGAATTGACACCTTACGAAAACCTGCGCTTCTTTTTGGGGATTTACAAAGTTCCTGCCCGGCAATGGGAGGGCAGGATCCGTAAGGCTATTGAAATGACGCACCTCTCGGAAATAAAGAACCGCCTGACAAAGGATCTCTCTCAAGGATGGAAGCAGAGGCTGGCGCTGGCGTCTTCGCTTTTACATGAACCGGAGATACTTTTTCTGGATGAACCGACATCTGGTGTCGATCCCGTTACCCGCCGTCATTTCTGGAATTTCATAGGTCATCTGTCACGAAACGGGATGACGGTTTTTGTTACAACACATTATATGGATGAAGCAAGAAACTGCGATCGCCTGGTCATGCTCAACAAGGGAAAAACAGTAATCTCCGGATCCCCTTCGCAGATAATCGGCAGTACCTGTCCCGACAGGCCGAATGCCGATTTGAATGATGCATTTATCTCTATTATGTCATAAGAATAATGAAAACCAAAACCATCTCCGCAGTAGCGCGAAAAGAATATTATCATCTGATAAGGGACTTCCGGAGTCTCTATCTTGCTTTTGCAATACCGGTCATACTCATACTTCTCTTCGGGTACGCCTTAAGTCTCGATGTGGACAATATCAGAGTAGCGGTTGTCGATTATGACCGGACTGACTTGAGCCGCGATTTTCTCAACAGCCTGTCGTCTTCACCATATTTTCTAATCACCGGACATCTGCGGGACCTTGAGTCTGTTTCGACAGAACTCGATTACGGCCGCATCACCCTGGCCATCGTGATTCCTCCCGGCTGGACCGGGATGATCCGCTCCGATAAGATTGCGCCGCTGCAGATCATTTTGGACGGCAGCGATCCTAATTTTTCCAATATAGCCCGCACGTATATTACTGCCTTTGTTGACCGCTATAACAACCGCCTTTTTGAAGACTATCTGAATCGCCATACCCTTGGAAAAATAAAACCGCCTCTGGAAGGGCGAATCAGGGTATGGTTTAATGAGGATCTTGAAAGCCGCAATTTCATCATACCCGGAATAATTGCAATTATTATTATGATTGTGGGAGCAATTCTTACTTCACTTGTAATAGCCAGGGAATTTGAAAACGGAACAATGGAAACGATTCGCTCCCTTCCCATTACAGCATCCGAATTACTTCTGGGAAAATCTATCCCTTATTTCTTCATCGGATTAACCGATGTGCTGATTGCTGTTCTTATGAGTCAGATTCTCTTCGGAGTGGTCATGAAATCCAGTTTTCTTTTTATGATTCTTGCCTCCTCTCTTTATCTTATGGTTGCGCTCGCTCTTGGACTCCTCATATCATCGGTGACAAAATCGCAGCTGATAGCAAATCAGGGCGCAATTCTACTTACCTATCTGCCATCGCTTCTTCTTTCCGATTTTATTTTTCCCGTGACGAATATGCCAAAGATCCTCCAAATACTGACGTACCTGGTACCGGCAACCTATTATGTTGATATTCTGAGAGGAGTGTATCTCAAAAATCTCGGGTTTTCAGAAATGTGGCCGAATTATGCTGTCCTGGCCGTTATGGTATTGATGCTTATGAGTCTCAATATTGTCACTCTCAGGAAGGAAGGTCTCTAAAATGAGCTGGCTCAGGATAAGAGAATTGATACGAAAGGAATTTATCCAACTGTTCAGGGACGCAAAAAGCAGACGCGTACTTATAGTTGCCCCCATAATTCAGCTTTTGGTTTTCGGTTATGTAGTAAATTATGATATATCTAAAATCTCCGTAGCCCTTCTGGATCACTCCCGGACACCTGAAAGCCGTGAACTGACTACCGCTTTTACCGGTAACGGCATTTTCTACATTAAAGAAGTGTTCAACCAAAACCAGATGGAAAAACTGCTGCTCGAAGGCCGTACGGATCTGGGAATTATAGTGCCTCCCGATTATGCCGATACAATAAGGATAGGCACCACTTCGGAAATTCAGATAATCGTTGACGGCACTACAAGCAATATGGCTTCAATACGGGTTTCTTATGCTATGCAGGTACTGGAACGCTTGAACAGCATGCTCTTGCAAGAATTCTATCCATTGCACCTTACTTACGGGAAAATAGATAATCGCCTGCGAACTTGGTATAATCCCAATATGGACAGCCGATACTATTTCGTTCCCGGCATCGTCGCTTTTGTGGTCATGCTTATATCCCTTCTTCTGACTTCCATCGCAATCATCAAGGAAAAAGAGGCGGGTACAATGGAACAGCTGATCGTCACTCCGCTTGCACCAGTTGAATTCATAACGGGTAAAACGATACCCTATGCAATTATTTCCCTGGTTCAAATGATTGCCATAACAATTTTCGCAATCATCTGGTTTCGTATCCCCATGAACGGGAGTATTGCTCTTCTTTTTTTTGCCACCTGTATTTTTCTTATGAGTTCGCTGGGCCTAGGATTGTTCATCTCCACTGTTTCTTTGACTCAGCAACAGGCAATGATGTCCACATTCTTCTTTATTCTTCCTATTTTCATGTTAAGCGGTTTCGTTTTTCCTATCGCCAATATGCCTGTGATTGTGCAATGGATCGCCTATCTGAATCCGCTTACCCATTTTCTTATAATTTTGCGGGGAGTATTCCTCAGAGGAGCAGGGATTTCCGTTTTCTGGCCCCAGATTACGGCTCTGATTATAATCGGATTTCTTCTCCTTTCAGGGTCAGTATGGCGATTCAAAAAAAGATTGGATTAATAAGAACAATTCCAGATTTTGACTTTCATGAAAAAGCCCGACATATTCAGTCTTACGAGGAGGAGTATTGATGAAAGTAATCTACAATCGTGAATTCAATTTTTCCTATTGTCCCGATCCGGCTGCCGCAAGCGGACGGATGGAATGTATTGTGAATGCAATACAAAGCAACGTCACTCTTGTACACGCAATATCCGCAGAAGCCGCCGATATTGCCGCCTGCCATTCCGCCCGCCATATCGAATATGTTAAAAAAACCGGACTCTACGACATAGCTTCTCTCGCGGCAGGAGCCGCCGTCCTTGCGGCAGATACTGCACTCTCCGAACCGTCATTTGCCCTCATCCGGCCGCCCGGGCACCATGCGTCCTTTGACAGTTCATGGGGATTCTGCTACTTCAACAATATGGCTATCGCTATTTCCAAATTGAAAAGAGAAAACAGGATACATAAAGCCTTTATTCTTGATATCGATCTCCATTTCGGAGATGGAACAGTCAATATCCTACAACATGAAAACTATGTATCCATATGTAATCCGACTGAATCGGATGCTGGCAAATATCTCCTTCAAATCGAGCGGAATCTTCCGACCGATGCAGACATCATAGGAGTATCCGCAGGATTCGACAACCATTTGGAAGATTGAGGAGGGCTCCTTTCAACAGAGGATTATCGCCAGATTGGGCAAATGGTCCATGATGCCGCGCAGAAGAGCGGAGGAGGATGCTTCGCAATTCTTGAAGGAGGATATAATCATCAGGTTCTCGGCAAAAATGTGAAGGCGTTCATTGAGGGAATTGAAGGAAGCCAGGATATATCCTATTAGTTTACATTCATGAAATGCTTGTTATTCCGAAAAGCCGGCACACGATTATGAAACGTCTCGAATTGTAAATTCAGGACTTTTTGCAAGTCCATCATTATTTGCCGATGCAGAAGTTCAAAAAGATTCTGTCAAGAATTTCACTATCTGCAGTTTCACCCGTAATGGTCTCCAGAAAGTATATGGCCTCTCTGATTTCATATGCTGCCGTCTCCGGCATGGAATTTTCAGCCAGCTGATGCCCGGCTTTCGATATCGCCTCGGCGGTTTTTTCAAGGGCATGTTTATGGCGCAGATTCACCACGAAACCCTGCTCCGATCGAGATTTGCCGGCAACTGCATATTTATAAATTTCTTCCTTCAAAGAGTCGATGCCTGTATTTGTTTTACATGATATAAACAGAGGTTCCGTTTCTAAACCGGCTCTTTTCAGATCTTCAGAACTGAAATGATGCGGCAGATCTATCTTGTTTGCCACTACAAGTCTTTTTTTATTCTCATGTCTTTTTATTATCTGTGTGTCACAATCCGATATGCCCCTGTGAACATCAATGAGAATAAGAACAAGATCAGCCTGCCCCGCCTTCTCCCAGGCATAAAGAACACTTTCTTTTTCCAGAAAATCCCCCGAATTCCTAATTCCCGCCGTATCGGTAAATCTCACGGGAAGGCCGCGAATGGCAATCTCCGCATCTATAAAATCTCTTGTTGTCCCAGGTATATCGGCAACAATCGCTCGTTGCTGTCCCGTCAAACGATTGAGAAGGCTCGATTTCCCCACATTCGTGCTTCCGGTAATCACTACACTGATTCCATCCCGATATATTTTGCCTGTCTCATAGGAAAGAACCATCTCTTCTATTCGACATACAATTTCATCTAACACTGTGACAGTTTGGTCGAGAGGAGGCATATTCACATTTTCATCCTCTGAAAAGTCAATGGAAGTCTCGATAAGGGCAGCCACATCAACAAGCGAAGAATGCATCTTTCTTATCTCATCGGTCAATATCCCTTGCAGACCGTACACGGCGTTTTGCGCACCCTGTTCCGTTCTGGCTGAAATGAGTTCTGCAACCGCCTCTGCCTGGGTCAGATCCATTCTGTTATTCATGAAAGCCCGTTTGGTAAACTCGCCGGGCTCGGCCGGCCGGGCGCCGGCTTTAAATACTTCCCGCAGCACTGATTCAAGGAGTAAAGGATTCCCGTGACAATGTATCTCAAGGACATCCTCGCCCGTATAGGAATGGGGTGCCTTCATTAGAGCGATGAGAACTTCATCAAGTATATGCCCTTTGTCAAACGAACATACATCGCCGAAATAGAGCCGCCGATCCTCAAATTTCTCCACTTTGAACCGTGGCCTGAAAAGAGTGCGGCAGATACCTTCGGAATCAGCGCCGCTTACACGGATGACTCCTATTCCACCGGCTGCACCTGTAACCGGCGTTGCGATAGCCGCTATTGTATCTTCCTGCACGATAGTATGGATCTTACACACTGTCTGTCAGCGCCGACTTTCCTGTGGACTAAAAAGGCGCTTGATATTAGCCCTTTTTGTTCGGAACTATTATTATTTTTCTGAAGGCTCCTTCACCTTTGCTCTTGGTTACCAGCTCTTTATCATTCTGAAGCGCTAAATGGATAATCCGACGATCATGGGCATTCATCGGATTCACAGTAACAGGTTTTTTAATACGCTTCGCTTTTTCTCCAAGCTTCCGGGCCAGCGTCACAAGCGATTTTTCTCTTTTTTCACGGTAATTCTCGGTATCGAGAATGATGCGCTTGCGTTCTTTTCCGTTCTTATTAAGCGCCTTGTTTACTATATATTGCAAGGCGTCAAGAGTCTGACCACCCTTACCGATAAGAATTCCCGACCCGTCACCCTTTATATTCAGCAGTATGTACTCATCAGATTCCTTAATAGAAACAGGAAAAGGAAAGCCCATTCTCGAAAGGATTCCTTCTATCATCTTCCTGCTTGTTTCCGCCATGTCAATATCAATATCATTGACATCTTGTGTTTCAACTGGAATATCTTTGGAAACTGACCGGGGCATCTCATGAAACGGCCCACTGATATCCATGTCAATAGACAATACGCTTGCCCGTATTTTTGCCCTTTTCGAAAGAATTCCCAGGAAACCTCCTGAACCTTCAGAAATAATTTCTATATTCAATTTTTCCCTTGGCAAAGCATATTCTCTGCAGGCCTTCTCTATTGCTTCATCAATTGTCTTCGCTTCGATTTCCATAAAATCTTTCATCTTTACAACCCTCTAATTCCGCTTGTTAATGTAATACTGCTGGCCGATACTCAAGATGTTATTAAATAACCAGTAAATGACCAGCCCTGACGGAAAATTCAAAAAGAGAAAAGTAAATATCACAGGCATCCACAACATTATCTTTGCCTGCATCTCATTGCCTCCTGGCGCGGGACTCATTTTTTGCTGAAGAAACATTGTAGCACCCATAATAACCGGTGTCACATAGTAAGGATCTTTAGCGGAAAGATCTTGAATCCATAGGAAAAAAGGCGAGTGTCTCAGTTCGATCGAATAGAGCAGCGCTCTGTACAATCCAAAAAATACAGGAATCTGGATAAGCATTGGGAGACAACCACTCATAGGATTCACTTTGTGAGCCCGGTAAAGCGCCATCGTCTCTTGCTGGATCTTTGCCTTATCATCTTTATATTTTTCCCTTATTTTAAGCATCTCAGGCTGCAACTTCTGCATCCCTTTCATGGATCTGTAACTGATCGTTCCCAGGGGCCAGAAGATGAGCTTAATCAGAATGGTCAAAATAATAATGGCAACCCCATAATTTCCAACAAAATTTTCTATGAAATTCAATGCTTTTAGAAGAGGAAGGGCAAGCCACTTGATCCAGGAACCGAAGTTTATGGAATTTTCAAGCCCGACACCTTGCGCTTTAAGTTGATCATAATTTTTAGGACCAATATAAAGATCATACCGGAAAATCCCTGTCTGACCGGGAGGAATCAAATTCTTCTGTCCGCGCAGAGCCACGGAAACAACATTTCTTTCGTCTTTGGAAATTACAAGGTTGGTTAGCGACGGTTTCTGGGATATCATTGAAGAGATAAAGTATTTACTTTCAAATCCGGCCCAAAGAACTCCCGGGCCAAAAAGCTTTGGCTCATCAAGCTTCTTTGCATTTTCTGAAACAAAAGAATTTTTTTCAAACGCAACCGGCCCTTCATGACTATATCTATCGGTATTCGCGTCGGGATCGACATATTCATTCCACGCCACGCTAATTTCCTCGCTTATATGTGTATCCGACAGGTTATGTACTCTCACTTCCAGATCGAAAGAGTATGTATCCGGATAAAAGCTGTAAATTTTTTCTATTCTGATTTTATCAGGATACGACCATGTAAAGACCAGATTTTTTTCCTGATCGTCATTCACAAGGACCAGTGAATCTTTATTTGCTTCATAAATTGCATCGGCCGGAATATCTATGTTTGAATCAGGGAATGTGACGGTAAGCGGATAGTTCATGTTTTTCCGTGAAGTTACCATTTCAATGGGAACAGAATCCTTTTCGAGATTCTCTCTGTACTTGTTAAGCTGAAATGCTTTCAGTGCACCTCCTTTCGTTGACAATACTGCATGAAAAAGAGGAGTGTGTACCTCTATGTCCCGGCCTGCTTTCGAGGCATCGTCTTCCTTAACCAGCTTTTTTTTCTCGGAAGATATGTCTGACTTTGCATCTATATCTTCTTGAGGTGAAACGGCAGTTTTTTCCTCAACCCTTGCTGTGCCGGTGGATTGAGGTTCAGGTTTCATAAATAAAAACTGATAACCCATCACAAGAATAAGAGACAGAACGATCGCAAGAACCGTTTTCTTGTCCATTAATAACCTCCAAATTCAAATTCTACTCTACGGGATCAAAACCGCCAGAGCTGAAAGGATGGCACCGAAGAATACGCTTACACCCCATTATCAACCCTTTCACGGGACCATAGCGCTTGATGGCAGACAGCGTATATTCGGAACATGTAGGATAAAAACGACAGGCAGGGGGAAATAACGGCGATACGCAAAGCTGATAAAACCTAATGATATAAATAAATATTTTTTCTATACCTTGCATAATTGTACATTATAGTTTTTCAAACATCACCTCAAGCTCGGAACAGACGTCTTTATAATCGAGCGACGATATAGTCTTTCTTGCTATGCACACGATGTCTGTCGAATGAGGCATTCGATCTTTGTTCAAACGAAAAAATTCCCTTACAAGACGTTTGATTCTATTGCGTTTTACCGAATTTCCCACCTTTTTACTTACCGTTACTCCAAGCCTGGTTATCCCCTCTTGATTAGGGCTCACTACTACGATAAAGCTTTTTGAGTGGAGTCTTGCACCACCCTGATACACAGCCTGGTAGTCGTTTCGTCTCCGGATTTTTTCTTTTTTCCCGAAAGATTCTTTTCCCATATTTACAGGCGGATGAAGATGTATCATACTACCCGCCTCAGGGCTAAACGGTAAGTTTTTTACGCCCCTTTGCCCGTCTTCTGCTCAGTACTTGTCGCCCCCAGCGTGTTGACATCCTTGTCCGGAAGCCATGCTTCCGCTTCCTTTTCAGATTACTGACGGTTGTGATATTCTTTTTCATAATGTGGACTCCGAGTGAAATCAAAACGCGATTCGACCATAAGATACTGAATTTGTCAAGAGTTATTATAGACCCGTTTTTTCTGAAGAATACCACTTACCACATCAAAAAAAAGAAATTGGAAAATTTCCTCCATACTCAAAATATTGCGAAAATATGAAATTTTGTTTTTCCATCCCTTCTTTTACACTTGCATGTCAATAAATGAAATTCTAGAATTGCAAAATTTATAAAAGACAGAAGGGTTGATGTTTAAAAGTCGATTAAGCTTTCTTCTTTGCAAGGCGGTGCATGAATACATTGCGCGAGCTTCACTTATTCTAGTGCCGGTGCGGCCCCGGCGGCATTAGGAGCAGTAATGCAGCATCATTTACTTTCTATTAAAGGCTTTTTGTAGGTATAGGAACTTTTTATGAGTTCGAAACAATAGGATGATTTTTTATCATGGAAAGAAAAATCCCCCTGTCGGTAGCTATCATTACAAAGAACGAGTCGGAGAACCTTCCGGAATGTCTGGCGACAGTAACGTTTGCTGATCAAGTCGTAATTGTCGATTCAGGAAGTACTGATAATACGAGAGAAATAGCATCGGAGCGAGGGTGTTCCGTCTTTATAGAACCTTGGAAGGGGTTCGGATTACAAAAGCAATCTGCTTTGGATAAATGCACAAATCCCTGGATACTTGTCCTGGATGCCGATGAACGTATTCCTGCAGGCACGGCTGGAGTAATAAAGGAAATCGTTGTGCAAAAAAAAGGATTAGCCAAAGGATACAGCTTCTGCAGGCGGAATTATTTCAAAGGGCGATGGATTCGGAGATTCGGATGGTGGCCTGATCCTGTGATACGGCTTTTCCGGAATGGATATGGCCGTATTTCAAGTGTTACGGTTCATGAAGCTGTAGAAGTAAATGGACCGGTAAAGCGTCTGGATGCCATAATCGACCATTATACCGAAAGCAATCTGTCGCGCCTTCTTATGAAAATAGACCAATATTCGACACTTGGCGCCGAAGAAGCCTTGCGGGCAGGCAAAAGATCTTCGGTATATAACGCAAGCGTACGAGCTTTTCTGGTTTTTATGCAAAATTATATACTCAGAGGAGGGTTTCTCGAAGGAAGTCAGGGACTGACATTATCAATTACCGACTCGGTGAATAAATTTTTTAAGTACGCAAAGCTTGATGAATTGAAAAAAAATTCTGCATCTTGCCAAAAAAGTGCGTTAAATGAAAAGGTTTCAAACTAAAAGCAATACAATGAAACAAAATCGTACCCCCTCAAGATTGCTGGTTTTCGAAAATAGAATGGAAGGTCATCATCTTCACTGGCTGCGTTTCATAACCGAAGATTTTCTCAGTGCGGGAAAAGAATTGACTCTGGCCGTGGATATCGCTTCTTGCAGAAAAAACTATTCCTCCAGCCGGTTGATGGATATCATGGACAGTGTCACGATCATGCCGGTTTTCGATTCGAAGAGAACAGCCAGATACAAAAATATTATGCATGATGTGGCATATTGTATGGCAAAAAGCGATGCCGAAGAGGTATTTATTAACAATTTGGATGAAATGGCATCTCGATGTTTCAGAAATGCCGCTTTTGGGATGTATCCTCCAGGCAACCTGAAAGGAAAGATATCCGGTGTCTACTTCCGCCCGCGATTTCTGAACGGCAATTCCTGGCATCCGGGAAACTTCCTCAAAAATGCGGGATTTAAGAGGCTTTTGCGAGGAGGATGGTTTAACAAGATCTTTTTTTTGGATGAACACCTTGTTTCTATAGCAAAAAGAAAATATGCACACCGGAAATTCTATTTTCTTCCCGATCCCTGGGACGCGGTTTTTCCCTATACATCGGAAGAGGCAAAAAAAAAGCTGGGTATCCCGTATGATCGATTTGTTTTTCTCTGTTACGGAGTGAAAGACAGAAGAAAAGGACTGCATCTTGCAGTGAAGGCAGCAAAGGAATTGCCCCGCGATTCTCGAATCTATCTCCTGTGCGCAGGTAATATTTCACCAGAAGGGAAAACAGGCAAAGATTTGAAAATACTTCAAAATAATGGCAAGGCTAAGATCATTGACCGTTATATCAGCGACTTTGAGCAGAGTCTCTGTTTCTGCGCCTGTGATGCAGTACTGCTTCCATATATTCGCCATTTCGGATCAAGTGGTGTTTTGTCACTCGCGGCAGCGGCCGCAAAACCTGTTATCGCTTCCGACGAAAACCTTCTTGCAAGGCGTATACGGCAGCATAATCTGGGGATGCTCTTTCGGCCGTGCGATACAAGAGATCTTCTGAAAAAAATGAATGAGGCTTCAGAACTAACCGAATCAGCAATCAAAAGTATAAAATTATCGGCTTCTTCTTATGCCGGTCAATGTTCTCGCGATGCCTTCAGGGCAGCCTTATTATCACCTTATACATCGCTGCACGCCGCCAGGGACAAATGAGAACATGCCCATAGAAAAAAGTAACTGCACTATACCGGTAAAAAGTAAACGATTGGCAACATCATTTCGAACAATCGCAGTAGTTGTTCCTAAATACGGTTTGATCGGCGGAGGAGAAAAGTTCGTTCTTGAACTGACGGAAAGAATCGCCGCCTGTGAACGGTATCACGTTCATGTCTTTGCAAATCAATGGAAAAAAAGATCGGATAAGATTACCTTCCATAAAGTTCCGATAATTACTTTTCCCAAATTCTTGACAACAGTAAGTTTTGCCTGGTTTGTAAAGAAAAAGATGCAAAAGATCAATTTTGACCTGATTCATACTCATGAAAGAATTTTTGATGCCGATATTTGTACTTTGCATAGTGTTCCCCATTTCTTCTGGGTCTCGGAAATCAGAAAGAAAAGAAAAAGTCTTTTCGATTACAGCACTATATGGGTAGAAAGGCGATTCATAGAAAGAGGCACATGCAAAATGTTTCTTCCTGTATCGAGCATCACAGAAAAAAGATTTCTACAAGAATTTTCAATTAGCCGAAACAATATCAGAACAATACATCCAGGGGTCGATTTCGATCGATTCGAAACCCTCGAACGAAGTCAATGCCGGTGTTCTGTAAGACAAAGGTACGGTCTATCCGGATCCGATATCGTGATGCTGTTCGTAGGCATGAACTTCGAGCTAAAAGGCCTTGATACTCTCATTGCTGCAATTAGTTCTGCAAAGCGCGACAATGCTCACAAGACTCTTAAACTGCTCGTAGCGGGGAAAGGAAACGAGAAGAAATACCGCAAAATTTCAGAAAAATTCGGTATTGCAGAAGACGTAATTTTTGCCGGCCTTGTGGAAAAAAATATAGAGGAACTATATCTCGCCTCAGATATGTTTTCAATGCTCTCACGATTCGATACTTTCGGAATGACAGCTCTTGAAGCCATGGCCGCCTCTTTACCGGTCATAATAAGCAATAATGTGGGGGCAAAAGATCTCATCAAAGATAATTATAACGGTTTTGTTGTCGACCTGCAGGAAGTTGACGCAATCGGAAAAAAAATTGGAATCCTGCTTAATGATAATGTAAGAGAGAGGATGGCTGAAGAGGCAAAGAAAACAGCAAGAGAGAATACGTGGGACCAGATGGCAGGAAAAGTTCTTGCTGTCTATGATCAAATGCTTGGGCTGCAATCTGATGATTCTGAAAAAGAAAACCATCTCAAAAGATAAAATCAGAAACATTCTTTTGATACAGCTCGGAGATATCGGAGATGTTGTCCTCACCTTTCCGGCAATCCGGGCACTTAAACAAAATTTTCCACATGCGAAAATTGTGGTTGCGGTGAGAGAAAAAGCAAGAGAACTGATTGAGGATTGCCGGTGGGCTGATGGAGTCATATCGGTAATTAAAGAAAAAAGAACTATTCCGGAAGAGCTTTTTTATCACTTTCGATTCTTTATGGTAGTGCGTAGATATCATTTCAATCTTGCAGCAGATATGAAAATGGGGGATCGCGGCGCCATTCTCGCACTTTGCTCGGGCGCGAGCCAGAGAGTAGGTTTTTTTGCACATGACGGAATGCTTTGGCGCAACAGAGTTTTCAATCGTCTCGTTCTCGATGAAGGCTATCCTGGACGTCATATGGCTCAATATTATTTGAGCCTGATGGCTTCTTACGGGATCACAACATCTGATATCTGGCCCGAACATATTATTCCTGAAAAAAGAATGACACAGGCGAGAAAGCTTCTCGCAGATGAGGGGGTCCCCTCGGACAGGCCGATGATAGCTCTTCAGCCTTTCTCATTGTGGAAATATAAAGAATGGGGAATAGAGAAATATATCAAGCTCATAGATTGGCTTGTGGATACCTGCCACGTGTCAGCAATCATTACAGGTTCTCATGAAGAGCGCAGACAGGCCGAAAAGATAACCGATACATGCAAGGGGCACGTATACAATCTGGCAGGGAAAACATCGATAGGTGTATTGCCTGCCCTTTTCAGGAAATGTAAAATGTTTATAGGAGTGGATAGTGCAGGCATGCACATAGCAGCTGCGATTGGCCTTCCCACAGTAAGTATCTTCGGACCTTCTTCAACAGATGATTGGGCACCCAGAGGGAAACAGCATCGATTCGTCTGTAAAAATTTCTCTTGTGTCCCCTGTAAAAATAAGGGATGTAATGACAGCGGAATAAGTCGATGCCTCAATGAATTGACATTGGAAGAAGTCCAAAAAGCCTTGGAAGATCATATGAAATTATTTCCATAAAGGCATGAAACATTTTTAGAGGAATCAGGTTAAATGCTAACAGTGAGGATAGTAAAGGACTGGGATTGGCCTGATCTGATGCGCCAAACATCAAGGGAAGAAGGCATATGGCAACAGATTTATTTTACTGAAAAACCCTATGAGTGCGATTATGTAATAGTCCTTAACAATAGAATGAAAGTCCCCACAAAAGTCAGCTGTCCTCCGGCTAATATATGGGCTTTAATGCAGGAACCCTATCATAAAGGGTTTACTGATTGGATGATAGAAAACCATGCAGTGTTTTCAAAAGTTTTTACACACTATCGGTACAAGTATAATGATTCCAGATATATTCCCTCTCAGCCTGCACTGCCGTGGCAAGTGAATAAAACCTATGATGAATTGAAGGTGAGCTCTATCCCTGAAAAATCGAAGCCTCTGTCATGGATTGTAGGTGACGCAATGGACCTTCCGGGGCATAAAAAGCGCCGTTTATTTTTGGAATATATCAGAAATAATCGCTTTTCCGATATAGATTTATATGGCAAAAAAATCAATTTTATTGAGGATAAGTGGAATGGCCTGGCTCCATACAATTATTCGCTGGCAGTCGAAAATACCAGCGGGCCCGATTACTGGACCGAAAAATTAGCCGATTGCTTCCTCGCCTGGACAATTCCTTTTTATTACGGATGCACTAACCTGGAACACTATTTTCCAAAAGATTCCTTCATCCGGATCGACATCGAAAAACCCGAAGAGAGTCTCGCCCTTATCCAGCATGTTTTGAAGGAAGACATCTGGGAGCGCCGAATCCCAGCACTTAAAAAAGCACGGCAGCTGGTACTTGAACATTATCAGTTTTTTCCCTATATGGCGGGGTTGATCAGTCGCGAAAAAGCTGCAGACCCAGAGAGAAAGCATGTAATCATCCCGGCATACCGCAGAAGCCTCAAGGCAGCAGTGAATTATTTGATTTACAAGTTATATCATGCATGCACGTATCAGAAGAAATAATAAGATAATTCAAAAATATTCAAGATGACTGACCGGTATCATCCAGAGGCCGTGCTTCATCGATAAGCATGATGGGGATATCATCTCTTATTTCATATAACAAACGGCATTTTTTGCAAATGAGTCCATCTTTTTTGTCGTTCAGAATTAGCTCACCCTTGCATTTAGGACATACGAGTATATCGAGAAGTTCCTTTTTGATTGTCATGCATTTCTCCTTTCTCACATGATTTTTTATTATCAAGCATATTTTTTTGGAATATGTGTTTCATACACAAAGTAAGTGCTGCCGGAAAATGAATGAGCTTTCGAATCATTCAGTCAAAATAATGTGCAGAACTTAGCGTTTCTTCGCCAACACATTTTTTACGGCTTCAAATACAGTATCTACTGTTATTTCTTCCATGCACAATCTCGTTGTACAGGATTTCAAAAAACAGGGACTGCATGGAAGACCGGCCCGGACTATTTGATGTCCTTCCCCGTATGGTCCTGTGCGGACCGGGTCAGTGGGACCGAAAAGGGCCACTGTCGGAGTTTTCACAGCGGCCGATATGTGCATAGGCCCCGAATCTGTGCTGATAACTGCTTCGGCTGATTCATATACGCAAGCCAATTCACGAAGAGTTGTCCGGCCTGCCAGATTTACGGCAGGCTTACTCATCATTGAAATTATTTTATCAACAGATGCCTTCTCTTTCCCGCCGGTAAAAACCACCTTCGTATCAAGCTCGGAGACAATCCGGTCGGCCAAATGTGAAAATTTTTCATCTTCCCAGAGTTTAGTTTCCCAGAGCGCGACAGTGTTGATTGCCACAAAAGGATCCTTTTTGTCAATCCCGCATTCAAGAAGAAGAGATTTTGCCCTTTTTCTTTCGTCATCTCTCAATGCCATAAAAAAAACGGGGGAATTGGTAGGAAACCCGAGATACCTTATAAAATCCAGATAGCGCTCCACAGCATGCTTCTTTATATCCTCTGGGATAGTTTCATTATAAAAAAGACCGCTTAACTCCTGCATGCTCCTGTAGCCTATTTTTCGTTTAGCCCGTGCAACTCCCATGATAACGGCACTTTTGAAAAGCCCGTGAAAGTCTATTGCCATGTCATATCTGCGATCTCGCAAAGATTTGAGAAACGACCCAATTTCCATGAACGTTTTGCTAACGGAATCCCTCTTTTTCAAATTTCTGAGCCATCGTTTTCTATGGGATACGAGAACCCGGTTGCAATCGGAATGGTTCATTATCAGATCGGATGCATCTTCTTCGATTACCCACGTAATGTGAGCCTTAGGGTAGCAGATTCGTAAAGCCCGAAGACAAGGAATCGTATGAACGACATCACCGATTGCGCTTAATTTTATCAAGAGAATATTCATTATCTTTCACCGTCCTGATCCACTGTACTGCATCAAGCACATCTTCGGCGACATATGCCGCTTCCGGAAAAGACATTATCTCCCTGCCGTATCCCGTCTTTACCAGAATACCTTTTGCTCCCGCATTTTCTGCTGCCTCGATATCCTTAATCATATCGCCGATCATAAATGACCGGGCAAGATCAATGTTAATATCTTCGGCAGCTTGAAGAAGCATCCCAGGCTTGGGTTTCCTGCAGAAACAATCGATTTTGTAAGGCCCTTTTCCTTCTTCCGGATGATGAGGGCAAAAGTAGAAACGGTCAATTCGCGCTCCCTCACTCTCCAGAAGCTCTGAAATTTTCTCATGAAGAGTTATCACAAACTCCTCATCGAAATAACCGCGGGCGATTCCTGATTGATTGGTGATAACAACCGCTTTCATTCCCATCTCATTTACCAGGCGGACTGCCTTTCCGGCGCATGGATAAAGTCTCAATTGATCAAGATTTGACAAGTACCCCATATCTTCATTAAGAGTTCCGTCACGATCAAAGAATACGGCTCGGTTATTTTTTTTTATACTCGCATTCACCATCTGTTGAAATCTTAGTGCTCTTTTTGAATATCAGTTACATTCTGGTATATTATTATACTGTTACCTTCTTAACTGCATCTTTTCTATACACTCATATACATCTTCTGTGCAAACCAGATCCATGCATCTGAAATCGCCGGGGCAGCTCTTTTTCAGACATGGACTGCATTCTACTTTTTTATATATGATCACGCTTCTTTCTCCGGCCGGCGATGTCGTTTCCGGATTTGTAGAACCGAAAATAGCGACAAGCGGAATACCGAGTGCACCGGCAATATGCATTAGTCCTGAATCATTGGTAATAAAAAGATCACACCGGGACATGAGAGCGATAGCTTCTGCGAGTGTAGTTTTTCCTGCCAGATTTATAAGATCATTGCGGGCATGCATCTTAACAGTTTCCGTTTGAATTTTGTCCGAAGCACTTCCAAAAAGAAACACTCGCGAAGACTTACGTTCAATCAGCATATCAGCCAGGGCAGCGTAGCGGTCGGGATACCACATCTTCGCAGGACCATATGCTGCGCCGGGCGCCATTCCTACGATAATTTCCCCTTTTTCGATCTTTACATCGTCTAGAATGCGATTTGCCTTTAAAAGATCTTCCTTCGCAGGCGACAGTACCGGCTCTGTCGGATTAAAATGAAAACCGCAGGCCCTTACCATTTCCAGATAGTATTGAGTCTGATGGAGATGCTGAATGCCTTTTCTTCGTTTTACAGAGTGAGTCAAAAGCAATCCCCGACCATCTGTGTTGTACCCCGCTCGGACAGGTATACCGGCAAGTACTGCGATTATAGCCGCTTCTATTGCGTTCTGAAGAAGAATTGCGGCATCAAATCGATGGGTTCTCAGTTCTCGGGCTAATCTCCACTTGCCGTGAATCCCGCTATGCCTGCCCGGGCTTTGGAATACGATTACCTCATCGACATCCGGAGACAGCCTGTATATGTCGGCAACCCATGGTTTTGCAAGAACAGCAATGCGCGCATCCGGACACGCTCCTTTAATAGCTGAAACTGCCGGAAGACTCATGATCACATCGCCAATCCAGTTAGTACCCCGTATTATAATATTTTTTGCACTAAGAAGCGCATCCCTGTTCATGGTCGGGTTCCTCCCGATACTGATCTTTCCGGAAGGGCTTTTAATTCAACTATACAAACCAGTATTTATGATCCTGCCTTTGCCGAAATGCATATAATAAAAACGTCTGATGGAAGCGCACCGGTATTCAACGCTGTACCTGCGATTTTTTTGTTTTCC
Source organism: Syntrophales bacterium (assembly GCA_023230565.1). Taxonomy (GTDB): domain Bacteria; phylum Desulfobacterota; class Syntrophia; order Syntrophales; family UBA2210; genus JALNXD01. Next base: position 81,622 of record JALNXD010000001.1, read on the forward strand.
ATCGCTGATGTATCCAAAGCCACTGATCTGGGTATTTTTTGACTACTTCCTCGATTATACCGGTAAATATTTCAGTATTTGTAATTACATCTTCTTTTTTCTTGCCTGTCTTTTTTATTTCAACCGGACTTCCGACTACCAACCGGTATTTTCCTGATGGCACACGAAGCATGAAGACAGGAATGACCGGAATATCCGTATGCAGCGCTATGAGTGCAAGGCCGTCAGTTGTACAGGCCGGCTGACTGAAAAAATCAACGAAAACTCCCTCCTGCCAGGTCACATTTTGATCTATGAGCATTCCTACCATCTTGTTTTCATGAAGATCCCTGAGTATCGACCTCATTGCTTTGTCTTTGGGCAATATACGATTGCCTTTCGATGTTCTGATCCAGGAAACAAGGTTTTCCAATATTGAATTGTCCAGAGGGCGGTATATTACGGAAATCGGTCTGGCCAAAAGAGCTAATGTCGCCGCAAGTAATTCCCAGTTTCCCAAATGTCCGGTAAAAATCAAGTAAGGTTCTCTTCCGAGAGCATTGAGGATATTATCAGGATCTTCGATATCAACAAAATCATACACTTTTTTTTGTGTTAAATAAGGGATTTCAAACATTTCCGCTGTCACCACCCCGAGGTGGCGATATACGCCTTTCGCAAGCACTATCAAATCGGTCACATCCTTCTCGGGAAAGGCGCGCATAAGATTTGAGATTGTTATCATCCGGTGCTTAAGTGAGATATGGTAGAATAAAAGAAACAGAAATTTAAATACTATTCTCCGCAATTTGAGGGGCAACCCCATCATCAGTATCATTATAATACGAGTTGATAAATCTTTCCTCATCGGTTCAGCTTTCGCATTATAGACGCCAAGAACGGCTCGAGCGAATTCCCCATATCCATTTCAATTGCGAGATAGCAGACTTTCCGGTAGAAATCTGGAAACTTCCGTAATCTTACCGCGTCTTTGGCCGTCGTTATTATGAGTTCCGCAGCCTGGGCCCTCGCAATGTGAAGAATCCCGGCAATATCTTTCGCACTGTAAAGGTAATGGTCTGGATATGTAACAAATCCGCAGGGAATGCCGCAGAGTTCTTCAACTGTCATGCGGAACCTCTCCGGCAAAGCTATACCCGCAAAGGCCAGAACGTTTTTTCCTTTGAGATATGAAAGAGGACGTTTCTTTCTTTCAAAACCCTCAATTATGTTTAGTGGTTTTCTATTGGCCTCAAAAATTGAAACACCGGGACATATTTTTTTTATTTGCTCTTTTGCTTTGATTGCAGTTGCATCACAACCGGAATCAGTAACTACGATAATATCAGCTCTCCTGGCTGAAGTCTCGGGTTCCCTCAATTCACCCTTCGGCAGGATTGCCCCTTTTCCAAATGGATCGCGCCCATCGACAAGAACGATATCGATATCTCTGCAAAGGCTGCGATGTTGAAAGGCATCGTCAAGTATCAAGACATCCGGATTATACCGGCAGAGAGCCAGATTGCCGGCATTAATCCGCTTTTTACTTGTAATGACAGGCACTCTTTCCAAAGATTCGGCTATAAGCACGGGTTCGTCACCCGCTTTTTCAAAATCTTTCAATATTGTTGAACCATCAGTAACCACGGTAACCTTTTCTTTATTTTTTCCTCCATACCCCCTGCTGAGTATTGCGGGCCGGAATCCCCTTTTCCTGAATTCTGATGCAAGCATTATGACCATGGGAGTTTTTCCCGTACCTCCCGCAGTGATATTGCCTACGCTGACTACAGGACAGGCAAGAGCTTTGCTTTTTAATATCCCTCCATTGTAACCGGCATTTCTCAGTCTGATTATTCCTCCGTAAAGCAATGATACCACCGAAGCAAAAGCCAGCCATCTTTTTTCTTCGTTTCGTATTCCTCTTATTGCACAGTCCCTTATTCGAGAAGTAAAACCGGCACTATGCATTGTTAGAGAGGCTGTCCGCATTGTTCAAGGAACCCTTTGTATTATTTTCAAATTGCATTTTGTAAAGCCGGTAATATTCACCTCTCTTGCCCATAAGAAACTCATGAGTACCTTCTTCCACAATTTTACCGTCTGACAGAACGATAATACGGTCGGCATTGCGAATTGTTGAAAGTCTGTGGGCGATTATCAAAGTCGTTCTTCCCTTCATAAGAGTTTCAAGCGCTTCCTGAACTTCTATTTCCGCTTCCGTATCGAGGGAAGACGTTGCTTCATCAAGGATTAAAATGGGAGCATCCTTCAGAATAGATCTCGCGATGGATATGCGCTGCCGTTCCCCTCCGGAAAGTCTGACTCCCTGCTCTCCGATAAACGTATCGTACCCTCGAGGAAGCTTCATAATAAAATGATGTGCATTTGCTGCCTTCGCTGCTCTGATTATATCGCTGTCGCTCGTTTCTATATCTCCATAGGCGATATTATTCCTTACGGTCTCATTAAATAATATTACCTGCTGGGTTACGATCCCGATCTGATCACGAAGCGATTTAATTGTAACATCTCTGATATCGATGCCGTCAATCATGATGGATCCCTCAGTCACATCATAAAAGCGGGGGATCAGATTCACCAGGGTTGTTTTTCCTCCTCCACTCATCCCCACAAAGGCAACAACCTGCCCGGATTTTATTGTAAGATTTATATTTTCAAGAACGGATCCATCACCATAGCTGAACGTAACATTTCTTAATTCAATATCATCAGAGATTCTCTTTAAAACAACTGGACTTTCTTTATCTTTGATATCGGGAATCTTGTCCAAAATTTCGAATACTCTGAGAGCTCCCGCGATTCCTTGCTGTACTGTATTGTTGACGTTGGCGAGCCGTTTTACAGGCTCGTATAAAAAAAGCAATGCTGTCATGAAAGAAAAAAAAGTCCCGGGAGTAGAATTCCCTTTAATAACTTGATACCCTCCGTAGAATACTATCGCTGCTACCCCTATATACCCCAAAAGCTCCATCAGGGGACTCGAAAGGGCACGAATAGACACTGTTTTCATGAAAAGCCTGAAAAGCTTTTCGTTTTCTTTGGCGAATCTTTTTCCCTCATAGGCTTCCATTCCGAAGGCTTTCACAATTCTTGTTCCCGTAATAGTCTCCTGCAGGAGATTGGTAAGACTTCCAAAGGTAATTTGTGTGTGCGAGGCTACTTTTCGCATTTTTTGTCCAAACTTGACTATCGGGAAAAGTGTGAGAGGAAATACAATCAGTGCGATAAGAGCCAGTTTCCAATCGCGATAAAAAATAACGAATACAAGACCGATAAGTGTAACACTATCCTTAAGCACACTGGTTATCGCATCGGAAACCGCTGTTTGGATAAGATTCACGTCATTCGTTATTCGCGACATCAATGTTCCTGTAGGGTTTTCATAAAAAAATCGGAGTGATTGCTTTTGAATATGATTATACAGCTGACTTCTCAAATCCGTCACAATCCTAAGACCAATCAAGTTCATGAGAACGGTTTGTCCATAGGTACAAATTCCCCGTACCAGTGCCACCCCTATGATAGCGCCAAAGATAAAGATCAAAACGCTTGAATTCTTTTCTACAAACACGTCGTCAAGAACGGGTTTGACAAGAAGCGCAAGTACGGATTGCGTTGCACCAACCGCCAGCATACAGCAGATTGCCAGAACAAATTTTTTTGTATGAGGCCGTGCCAATTTAAGAAGACGAATATAAATTGTCATGGCCTCGCATCCTTACACTTCCTTGCCGATACCCGGCAGCCGTTCATTGAATCTTCCGCATCTATCGGACCCGGCAATATCTTGTATTGTCGCAAGAGATGGCTTGCATATTGTAGTACATCGCATTTCATCATTATATTAATTCGCAGGCAATTGCTGCAGCTCTTGCCGCGGCTCCGGGCTGCCCCATTTTATGCCTCACTTCCCGGAGACCTGCTTTTATTTCGTCTCTCTTCGAACTATCATCAATTATATTGAATACTTCTGTTGCCATGTTCCCGGGTTGCGCTTCACCTTGAATAAATTCCGGCACCACTTTTCTTCCTGCAATTATATTTACCAGTCCTATATGTTCGATATCGACAAAAATTCTTCCAAGTATATATGAAAAGGGAGAAACCTTGTATATTATAATCATTGGGATTTCAAGAACCGCTGTTTCTAGCGTAGCCGTCCCAGATGCAACCATCGCAATATCGGAAATTCCCAGTGCGTCGTATGTATTTTTCTGGACTACCGCAATTTCAATTTTAGATCCCAAGAGTATTCCTTTTGCCATATCAAGGGGAATCGGGTCGGCTAAGGGAAGTATAAACTGAGAATCCGGAATTTTCTTTTTTATGAGTTCGGCCGCCTTCAGCATTGCGGGAAGAAGCTTTGTCACCTCTTTTTCTCTGCTTCCCGGAAGCAGTGCTATTGTAACCATTTCCGGCCTCAATCCGAATCGTTCAAAAGCTTCCTCTTTAGAGCAGCTCATTTTAACCAAATCAAGAAGCGGGTGCCCTACGAAATGGACATCAAGACGTGTCTCAGTATATACATCTTCTTCGAAAGGAAGAATAACTGCCATACGGTCTACATACTTTTCCAAAAAAAAGACTCGCTTCTTTCTCCATGCCCACACTTGAGGACCGATGTAGTAAAAAACCGGTATTCCTATTTTCTTTGAAAATTTGGCAAGAGGCATATTGAAATCCGGATAGTCAATCAAGATTACTAAATCGGGCCTGCTGTTTTTAAGAAGCTTCTTGATTTCCCGGCGTATATGTAAAATGAATCCGAGTTTTGAAATTACTTCTGTAAACCCGACTACGGCCATTCGAGATATATGCGCGATCAGGCACACACCTTCCTGTGCCATCCTTTCTCCGCCGATGCCAAAAAAAAGAAGATCAGAACGGACTGCTTTCATTTCTCGCACGAGATTCGCTCCATGGAGATCGCCTGAGGCTTCGCCTGCTATTATCAATATTCTTTCTGCCCCTTGTAAGTTCTTCCCGCAACCGGCAATCATTTCTCGTAATTTCTCCTCGATATATCAGGGAACTTATTCCTGCGTTCCGAATACACCAATGCTGTTTCTCTCTTCTTCGATTTTCCTTAAAATTTGCAGAGCGAGATCCAGGGATTTTCTTGCCTCTTTCCCTGAAACAAGTGGGAGTGTCCTTGTGAACACCGATTCTACAAAAGCCCCTATTTCCGCTTCTAGCGGATCGACTTGCGTTATCGGCACATTATTCAATCTGATTTCCTTTTTTCCATCTGAATTTTCTTCTATTTTCCATGAAACCAGTTCTCTCGCAGCATAATCAACGGAATGATAACCGTCCAATCCAAAGAAACGAATTTTTTGCATTTTTTTTGAAGAGATACGGCTCGCCGTGATATTAGCGACACATCCGCTTTCAAACGCCAGCCTTACATTTGCTATATCGATTTTATTTGACAGGACGGATATTCCTGAGGCATCTATTTTCTTTATTGATGATGGCGTAAAAAAAAGTATGATATCCAGATCGTGAATCATCAAATCTAGAATGACATCCACATCGGTACCACGTTTAAAAAAGGGGTGAAGCCTATGGGATTCTACAAAAAGAGGCCTGACTCCTGTTTCTCGTAACGCGATAACTGCAGGGTTGAATCGCTCAACAAAGCCAACCTGGAAAATACATTTATTCCTCTCGGCCAAAGCTATAAGATCATCAGCTTCTTTTAGCGTCGCTGTGATAGGTTTTTCCAGAAGCACATCAATTCCGGAATCCAGAAAGTCCCTTGCTACAGGATAATGATCCACAGTCGGGGTTGTAATACTTACTGCATCCACTTTGCCGATCAACTGGCGATGGTCGGTGAAACATTCGCAGTGGTGTCGACGGGCTGCATCATTAGCCCTGCTGCTGTCAGTATCGACAACGCCGCTTATAGTGCAATTTTCAAATTTGGCGTATTTTTGTAGATGATATGCGCCCAGATGGCCGATTCCTACTACTCCTATTTTGAGATTTCTCATAATGGCACTCTGACGAACTTCTTAAAAGCTTCTTTACCGGTACTCGCTGCCATAATTGAAAGTAAGTGATGTTGTCCCGTAAACGGGTTTGATTCTTTCTGGGACGGGGGCACGAGCTGTCGCATCACTCACTTGAGGGCGGCTATCTACAAATCCCCCTCTCGGAGTTCTCAATAAAGCGTAAAAATCGATCAACTTCTTCACTGCGAGCAATCTCGGATTTGGCTTTTTTTATCGCTTCGGACCGCAGCAGGGAAGATCTGAAAATGAGCCGGTATGCATCTTTCAACGCTTTGAGCACCTCCGGCCTGAAACCCCTTCGCTTAAGCCCGATTACATTCAGTCCGTAGATTTTGGCGCGGTTTCCCGAAACAACCACAAAAGGAGGCACATCGTTAGTTACGGCGGAAGCCCCGCCAATCATGGAATGACATCCCACACGGCAGAACTGGTGGATACCGGACATGCCTCCAATTACTGCAAAATCTTCCACATGAACATGGCCGGCAAGATTAACGGCATTTGACATGACAATATTGTTTCCGAGCATGCAGTTATGCGCTACATGACAATAAGCCATGAGGAGATTGTTATCGCCTATGGCTGTCATTCCTATATCCGCTGCAGTTGACCTGTTGATTGTTACATATTCCCGTATCGTATTATTGTCTCCTATTACCACCTTGCACTTTTCGCCTTTGTATTTGAGATCCTGAGGTTCGGCTCCTATTGATGCAAATTGAAAGATGCGGCATTTGTCACCAATTTCGGTTGGCCCCTCAATAACCACGTGCGGACCTATTACAGTGCCCTGACCGAGTATTACCTCAGATCCTATGATACTGTAAGGTCCTATTTTGACTCCGGCCCCGATATGAGCATCGGGAGAGACAATTGCCGTCGGGTGTATATTCATCCTTTGTACCCCTTGTGTATCTCTTCAATTTCCTTTTCGAGTTCAGTGGTCCGTTTAGCAATCGAAAGCAGATTCTTTCTCATTTCGGAAATTTTGGGCAGAGTCGCCTGCATTCGGAGCCATTCGCGATGTGGCATTTGGCCGTAGCCTGCAACTACATCTCCAGGCGCAACATCTTTATGGATACCCGATTTCGCCGCTATCATTGCATGATCTCCAACTGTAATATGACCGACCAATCCTGCCTGCCCGCCAACAAGAACTCCCGTACCGATTTTAGAACTTCCTGATATTCCTACTTGAGCAACAATCACCGAGTTCTCTCCAATTACTACATTATGTGCGATTTGTACCAGATTATCTATTTTTGCGCCCCGCTTTATCCATGTTTTTCCCAGCGTTCCCCTGTCAACTGTTGTATTTGCGCCGATTTCGCATTCATCATCTATCTGTACATATCCCACTTGAGGAACTTTCACATTTTCCGCTCCTGGATTTGCAAAACCGAATCCGTCGCTCCCTACGACTACCCCCGCATGAAGGACCACTCTATTTCCAATTATGCATCCCCGGTAGACAGAAACATTGGGATAAAGAACCGTTCCTTCTCCAATAACAGCATACGGACCTACAAATACGCCGGGATAAATAACAGCATCTTTTTTTATACAGGCATTATCACCTATATACACTCCCGGATAAATGGTGACTCCTGTTTCTATCCTCGCACTTTCAGCAATGAAAGCTTCTTTGCTAATATTTTTTAACTCGACAGTTGCGGGATACATTAAAGACAAGACGCGTGCAAGAGCTATGTAAGGATCATCGACGATTAAAAGATTCTTCCTCTTCGAAGAAATTCCCGAGGACACCAACACTGCTGACGCCTTCGTTTTTTCAAGTTTATTTCTGTACTTACTATTTGCAATAAAAGTAAGATCGCCCTCTTCCGCTTCATCTATTCCATTTATATTCCGGATCGTGATTTCAGGGTCGCCTTCAAGTTTTGCATTTAGATATACTGCTATTTCCCCGAGACTTTTCTCCATGCCTTTATAACCTTTTAGTGCAATAATCCTGGAGCGCGGGCAGGTGTGTAAAACCGCCCGCTGTGTCATACTCTTGTGCGCAAAAAACTCCGGCAAATGGAAGGTATCCGTAAAAGCCGGAAGACATTTTATTTATTGGATCGATATGATTTGTTATACAGGTCGATAATGCGGTCAGTTATATCATCCTGATGAGAAGTATAGAAAAGACCGTTTGTGCCTATATCGAATATAGCTGCGTACCCCTCTTTTTTACCTGATTCGCTTATGATTTTTTGAATATCAGGAATTAACTCCTGCGTGACCTGCTGATCTCTTATTTTCATCTCTTCATTGGCATCTTCGATGAATCTCTTGTAGTCCCTGAATTTTTTTTGATAACTCATTTCTTTTTCTCTGAAGGCAGATTCTGTCAGCAAAGTGCGCTGTTTTTCGAGAGCGTCCTTGAGCTTTTGGAGTTCCTCTTCCTTATCCTGAATCTGAGTCTTTTTGGCATCTACGAATTTTTTAAGCTCCTGAGCTGCCGCTTTCCCCGCTTCCGATTCAAAAAGTATTTTCTTGATATTTACGAAAGCAATTCTTTCTGCTGCCACAGCATTCGCCAACCCACATAAACAAAATGATATTACGATCAAAACGCACAGGATTTTCCTCATAACATTCCTCTCAAAAAATATTTATAAATTACATTGTCATACCGATAGTAAATTCCCATCGATTCGACGATTCGCCTTCTTTTTTATCTAGCACATGTCCCCACTCGAGACGAAAAGGCCCGATCGGGGAGTGCCAGCGTATCCCTATTCCAGCCGTTTCTCTTGTGTCATCAAAATGGTACCCGCTTTCCCATGCATTTCCTATATCGAAAAAAACGACCCCTCTGATACCGGCATCCTTCATTAATGGAAAAACCAGTTCCGTATTTAAAACGAACATACTTTCCCCGCCTATCACATCTCCGGTCAGAGGGTCCTTCGGCCCTACATCCCTTAGTCCTCTGAGCGTATTTATTCCACCCAGATAGAATCTTTCATAAATGGGAACTTCCTTCCCTTCATTCCCCTGAATCAGGCCTGCCTGGCCGCCGATTGCAAAGACATTATCGAAGGGAAGTTGGAAATACCATCTTGATTCAGCTCTATAGCGGGTAAAACTCGCATCACCCTGAAGAAAAGATCCGGTAAACTCAACTGAAACACTGTTTTTAGAACCCCCGCTTGGAAAGATCCAGTCATTTTTTGTGTCTCTTGTGAGATTAAGTGTGATGCCGCTGGAAGTTATTTCGCCCTCCTGTTCCTTTACGAATCTTGATGCCGAGGGGGAAATATCCGTCACATTATTAATGGAAAACTCGTAACGGACATAGCCCATTACTCTTTCAAAAATATTATATCCCAATGTGAGCCCCAGTCCCTGAGTATCTACATCGTAGGCATCTTCATCCCTTTTCGTATCCCAGGCTTCGACCTTGCTCCATAAAGGAATGTCGAAAAGCCACGGCTCGATAAAGGACAATTCATAATCTGTCGTACTTGATCCCAGATGCGTTTCGAGGCTGAGCGACTGCCCGCGCCCGAAAAGATTCCGCTCCGTTATCTGAGCCACGAAAATTGCATTTTCTTGTGCACTGTAGCCCGCACCGATACTGAAAAGACCTGTTGGTTTCTCCTTGACATGAACATTAATATCCATGCGTGATTCCTCAGATCCTTTCCCCGTTTGAAAATTAACTTCCTCAAAATATCTGAGCTGGTTGAGACTGTTATAGCTCCTCTTAAGTTTATCACGGTTATAAAGCTCGCCTTCTACAAGGGAAAGCGTCCGCCGAATTACTTTATCCCTCGTTCTGTCGTTCCCTGTTATCGAAATTCTATTAATGTAAACGAGATTCCCCTTTTCGAGCTTATACGTTACATCCACTTCCTGCTTCTGTTCATTTGCCTCCGTGTGCGGGTATACACTGGCATAGGCATATCCTTCATTATTTGCAGCTCCTATAAGATAATCCATATCCTTTACAATCGCTTCGCGGTCAAAATAGTCTTTTTTAACTATTTCAAGGTTCTTCGCCAGCTCCGGCCGGGAAACCGACAATGTATCGCCGGTAATAGTTACCTGTCCGACTTTGAATTGTTTCCCCTCAATGACGGGAATCTCAATATAAATCCATTTCTCATCCGTCGTTATTTCCGGCTCTCCAATCTGAGCATTTATATAGCCGTTATTGTGATAAAATGCGGTTAATTTTTCGATGTCCTTTTTTAATTCGCTCCGGTTGAGGAGGCCTGAATCAGTAAGGAAATGAAAAATTCCCCATTCCGAAACTTCCATCATGTCCTTTAATTCTTTATCCGTAAATACCCGGTTACCTTTAAAAGAAATCTCTTTTATATAGGGACGTCTATGCTCTACAATTTTAAATACTACCGAGATGTCATTACCTCCCTCACCCTCAGTCGCGTATGTAACCTCTGCATTGAGATACCCTTTTCCCTTGTAAAAGTTTTTTATTTCCTCTGCATCCGACTTTGCCTTGCCGGGATTGAAAATCTGACGAGGCTTGATGGTAATCACTTCTTCGATATCGTCGCGGTCTATTTTATCGTTTCCGATAATATCTATATTTTTTATCAGAGGTTGTTCTTCGAGAGTAAAAGTAATAATTTTCCCTCCGGGTGAATCTTCCACCCTGGTTTTCACATCTTTGAAATATTCCATCTTGAATATTGATTTTATATCCTCAGAGAGGACCTTGCTCGAAAACATGCTTCCCCTGGTCGATTTAATAGTATTATAGAGAGCACTTTCTTCCACTCTTCTGTTGCCCTTAAAAATGACGTCTGCAATTCGCTGGTGAACAAGCAGCCGGGCCGCAATTTTGTCTGCCAATGTCTTAGAAATTGATTCCAGACTTTCTATTCCGGTACCTTGCGCATAGATATTTTGCAGTGCAAGGCCCCGTTCGATATCTACTATCTGTACATCTACACTTATTAGACTGCCCAAACGTGTAAGGCTTCCCATAACGACAAAATCGGCATCTGTTTTTTCAGCAGCCGATACCGCTTCACTTTCATTGACCGGTCCGGGGCCTGTCAGGTCCTGAAAAGCGTGACTTACTACAATTTCCACCCCTCCCCTTTTTTGCAACTCCGACACGATTCCTTTCGCAATGTTTTCTTTTAAATACGTTACATCGGATTTACTGTGGACAGTAAATGGAAAAACTGCGATTCTCTTCGCTTCACTGGCAAGCGAGATCCGGGGAAACAACAAGAAAAAGGCAAAAAAAGCCATCACCAGGTATTTCGCCCTGCGGTTAACTGTCATATAATTTTCCATCCTTCAGCCCCAGTGTTCGAGCCATTCGTCCGGCCAATTCCATATTATGCGTAACGACTATCAAAGTGGTGCCCCGTTTTCGATTGAGTTCCAGAAGAAGTTCTTCGATTAGCCAGCCTGTTTCCCTGTCCAGATTTCCGGTAGGTTCATCGGCAAGAAGTAATTCAGGTTCCATTATAATCGCTCTTGCCACTGCAACCCGCTGCTGCTCTCCACCGGAAAGTTCTCCCGGTTTGTGCGTTAACCTATCACCAAGTCCCGCTTCAGTCAAGGCCGTCTCAGCCCTCTGGATCGCGGCTTTTTTCGACATACCGCTTATAATCGCAGGCATCATTGCATTTTCAAGGGCGGTAAATTCGGGAAGAAGATGATGAAACTGAAAGACAAATCCAATTCTTTTATTCCTGAATTCTGCTTTTTTCTTTTCATCTCCTGCGAAGACATCTATTCCTCCATAGCAAACATTTCCTCCAGAAGGATGATCCAGAAGTCCGAGTATCTGCAAAAGAGTTGTCTTGCCAGATCCTGATACGCCTAGAATCGCCACAGTTTCATGTGCTGTGACTTCAAGATTAACTCCTTTAAGAACTTCGACGGCATTGCCGTCTTTTAAAAAAGTCTTTGTGAGATTTCGAACATCTAACATAAAAGCATTCCTTTATTCATAACGCAGGGCCTCAGCCGGATCGAGTCTCGAAGCCTTCCACGCCGGATATATTGATGCGCCAAAACAGATCGCCATTGTGACAATAACGATTACTATTACATCATTCAAATTGACCTTGGAAGGAAGTTCGCTCAGATAATATACATCTTCAGGGAGAACTTTGAAGCCGAAAAAACTTTCAATAAATGAAACTGTTTCTTCCAGATTGAACGCAATAAGGAGTCCGCCCAGGCAACCCAGCAAAGTGCCCACAAACCCTATCACCAGTCCCTGAATCATAAATATTTTCATTATGCTGCACGCAGTTGCCCCCATAGATTTCAAGATGGCAATATCTTTTGTTTTTTCCATGACTGACATAATAAGAGTAATAACAATATTAAATGCAGCCACAAGAACTATCAGGCTCAGGATAATGAACATAACGCGCTTCTCAAGTTTAAGCGCTGAAAAAAGATTCTTGTTCATTTCCATCCACGTGCGAGCCCAGAAAGGATATCCCAGTTTATTTTCTATGGCATCGGCAATTGTATCTGACTGGTATACATGATCCACTTTAATTCCGATTCCCGTCACCGCAGTGCCCATGCTCAGAAACTCCTGTGAATCTTCGAGTGCCATCAGGACGAGGGTTGAATCATATTCGTAAAATCCCGAATCGAAAATTCCTGCGATTCTAAAGGTCTTGAGGCGAGGCACAGTCCCCATCGGGGTGGGAGTTCCCATTGGAAGAAGGATCTCCACCTCATCATTTTTATGTACTCCGAGATTATGAGCCAATTCTTTCCCTACCACCAGAGGAGGAGCACTTTCATCTGACTTGCCTTCATCACTTGCAAGAAGGGCAATACTTCCTTCGACCATCTTTCCCACATTCATTACAGAAAGAGCATTTTCAGGATCTATTCCCCTGATAACGATACCGCTCACAAGATCTCTTTTTTTCAACATCGCCTGGCCGAAAATGAACGGTGTAGAAGCGGTTATGCCTTTTATTTCTTCAAGTTCTTTCATGACTTGATGATAATCCTGAATGCTTCCTCCGAATTGCATAAGAACAATGTGAGAATTGACCCCAAGGATTTTTTCACGAAGTTCCCCCTCAAATCCATTCATGACCGCAAGCACTATAATTAAGGCGGCAACTCCTAGAAAAATTCCTATTGTAGAAATAAGGGTATTTATCGAAATTATGGTCTGCTTTCGCTTCGCCCTAAGGTATCTCATTCCTATAAGCAGTTCGTAACGCATACCTGTCACCTTGCTGCCGCTTTTCGGCACAATTATATATTTCTATGCAGGCAATTTCCGGCCTGTTCCGGATTTGAGCAGAAATCATACATACGAAGGTTAAAGAAGCCATCAATATTTGAATTGCTCATTTTGGCCTGCTCAGGCTTAAAAGCCTGAAGGCATACTATAATAGTCGCGTTAACTTATGATCTCTGGAATTTTGATCTCATATGCGGGAAAAGGATCACATCACGAATAGATGGCGAATCGGTAAAAAGCATTACCAGTCGATCGATCCCAATTCCTTCTCCGGCCGCGGGCGGCATCGCATACTCGAGAGCTGTAATATAGTCTTCATCCATTTCATGCGCTTCATCGTCGCCCTCATCCCTTTGCGTAAGCTGCATCAGAAAACGATTTCTCTGGTCTTCGGGATCATTAAGTTCCGAGAAGGCGTTGGCAATTTCTCTGCCGTAAATATACAATTCAAATCGATCAGTATAATTTTCGTCGACAGGATTTCTTCTTGATAGAGGTGATACTTCTATCGGATATTGCGTGACAAAGGTCGGCTGAACTAATTTTTCCTCAACGGCATATTCGAAAATAGCCATAACTATCTTGCCAAGCGATTCCCCTTCGAGATCATCCACACCCAGACTTTTTGCAAACTTACACGCACTGTCTGCATCTTCCAAAATGGAAGGGGCACAGCCGGCATATTCAATTATAGCCTCTTTTACCGTTATTGTTCGCCATGGAGGATGTAAATCTATTTCTGTTCCCTGGTACATAAAAGACAATGAACCGAAGAGCTCTCGTGCTATCGAAATGATCAGGTCTTCGGTAAGCTTCATCAAATCCTCATAGGTGGCATAGGCCTGATAAAATTCCATCATTGTAAATTCAGGATTATGAGAAATAGATATTCCTTCATTCCTGAAATTCCGGTTTATTTCGAATACTCGATCCAGACCGCCTATTACAAGGCGCTTCAGATAAAGTTCAGGTGCTATTCTGAGATACAGGTCCATATCCAAAGTATTATGGTGTGTCTTGAATGGTCGAGCCGTTGCACCACCCGCTATCGGGTGCATCATGGGCGTTTCTACTTCTAGAAAATCCCTGCTTTCCATAAATTGTCTGATCAAGCTGATTATCTTGCTTCTCTTGTAAAAAGTATCTTTTACATCCGGATTCATAATAAGATCCAGATAACGCTGCCGGTATCTTGCTTCTACATCTGTAAGACCATGCCATTTTTCAGGCAAGGGCCTCACTGTTTTTGATAAAAGCCGTATGCAATCCGCCTCTATTGTCAATTCTCCGGTATTTGTTTTAAAGGGTTTCCCCGAGACAAACACAATATCGCCTATGTCGAATTTTTTGAAAAGATTATATGTTTTTTCTCCTAACGTTTCTCTTCTCAAATAAACCTGGATGCTTCCTTTTCTATCCTTCAAATTGATAAACGCAGCTTTACCGAAAACACGTCTGGCCATAATCCTGCCTGCCAATTGGAAGAATTCTGTGATTTGATGAAGAGAATCTCCATCCAGCCCGGCATAATGATTTACTATATCGGCGCTCGTGGCCGTTACATTCACGTCATTGGGATAAAGTTCCACATTATCCTTTTTCAAATTTTCAATTTTTTCTCTCTTAACCCTCAGCAGCTCGCCTTTATCTCCCATTTGCTCCTAATCCTACTTAAATATTGAAAAAAAGTACCTATATTTTTTTACCTCTTTAGTCAAGATATTTAGAAAAGGATTGACAAAAAATATGACCGGTATTAGCATCCGGGATTAAATTTCACATATTGAATATCCAAAATGATGAAAGTATGCCAGGTGAAAAAGAATCATCTTACAAAAAAACGCGCTCTTGAAATTCTTAACCGGTTTTCATCCTCCAGGGTTCTAATTATTGGAGATATAATGGTAGACCATTTTATTTGGGGCAAGGTTTCCAGAATATCTCCGGAAGCGCCGGTTCCTGTCGTCAGGGTTACCAGGGAAAGCCGGCTGCTGGGCGGTTCGGCGAACGTACTGAATAATGTACACTCCTTGAACGGGAAGGCGTATATATGCGGAGTTCTGGGGAATGATTCTACAGGGAAGTGGGTTATTGACGAACTCCGCAAGATGAATGTCGAAACGGAAGGAATCGCTCGCGAGTCAACGCGGCAAACGATAATAAAAACCAGGATAATCGCTCACCATCAGCAGGTTGTTCGCTTCGATAGAGAGGCTGACCGAAATTCTTTTAATTCAATTGATATAAAAAAGGCCGTCAGTTATGCCGAATCAGTAAAAGGCAATATTGGTGCCATAATCATTTCCGATTACAACAAGGGAATGGTAACCGAAACACTCATTGATGAAATTCGCCGGATTATTAAGGGAACCGAAATTATTTTATGTATTGACCCGAAACAGAACGGCTTTTCTTTATACCGAGAATGTGACGTGATTACTCCCAATCAGCACGAAGCCGCACAAGCATTGGGCAAAGAATTGCATTCGGATGAAGATGTGTTTGCGGGGGGGAGAAGTCTCATGAATGCATTCGGATTTAAGTCGCTTCTGATTACCAGAGGTGAAGAAGGAATGGCACTTTTTGAAAAAGATGGTGATATTACATGCATTCCCGCTGTTGCTAAGGAAGTATATGATGTAACAGGCGCAGGAGATACGGTTATTGGAACGTTCGCGCTGGCTGCTGCCGCGGGCGCAAGCGTTAAGGAAGCAGCGCAGCTTGCGAACCATGCCGCCGGTATTGTCGTTGGAAAAATAGGAACGGCAACCGCTTCTCTTGAGGAACTTATAAACGTTCTTTGAAGGGCAATTCAAGCATATGGAAAAGCTTTCAGATACAAAAATCGATCCGGCCATTCCAGATTGGAGTGATTATTTTTTTTCTGTCCTATGAGCAAACCACGCAATGCCGACCCGGTAAAGTTAATATCGAGCATTTTCTCCTCTGAAAAATATCTGATTAATGAGGCAGTAAAATTGCTGATGGGAAGATTCGGCCCTATAGATTTTGCAACTGAATTTATCCCCTTCGAATATACATCTTATTATGCCGATGAGATGGGATTTAACCAAAAAAGACGTTTCATTTCTTTTAAAAAGCTTATCAATCCAGATGCTTTGCCGAAAATTAAATTAATAACCAATGAGATTGAAAAAGATTATTCCGAAGGAGGAAAACGAAAAATAAATATAGATCCTGGTTACATTTCACTAGGCAACATGATTCTTGCAACAGGGAAACCGTATGCCCACAGACCCTACTTAAAAAAAGGTATCTATGCCGATTTGACTCTCATTTACAAAAAAGGAGGTTTCCAGCCGCTCGAATGGACGTATCCAGATTACAGGGAGGCTGAAATTTTGCAAATGCTCGCCGTACTCAGAGGCAAATATTTAATTGATCTTTTAAAAACAAAAAAGGAGGCGCCGAAAACGGAATGATAAAAAGCATGACCGGGTATGGCAGGGCGGAATCAATTCTGGATGGCAAAAAGATTGTCACGGAAATCAAATCTTTGAATCACAGAAATCTTGAGATCAGCATCCGCCTTCCCAACAGTTTTAGTTCGCTGGAGATACCTATTAAAAAAGAGATAGCTGAAACTCTGTCGCGAGGGAGAGTGGAAGTTTCCTTGCGTTTCGATGCGGACCACGCACCGGTGGAAGGTGACACTCTTTTTGTTAATTTACCTTTGATACGCAGTTATTACAAAGCGTTAACCGAGATAAAAAAAGAATTTGGCCTTGAGGATCCAATCTCTCTGGAAACAATTGCAAATGTCAAAAACGGGATATTTGCCGCCGAGCCTCAACCTGACCAGGAAAAGATGTGGCCTGCGATCAGGGATATGATTTTGAAGGCGGTGCATGCAATGACCATGATGAAGATAAAGGAAGGGGAACTTCTATACAAAGATTTTTTTCACAGAATAGATCTTATCGAGTCTCACCTGGATTCTTTGAATTCAAGAGCTCCTTACGTTTTAGAAGAATATCGGAGCCGGCTTTCCGACAGGATCAGTGAATTGACAGAAGGTATAGAAATTGACCAACTGCGACTATCCCAGGAAATTGCTCTCATGTCTGAAAAAAGCGACATAACTGAAGAAATTGTCCGTCTTGGAAGCCATATGCATCAGGTGAAAGATTTATTGGAAAGTTCCGAACCCGTTGGCAGGAAAATGGATTTTATATTCCAGGAAATGCATCGCGAAATAAACACAATAGGCTCAAAAAGCAGTGATTTTGAAATCTCCCGAAATGTAATCGAAATTAAAACCGAACTTGCCAAGTTGCGGGAACAGGTACAAAATATTGAATAAAGCTCTGGGCTGAGCAATTAGCATAAGAAGGAAAAATCGTGAAATTAAATGAAAGGAGCCATTGAAATATATTGGCTGATAAAAAAAACGGGTTTCTGATGATCGTTTCAGCACCTTCTGGAACGGGGAAAACAACCCTCTGCAGATTGCTTCTAAAATCCGAGCCGGAAATAACCTTTTCTGTCTCCTATACCACACGGTCCCAAAGAGCAGGAGAGATAGACGGAAAAGATTATCATTTTATCTCAAATGAAGAGTTCAAGAGGATGGATGAAAATGGTGATTTTTTAGAAACTGAAGCGATATTCAATCATTTTTACGGCACCTCTGGAAAAGATATTAATAAATCTCTGGCAAAAGGGAAAAACATTCTTCTCGATGTGGATACGAAAGGCGCGAAGAATTTGAAGCACACTTGTCCCGAGGGGGTATTCGTTTTCATTTTACCGCCTTCCCTTGGTACACTGAAGAGACGCCTTGCAAAACGAGGCTCGGAAGACGAAAAAAATATAAGGCTTCGCATGGAGAAAGCCTGTGAGGAAATTCACGAAAATCATTGGTATGATTATGTCATCGTCAATGATATAATCAATGACTCGCTGGAGGCGCTAAAATCCATATATATTGCGGAAAAACACAGAAGAAAAAGGCAAACAGAAGTAATTGAAAAGATAATCCGTTCAAAAAGAGGAGGCATTTAGAACAATGGCACGAGTTACCGTAGAAGATTCTCTAAAGAAAGCGAAAAACAGATTCGCGCTTACCATTTTGACTGTTCAGCGGGTCAGGCAATTATATAAAGGCTCGGCACCGCTTTCCGAGAAAAAGAACAATCGGGAAGTCGTAACCGCTTTGAGGGAGATTGCCGAAGGAAAGGTTACTTACGCCAGTCCCGAATATCTGAGCCGTTTGAATGAAGGGCTGAAACAAATTACCCATGAATCCGAATTTGTCGGAACGGAAGATGAACTCGATTAGCAGCGGAAAAAAAAGACTGATCTTTGCCCTTGATATAGGTAACAATTTAGAAAGCATCCTCGAATGGGTTTCCCTTCTAAAGGATCATGTGGGCATGTTCAAAGTCGGGAAAGAGGCATTCACCCGCTTTGGACCTTTATTGATAAAGGAAATTTCGGATCTTGGCGCCGCCGTATTTCTTGATTTGAAATTTCACGATATCCCCAATACAGTTGCGCGTGCAGCTGAAGCAGCTGTCCGGCTAAAAGTTTCTATGCTCAATGTCCATGCCCTCGGGGGATATGAAATGATGAATCGGACGGCTGAAGCTGTCCGCATGATTTCACAAAAAGAAAAAATACCGCACCCGGATATATTGGCAGTAACTGTACTGACAAGCCTGGATGACAGTGATTTGAAAACTCTGGGCTTCAACTGCACTGCAGACATTCTCGCAGGCAGACTCGCAAAAATGGCTCAAAATGCAGGCCTTTCAGGAGTTGTTGCTTCCGCTCAGGATGTTCGTACATTGCGTAACATCTGCGGGAAGAATTTTATCATAGTGACTCCGGGCATAAGAGTCGCGGAAGAAATCAGAGAGGATGATCAGAAAAGAACCATGACCGCAAAAGAGGCAATAAAGGCCGGCGCCGATTTCATTGTTGTCGGACGGCCCATAAGAACGGCCGACGATCCTGTTGCTATGGCGGAAAAAATCAATGCGGAAATCAATGAAGGACTGGCTGCATTATAAATGATATCCATGCAGACCATTTACGGAATTCATCCCGTCCTCGAATCGCTCAAATCAGGCGGCAAAGGAATTGAAAGACTGATTCTTGCTCATGGAAAAAAAGGAGAGGCCGTAAAGGAGATCTTAAATCTTGCGGCGCAGAAACATATTGCAATCGAATACAAAGACAGAAGTTATATTGACAAAATTGTACCGACCAAACGGCATCAGGGAATAGTCTGTTTTTGCAAAGAATTCAAGTACAGATCTTTTTACAAAATTATCGAGGATGTCACATCATCGGAAAAAGGCGGTTTTATATTGATCCTTGATTCGGTTATGGATCCTCAAAACCTCGGATCCTTAATACGGAGCGGGCACTGTTTCGGCGCCAATGCCGTGGTGATTCCCAAAAATAGAGCTGCCTCAGTTACCCCCGCAGTTGTAAAGGCTTCAGCTGGATGTGCAGAATACATATCTGTTTCACAGGTGACAAATATCGCAACGACATTGGATCTGCTGAAAAGAGAAGGCTTCTGGATTTATGGAACCGATGTCAAAGAAGGGAAGAATATAGCGCAATTCGATTTCAGCGGTCGCATTGGTGTGGTGCTGGGCGGCGAGGGGAGCGGATTGAGACCGCTGGTCAGACAGAAATGCGATTTCATGATATCAATTCCTATGGAGGGGAAAATCGATTCGCTGAACGTGTCAGTAGCAGGGGGCATACTTCTTTACGAAATAATGAAAAGCCGCACCTCTGCCTGCGACATGGTCCGTCCTCAGTCGCCCGGCCGGAAAAATGAGATTTACTAAACGGAATTTATGCGTTCTCATAACAGCAAGGAGGATCTGGCATGCCTGAATACGTCTGGGTTGGACTCACAAAGAGAAAGGAAGAAAAGAATGGAGAAATTGAGGCGCCTGATGAAGCGGCGGTAAGGATACAGCTCAGACGTCAAGGAATCAGACCCGTCAGCATTAAGAAGAAACCGAAGGACCTCCTTGAAAATGTGCCTTTTTTTAAGGAAAAAGTAAAGGAAAAGGATGTAGTCATATTTGCGAGACAGTTTGCAACTATGATTAATGCCGGCTTACCTATAATTCAGTGTCTCGACCTGCTTTCGGAGGAGGAACCGAATAAAACTTTCAAGAAAATAGTGCAAACAATAAAAGATGATATAGAAGGAGGCATTTCGCTCTCCGAGGCGGTTGCCAAGTATCCGGAAGTATTTGATGATCTCTTTGTAAATCTCGTTGCTGCCGGCGAAGCCGGCGGCATCCTGGACGTAATTCTCAACAGGCTTTCCAGTTACATGGAAAAAGCAATGAAACTAAAGTCAAAGGTAAAAGGCGCGATGACCTATCCTGCAAGCGTTCTCGTAATTTCAATAGGCGTCGTTGTGCTTCTTCTTTATAAAGTAGTCCCCGTATTTGTGGACATGTTCTCCGGTATGGGATCAGCACTCCCTGGACCAACTCAGCTGCTTGTAAATGCAAGTGAATTCGTTCAGAGTTATATACTCTACATGGCTGTTGCAGCAGGTTTTCTGATATTTTTATTCAAAAAATATTATAAGACCGAAAGAGGGGAACTGCAAGTAGACAGCCTGATCCTTAAAGCACCCGTTTTTGGCGATCTTCTCAAAAAAGTGGCCGTGGCCAAATTCTCACGGACATTATCTACAATGATAAGCAGCGGCGTACCTATTCTGGACGGGCTTGAAATCGTCAGCAAAACGGCAGGAAACAAAGTAGTCGAAAATTCTCTCATGGCGACCAGAAAAAGTATCAGCGAAGGAAAAACTATTGCTGAACCACTCGCAGCAACCGGCATCTTCCCCTCGATGGTCGTGTCAATGATAGGAGTGGGAGAAAACACGGGCGCTCTGGATGCAATGCTTGCAAAGATAGCAGACTTCTATGATGATGAAGTCGATGCTGCCGTGGATGCTCTTACCTCTCTTTTGGAACCTTTCATGATGGTCTTTCTTGGCGGTATAGTAGGGGGCATGTTGATCGCACTATATCTTCCCATTTTTTCAATGGCGGGAGCAGTGGGCTAAAAAAAACCAAGTGGTACGAGAACTTATTGATCTTCCACTTTAGGGGCATGAGATTGCAAATGCCGGTGTGGCCCCGGCATATGAAGCGTACAATAAGAAATGGTCGGGATGGCGCGATTTGAACGCGCGACTCCTGCGTCCCGAACGCAGTGCCCTACCAGGCTGGGCCACATCCCGACATGCGAGAGGTTCAATTATAAAATTTAAAGAGAAATGTCCATAAAAAAATAGATGGAAAAAGAAATACACGCTAATTGCCTGCATTGCACACCCTGCTGATACATGTTATAGTATGCCAAATTTTAGAGAAGGAGTAAAGCTTTTGTGATAATTTATGATCTAGCCTGTCAGGACGGCCACAAATTTGAAGGGTGGTTTAAAGATAGGGCTTCTTTTGAAGAACAGAAGAAAAAAAGACTAATTATCTGTCCTGCCTGCGGCAGCTACGATATCGATATGATTCCATCATCAGTTTCGATCGTAGGAAAGGGAACTCAAGAGATAGATACCAAACATCATTCCGAATCTTCTTTCATAAGCCTGAAGATGCTCAATGACTTTATAGATAAAAATTTTGATAATGTCGGAGACCGCTTTGCAGAAGTAGCTCTCAAGATGCATAAAGGCGAGGAACAAAAGCGGAATATAAAAGGCGTAACCACTAAAGCTGAAGAAGAAACACTCAAAGAAGAAGGTGTACAGTTCATCAAGGTTCCCTCACCAAAATTTAACAGTTGATCATCAAACGGAAAAACGGTACTTCCCGGGGGTCGAAGTGCGCCCCTTTTTATAAAATAGAGACCATGGAAAAAAGATATAACAATGTACTTGATTTAATCGGCAATACGCCTCTGGTGAAAATCAATGCACTCAATCCTTATAAAAATGTGACAATCTTAGCCAAATTGGAAGGCACAAATCCTGGAGGGTCGATTAAAGACAGAACTGCGCTCTATATGATTGAACGAGCCGAGGAACGGGGTGTCCTGACAAAAAACAAGATAATTATAGAAGCTACGAGCGGAAATACAGGAATTGGGCTTGCCATAGTAGCAGCTGCGAAAGGCTACCGTCTCATATTGGCCATGGCGGAAAATGCCAGCGATGAACGCAAAAAGATTCTCAGAGCTATGGGAGCCGAGCTTCTGTTTACACCGGCACACCTGAGTACCGACGGAGCAATTGAAAAAATATACGAAATGCTTCGCCAGTCACCTGACAAATATTTCATGCCTGATCAGTTCAATAGCCCGGATAATATTATGGCCCACTATTGTGGTACGGCGGAAGAAATATGGTGCCAAACGGAAGGAAATGTTACGGCGGTTGTCGCCACACTGGGAACATCGGGCACTGCCATGGGTGTGGCAAAAAGGTTGAAAGAATTAAAAGCATCAATAGAAATAATTGGCGTGGAACCATATCTCAGACACAAAATTCAGGGGCTAAAAAATATGAAGGAATCGTATCGCCCCGGCATCTTCGACAGAAAATTTTTGGATGAAAAGATAAACATAACTGACGAAGACGCTTTTAAAATGGCTAGAAAGCTGGCTCAAATAGAAGGACTTTTTGTCGGGATGAGTTCAGGTGCGGCCATGCATGTCGCACTGGAGAAAGCAGGTAAAATGAAAGAGGGCATTATTGTCGCTATCTTTCCTGATCGGGGTGAACGGTACCTCAGCACTGAGCTTTTTTCCAATAAAGAGGAAACCTCTCTTCAAATTTACAATACATTAAATCGATCTAAAGAGTCATTTAAACCCCTCAACAGGTCGCGGGTGCTCATGCATTCCTGCGGACCCTCGGTCCATGATGTCCCTCATATAGGAACCTACAGGCGGTTCATTGTTGCCGACTTGATCATGCGATACTTGAAATATAAGGATTTCGATGTGCGCCATGAGATCAATATTATCGACATGGCAGACCGTTCAGTCAAGGGTGCCGATCAGGCTCAAATTCCAATTGAAACGTATACAGAGCAATATATAAAGGCTTTTTTTGCCGATGTCAAAGCGCTCAACATAAGCGAAGACATTCAGTACCCAAAGGCAAGCGAAAATGTGGAATCGATGATCTTTCTTGCTGAAAAACTGGTCGAAAAAGGATTTGCGTATGAAAAATTACGGTCGGTATATTTCGATATATCCAGACTAGATGATTATGGCGTCCTGTCAAATATCGATCTCGGGCGCGTCCGCCACAAGCATACGATCGACCAGGATGAATACGAAAAAGACAGCCCCGTCGATTTTACACTACTTAAACGCTCTACGCTGGCGGAACTTAAAAAAGGAATTTACTTCAAAACGAAATGGGGCAATGTAAGACCTAGCTGGCATCTCGAGTGTGCCGCCATCGCACGCAAATATCTGGCCGATACCTTCGATATATTCGTATCAGGATCGGATATCATATTCCCTCACTGTGAAAATGTCATGGCCATAGGAAAGGCAGCCACCGGGAAAACCCCGGCGCGTTATTGGATGCACGCTGAAATTGTAATGCGTGACGGAAAGAAAATGTCACGTTCTCTGGATAATACTTTTACCATCGGTGATCTTCTTAAAAATGGATACACGGGTAAAGAGCTTCGATATTTTCTCATAAGTTCCCATTACCGTAAACCGCTTAACTTTTCTTTCGGTGCTCTCGATACATCCAAGAATTCGGTACGAAGACTCAACAATTTTATTCAGAAACTCATTCGCACGATACCCGGAAAGGGGAACTCCGAACTGGACCAGCATGTATATGACGTCAGGAAGTCCTTTTTCGAGGCAATGGATGACGATTTTAATATTTCGGGCGCCCTGGCAGCGATATTTTCTTTTGTCAAAACCGTGCACCCGATGCTTTCCGAACAAGGCCTTTCTCAAAGCCAACTTGACGCAGTTATAGAAGTCCTGAAAAAAATTGATGATGTGCTTGGTATTATGGATTTCCAGGAAACGGAACTGGAAAAAAAAGTTGAGGATCTGATTCAGCAGCGCGATCTTGCAAGAAAAACTGCTCGCTGGGAGGAAGCGGACAGAATCCGGCAGGAACTTGCGAAAAAGGGGATCAGGCTTCAGGATACGCCTGACGGAACTCTCTGGAGCATGAACTGAGCAATAACAAGGCTGAAGACAGTCTACCCGCACCTGCAGGTATTGCAAATTCTTTCACCCGCTATTGGTCTTGTCAAAGAGCATTAAGATACGTACAATGAAATGTATTAAGCGCAGAAGTAATAAAATTTGAATTTTTAGCGGCTTTGCCAAAGGAAGATAAATCATGACACTGAGCAAGTACTTTGAAACGGTGGACGGTCTCGGTATACTTTCAACTGCCGATTCATCAGGAAAAGTCAATTCGGCAGTATATGGCAGACCACATTTCATCGATGAAGAAACAGTTGCATTCATAATGGCCGAACGTCTGACTTATTCAAATCTTCAGTCAAACCGGTCAGCTCTTTATATCTTCAAAGAATCGGGAAATAAATACATCGGAAGAAGACTCTATCTGACCAAGATAAATGAAAGCAGCAACGAAGAAATCATTGAGGAGATCAGAAGGAAGCCTCATTATCGACAGGATTATAAGAAAGACCCGGGCGATCAGAAACATCTTGTTTACTTTCACATCGACCGGATACTCCCTCTTGTAGGAAGTTCAACTCTCTGAAGTGCTGTCCGGTTACACGTGTATTCCATGGAGACGTAAGATGCTGCATGCACTGTATCTTTCTTTCGATAAAAGCAGCATCGGCAACTGTAGAAGCTTTCTAATGAGATTATGATTGCTGAGATACATCTATCCTTTCGCATAAAGTCTGACTTTCAAAAAAAAGTGTACGCTCATTATAAAAGCAATGGTCGTGACCTTCCCTGGAGAAAAACAACAGATCCCTACAAAATACTAGTTTCGGAAATAATGCTGCAACAAACCCAGGTATCAAGAACCATTGATACGTATAAGAATTTTATCCATCTTTTTCCAGATCCCGAAAGCCTCGCGAGTGCATCGTTTAATGATATTCTTCACGCCTGGCAGGGTATGGGATACAATCGCCGGGCACTTTCATTAATGAAAACGGCGCAGATAATTATGAAATTTCATAACGGAATGGTACCCGAAGATGAGAAAACTCTCTTGTCGCTTCCTGGAATCGGTATAGCTACGGCACGGGCAATTCAAGCATTCGCTTTTAATAAGCCGGTTATTTTGATCGAGACAAACATCAGGGCTGTCTTTATCTTTCATTTTTTTCAGAACCACAATACTGTCCACGATTCAGAAATTCGTCCGTTCGTAGAACTTACTCTCGATACTGCAAACCCCCGTAAATGGTACAATGCCCTGATGGATTACGGCTCCCATCTGAAAAAACTCCATGGCAATCCTGCACGGCTGAGCGCTCACCACCGGAGGCAAGTTCCTTTCGAGGGTTCGGTCCGCCAGGTGCGAGGCCTGATCCTGAAACATGTACTGGAAGAAAAGAAGGTATCAAGAAGTCATCTTTTGAAGGTATTATCCTGTGATCCGGATGTTGTGACTCGTATTCTCCGCATTCTGGAATCGGAAGGATTTATTGTCTCTTATGATAATTATATTTTTTTAGCTCAAACGGGAGGAAATTATATTTGAACATATGGCGTGTATCGTGGCACTCTATCTTCTCAAATTAGGGGGAGCAATAAGGCAAGGAGGTTTTGATGATTTCCAGAATTGATCATGTATCATTGGCAGTAAAAGACTACGATAAGGCCTCTCGATTTTTTCAAACGGTTTTCGGTGCTATTCCCGGTGCCAATGAAGAAGATACTTCAATGAAATATTTTTGGCAACTTTTCTCGCTTGGAGATCTTTCCCGGCTGGAATTATTGAAGATGACCGGAGAAGAAAGTTTTCTCAAAAATTTCCTTGAGAACAAAACCGAAGGGGGCGTTCACCATATCACTTTAGAAACGCCAAGCATTGAAAAAATACGTTTAACACTCGAAACGCACAATATCCCATATTTCGGATTCAGGGTACTGGGTGAGAGGTGGAAAGAACTTTTTATCCATCCGAAGGATGCTTTCGGCGTGCTCATTCAGATAGCCGAATTCCATCCCGAAGACTGGCTCGCTCAATCAGTGAAATTTTCCGGGAACCGGCGCTTTGGCATCATTAAGAATGAGCAAGGGTACAGGCTTGATTTTGCTCATCCGGGCGGAGGGAAAATATCTTTAAATCTTTCAAGGGATGAGGTCCGGCATCTGATCAATGATCTAAAAAGTGTTATCGACGATAACATCTCCGAAAATGATGGAATGCCCGAATAGCCGATTTCAGCTTCAATAGTACTCTCAATCAAGGGGAAAACTCATATATGTCCTGAAAACCGCTCACTACTAAATATGATGTAACTGTTATATCGAGAAGAACCTGAGAAGGATACCGGGCGAATGCTTCCAGCGCCGGATGTTTTGCTTGATATATTTCAAGAAGATTCTCTTTTGCTTCTTTGTCTTCAGCTTTTGCGGTTCCCAGGGCAGTTACAGCAATAGCCTCGGTTATGTCCGCTTCTTCATTCGACCTGTTATCAACAAGCAGTGCAACATTAGGATTTTTCAAAAGATTTTCGAATTTCCGCGTTGACTGGTCTGTGACAAGAATTATATGTTTCAGGTCTTCCGTTACGGCAAACGTCATCAGACTTGTATAAGGCGATGTGCCGCCCTGTGTTGCGAGAACAGCGAATCTTTGATAGTCGAAAAGCTTTTTTACACGAACCCTCATATCACCTGATTCCATCGATATTCCTCCCCTCTTTCTCCCTGTGCTCACCTCATGAGCCGGAGATTACCATCTATTCAGGCTCCCGGCCCGATGAACCCTTTGATTGAAAAACTGAACACTATCTTCCTTACATCCACTGGGCAAAATGTTTTTCGTACTGCTCTTCGAGTATATTTTTATGAGTAAGCTCCTCCTGTGCGAGGCGATCAAACAATGACTCCATCTGAGTCCCTCTGTAGTTATCAAGAAGCCCCTTATAGAGATCATAGGATGAACTCTCCATTTTCAATGCATATTGCATAACATCCTGAGGATCGCTCATCGAATTTATTGAACCGGCAGACATAAAGTCACTAAAGCCAATTTCATCTGTTGCCTTTTTCTCTCCGATAGCACTGATATCCCCTTTGTTCATCGCGTTTTCAATTAATTGCCTGTGTTGTAGCTCTTGATTGGCAAGTTCCTGAAGAAGCTTCTTTGCCGCCATATCTTTCACAATATCTTGAAAATGTATGTACAATAAATTTGCACTTTTTTCCTTTTCAATAGCAAAACGTAATGCATCTTCCAAAGATTCGAATTTCATGGCTCCCTCCTTGTAAAATTTTAAAATAGCAGACATGATTGTTCGCGTAAAAAACTTTTTATGCCGGTCACGCTGAACTGGAAAAAGTGAAAATGCATATTGAGCAGTTATTGTCATTCGGTGGCATGAGATTTTGACCGCGACTCAGCATAAAAAGTTAAAGCAGCCCGCAGTGTCGGGATTGAAGCGCAATGCAGCGTGCATACAGCTGCCAGACATACACCTATGATACTTGATGAAGGTGAAATTAGCAATAAAATCGAATGGAGCCGTGATGCTACCTGCTCACCGCCACTCCGATCCGGTCACAATAATAATATACCGGACAGGTGCTGCAAAAAGGCGAGAGCGGTCTACAAATTGATTTCCCGAAAGCAATAATGAGAGAATTAAATTCAATCCAGTATTTACTGGGAAGTTTTTCTCTTAAGACAAACTCTGTTTTTTCTGGAGAACCCGTTTTTACATACCCTAATCTGTTAGATACCCTGTGCACGTGCGTGTCAACACAGATAGCCGGAATATCGTACCCCAATGATACAACGAGATTAGCCGTTTTTCTCCCTACTCCTTTTATTGTGAGAAGTTCCTCTATGGAATCAGGAACTTTTCCCTCAAAACGCCTTATAAGCTCCCTTGACACGTGCAGAATTGTTGCAGCTTTATTCCGGTAGAAGCCCACCGGATAGATGGCCTCTCTAATTTGAATATCCGACAATTCAGCCATTTCAAAGGGATTCGAAGCAAGACTAAAAAGTCTTCTATCCGCTGCTTTAGTGACTTCGTCTTTCGTTCGCAGACTGAGTAATGTCGAGATGAGAATTCGAAAAGGATCATGGCGCTTTTCGGAAAGTTCTGCAATCACAGGAACCTCTTCCCTTTCGACGGCTTTTTTGATGGTGGAAATGATCTTATCAATGTCACTTTCAAGCATTTAGAATCAGAATTCTTTAAAGCGTCGGCCCGGATATGTAAAATAAAAAAAGCTTTGATGAAACGGTACTACTCATCCCGATCCCATCAAAGCGGATAAAACAGCCCTCCAAAATCGGGTTCTCCCTCGTACAGATTATGAGGCGGGCATTGCCCATCAGGCACGCACCCACCATTCGTCACAGGGAGCTCTGGACACATTGCGTATTGCTCCTTTTAATCGTACCCTTCGTCATTGGCAAGAATATCAAGGTGCAACGTAGCGATATCTTCAACATCCAAATTGGGGTGTATCTTATATTCCCTGAAATCGACCGTTTTAATGTACCGGTTGCATACATTGCACACATCCACCCGGTATTTTTCTTCATCCTCCACGGTAAAATACGCAAGGCTCTGCTGATCTTCATTGGAACAGAAGGGACACTTCAGCCTTGGGAACCGCCATTCAAAACCGCACTGACTGCAGAAAAGAAACTTCTGTCCCACTTCGTCTCTCAATTCCGCTATTTTCGGTTCTCTACCGCATATAGGGCAATACCCTTCAGACCAATTTGATTTTTCTATAAGGTCACCGTATTTTTCGGAAAGGATTTCCAGAGAGGGTCGCAGGCTTTCCTCCACGAGGAATCCCAATAAATCGAAAAAAGTGTCTTCTTCTTCCTCGTCGAATGTTTCCTCTTCAGGCTCGGCATTGAAGGAATCCCTTACCATTTGCAAAAAATCGATTTTTCCTTCTTCCAGATCATGTGTTATTTCTTTTGCCTCTCCGAGATCTTTCTCATCAGCCAGTTCAAGCAGAGCAGTAAAATATTTTTCCGCCTCTTTAAGGTTGATATCTCCATTGAAAAAATCTACCAGTGGCATACCGCCTCTAATCTTTTTGTTGATCAAGGTTTCTTCCACTGTATAAATATCATGCTCTGTTTTCCGTCTGAATTCTTCGCGAAGTATGAGAATCTCGCCAAGTATGTCAAGCAATTCCTCATAATGGGGATTCACATTTTTGTACTGCTCAATTGTTTGAAGCGTTTCGTTCAGCTTTGCTATCACTGATCTACCCCCTTCATTTTCGTATTCATACCGAGTGCCTCTATATATTCTTTTTTGTCGCAGTTCAAGAAAATCTTTTTGGGATTCACATCTATCAATAATAACGGGCGGTTTTACAAAGGTCAACCTCCAGCTTCCATAAAAAAGACCTGCCCGCGCACGGGCAGGTCTTTTTGCGCTCTCAGTTAAAAATTAATGCTGGACATGTATGGTATTTTGCCCATATATTTCCAGTTTCCCGGATTTTTCCATTTCTTCAAGCCAGAGGGGGCATTGTTTTTCCGCCCATGACCGGGTCACATAACCTGTAAACATCGCCTGTGCCGATCCGGGAACACCTATTGTACCCAGATAAAGATGCACAAAAAAGAATGCGAAAATCACCAGAAAACCAAGCGCGTGAAGGGGATACATCCACCTGACGAATTCCCTGGGCAGATCCAGGGGGAACCACATGATTAATCCGGTAATTACCATTATTGTGCCGAAAAACGCCACAGCCCAGAAAAAAGCTTTCTGACCAGGGTTGTATTTCCCTGTTTTTGGTACTTCATCGACATGCCATAAATATCCGCCGGCCACCTTTATCCACTCTAAATCATCAGGAAATTTAAATTTCCCCGCCTCCCGCCACCAGACCAAGATAGCGAAAAAGAGCGCCGGAATGAAGAAAAGCCCGACAAAATTATGTACCAGCTTCAAATTGGTCATCCCGCCGAAGGGTATCCCGATGAAATTGAATGATCGAAACATCATCCCCAATCCCGTGATTATCAGTACAAGACATGAGATGGCCAAACACCAGTGAACAATTCTCTCGAAGGAGTCGCTTACCTTTATCATTCCTTTTTGAGGAATCATTTTATTCACCCCCTCCCTTGCCGGCATCTCCATTGCCGCTCGTATCTTTTGGTCCATGAATTATGTAATGCAAGAATGATCCTGCCAAAACACCTCCTGCCGCAATTAGACTGAGAGGTTTGAGCCAGTCTTTCCATGCGATCACACTTACAGGTACTCGCGGATTTTCCGGAAGCTTTTCATACACCGGTACTTTATCGGGAAGAACAAACATCAGGTGTGTACCGCCCACGAATTGATCTCCATATACCGATGCGTCCCCGCCCAATTCTTCAGCGCGGGCGTGGGCATATTCAACAATTTCTTTTTTATCACCGAATATAAGGGCATCGGTGGGACAGGCTTTGACACAAGCCGGCTCCAGAGTCGCATCGATCCGAGAGAAACACATGTCGCATTTTGCAATTTTGTTTACCTCCGCATTATACCGCGGAACGTCAAAAGGACATGCAATGACACATTCTTTGCAACCAATGCATTTACTTACGTCAAGTGAAACTGTTCCGTACTTTGTATGAAACAATGCTCCTGTAGGGCAGACTTTGACGCAAGCGGCATCAGTACAGTGCATACAGGCATCTTTTCTGAAGATCCATTTGACTCCTCCATTTCCATCAGAAATTTCCTGAAATCTCATAAGAAGCCAGGTGTTATATTGGAGGTCCGGCGGATTCTGATAGGTTCCCCAGTTCACCGTCTGGCTGGCCGGAAGCTGATTCCACTGTTTACAAGCCAGCTGACAGGATCTGCATCCTATACATTTGGAAAGATCGAAAAGTTTTACTTTCTCAGACATTATTTAGACCCCCTTCCTTTCGACATTGACCATGAAGGCTTTGCTTTCGGGAATCATGGTATTGGGATCTCCGATAAAAGGTGTCAATAGATTTGCCGCATCACCGAACGTATATACTTCGGGAACCTTATTGCCGTGAACAAATTTTCTCATTGCTGTCGTTACCCACCCGTAATGCCAGGGTATACCGACTTGATGTATTATCTGTCCTGCTACGTTAAAGGGTTTGAACCGGTCAGTCACAATAGCGGTGCATTCCACTTCTCCTCTCACTGACCGTACGACTACAAGTTCGCCGCTGTTGATACCTTTCAATCTGGCAAGTTCAATGCTCATTTCAACAAACATTCCGGGCTGCATTTCTGCAAGCCATGGAGTCCATCTTGTCATAACGCCTGTCTGCCAGTGCTCGCTTACACGATATGTAGAACATACAAAGGGAAACCGGGGATCGCATGTCGCTCTTTTGTCAAGATCGGTTCCGTCGATATCGAATCTCCTCGCAGTCGGGTTGATAAACTGAGGGGACATCAAATTCTTTTCTATAGGACACTCCAGCGGCTCATAATGCTCCGGAAACGGGCCATCCTTCAGGCCCGGGCCGTAAATGCTTCCTACTCCATGGGGCTTCATTATAAAAGGCGGCCTCCCGGAACCAGGAACCCCTGCTCCATCCGGTACATCACCTGTCCATTTGTTGCCGTTCCATACAATAACAGGATGTTCCTTATCCCAGGGTACGCCTGTTTCCGGATCCACTGATGCGCCGTTATAGATTATGCGGCGATTGACAGGCCAGCACCAGGCCCACTCCGAATAAAGGCCGATCCCCGATGTATCCTTCTTGCCTCTGCGAGCCGCCATATTGCCTTTCTCCGTATAGGAATTGCAATAAAGCCAATTGCCAGATGAAGTGGAACCGTCATCCTGAAGAAATGCAAAACTTGGAACAAGAGTACCTTTTTTGTACAGTGTACCGTTAATTTCCTTATCTTCCAAAAAATACCCGTTGATCTCTTTGGCAATATAATGCGTGTCAAGATGGCGTATTGTCCCTCGAATATCCGCAGGTCCGTAATTCCAGGTCATCTTTGTAAAGGCCTCCGCCAGCGGACCGCCCTCTTCTTCATAAAGTTCCTTTAATTTATAGTAAAGTTCAGAAATAATATCGCCATCGGGCTTGGCATCTCCGGGGGGATCAACCGCTTTGTAGCGCCATTGCATCCAGCGGCCGCTGTTTGTTATGCTCCCCTCCTTCTCTATAGAAGCGGCACAGGGGAGACTGAATACTTCCGTTTTTATCTTTGTGGGATCCATACCCGGTCCCTGCCAGAAATTCCCGGTTTCCGTGTCGAAGATATTCACATTGACCAGCCAATCAAGCTTCGTCAGCGCCTGCCTTGTTTTATTGGAGCTGGCGCCGCTGCATGCCGGGTTCTGCCCCCATGAAAAGAATCCGGTGAATTTACCTCTGTACATTTCGTCAAAGATATCCAGCCAGGTATATGTTTTACCGTCATCAAGCTTGGGCAGATATCGGTAGGCCTCTTCCAATGTTGCATTCGTACCGTAGTGCGCTCTTAGCAGACTCGCAATATATTTTGGATAATTCTTCCACCAATTCAGACTATTGGGCTCCATCGTCTGAGGAGGCACTTTTGTGATATATTCTTCAAAAGTAGACAGTGAAGCCGTCGGTGTTTTCAGATAGCCCGGCAGAATGTGGAAAAGCAGACAATGGTCGGTAGAACCCTGCACATTTGATTCGCCGCGCAGCGCATTTACTCCGCCACCCGTAATTCCCATATTTCCGAGCAAAAGCTGAATAATCGACATTGTGCGGATGTTTTGAACACCAACAGTATGCTGGGTCCATCCCATTGCGTACATTATGGTTCCCGCTTTGCCGACTTGCCCTGTTTTGCAATAAGCCTTGTAAACTTCCAGCAGTTTATCCTTGGGGGTACCTGTTACCTGTGACACGATATCGAGGTTATACCTGGAATAATGCTTTTTCAGTAACTGAAAAACGCAATGAGGATCTTTAAGGGACATATCTTTTTTTACGACACCATTTTGATCCAGCTGGAATCCCCAGGTTGCTTTATCATAACTTCCGTTTTCAAGTCCCGAAAAGACACCCTCGTTTTCCCCGGGCATTTTAAAATCAGGATTTACGAGGAAAGGGGCGTTCGTATAATATTTGACATATTTTTCCTGAATCAGATTGTTATCAAGTATATACTTGATCATACCCCCGAGAAAAGCGATATCGGTTCCTGATCTCAGTGGTGCATAAATATGCGCCTTTGAAGAAGTCTGCGTAAATCTCGGATCCACATTTATCAAAGTAGCACCTTTTTCTATAGCCCTGGTTACGTACTTAAATGAAATGGGATGGTTCGAAGCCGCATTACTCCCCATTATCAAAATGCAGTCACTTAATCCTATATCAATCCAGTGATTGGTCATCGCGCCGCGTCCGAACGACTCTGCCAGAGCCGCAACAGTTGCGGAGTGTCAGATACGGGCCTGATGTTCAATATAGACCAGGCCCAACCCCCGCAAGAATTTTTGGTACAGGAAACATTCTTCATTATCCATGGCAGCGCTGCCCACAGAAGCTATTCCATTGGTCCTGTTCACCGTCTGCCCTTTTTCATTTCTGAAAGTAAAACTTTCATCCCGACTATTTTTAATATTTTTGGCTATTTTATCGACAGCCCATTCCCATGTCACTTCTTTCCAGTCAGTCTCATAAGGCGCTCTGTACAGCACTTTATCCATGCGATTTTTATTGACGGAAAGTTGATAAATCGAGCCTCCCTTGCTGCATAAGGTCCCTCTGTTGATCGGGTGATCAGGATCACCTTCGGTGTTGATCACCTTCCCGTCTCTGGCGGATACTATGATACCGCACCCGACAGCACAATATGGACAGATCGTAGTGGTTTCTTTCGCATACCTAATCTTCAACGGCTCCGCATAGGCGGACACCGGCCTTAAATTGATGCCGATACCACTTGCCATTAATGCAGCACCCGAGATCTTCAAGAAACCCCGCCTGCTTACATCCATACTCAACGCTCCTTTCTATCGTAAAATTCTCTGTTTGCTCTATTTCCTGGACAAGAAACAATCATCCCCTGTTATCACCGCCACTGTAAACCTGCAAAAACAAAAAATCTTTTTTCTTGCTTAAGAAGTCTACACTATTTGGAAATCGGGGGTTCAGCATTTCTAAAGAAACTTTCAAATTTATATACAGGACGTTTTCTTATTTTACTGCCTCGTCCACTACTGGCATTTACCCCAGAAAATTTAAGCCCTTACATCGAAAGGGAAATTATGACCGCGGGTCAGTGAATAGTTCTTAACAATGAGAAGTATCAATGTCAAGATATTTTTAACGAAAAAAACAATAAATACTACTTGTTATGCCATATTTGGCACATGATCTCCGCTGCCGAGCCCCGTTAAGATACTTGCACCGTTTCTCCTATTATGGTATTTTTCTTTTGACTTTAAAAAATACACCGCCGGGAGTGCCCCGGCAATATGAAATCCGATTTTTTAAAGGTGCACGATAGGATCTATTTTTTGATTTTTCAGATAAGAGGATTCCTTGGAATAAAAACTAAGAATCCGTTTTTTAAAAGAACCGGTAAGCCTAAAAAAGGACGAAACTACAATAGAGATCAAATATAAAATATGGCTTGAGAAAAATGGGCAAGTTCTTTTCGGGCACGGCCGCGAAGAGCTGCTTCGTGCGGTAGAAGAATATCAAAGTTTGAGTGCGGCAGCAAAAAAACTTAATATGTCCTACAGGGCCGCATGGGGACGGTTAAAAGCTTCAGAAGAAAGGCTCGGAATCCAACTGGTAGATCGCTCTCAGGGCAAAAGCATGCATCTTACAAAGAAAGCCAAAATACTTATCGACCAGTTTGATACCTTGGAAAAAGAAACAGCGGATCTGATGAAAACTGCATACCAAGGACTTGCCAGCATAATTGAATCCGATAAAGAAAAAACTTGATGACATCCTGAAAATCCGAGTTTGGCATCTTTTAACATTCCCTCTTTGACGTATAATTCTATATTTCAAATAGAATATTGGGCAGGGATGTGTTACAGGCCTGTATCCGTAAAAAAACTCTGTTTTAACTTCGTAAGGAAAATAATTGTCACGCAACCCGTATTGGCGAGGTTGGCTTGTACTTCCCTTATTTTAAGGAGCCCGCATAATGAAAGTGATCGGCACTATCGGTAAAAACGGTTCAGGAAAAGATGAAGTTCTCAAATATATGAAGAGGGCGTATGGTATCCCCTTTTTTTCCACAGGCGATATGGTACGTACTATCGCGTCGAAAGAAGGAGTCGAACCGACGAGAGAAAACCTTCGCGAGATTTCGGAAAGATATTTTAAAAAAAACGGTGAAGGATATTTCGTGAAGCTTTTAGGTGAAAAAATTAAAAATGAACAGCCTGACATTACAGGCATAAGCGGCATACGATCCTTTTCGGATGTAAATATTCTAAAGAATATGTTCGGACCTGATTTCATATTGATTAAAGTGGATGTAGGCAATCCGAGACTTCGCTATGAACGCATGGTCGCCCGGGCAGAAGAAAGAGATCCCGCCGACTATGAACAATTTCTGGCGCAGGATAAGGCAGAGGAAGAGCTTTTCCGTCTGGAAGAGGCATCAGAAAAAGCGGATTATACGGTCAAAAACGATGGAACTCTGAACGAACTTCACAAGGCCGTCGATGAACTGGCAGCGAAAAGTAATATCTTTTGATGAGTGAATGTAAAAAAACATAGAGGCCCGGATCTAAACTATTGAATTCGACGTTAAAATATTCGTCGCAAGCCTTTCCATGAAGAAGACATTCAGTCCATGCAACAGGCAGGGTTTTAAAAACCCCGCCTGTATTCCGGAAGTATTCTGTCTATGCTTTTGTTTCCTCGGCAGCATTTTTCCCTGCAATTTTTCCTAAAACGGTACAAAACATCAGTGAATCACCCGTTCTATATCCATAATCGATGTACCCTCCGGTAACTTCGCCCGCTGAATAAAGTCCCTGAAGCACTGCGTTATCGCGCATGTCGAGGACCCTGGCATCCGTGCCGATCTTCAGTCCGCCCAGTGTCAGAAGCAGGACTGGAAGGACTTGCATAAAATAGAAGGGAGGCTCGAGCTTCTCCCTGAACACCGTTCGGCCGAAGGAATCCTTGGTTTTACTTTCCGTTGCCTGATTGAATGACTCTATTGTCTGCTTCAGAGTAGCGGGATCGGCACCGATTTTTTGCGCCAATTCTTCTGCATTGTCGGCCCGCTTTACAATCCCCTTGTCGATAAATTCCTTCACTTTGGGATGAACTTCTTCCACCATGATCTCATAGACTTTTTCCTGTTCCAGCATTTCCATGCTGACTTCGGTATAGCCCTGCAATTCGTTGGTAAACCTTTTTCCATTTTCATTCACCAGAATTGCACCGCCCGAAAGCGCCCCAGAAGTCAGGTACGTCTTTGTCTTGACCTCGAGAGTCGGTGTAACGAGCGCCCTGTCCAGGTTCACGGCATCGGCCCCTTCCACATCGGCCATTATGAGCCCGTCTCCCACGTTTGCAGGCGTTCCGATGACAAGCGATTTGGACCACTGCGGCAGAAACCGGTCCACCAGTTTCTTGTTGTGCATGAATCCGCCCGTGGCGATCACTACGGCACGGGCCCCGATGCGGACTTTCTTTCCATTCATATCCGCCTCAGCCCCGACTACTCGGTTAGCACCATTTTCCATTTTGCGGTAAAGGGAAAGAACTCGCGCCCTGGTTACAATCTCGACACCCTTTTGCTTGCCGACTGATGAGAGCGTTTCCACTACTTTTTTACCATACCCCTCTGCCTGTATCGCCCTCGGTTTCGGGCTTCCCATGGCAGGTTCCGCCACATCACGAAAGTTGACCCCCTGATCCATCAGCCACTGAATGGCCTCGCTGCTTTGCTCCGCCACCACCTTCGTCAAATCGGGATCTCGCCTGTCTTCGCTTATCTGCATGGAATCTTTATAAAATTCTTCAACCGAATCCTTGATCCCCAGTTTTTGTTGTATGGGAGAATTTGCAGCATTGAACCATCCCGTGGACAATGCTGTGTTTCCCCCCACAACGGCAAAGGCGTCGAGAAGAAGAGTCTTTGCTCCGCCCGAGGCCGCCTCAATGGCGGCACAAAGACCGGCTAAACCGGTCCCTGCAACCACGACGTCGACTTCCCTGTCCCAGGCATCGGGCGCAGGCAGCGCATTTGCATTTTTAAGACCTAATCCCAGTGTCAGGCCGGCACCCGTCAATGCCGCCGTTCCGAGTCCCCCAATAAAACCGCGACGCGTCATACCTTTTTTATTCATGGCTATGGCCTCCTTTTTAATTGCGTAAAAAAACCGGAAACGACATGCCAACTACCTCTATCCAACGTCGATTCCGGCTGAACTTGGTACCCTATCCGGACAAATACTCTCGGATGATACTGTTTTAGAAAATATTTACTTTTAATAGAACAAAGCTGCCCAGAAAATCAGCACCGTCAGCAAAAGTCCCAGAAGAACGGCGGCGATGCCGACAAAGGCGGCAAAGAAGCGGCTCGGCACACTGGGCGCCTTTCTTTCCAGAGAAGCCAGGCGATTTTCGGCGATCATCCGTTCATATTCCTCCGGGCGCTCTTCTTTGAGTGCTGCAACGGTATAGCGGCCCGTGAATATGTTCGATTCCATTGGAAACTTGTTTGGGGCAAGGTGGTTATGGAAAAAGTGAACCGTAAAAATGAAGATCGCAGCCAGGAAAGCTTCTTCTGAATGTGCTACAGTGGCCACATTGATCATCCATCCCGGCAATATGTAGGAAAAGAGTTCCGGCAGCCACAGCATCAATCCGGAAAGGCCGATCACAAACATTCCCCAGAAGACGGCGAAAAAGTCGAACTTTTCCCAATAAGTCCACCGCTCAAATTGCGGCATTTCGCCGCGGTTGAAAAACCATCGGAACATTCCTTTAAGATCTTCCCAATCCTTCTTGTTGAAAAAGAGAGATTCCGGCCCAAAGAGGCGCTTCGTCCACCCTCGCACCTGCCTCTTCGGAAAAAGAAATTTCAGGCTCAGCCAACAGGTATATAAAAACAAAGCCCACAGTACAATAGCGGATATCCTGTGCAGCAATCCGGTCATTTGCGGACCCCCCATAAGGTTAATCAATACCTCAGCCCAGGCCGACTCGGCATATTTGATCGGAAAACCGGTCATTACGAGCAAAAAGAATGAGACAACCAAAAGGATATGCATGATCCGGTCGCGCCAGGAAAAACGCTGCACATAAAGAACCGTTTCAAGGGCAAAGGGAATATTTTCCTCTGTCGGTGCAGCGCCTCTGTCTTTCCACTTTTTCCAATAGGCCTTTCGCCACCACAGGATTGAGTGAACCCAGAAAAAGAAGAAGACACAGACAAGGAGGGCAATCATGAAGGCATTTGTCCAGAACAGGACCGGATAGCGTTCGCTATTGCTGTAATCGGCATGGGCTTCGAATTTGACAAAGCGGGCATGAAAACCACTATGGCATGCCTTGCAATCCTTTATCAGATTGTCTGGATGAACCGTCGACTGCGGATCCGTTGCGGGAAGAATGTTGTGGCCGTTATGGCAATCGGCACATCCGGCAACCCGTTCGGGGAATCCGATATGCAGGACCTTGCCATGATATGTTTCTTCATAACTTTCTACAATATCTGTCGAGAGATTATTCCGCCTTACCAGTTCTTGGTTATCGTGGCAGGAAATGCATGCGGCCATAAAAGACTCCCTCTGTAACGCTTTGTCTTCAATGGTTTCTTTAAAAACGGCGATATCATGGAGTCCGTGACAATCCGAACAGCCTGCCGAATCCTCGTTACCTTGAAGAACCTCCTTGGCATGGCCGAATTGAACGTACTGATCCTTGCTGTGACAGGTGGTGCAGCGGTTGATGACGGCTGCTTTCGTACCGCCCGCCCCCGCCATACGGATGTGGACATCGGTATGGCAGGCAGCACAGGTCATCTTTGCTTCTACACCATGGACATCATCCTCAAATTGCACAGAGATTGCGCTGTGGCAGGCAGCACAGGGTGTGAGCTCTGTCTTCGTCTCTTTCTTCATGTGCTGGGCCACGTTTTCAATTCCGGTATGGCAGGTAGTGCAGGCCAGTAGGCCGTGAACCGACCGGTCGAACTTTTCCGTGTATTCAGGGGCACTGTGACATCCGCGGCAGTTCAGAACGGCTTCTTCCGGTTTGCCTGCATCAGGCGGCGCCCTGTCCATCTTTTTTTTTGGAGCCGTTTCGACAGGGGCAGCGTCTTTCACAGGCGCCGCACGCTTCACGGCTTTCGCCGGCTTCACGATCGGAGAAGGAACAACAAAATCGAATTCATGACACTGATTGCAGAAATTCTCCGACTCTTTGTGGGCGTGGTGGCAGAGATCGCAATCCAGCTCGGGACCGTAATGTGAATCGTGCGGATTGGCGTCCTTGACATCCTTTGTCGCGGCCACGAGGTCTTCCGTTTTATGGCAGCCAAGACAGGTCCCCGTGCCGACGAATTCGGGGGGATCGGCCTCGCCGTGACAGCCGGCGCAGGAAACGCCGCTCAGCAGATGACTGTGGCTCAGGGGAAATGTATTAGTGAGCTTCGGATCCTCTTCCTTGTGGCAGGACAGGCACTGAGTGAGGTTCATGCCCGATGTATCCGGATGAGCCGAGGGAATCACTTGCTCCTTGTGACAGGATGCACAGTTTCCCGGCTTTGCGTCTCTGACACGGGTGGGATCCTGAGAAAAAGCTTCCTCCGGACCCGTGTGAAAGAGGGAGAATAAAAAAATAATGAAAATTAAACCAATGGCTTTTGTTCCAAAGGGTAAACCCCGTTTTAAAAATAGTTTGTGAGTCATTATTCCCCCCGAACAGCTTTCATGATCTGCCGAATCCTGTTCCGCTTTATTATAAAGTCAGTTTGTATATTCCTCTTTCTTTATCAACCACACTTTGCTATCGGACGGTTACCTTCCGAGGCGGGATGCATCATATCCCGCCTCTCATAACACACTGATTTAGAATTACACTTTTGCCGCAGCACTTTGTCCCGCGGTTCGCCCGAAGACGATACAGTCGAGCACTGCACAGCTGCCAAGGCGAACTGCACCGTGAACGCCACCGGCAATCTCTCCCGCCGCATAAAGTCCTGGAATCGGCTTTTTGTCAAGTCCTATGACTTGTGCCTTATTGTTGATTTGAATGCCTCCCATTGTGTGGTGCACTTTTGGCCATGCACGGCATGCATAGTAGGGCGGATTCGCGATTGCTTCGGAATCGGTCTGCAGGTAGCGTCCATACTCCCTATCCTGACCCTGTTTGATATATCTATTCCATGCATTGATCGTCTCTTTTAGAGGTTCCGGCGGGATGTTATATTCTGCAGCCAATGCATCAAGAGTATCGAATTTTTTAACTACCCCCTTTTCCAAGGCCCTATCAAGATTGTGCACCCTTCTGACCCCCTGGCTGTCTGCAATGGTAACAGCGGGATGCCCGAGCCGGATAATTGCATCGGCGCGGATTTTCCGGTCCGCAAGCTCATTGATGAATCGTTTTCCCGTCTCGGGATCGACCATCACGCCGTAGACAAAACCGGCCATGGCATTGAAAACATAGCCGATCCCCATCCCCTTTTCATCGGGACTGGTCCAGGGACCAAGCTGTATCCAGGAGATCTGTACGGGGGTCGCACCGGATCGAAGGGCATCCATTAGAACCTCCGCCGTGGCGCCGGGCTGATTTGTCGAATCTACATTTTCAGTCAACTTAGGATCCTGGATCGTTCTGAAATATAGATCCCTCCCGAAACCCCCTGAAGCGAGCACGACACCTTTGTTAGCCTTCAGATACTTGACTGTTCCAGTACTTTCATCAGGGAAGCGATATCCTTCTTTTATTTTAAGTCCGGCTGCTCTTCCTTCTTTATCCTGAATGATAGACATCACGTATGATTGGGTCCTTACATCGACTCCAAGCTCCTTCACCTTATCTAACTGCTTTGTTACTATCGCCGATCCGCTGCTGTTATGGGTCGAATAGCTGCGGGGCACCGAATGGCCTCCCAGATGGGTTACCCGGTCTTTATACTGCACTCCAAGCGATTCCGTCCACTGCACTGCTTCTCTTGATTTTTCGGCGATTGTTTTTGCCAACTCCACGTGATTCAGATAAAGTCCTGCCTTGAGCATATCTTCCAAAAGCAGTTCCGGCGAATCTTTTATGCCCTCAGCCTCCTGCTTTGGCGATCCCGCAACGGCAAATACTCCCCCGTTAATGATGGAATTTCCTCCCGGGACACGCATCTTTTCCAGCACAACTGCTGAAGAACCCGCCTGTTTTGCTTCTATTGCCGCGGCAAGGCCTGCAAAGCCACTTCCCACCACTATAACATCGAATTCCTCGTCCCACTTTTCAGGCATTTCGGCACCGAATGCCTTGAGAGGTCCTGCAAACAAGGATCCTGCCGCCATACCTGCCAAAGCGACACCTCCGGTGGTTTTAATAAATCCTCTCCTCGTCAATCCATTTTTTACATCGAATTTTTCTTTCATCATTTGCTCCTTTCGACTTTTTAAAATTTCGAGCCCCCCAATGAGAAACTCAAAATAGGGATAGATACCTCCTTTTTCAGAAGATATCTTCGGGTGAAAGAAAAACCGAATTTATCCGGTTAAAACATGTTTGGGTAACTTCAATGAAAAAAGAAGAAAATTTAGTTCAGCAGGTGAATCTTCCACCAGACAAACGGCCCTATTTCCTTAAAATTTTAAAGAAATATGTGCGGAAGTCAATGGAAACCGCCTCGATAAAATTCTTATTTTTTGAAAATTAAACAGTATTTTTTCTCAAAAAACTACTTATAGCTTCCTTCAACTGTGTACCGGTTAACTGCAAATGATGGCTCTCAAAAATCCATAATATTTATTATTCGCGGCGTCTCCATAAAAAACTTCGGAGGCAGGGCGAGTATCCCGGGTGAGGCCTATCAGTCGTATGCCTCAGTGACAAAGGATGAAGTGCAATCCCGCAAA
Source organism: Syntrophales bacterium (assembly GCA_023230565.1). Taxonomy (GTDB): domain Bacteria; phylum Desulfobacterota; class Syntrophia; order Syntrophales; family UBA2210; genus JALNXD01. Next base: position 124,105 of record JALNXD010000001.1, read on the forward strand.
GTGTTTTTAAATAAGTAATGCGAACGCTCTTGCATTCTCCATTTCGGGCATGAGCTCTTGACCGTGAATCGGCTGTGTTTCGGATACCATGCCATCCATGCGAAGCGTCCGCCCCGGCTATATCTTACCTGCCACATGCAAGTGTGCCGGGACAGCTTCGCGAGACGATGCACGGTCGAAACTCAGGTCCAAGCCCGGTCAAATCTCATGCCCCTGAATGGCAGAACACTCTAAATGAGCATTGCGAGAGCCCTCACTTACTTCCTGTTTTTTTTTGCAAGCTCGGGTGGCGAAAAGCTTCTAGGCAAGCGATGCGAAAACTCATGCACTCTGGAACCAGTGCATTTCGGGAACCATACCCTGCCGCATTTCATTTTCCCGAAATTACAAAGCACCTGCATTTTTACCTGCGATTCGTCCAAATACGAGACAATCTACCACAGCGCAGCTTCCCAGTCGAACTGCACCATGGACACCCCCGGCCACCTCGCCTGCCGCATAAAGACCCTTTATCGAGTTTCCTTCAACATCGATAACCTCACCTTTGTCATTGATCTGGACGCCGCCCATTGTATGATGGACTTTCGGCCATAGCCTTATTGCATAGAATGGAGGATTAGTCATGGGTTTGGCATCGGGCTGAATGAAACGGTTAAATTCCTTGTCCGTCCCGGCTTTCACATAGCTGTTATAATCTTCAATGGTCTTTTTTACTGCATCACAGGGCATGTTGTAGGACTCGCACAACCCATCGAGTGCATCAAATTTCTTTACGACGCTCCTTTCCAGAAGCTTCTGCAGAGCGCCGGGAGGACCTCCCATCGATTTAACCCCTTCAGAATCCGAAATACCTATCGCAGCATGGCCCGTTCTGATAATAGCGTCGGCTCTTATTTTCCGGTCGGCAAGTTCGCTGATGAAGCGTTTTCCAGTGGCGGGATCGACCATTACCCCATAAGAAAATACAGGGCCCGTTGCAAAGTGCGGTCCCAGGCCAAATCCTTTTTCGTCGGGGCTTGCCCACGGACCCAGTTGAATCCACGACGGCTGTACGGGATTCCCGCCTATTTTGAACATTTCCAGCAACCCTTCAGCGGTGGCCCCCGGCTGGTTAGTGGAATTGACCGTATCGATCAATTTCGGATCCTGAGTCATTCTGTAGCGAACATCCCGGGAAAAGCCTCCCGTCGCCATAACAAGACCCTTTTTTGTTCTTACAGTTTTTATCGTGCCGCTTTTTTCATCTGGAAAGCGATATCCCTCCCGGATCTGAATACCGGCAACTCTTCCATCCTTGTCTTTAAAGATTTTTTCCAGATATACCTGGGTTACTACCGGCACACCGAGCTCTTTCAGCTTAGCCAATTCCTTGTTTACGATAGCCGAACCGCTGTAATTGGAAGTAGGACAACTCCTCGCAACCGTGTGGCCACCCATGTGAAGAAGCTGGGCCGCACTTCCGAAGCCGACGCCCAGATACTCCTTGCACCAGTTGTAAGCATCTTTTGACTGGTACGCCACCATACGAGCCAGCTCAGGATAGTTCAGGTAAAGACCGGCCTTCATCATGTCTTGCAGCATCAAATCCGGTGAATCTTGAATCCCTTTTGCCTCCTGCATATCTGAACCAACTACAGCCATAACACCGCCGTTAATAATAGAATTACCTCCGGCAACGCGCATTTTTTCATAGACTTTGACTGAAGCCCCCGCATTTTTTGCCTCTATAGCCGCGGCAAGTCCTGCAAATCCGCTTCCTACAACAGCCACGTCTATTTCCTCATTCCACTCCTGGGGTAATTCGGCACTGAAAGCCCTTGGAACACCGGCAAGCAGACCACCGGAAGCCACACCGGCAATTGCAACAGTTCCCGTGGTTTTAAGAAACCCTCTTCTGGTAACACCTTTATTTTCTGAAAATGTATTTTCAGCCATATTACACCTCCTTCTTCTTACTTTTATGGTTAATTCCTGAAATTAGAACAACGGTGGCTCCTTTTTTACAATCTTGAGACATAGCATCAACCCGCTTTTAACGAGCACAGAGAAACAATCTAATCTCACATACTTCATAAAAATCAAAATACCCAAAGGAGATATGAAATAACAGCTTTTCTCCCCGACATTCAGGTTATTCAATGTAGCAGAGGGAAACTTAAAGAGAGGGAGTTTTAAAAGAACAACGGCAAATAGCTAATATCTTTATGATAAGGAATTCCTTTTTTAAGTCAAGTCATATATCATTCCAATTCCTACATATAACTGTGGAGACCTGACAAGATGTAGTTGACGCCCAGATAAGTAAAAATGACTGCGATAAATCCTATAATTGATATCAGGGCCATGGAGGTACCTTTCCAACCTCGCGCAAGTCGGGCGTGAATGTAAGCTCCGTATATCATCCAGGTAATAAGTGACCAGGTTTCTTTCGGATCCCACCCCCAGTATCTTCCCCAGGCCGTGTCGGCCCATACGGCGCCCGTAATGATTCCCAGGCTGAGCAGAACAAAACCGATTGAAGTGATCCGATAACCGAGATCATCAAAGACATCGTAATCAGGCAGTATCCTCTCAATCCTTCTCCCCGCTCTTACTCTTATGAGATAGAGAATGCTGGTGATAAAAGAGATAGCAAAGCAGGCATAGGCAAGAAACGAACTTACTACATGACTTATAAGCCAATTACTCTGAAGAGCTGGGATAAGCGGCTGTATTTGTGTGGTAACGTTTCCCGACAGAGACGCATATGCCAGCAGAATGAATGCAAAAAAAGACGCCAGAGTTCCTATAATGTCATTTCTGTGGCGTTTCCAGGTGGCAAACAGAATCACTACGACAGACCAGGAAAAAAAAACAAGCGATTCGTAGAGATTGGAAAGCGGGGCATGACCGAATCCCATTTGATAAGAAAAGGCCCAGCGTATAATAATAGCCGCGGTCTCTATGCTAAATCCTCCAACAACAAATAGTATTGCAGCGTTCTGCATACTTCTTTTTTGAAATACAAAAGCGGCAAAAAATACCAGTGCTCCAAAAAAATAAAAAAACGTTGAAATACTGACAAGAAACGTATCGTTCATCTCAATCATATTTGCAAAGCTTATTGAATTTTTGGGTAATTGATTTTTCGAAACTGCTGCCGTCTTTCCTGTCTGTTTTGGCTGCAACTTCAACACGAGAACCTTCAGAAACTGGCGTAATCTTCATCCACAGGCGCCGGTGCGATTTAAATAGAATCATTGCAAACCCCCCAAGAATCAGCACAAATCCCGCCCAAACCAGAGGAACGCCTGGATCCTTCCCCACCTGCAGGCCCGTATAGTAGCGTGCTGTAAATCCTTCTATTTTAAATGTATACCCTTGCCGTTTTGTTCCCTGAGCTTGATGTAAGCCGGAAGGTATCCAAAAAATGTCATGAGGCGCCCCGGGTGCAAGAATCACTGCCATAACTGCTGGTCCCAGTCCCTGCAAATCGGGAACAAATCTGGCAACGGCAAAGGACTTATCACTTCCCGGTAGCGGCACTTTCTTCATGAGATTGAGGGTACATATTGACGTTGTAGCGCTCTTTTCCTCCGTAACGGAGATTTTGAAGTCAGAGGCTTCTGCTATTCCATAAGAAGCCTGGCACAATTTGAATCCCCGGTACGTAAAGGGATCGTTCACTCTTATGGATTCTGACGCCACAGGTTCTCCTTCATCTATTATCGTTATATCGCTCCGGTATTCTTTCGGCATCCCGTTATCATAAAATTGCACGGCAAACCCGTCGCACTTCACTGAAAAAGGAAGTTTTTCTTCTTTATCGCCCGGGAAAAGAAGGGCGATGCTGGACATTTCTCCCTCTATAATCGTCATCCGACCCGAAAAGCCCATTATCGATCCGATAAGACCGCCTGCAAGAACAAGAAGGATGCTAATATGGACCACCGGAGCACCTAAACGTGAATATGCACCCCCTTCTGAATAGATACGCCGTTCTTCACCTTCCCTTATTATAGTCGGTTTTCCTGTAAGCCGCCCTGCCAGCAATGTAAGCTTCTGTTCCATTGTTTCAACAGGATAAGCGCTTTCGCAGACATACTGTATGGGCCATAAACGAGTGACCGTCTCCTCAAGATCACGATTCTTCCTGGACATCCCCCGCAGAGTGCCCGGCAGTGTCCTGATCGTGCAGGCGGTAATATTCACGGCTAAAAGAAACAGGAGAAGCATAAACCACCATGAATGATACATATCGGTGATTTCGAAAAAATCCAAAAAAGAAACCATACCGGGACCATAAATTTTTTCATAATGTTCTCCGGGCAAACCCTGCGTCACCAGAGTACCGAAAACAGATGTCGCGGCCAGAGTAAAAAAAAGAAATATTGTAAGCCGGACCGAGGCAGTATATTTATAAATTTTTCGCATCATATCAGATGTATCCTTTACGTCTTTCCTGTCGCCCTGAATCACTCCGATATAAAGAGATATCTCTGCTTTTTTCAGGAATGCCCATTAATACTTTCCTGCCGGCTTTTTTCTGCCTTAATCCCCCCTTTTTTTACATGTGAAAAAGCGGCAAAGGTTTTTATAAAAAGATATATCCCAAGAAAAAGAAGCAATCCATCCCGAATGAGATACCATAGCATGGAACCGGCAAGGGTTACCTCATTGGAGGTGCTGAAGCATCCGCACTGTATGTCGATGCCTCGAATAGAGCTGATAAGAAGAGCCAAAAAAAATACAGAAAGAAGGAGGTCTGCCAGCAAAACTGCACCGAAATACCAGACGCGAAAAAAAAGACAGAGGCCTATCGCCAGCTCAAGCCAAGGGAGGATAACAGCGGCAATATTTATAAGTCCGAAAGGAAGAATTCGATAATTGTAGATAGCCACGGCAAATGATTCGGGATCGATAATTTTATGTATGCTCGCATAGAGAAAAAGAGCTCCCAGTAAGATATCTATACCGCGCCGATACAGCTCTTCTCGTTGGTTTCGATGCTTCATAAATTTTCTCATCAGAGAGGGAGAGGAACAGATCTGATTATATTTGCGATTATACCAACCACAACGGCAAACGCAAGAATCAATCCAGATTCCCACAGAGCTCTGCGAAGGCGGTCTTTCATTTTTTTCCTTCTCTCATTGTCCCTTTTATTTTTGCATTTTCTTTAAATGAAAATGATCAAGCCTATATTAATTGATCCGAAATTCTTTCCTTAATTTGACTAATCATCTGTTTTTATTTAGATAATACCTTTCGTTCACGGGATTTATCAAAAACTGATGTACAGAATATTACGAAATAAAACATAGGGCAATTGCAATTTCCACGTTGTTCCACTTAGAATGTTTCCTTGACCCTGTGAAAGCAATTAGTTAAAAGAAAACAAAAGGTGAAAAATATGATAGAAAAAGGGCAAATCAGTAAAAATCTTTTCGAACATGCCTTTGAAAAAGGCAAAAGAAGAACGGTATCTGACGTCAGAATCGGGCTTGGGTATATAGGGATTGCTCTCGATGACGGTCGGCTGGGATTGGCCGCCGTAATGAAGCAGGATTTTTCAGCAAGCTGTACAGCACTCCCTAAAGCGGGAACGCTAAGTGGACAGAGCGCATCGAATCTTTTGAAGTTCATAGTGGAATCAAAAAATCCGCTGGAAAAAGGTTTGGGGCTGGCCACGGCAAACGCCATCGTCTGCCCCGGGTACTCTGATTTTGAGGATGATGCAATTGATGTAATGAATCTTACGAAAAATGACAACGTTGCCATGGTGGGCTTTTTCGGACCACTTGTAGGAAAGATAAAAGCCACAGGAGCAACTCTTTCCATTATTGAAAGAAATCCGAACCGTCCCGGCATAATAGACAGCGAACGTCAAAGCGAAATCCTTTCCGATGCAACTGTTGCAATTGTAACGGCCACCTCAATACTGAACGATACCGTCGAATCAATACTGGAAAAACTTACTGGTGCAAGATATGTAACAATCTTGGGGCCCTCGACACCGCTTTGTCCTGAAGTCTTCCGGGATACTCCGGTACACCACCTCGGTGGTTCAGTAAGCCTTGACAACAAAAAGATACTGCAGGTTATCTCGGAAGGAGGCGGGACTCCTGCCATGCGTCCATTCCTGCGGTTCATCAACTTATTTTTCTAAAAGGATAGCATACATGCCTCCCATTCTCTCGATTGTAGGAAAATCAAATTCGGGTAAAACGACTCTCATAGAAAAAATGATTCCTCTTTTTGTTGCAAAAGGTTACAGGATCGCAACCATTAAGCACAATCGGCATGGATTCGATATCGATCATGAAGGTAAAGACAGCTGGCGACATAAAAAGGCCGGTGCCTTCGCCTCCGTAATTGCGTCACCGGGAAAAGCGGCGCTGGTGGAAGATACCGGCAAAGACTTACGCATAGAGGAACTTGCCGAGCGGTATATAAGGGATGCCGATTTGATCCTGGCAGAAGGGTTCAAAGATAATCCGTTCCCGAAAATAGAAGTATCCCGAAAAGAATCGCACCATGCGCTTCTCTGCACAAAAAAGGATAACCTCATTGCAATCGCAGCCGATGCAATTTATGATAAAGACGTTCCTTTGTATGATATCAACGATATAGAAGGCCTGGTCCTCTTGATAGAAGAAAAATTTTTAAAAAAGGGAGTTCCTCCTTCTGATTTGAAAAAGTAAATATGCGGCTTGTAAAAAGTCCGGCCTCTGGATTACGCTGCATTTCTCGTTATTGCAGCGTACCGTAAGCGCCTATTATTCCCTGCGATATACAAGCCTTGATCTCGGCCTACAAAGGCCGCTTGAATTTGTACTTTTTACGGGCCATCAAATGCAGGCATATGGATTTTTGCTGAGCAATAATTGTAATTTAGTATGGATGAAATTAATTGGCTGAAATTAATTAAATGGATTCTTATAGTTCTGATTGCCGGATTTATAGGCCAGTTTGGGAAAATGCTCGCCAATCATTTTATTGCAAAGGCAAGGTTCAAAAAGAAAAGAGAAGAAAAGCAATTAATGGGTAACGCAGCTGCTTCCGGTTCAGAAACAAAGAAAGAAATTGGGCCGGGTTCCATGCCTGCCGAGGAAACAGCCAAAGAAAGGGAAAAGATTGAAAAGAAGAAAATAAAAGCCTTGGAGAAACAGAAAAAAAAGGAATTAAAAAACCTGGAAAAGAAAAGTAAAAAGTAAAATTAAACTGGAGGCGCATTATGGAAAAGGTCCCGATCACGAGACCTGGATTCAACAAACTAAAAAAAGAACTGGATCATCTGAAGCGGATAGCCGTTCCGCAAAATATTCGGGATATCGAAGAGGCACGTGCACATGGAGATATTTCGGAAAATGCCGAATATGAAGCTGCGAAAGAACGGCAAGCATTTCTTCAGGGAAAGATTCAGGAAATAGAAAATAAACTCGCCACATCAACGATTATAGATCCAAAAGATCTCACCGACGAGCGAGTTGTGTTCGGCTCCACTGTCAAAATGGAAGATATAATAAAAGAGGAAATTATTGAATATCTCCTTGTCGGTCCTTTTGAATCTGATATCGAAAAAAACAAAATATCGGTCACCTCGCCCATTGGTAAAGCTTTGATAGGCAAAGAAGTGGGTGAAGAGGTATCAGTAAAAACACCGGGAGGCATGCGGCGCTTTGAGATTGTCGATATTTCGATCAAGCCTCACGATTAATGTCGCCGATCGCTTCACCTGATTTATTGTATTTTCATTTTCAACAGACCGGCTCCTGAATGCTTCAGCAGCAATTCTCTATTTACTCTGTACACGAGATGCCTGAAGAAAAAAGATAAGAATCGGCAGCAACAGTCTGCATTCTGGTTATTTGTGTTTTCATATGATATGCTTATATAAGTGTATTACATAGCACTTCAGCAGAAAAATGAGTAGCCTTTGGGCGATAAATACTTCTGAACAAGACAAGAGAGGATGTGAATTCATGAAATTGGCAGTCACTTCAACAGGCAAGGATCTGTCGAGCAAAGTGGATAAAAGTTTCGGCCGGGCCAAATGGTTCGTAGTTATTGATACATCAACGGGAGCAGTGGAAGCCCACTCAAATGCTCAAAACGTTGATGCTTCTCATGGAGCAGGCATTCAAGCTGCCCAGAATATAGCACGCATAGGAGCCGAAGCAGTGCTAACCGGCAATGTCGGGCCGAACGCTTTCCGTACTTTGGAAGCGGCGTCCATAAAAATTTACCTGTTCGGGAATAACGCAGAAACGGTCGAAGATGCCCTCTCTCTCTGGAAAGAGGGATCTCTTAAAGAAGTAAATGCGCCTACCCGCGAAGGACATTGGGTATAAACCGATCTGTTATTAACGTTCATAAAAAAGCTTCAGAGGCACGCGCGCGAATCCGGAGAAATGAGCGTACACAGACATGCGCCACAACGATAAAGGATGAAACTCGACTCAGCATACGGATTTTTTATGAAGCCGCCGAGGTTGCAACTTGGCAACCAATTCTGATACCGGGGTTGCAGCATTGCGAGGAAGTTAAAAATGCCGGAAGGTATATACCGGTGAATCAGAAGAGAAATTAATTCTTAAACTTCTCAGTTTAGATGGCATAATTCTTGAGTACATCCTATCCGTATGTTCAACCAGGGCCAGGGCCACATGAACTGCTGAGAGAAGGAAAAATGTGAAAACAGCAATAGCACGCTGAGGTTATCGAAAGAATAGACATGCTGAAAAACGAAAGACGAAAAAATATGAAAATAGCAATAGCAAGCGGCAAGGGAGGAACAGGAAAAACAACAATTGCCACAAATTTGGCCTTATCAGCATCTGGGAGGGGTGAAAAAATCGTACTCGCAGATTGTGATGTGGAGGAACCGAATTGTCACCTGTTTCTCGATCCCGTGATAACTTCATCCGAACCGGTGGCAGTTCAGAAACCGGAAGTAATTGAATCTCTTTGCACAGGATGCGGCTTGTGCGGTGAAGTATGTGAATACAATGCAATCGCTGTGATAAAGAAAAAAGTGCTTATTTTTCCAGAACTTTGTCACAGTTGCGGAGCATGCAGTATTCTCTGCCCCGAAAATGCCGTTACAGAGACGCCGAGGAACATCGGAATTCTCGAAAAAGGGACCGCAAATGGTATATCATTTATTCAGGGACTGCTCAATATCGGCGAATTAATGTCGCCTGCAGTAATCAGTGCGGTAAGAAAGGCTGCAGGTTCAGAAGGTCATATCATTGTTGACGCACCTCCGGGAACTTCCTGTCCCGTGATAGAAGCGGTGAAAGAAAACGACTTTGTTATTTTGGTTTCAGAACCGACTCCTTTCGGTCTTCACGATCTGACGCTTGCAGTAGGTATGGTGAGGCAACTGGAACTTCCCTTTGCTGTAGCACTTAACCGCTGTGATATTGGAACGGATGAGCTGAAAAATTACTGCATCTCTGAAGGTATCGATATCATATTTGAACTACCCGATGATCGCCGGATTGCCGAAGCCTATTCCAGAGGAGAAATGATTATAAAAACCCTGCCGGAATACCGGAACCTTTTCGAATCATGCTGGAATGAAGTAATCGACCGGGTTGTTGAAAAAGATGGAATTGGACGGAGGGTTACTGAAGGATGAAAGAAATAGTAATAATCAGCGGGAAAGGGGGCACGGGAAAAACAAGCATAATAGCTTCCTTTGCAGCTCTCGCACAAAATAAGGTTATTGCCGACTGTGATGTAGATGCAGCAGACCTTCATCTCGTTCTGAACCCCTCGATAGAGCACCGCGAAGATTTCAGCGGAGGAAAAAAGGCACGGATAGTAGAAGACTTGTGCATTGCCTGCAGTGAGTGTATCGATACTTGCCGATTTGATGCCATATCCTGCGGCCCTGGCAAAGAAAAAGGCGGCGAGCATATTCCTTCAGTGAACCCGATTTACTGCGAGGGATGCGGGCTCTGTGGACGCATTTGCCCTGCCGAAGCAATTCTCCTTGAACCGAGAGTAAACGGCGAGCTTTTCATCTCGTCAACAAAATACGGTCCAATGGTGCATGCCCGTTTAGGTATTGCCGAAGGAAACTCAGGGAAACTGGTAAGTCTGGTTCGGGAAAAGGCCCGTGAAATCGCATTTGAAAAAGCTTTGGATTATGTTCTCGTCGACGGATCCCCCGGAATCGGCTGTCCTGTGATTGCATCAATTACCGGCGCGGATCTTGTCCTGGTTGTAACAGAACCTACTCTTTCCGGGAAACACGATCTTTCAAGAGTCACCCAACTGGCCAGACATTTTCGAATCCCTGCTGTGGTATGTATCAACAAATGGGATTTGAATCCTGAAATCGCCGGATCAATAGAAAAAGAATCAGCACTTCAGGATTTCACAGTGGCCGGCCGTGTTCGATATGATAAAGCAATTACAGAAGCTCAAATCAAAAGAACAACAGTTATTGAATATACTGATGAAGGAGCCTCTTTGGATATAAAAGCCCTTTGGCGGGCAATAAGGCAATCCCTTCATGTAAGTAACGGAAAATAACCCGTCTTAAATTGAAATGTATCGCGAACTAATGTAAAAAAGAATGGCTATATGCCGAAAGGAGATACTATATGAGCAGCAAGGAAAACAATCAGCAAGACCCCGGCAAAAACACTCCGCCGGCCGATGACCAAAAACTGAAAAACTATACGGAAAGTCAGCTTTTAACACGCCGCATGGATGAAATACAAAATAAAATAATGGTCCTCTCCGGCAAAGGCGGAGTGGGAAAGAGTACAGTGGCGGCCAATATTGCGGTTACCCTTGCAATGGAAGGGAAAAAGGTGGGTCTTCTCGACACGGACTTCCATGGTCCGAGCATCCCGACTCTGCTTAATTTAGATGGAAAGCGACCGAGTAGTGACGGTACGTCCATTTACCCGATTGAATACCTGGAAGGCGTTAAAGTAATGTCAATAGGATTCCTCGTACCAAACCGTGATGATGCAGTGATCTGGAGAGGTCCGATGAAGATGAATGTAATAAAACAGCTGCTCTCTGACGTAAATTGGGGGAAACTGGATTATCTCATCGTTGATTTTCCTCCAGGAACCGGTGATGAACCGCTTTCCGTCGCTCAGCTGATACCACAAAGTAATGGTGCAGTAATAGTAACTACTCCGCAGGATTTATCCCTTAACGATGTAAGGAAATGTATCAGTTTCTGCAGACAGGTCAATATTCCAATTCTCGGTGTAATAGAAAACATGAGCGGTCTTGTCTGCCCTAATTGTCACCACCTTATCGATGTTTTCAAATCAGGAGGCGGACAAAAAATGGCGGAAGAAATGGGTGTTCCTTTTCTGGGGACAATACCTATCGACCCGAATATCGTCGAGGCATCGGACAAGGGGATGCCATTTGTGTATCACTATTCTGATTCGGAAGCTGCAACAGCGTTTCGAAATGCCGTTCAGCCTTTATTGGACCTTGAATCGCGAACTGGGTCTGATATGCCTGCACCCCGGGAAGAGGATACGCCCGGTAACGCGACAAGAATTGCCATTCCTGTGGTCCAGGGCCGCCTCAGCCCGCATTTCGGTCATTGTGATGAATTCGCTATCTTCGACGTCGATTTGGAAAAAAAAGAAATTCTTTCGGAAAAAGCATTAGAAGCACCTCCTCACGAACCCGGTCTCCTGCCGCGCTGGCTGGGCGAAAATAATGTAAATATAATCATCGCCGGGGGAATGGGATCGCGCGCCCGTGATCTTTTTGCCGAACAAGGTATATCCGTTTCCGTAGGAGCCCCATCGGATACACCTGCGAATATTATTCAAACATTTATGGAAGGAACTTTGGTTTTAGGAGACAATGTCTGCGATCACTGATATATCATCTATGACTGACCAGGAAATAATTGAAGCTCTTTTAGGAATGGCTTACGAAAAGGCAATTGAAATCTACTCGAAGCCTCTGGTTGAAGGTGGCCTCAATCCCAGGCATTACGGAAGTATAGCAAATCCTGATGGATATGCCGTAGTAACAGGCACGTGAGGAGATACTGTACAAATCTTCCTTCGGGAAAGGGAGAAAATAATCGAGGATGCAAAATTTTCTACAGACGGGTGCATGTTTACTGCGGCTGCAGCTGAAACGGCCGTGGGAATGAGCATAGGGAAAACAATAAGAGAGTGCCTCCTTATTAACGAAAGCACGATCCTTGCGAAACTTCCCAATATTCCGGAAGACCACAGGCATTGTGCGCTTCTGGCGGCCATGACATTTCAAAAGGCATTGAGCAAGTGTATCAAAACTGTAAAAGAGCGCGTACCGGAAAGGAGGAGAAATGTCTGATATTACTGAAGTTGATAAAATTGAAATCATAACTCTGCAGGACAACTATATCGATGTCAGTGCAATCGACTCAAATGCGATAGTTGCAAGGGCTTTACCGATCCGCGACGGAGAAATCAAAAATTCCATTCAGGCAGAGCACGGGTTTTCAGCAATAGTGAAAACTACAAAAAATGGTTTAACCAGGAGCATGCTATTCGATTTCGGCTTTTCATCATCGGGTGCCGCATACAATGCAAGAGCCCTGGGATTATCTATGGCAGATATAGAGGTAATGGCTTTATCGCACGGCCACAGCGATCATACGGGTGGAATTGAAGAACTCACCCGGATGGTCGGGCGAAAAGGAATAGAACTTGTAGTTCATCCTGTTGCGTTTGAATATCCACGCTATATCAAACCCGCTGAAAATCTAAAGCTATTTTTTCCCCGATTACGCCGTGAAGATATAGCATCAGCCGGTGCCACTCTTATCGAAACCAGAAACCCGTTAAAACTTCTTGATGGCCAGGCACTGTTTCTGGGTGAAATAGAAAGAATCACCAGTTTCGAAAGAGGTTACCCTATCGCATATAGAGAAAAAGACGGAAAAGAGATATGGGATCCTATTGAAGACGATAGCGCTCTCGCACTTCATCTTGCAGGCAAGGGGCTTATCATACTGTCAGGATGCGCCCATTCAGGAATTGTCAATACAGTGAAATACGCTCAAAAGATAACAGGTATTGAGCACGTGCACGTAGTAATGGGTGGATTCCACCTCTCCGGTCCACTTTTCGAACCGATCATCGAAAATACAACGGAAGAAATCAAAAGCATAAATCCCGACTTTGTGATTCCTTGTCATTGTACGGGAAGAGCCGCTATGATGCATTTTGAAAGGAAAATGCCGGAAAAATTCATTCTAAATATGAGCGGAACGAAACTTACTTTCAAGGCAGAAACAATGCACCTTTAAATTTAACTGATTGGCTTTTTCCCGCCGAGCTATACAGGTGCTGAAAAAGGGCATTTAAATGAAATGTAGAAATCACTTTTTAATGAATACCAGGCTCAGGGCTTCCCTTTCGGCAAAATAGTGCCGTTTGAATTTCTCCTTCTGCATCCAATCTGAAGAAAAAGTGTTTTTCTAATTGATCTCATACTCAAAGGCTTTATGGATCATAAAATTCAAACGTTGTGCGATCTCTTTCACCGACAGGCTTTGCGCTGCGGCAGTGGAGATGTGTTTCTTTCGGCAAAATTCGACCATGATGGAAACGCTTCTTCAACCTATATAAATTGGACGTGGAAAGCTGCGCGCGATCAGGTTATCGATCTTGCCGGTGGTCTTATTATTCTTGGTGCAAAGAAAAAAGACAGAATTGCTCTTTTTTCCGAAAGCCGTCCGCGCTGGATTGTTGCGGATCAGGCAATTCAGGCTGCAGGCTGCATAGGAGTGACTCTTTGCCCGGCTTTGGCCCAGGAAGAACTGGCCTTTTGTATCGGGGACAGTGCATCTTCGATTGTAATTGTTTCAACAGCGGATAAGGCATCCATGGCTCTCGAAATCCGAATGCACACACAGAAAGATCTAATAGTGATAATAATGGGACCCTGGGAGGGAGCAAAGCCTGAAGGACTCTATACTTTTTCTGATGTGATGAAGATGGGACGCCCCGAAAGAAAAAAAGTTGAAGAGCTCATAGCTGCCGTCAAACCTGATGATGTGGCTTCAATCATATATACCTCAGAAATGGCTGGATATGCAAAAGGCGTCATATTGACCCAGAAAAACTGGATTGCCGCAATGTACCAGGCATCAAATTCCATCCTGATGAAGCGGCAGAAAAAGAGAGGGCTTCGCCTTACGCATCTTGTACACCTTTCTTTTTGTCACGCGTACTGCCGTACAATGGATTATCATTTAGGAGGACTTTACCTGGGCGGTATACTTGTATTTGCTGAAAATTACGGAAGATTGGTGAAAAATATTGCTGAAGTCCGCCCTCACGCCATAATCAGCATCCCTGTGGTATACGAAAATATATACAGTACGGTAAAACATACGGCAGAAAAGCAGCCGCTTTTTGCACGATCACTTTTCAAATGGGCAATGAAAGCAGGGAAAAATTACAGCATTGCGATAGCATCAGGAAAACGAATGTCATTTGCGGAATCCTTAGAATGGGCGCTGGCACATACTTTTGTGTTTGGCAAAATAAGAAAAAAGACTGGCCTTGAACGGCTTATCGTGGCCTTGTCAGGCGAAGGGCAATTGTCTGAAGAAGCAGGCCGATTCTTTCGATCGGCGGGTATTCAATTGAGCGAAGTGTATGGGCTCACGGAAACATGTGCCGTCCTTAATTTGAATGAACCCGAATTTATCGGTCTTCCCGAAAAAAATCCCGGTTCGTGGAAAATTAGAATGGTAGAATGGCTTACCGATATTTTTGTGAAAGAACGCGCACAGGGGAAGAACCCCTTCAGGAATCCTGTGAAGACGATAAAATTTTTAATCTCATATCGCACTGTCGGCCATCATCTGAGAATGAAACCGGATACAGTGGGAAATCCGGCAGTCTTTACAAAAGAAACTATCGCTCCCGATGGAGAGATATTGGTAAAAGGACCACAGGTGTTCGGAGGATACTGGAATCGTAAGAAAGATTCCGAAGATGCTTTTACAAAGGATGGCTGGTTCAAGACGGGCGATTTAGGTGAATTGAATGCAGATGGATATTTGACCATAAAGGGAAGCAAGAAAGAGCTATTTGTTTCTTTAAGCGGCAAACACATTGCGCCCCAGCCAATCGAGACTGCGCTCACTACCAGACCTTATATTGCCCAGGCCGTACTTACCGGTCAGGGAAGAAACTATCTGACAGTTCTGATAGTTCCCGATTTCAGCTGCCTTCAGAACTACGCCGAATCCAGGGGACTTAAGGCCGAGACCAAACAGCAGCTGCTCCGAATCGGAGAGATTCAAGATCTTCTAAAAAAGAATATTGATGAGGTAAATAGTACCTTGTCCCATCACGAACAGATCAAGTACTGCAGTATTCTTCCCAAATCCCTTTCAGTAGAAGCAGGAGAATTGGCATCGAATATGACTTTGAAACGCCAGACGATCGAGGAAAAATACAAAGAAGAAATCGAAGCAATGTATAATGACTGAAAAAATTATGAAACATTTGACAATCGGCAATTAATAATATACGCGTATAATCATTTCCACTAGTTGCGGGAACAGCTTAGCGAGACGCAGTACAGCCGGGTCTGAACCTGACAAAACCCTATCCCTGGTGACATAATTCTGCTGTTGTTCTATCAGATGGTTCGATAGTCGCCGAGGTAAAATCACAGGAATGCTTTTGCATTGTATATTGCAACGGAAGGTATCAGCATCAGCCTCACTTCTGCTTAACTCTTGTAATCCTTTTTCTTTGTGCAGTAAACTGCTTCGCCGGATCTTCAAAGGGTGAAGGCAGAAAGAACGGTCCATTATAGTAACTATCATTTAAAACAAAAAGGAGGGAGTATGAAACAGCAAAAGAATGATGGAAGTATCGTCGCGGCTTTCCTGTGTTTGCTCGTTATAATTTTCACAGGTTTTACATCCGGGAATGTATCTTATGCCATGCCGGGATTTGACATGACCAAAATGTCCGACATGTCAGACTATAATCCCAATAACCCTGCAGTTCCAACGGGAGACACAATTAAAATAGGACTTATAGAGGCATTCTCAGGGCCGGGGGCGCTTTCCGGTGATGCTTACAATGTAGTATCGGGCTGGGTGGCCCACGATATCAATAAAAGAGGGGGGATCCTGGTAGACGGTAAAAAGAAAAAAATTCAGATAATAAAAGGGGATGATCAATCCAAACCGGCTATTACAAAAAAAGTGGCCGAGAAACTTTGCTTAGAAGACAAAGTGAACTTTCTCGCAGGGGTTACCGGAAGCCATCTCACTCTTATCGTGCAAAATGTCGCCCAGAAATATAAAATTCCTTTCATGAGCTACGCCGGGTATTCAGATGAATTGATGAACGGGGCAAATTTCAACCGTTATACATTCAGAGTTCGTCAGAATACAAGCATGCTGGGTGCGCTCGGATACTATTATGCTCAAAGACCGGAGAAAAAATTTTATATTCTGTGTCAGGATTACGCATTCGGTCATGCCTGGGCGGATGCGGTTAAAGATAATCTTAAAAAGCATAAACCTGATGCCGAGATCGTTGGTGAAGAATATCATCCCCTGTTTTTAAAAGATTTTGCGCCTTACCTCACCAAAGTTTTAGGCAGCGGCGCTGAAGTGATTCTATCCGCCAACTGGGGCGTCGATATAATCAACCTCATCAAACAGGTTCGTGAACTCGGCAGCAATATACCCGTTGCAGGATATGAAACAGATATACCGGTCGTTATAGGTGCTGTCAAAGGAAAGGCCGGGGCCGGACTGGTTGTGGCAAATGATCATTGTCTTGCCATCGATACTCCGGAAAACAAAGCGCTTGTGAAAGCCTGGACGGAACAGTGGCCTAAGTGGGGCGGAGCATATGAAAGCAGGCTGTGGCAGTATCCGACAGGATCAATGGGAGCGACAACTGCAATGTATTACTGGCTCATGGATATAATTGAAAGGGCGGGAACAGTTGATCCGGAAAAGATAATCGCCACTTGGGAAGGTGATGAATACAGAGCGATTAACGGGGTCGTAAAGATGAGGGCCTGCGATCACCAGGTAGTGCGGGATATGGCGGTGGCGGAACTGGTATACCCTAACAAATGGTTCGAAGGAGATGCAGGATATGGAGAAGTGTTCATGGTGCCTTCTCAGTATTGCACGCCTCCGTTGCCTGATGACCTTGAACGGTGTAAAAAGTAATCTGAGTAATTTTTAGAAACAACAGGAATGTCCTTCAGGTCTGAGAAGGACATTCCACCTCATAATTACTCCGGATCCTTGAAGACGGCGCCTGTGCTTGCCGAAGTGACCATCTTTGCATAGCGCCCCAGATATCCCGTTTTGATAAGCGGCTCTTTGGGCGTAAAAGCCTTTTTGCGACGATCCAGCTCCATTGCATCGACTTTTAATTCGATCTTTTTCCCCGGGATATCGATTTCGATGATGTCGCCTTCTTCGATAAGACCGATGGGACCACATTCGGCCGCCTCAGGGGATATATGCCCGATGGCGGCGCCGCGAGTCCCTCCACTGAATCTCCCGTCAGTCAGAAGAGCCACCGACTTGTCAAGCCCCATGCCGACAATGGCTGACGTGGGCGCCAGCATCTCGCGCATACCAGGACCTCCCTTGGGACCCTCATAACGGATTACGACAACGTCGCCCCCTTTAATCAGTCCTCCAAGAATCGCCTCTATCGCATCATCCTCCGAATCGAACACACGGGCACGGCCTTCATTTTTCATCATATCGGGCGCAACTGCCGATTGTTTTACTACAGCGCCATCAGGCGCAAGATTGCCTCTCAGAATGGCAATTCCTCCTTCCTTGCTGTAGGGTTCATCTACCGGTCGGATGACGGTTCGATTTTTTATCGCAGCCTTTTTTAAATTCTCTTTCACTTTTTTCCCTGTTACCGTAAGGGCTTCAAGATCGATAACTCCCCGGGCACTTATTTCTTTCATAACTGCCTGAATTCCTCCGGCCTCGTCCAGATCCTCGACATGATGGGGGCCGGCAGGGCTCAAATAACAGATATTCGGAGTTTTTCTGCTGATATCGTTAAAAATATCAAGGTCGAGATCGATACCTGCCTCATGGGCAATAGCCGGTATATGCAGAACCGTATTGGTTGAACAGCCCAGGGCCATATCGACGGCAATGGCATTTTTAAAGGCTTCAAGCGTTGCAATGTCCCTCGGCTTTATGTCCTTATTGACAAGATTCATTACAGCCATCCCCGCCTCTTTGGCGAGCCGTCTGCGGGCAGCGTTGACAGCAGGAATCGTTCCGTTTCCCGGAAGGCCCAGTCCCAGTGCCTCGGTGACACAATTCATGGAATTTGCCGTAAACATGCCCGAACAGGAGCCGCATCCCGGACAGGCGCAATTCTCAAGCTGTTTCAGCTGCTTCTGGTTCAGCGTTCCCGCCTTGACCTTGCCGACGCCTTCAAATACGTGTATCAGATCGACAGGGGCTCCATCATTTATTCCGGCCATCATTGGACCCCCGCTTATCACAACGGCGGGAATATTGAGACGCAGCGCAGCCATCAGCATACCGGGTACGATCTTGTCACAATTCGTTACCAGGACGAGACCATCAAAAGGATGAGCCGTAGCCATGATTTCGATCGAATCGGCAATCAGCTCTCTGCTCGCAAGGGAATACTTCATCCCGGCATGCCCCATGGCGATTCCGTCGCAGACTCCTATTGCGGGAAATGCAACTGGTGTTCCTCCCTTCATTCTGATGCCTGCCT
Organism: Syntrophales bacterium; assembly: GCA_023230565.1. GTDB lineage: Bacteria > Desulfobacterota > Syntrophia > Syntrophales > UBA2210 > JALNXD01. Next base: position 142,863 of record JALNXD010000001.1, read on the forward strand.
TGACATCTTCGGCAATTGTATTGAGGTGAACATGACCCGGAATAATTTCATTGGCAGAGTTTACTACGCCAATGACAGGACGGGACAACTCTTCATCGGTATAGCCCATGGCCTTGAACAACGATCGGTGCGGCGCTCGTTCAAGACCCTTTTTCATAAGATCACTTCTCATTTCCTCATCCTTTTCGATCCATCATACAACAGCGGCTATGTAATAAGGAATAAGGGCAAAGAAGTTGCATGCTATTAAACACAAACTCTCCTCCTTATTTCCTCCCTGTACAAAAAATTTATTTTTTGCCCCTTCTCTCCGGTCTCAATTCCCGGAGAACGGCACCGGCCTTCCACATTTCCATATTGCGCATTGCGCTCAGCTCTTCTTCCAATCGTTCCCGATAATCGGGGGCACTGTTCACCCGCATGACAATCTCGGTTTCCTTTCCCGATTTCACACTTTCATAAAGTTCTTCAAAAACAGGAGCAACGACATCGCGAAATCTTCCTTTCCAGTCGAGTGCGCCACGCTGTGCTGTAGTGGAGCAATTGGCGTACATCCAATCCATACCATTTTCACCTACGAGCCGGATCAGGCTTTGGGTTAATTCTTCTACAGTCTCGTTAAAGGCCTCACTGGGACTGTGACCGTGCTGCCGGAGGCAATTATACTGCGCTTCCATGACACCGGCCAGGCATCCCATGAGCACACCCCTCTCGCCGGTCAGATCACTGTAAACCTCGTTTTCGAAGGTGGTTGGAAAGAGGTAACCCGAACCTACGGCGATACCGATAGCCTTGGTCCTTTCAAGGGCCCGCCCGGTCGCATCCTGAAAAATGGCGATACTTGAATTAATGCCGCTTCCGTCCAGGAAATTTCTTCTCACTGTGAGACCAGACCCTTTAGGAGCTACCATTATGACATCGATATCGGAAGGGGGAATTATTTTTGTTTGCTCTTTGTAAACAATGGAAAAACCATGTGAAAAATAGAGCGCTTTTCCCGCCGTCATAAAAGGTTTGATTTTCGGCCAGACAGCTGCCTGTCCCGCATCCGAAAGCAGAAGCATGATGATGGTACCTTTTTGCGCTGCTTCCTCCAAAGAAAAAAGACTTTTACCCGGGATAAAACCGTCATTGACAGCCTTATTCCAATAATATTCTTCACTTTCTCTTTGCCCCACAATCACTTTGAACCCGTTGTCCTGCATATTAAGCGCCTGCCCCGGCCCCTGTACTCCATAACCGAGCACAGCAATAACCTCATCCTTCAGGACTTCGCGGGCATTTTCCAGAGTAAATTCTTCAGCCGTAATCACCTCTTCGACAACTTCACCGATCTTTATCTCAGCCATTCTATTCTCCCTTCTATTAATTTTTCGTTATAATACTACCATTCCCGATCTGCTCATATCTTCGATTCCTGCAGCCTCAAAATATACCAAAGCATGATCAATTTCTTTTTTGCTTCCCGTCAACTCGATCACAAAGTAATCCGGCCCCTCAGCCACAATTCTTCCTTTATATTCATCAACTGCCTTTAATATCTCTTTCCGGTTGTCCCGTGTAATGCTCAGACGAATCAGCAGCATTTCTCTTTGGATGGATGTTCTTGTTCTAACCGGCGTCACCTCAATAACATCGACCAGTTTCTGCATTTGTTTTTCAATCTTGGAAACCGTATTCGAATCACCTTTGGTCACCATTGTAATTTTAGTCACATCCGGGTTCATCGTTACATTGGCACTGATATTTTCGATATTGAATCCCCGTCCGCTCAAAAGACCCGAAATCCTTGCGAGAACATCGGGTTTATTTTTAACCAGAAGTGAAATCGTATGATTCTTTACTTCCATGCGTCTATAGTCCTTTCTTCGACATGAAACCTTCTCTGCCCGTCAACGGGATGAATCTGCTGAATTAAAGCCCAAGATCACGCACTAATTTCATTTCAGTAAGCGCCGCACCCGGATTTACCATTGGATATACGCCTTCTTCGGCCTCCACTATAAATTCCATTACTGCAGGCCCCCGTGCTTCCAAACCTTTTCGGAGAGCCGATTCCACCTCTTCCGGCTTTGTCGCTCTCACGCCCAGAATACCGTAAGCATCGGCGACCTTCATAAAATCAGGCGTTTTCCCTCCGCCAATATCAGTATTGGAATATCGCTTTTCATAAAACAGTTCCTGCCACTGGCGTACCATGCCCAGATATCCGTTATTCAAGATGACTATTTTTACAGGAATATTATAATTTGCCGCAGTCGCCAATTCCTGTATATTCATTTGAATGCTTCCGTCACCGGCAATATCAATGACAAGCTTATCGGGAATGCAACCTGGGCACCGATTGCCGCAGGCAATCCGTAGCCCATTGTCCCCAATCCTCCAGATGTCAGAAATGTATTGGGTTCATTGAATCGAAAGAATTGTGCCGTCCACATCTGGTTTTGTCCTACTTCGGTCGCGATAATAGCATTACCTTTCGTAAGTTCATAGATTGTTTCAATAACTTTTTGAGGTTTAATTGAATCGCTCCTGCAGTAGGTCATAGGACCCTCAAGCCGCCATTTTTCGATCTGAGCAAGCCAATCTTTCCGTTGCTCCCTGATCTTGCTGAGTCCGTTTTTCTCCAGCATCACGTTCAATTGAGTAAGCGCGGATTTACAATCGCTCACGATTGGAACTTGAACGAGAATATTCTTGTTGATGGATGCAGCATCAATATCGACCTGAACAATAGTCGCATTCGATGCAAAAGAAGACAAACGACCGGTCACACGATCGGAAAACCTGACACCGAGCGTCAGAAGAAGGTCGCAATGACTTATTGCCATATTTGCATAATAGGTCCCATGCATCCCAAGCATTCCCAGCCAAAGAGGATCGGCTCCGGGGAATCCCCCGAGTCCCATGAGTGTTGAAGCCACCGGTACTTTAAGTTTGCGAACCAGTTCGGCAAGTTCGGAACTGGCCCGGCTGTGGATTATACCTCCTCCTATGAGGATCACCGGCTTTTTGGCTTTTTTTATCAATTCAAGAGTTTCCATCAGTTGATTCGAATCTGGCAGATACACCGGCTCCTTCATGCTCGATTTTGTAATTCCCCCTTCGCGGTAGGCGGTCTTCGCCTGAATGACATCCTTTGGAAGATCGACAAGTACCGGACCGGGTCGGCCGGATCTCGCAATGAAGAAGGCTTCGCGTATTGTCTTCGCCAGCTCATCTACACGACGGACCAGAAAATTATGTTTCGTGCAAGGCCTTGTTATGCCTGTAATATCAGCTTCCTGAAACGCATCGCTCCCTATGAATGGTGTGGGAACCTGCCCCGTAAGAATGACCATTGGAATTGAATCCATATAAGCCGTTGCGATACCTGTCACTGTATTTGTTGCACCCGGCCCGGAGGTTACAAGGCAGACTCCCGCCTTACCCGAAGAACGTGCATACCCATCCGCGGCATGGGCGGCTCCCTGCTCATGGCGAACCAAAATGTGCTTTATTGAGGATTTGTACAGTTCATCGTAAATATCGAGAACCGAACCGCCAGGATAGCCGAATATTGTATCGACTCCCTCCTCAAGCAACGAACGAATTAATATCTGCGAACCAGTAAGTTCCACGCGACACCTCCTCTTTAATAAAAAAACCGCTACCGGGGAGCCGGTAACGGTTTGTTTCTCATAATATGGCAAAAGATCAGACCATTAGCCAGCCCCTCGTATGGGAGGAGATAATTATAATTATACCGCTAATAAGAAAATTCCTCTCGGCAGCCATTGACATACCTGATCTTTCTTCCTTCATCCGTGTAAGAAGGTGTTGCTATCAGATATGCCTTTTGCTGTCAAGACTTTATTTTTTCCTTTTCATTTATTCTCGAGCGCAATCGCACCCGACCGGCATACATCCCTTACACCAATCGGTTTTAAATAGTTGAGGATCGTTTCTACCTCCATCTTGTTTCCTACGGCCTGAACTATGCAGTAATTATCTTTCATTGAAACAACTGAACAACCGAACATGGATACTGCCTGGCCAATCTCCGCCCTCGCTTTCTCGTCAAAAGAAAGTCCGATCAGCATCATCTCCCGCTTCACGGAATGCGTATCTTCCAATTCCGTTACTTCAATTACGTCAACCAGCCGGTTCAACGCTTTTCTTACCTTTTCCATAAACTGCGAGTCTCCCTTGCTGACCGATGTGATTCTCGATACCTTGGGCGAAATGGTTTCCGCCACACACAAACTTTCGATATTATAGCCGAGTCTGCCAAAAACACCTGATACACGAGCAAGAACCCCCGGCCTGTTATTAACCAGCATAGATATTACATGTTCCCGTATTTCCATGTTCTCTTCCTTTTCCGGTGTAAATCCGCGTACTGTTTAAGGGCGCTGTTCCTCACAAGAAAAGACCGCGCCCGATTGCTGATTTTTCGACCCGTTTCAATCGGAACGACCGTAAATCATTTCCATATTTGATCTTCCCGGAGGAATGATCGGATATACATAATTATCCTCATCAACGAGCACCTCTAAAATGAATGGGCCGTCTGTACCGGTCATCCTTTGAATGCCTTCTCCGGCATTCCGGACAGATACCTTTTCAGACGGAATCCCAAATCCTTTGGAAATTTGGGAAATATCTATTTTCCCTGCCAGACAGCTGTCTCTGAAGCGGGAGTTATAAAAGAGATCCTGAATCTGTCGTATCATTCCCAGATGGCCATTATTGAAAACGACTATTTTCAGAGGGAGATTATAACTGCTGATTGTCGCCAGCTCCTGAATATTCATAAAAAAACCGCCGTCACCCGTGAAAACGACAACCTCTCTATCCGACGCTCCTATTTTTGCACCCATGGCCGCTGGAACACTGAATCCCATTGTCCCCATACCGCCGCTGGTAATGAGGCCGCGGGGAATACCGACTTTCCAGGACCTCACAGTCCAGATCTGGTTTAATCCCACATCGGTAACTGCTATCGTTTTTTCCGGCATTGCCTCCTGCACCTGTTCAATTAAATCTCCGGCAGGCCCGCACCCATTCGCACTTCCATTTTTTTTGAGTTGAATTCGCTCATTTTTTATTCTCGACCACCAATCGGAACGTTCCTTGTCATCAATCAAAGTGATCAACTCATCCAGAGCGACTTTGATATCACAGATTACAGACATATCTGTTTTGATATTTTTTCCGATCGAAGTTGGATCGACATCAATTTGAGCGATCTTCGCAAGCGGGGCGAATTCTTCTATAACAGAGGTACTCCGGTCACTGAAACGAGCCCCGATGGCAAGGATAAAATCCGATTGGTGTACTATTCGATTTGCCAAATCGTTTCCATGAGTTCCAATGAAACCTAAATTGAACCCGTTGGTAGATGCCACCGATCCTATTCCCATCATTGTCGTCACAAAAGGAATTTTACCCTTTGTGATCACATTCGTCATTTCAATAAACGCGGATGCCAATTTAACGCCTCCGCCGATTATCAGGACAGGCTTTTCCGCCGCATTCAGATATCTGGCAATCTGCTGCAGCTGACGTCGATCAGGATCACTTAAAAGAGCAGCTTTTGAATCTGAAATCTCGAAATTATGCTGTTCTTCTGAATTGGTTCGTTTTGCGAGAATATCCCTTGGCATATCGATCAAAACAGGGCCGGGACGGCCCGTTGTTGCAATGTGAACTGCCTCTCTTACGGTGGCGGCAATTTCATTTTCATTGGTCAGTAAAAAACTATGTTTTGTAATCGGCATAGTTATGCCGATTATATCCGTCTCTTGAAAAGCATCACTGCCCAGAAGATTGGTAGTGACCTGACCGGTGAGAGCGATCATAGGGGTCGAATCCATATATGCCGTGGCAATCCCCGTCACCAGATTGGTCGCACCAGGTCCCGATGTAGCCAAACAGACCCCGATTTTTCCAGTGGCCCGTGCATAGCCGTCAGCCGCATGAGCAGCAGCCTGCTCGTGTCTGACAAGAAAATGGCGTATTCTGCTTTCTTCCAGGCAATCATGAACGGGCAGGGTATTAGCACCGGGATATCCGAATATATGCTCCACTCCTGCCTCTTTTAAAGTTTGCAGCAATATTTCTGCACCTGATCGTTCCATTGTCATCTCCCTTATGTCTATCAATGTAAAAAGCCGCTTTTTTTTGTACAAAGCGGCTTTTCGTAATAAAAAAGCCGCAGGCTTTTCGGGGCCTGCGGCTCGATTTGCTGTCTTTTTTCAGTGCGGTCGAGCAGCAGTCCCCGTAAGTACTACTACGAGTACATATACACTGCTAAGTACGACCACATTCTTATCTTTCATCATTCTCTCCCAATGTTAGGCCAGTGAGTATATTTTAAAATAAAATTATGTCAAGCATTTTTTTTAAAAAATTACATCCTCTGTCGCTTTTCCGGATCGATCAGAGCGGCTTTCGCAGAATCAAAAATATATGCCCGAATACAATGCCACTAATTCGCAAATTCCTGCCTCTCGCTTTTCATAAAACTATCAAGATCGAGTTTGCGAGAGCCTCTCTTATTACTTTCAGCATAATCCTCTTTCTCATTTTCTTCGAAAGGCTCTGTACCTTCCACAAAGCACTGCACTACCGAGTTTGGCAATTTCTTTTTGACGCTCATTCCCGTTTCTGGATCAATGTTGGCAAATACTATTCCCTCCGGAGGCGCAAAAGATTCCTCCGGTTCGGACTCAAGCACTTTTTCCATAAAATAAAGAAAAACAGGGCTTGCTGCGCGAGATCCTGTTTCATGCCTTCCCAACGGTTTGAGATCATCATATCCCACCCAAACACCCGTTACAAGTGATGGTGTAAATCCTATGAACCAGGCATCGAAAAGATCATTTGTCGTTCCCGTTTTTCCTGCGACCGGCCTTTTCAAGGCCTTTACTCGCCAGCCTGTCCCATGTTCAACAACTTCCTGAAGAAGATAACATGTAATGTAGGCAATTTGCGGATCTATTACTTGTGCAGTTTTTGGCCGTGTCTCTTCAAGTATTGTTCCATTTCTTGCGATTATTTTTTTTATGGAAAACGGTTCGGCTCTCTTTCCACTATTCGCTATAGTACCATAAGCCTTCACCATCTCGAGCAGTGTAACGGCCGAACTTCCCAATGCCATTGACAGATCATGAGCCAATGGGGAAGAAATCCCCATATTTCTCGCATAATCGGCGGCATAATCGATCCCGATATCTTTCAGCACTTTTATCGTCACCAGATTCCTGGATTTAATTAGTGCAGTTCGCAACATAGTCGGACCGTAAAATGTTTCCTCGTAATTGTGAGGTTTCCAAGGACTGTCCTTTAATGTATCTCTGAATATGATAGGAGAATCCATGATAATAGTTGAAGGGGTCATTCCCTTGTCGAAAGCTGCCGTATAAATAAAAGGCTTGAAAGCGGAGCCGGGCTGCCTTTTGGCCTGTGTTGCGCGGTTAAATTCACTCTTTCCATAGCTCCTTCCCCCCACCATAGCCTTTATTTCACCCGTTCTCGCATCCAGGCATACAAGCGCTCCCTGCACTTCGGGCTCCTGCTCCAGAGCAAGTACCAGAAACGGGAAACTACCTTTAACATCTTTTTTAATTTCGAGTACAGATGCCTCGATCACATCGCCTGTTTTGAGCACCTCTTTTGCATCTTCAACGGGAGAAGCCTTGTACGCCGTTTTTGGATCAGGTTTCCGAGCCCAGTCCATGTCCTTGAGAGCCATTGACGCACGAAGATTGCCGACTCTTAAAGACACACCATCAGTTTCAACACCGACAACAAGAGCCCGGACCATTTCTCCTTTTTCGTATGATCTGCCTTTCTGTTCCAGTGCAGCAGTTTCCAGATAGCTGTCAAAGCGATCCAGCGGTATATGATCAACCGGGCCTCGGTATCCCTGACGCTTGTCAAGCTCACGAAGTCCCCTCTTTACGGCATCTCTTGCAGCTTTTTGCATCTCGACATCCAAGGTCGTATGGACTTCCAGCCCCTCTCTGTAAAGGACATCAGTGCTGTAAGTTGACTGAATATAACGGCGCACATTCTCTGTAAAATAGGGGGCAATTTTCTCTGTTTGGCCTGTTTCTTTCAATGCCAAAACTTCCTCTATGGCTTCTTTTTGTTCCTTTTCCGTTATATAGCCATCTATGGCCATTCTTTCCAGAACGTATATCTGCCTGTTACGGGCAAGATCGAAGTGATAAAAAGGGCTGTATTTGCTGGGAGCTTTTGGAAGACCTGCTAAAAGTGCCGCTTGTGCAAGCTTGAGTTCTTTTGCCTGTTTGCCGAAATAGCGCTGTGAAGCCGCTTCAATACCATACGCTCCGTGTCCAAGATAAATCTGATTCAGATAAAGATTCAATATCTCGTACTTATCGAGGTATCGCTCTATCTTGTACGCCAGCATGGCCTCTTTCAGTTTTCGCAGATAACTTTTCTCGGGAGTGAGAAAAAGGGATTTTGCAACCTGCTGCGTGATTGTGCTTCCCCCCTGCACAATGGTGCCTGCTTTAAGATTTTTTAAAAACGCCCTGACAATACTCTGAATATCAACTCCTCCGTGGTGAAAAAATCTGGCATCTTCGGCTGCTACAAAAGCCTGTATGACAAAGCGAGGCAAATCAGTTGCTTGAATAAGCTTGCGGTCTTCGAGATAGAACTGATCTATTAAATCGTTTTTATCTGCATACACCCTGGTAATTATACTGGGCCGATAATCCTTGAGTGAAGAAATGCTTGGCAGATCTCTGTTAAGTATATAAAGTCCCCATCCCGCAAATAATACAGCGATAATGAAAAGTGAGAACCCTGCAATTGCGCATGTAAACAAGATTTTTTTTATTCCAAATTTTTTTGACTCTCTATTTTTCATTATTTCCGCCGTTCTCTTTTTCATTTTTCGCTTCTGTCTTTTTTTCCCCCAGCTTCACAACAAATAAACTGATTTCATACAATATGATAAGAGGAACGGCCATCATGGCCTGAGTCACTACATCAGGAGGAGTCAGGAGGGCTGCTATTATGAACGTAAGCAATATGGCATATTTTCTTTTTTTAATTAACGTTTCGGAATCCACCAGGCCTATTCGTGCAATAAAAAACATAAAAATTGGAAGCTCGAAAATGATGCCGAAGGCTATAAGGAGCTTCATCGAGAAAGACAGGTATTCTTTCATTGAGAGCATCGGTTTTATAAAATCAGTTCCAAAGGCAACAAAAAATTTAAATCCAAGTGGAAAAACAAGAAAATAGGCAAAAAGGGCACCGCCTATAAAAAAGATGGAGGAAAGCGAGACAAAGGGAAAAATATATTTCTTCTCTGAATCATAGAGGCCCGGAGATATAAATTTCCATATTTGATACAACACGTACGGACTCACCAAAAAAATAGCTGCAAAAAATGAGACCTTAAGGTAGGTAAAAAAGGCCTCCGGTAAGCTTGTAAATATCATGCCGCTTCCTTCCGGCATAATGTCGGCAAGAGGAAGCATGAGAAATGAAAATAGTCTCTCCTTGAAAAAGTAGCACACCGCGAACCCTATGCCGATAGCAGCAAGACTCCGCATCAATCGGACTCGGAGCTCTTCAAGATGAGAAGTAAAGGGCATTTTTTCATCAATATGATTGCGGTTTCCCATGGGTGGAAGCATTAACCGGATTTACTTGAAGAAGCATTTACACAGATACATCCGCTATTCTTTCTCTTTTTCGGTTTTTGTATCTGACGTGTCCCTTTCATCGCCGTATAGAAGGGAGTTTTTAATTTCATTTGCATCATCTTTAAATTTATCTGCATTAATCGTTTCTTTTACATCGTCCGTTGCCCGGCGGAATTCGGCCAGGCCCTTTCCAAGAGATTTGGCCAGGTCCGGCAGTTTTTTCGGCCCTATAATGATAAGAGCGACAATCAAAATAATAATTAGTTCGGGCATTCCTATGCCAAACATAACAACTCCTCTTTTACATTAGATTACTGAATATATATTTACTTTCCTTTCTTTGTCAACTGTTTCATCTTTTCCTGCACCTCCGTCATCTGATTGCTATACTGCCGACACTTCCTTCTCAATTGCATTTCCGCAAGGCATGTGATACAAAAATCCGTCATTTATTAAGGGGTGTTCCATGTCTTTGCATAAGTTTTTTAATACAGGCATTGTGACAGACGAACGTTACTTGCGGCATAATACAGGAGATTTCCATCCCGAATCCTCACGCCGGCTTGTCTCGTTATATGAAATGCTTTTGTCGGAAGAAATGGCAGGTCGATTTGATCGCATAGAACCGCGCTCAGCTTCCTACGAGGAGTTATCTTCCATCCACTTGCCATCATATATAGACAGAGTCGCTTCCACAGCAGGCAACAAGCCGACATACCTTGATCCTGATACAATTGCCTCCGCTGATTCATTCGAAGCATCCATATTTGCTGCAGGCGGTTTGATCAATGCGGTAGACGCTGTTATGGCTGCAAGAGTCAGAAATGCATTCGCTTTTGTCAGGCCACCGGGGCATCATGCCCAATCCGACCGGTCGGGGGGGTTCTGTATTTTTAACAATATTGCAATCGCTGCTGCATATGCCAGGACAACTTACCGGTTGGGAAGGATTTTAATTGTCGATTGGGATCTTCACCATGGCAATGGAACTCAGAATACATTTTATAAAGATCCAGGCATATTATATTTTTCAACTCATCAGTATCCGCTGTATCCGGGATCAGGCAGTATAGAAGAAATAGGTATTGAAGAGGGTACGGGATATACGGTCAATGTGCCACTGTCCAAAGGACAGGGAGATGCGGAATATCTTTCTGTGTTCAGACGAATTCTCGAACCGGTCGCATGCGAGTACAAGCCTCAGCTTATTCTACTTTCTGCCGGATTTGACATCTGCGCAAAGGACCTGCTGGGTGGCATGAAAGTCACCTCCCGGGGATTTACCGCCCTTACGCGGGTATTACTCGATATCGCCGAAAAATGTTGTCAAGGCAGGCTGGTGGCAACTCTCGAGGGAGGCTACAACGTTGATATAATGACGCATTCCATAAAAGCAGTTCTCATGGAAATGAGCGGAATGACCATAACCTCCCCCTGCTCTCTAGACACAATTCAGCAAAGCGCAGGACCATCGGTACAGAAAGTAATCGATAAAATTATAAAAAGGATTCAACCTTATTGGAAAGTGTTTTAGGTAAAAAGGAGGAATTAAAATTTGAAAATAACTAAAGATGAAATTGCCTATGTGGCTCATCTGGCGCGACTTGATTTTACTGAAAGTGAGTATGAAAAATTCACTTCTCAACTAAACGATATTCTTCTTTATATGGATATATTAAACAAAGTGGATACGAAGGGGCTAGAACCGATGAGCCATGCGACTCCCCTTCACAATGCATTCAGAGATGATGTGGAAATGAAATCACTTCCTGTAGAGGCATCGCTTGCCAACGCCCCAGATGATAACGGCGATTCTTTTATAGTACCAAAAGTAATAGAATGAGGGGCTTATGGAACCGTACGAATTAACCATTCATGAGCTACATGAAAAATTGAGAAGCGGCGAATTGACTTCCCTCGATATAACCGCCTCTGTTTTTGAAAGAATAGAAGCCGTTGAAGAAGAAGTACATTCCTATATCACACTCTTGAAAGAAGATGCTCTCGAATCAGCCCGAAAATCGGATATTGAAATAAGAAGAGGCAATATGTCTCAACTTACGGGAATTCCGATTGCTGTTAAAGACCTGCTCTGCACACGTGGAATCAAGACCACCTGCGGTTCACATATTTTGGAAGACTTTATACCCCCTTATGATGCGACAGTGATAAAAAAGCTGAAAAATGCAGGAGCGATTTTCACCGGCAAGACAAATATGGATGAATTTGCCATGGGGTCGTCAACCGAAACATCATATTTCGGAATAACGAAAAATCCTTGGGATCCGGAAAGAATTCCCGGTGGATCAAGCGGGGGCTCTGCAGCAGCTGTAGCCGCTGATGAATGTATTGCTTCTCTCGGTACCGATACCGGAGGCTCTATCCGTCAGCCGGCCGCTCTTTGCGGTGTAGTGGGACTGAAACCTACCTATGGAAGAGTATCTCGTTTCGGCCTCGTTGCATTTGCTTCCTCACTGGACCAGATCGGGCCAATGACAAAGGACGTACAAGACTGCGCAATTATGATGAATGTGATAGCGGGATATGATTCGAACGAATCAACCTCGGTCCCCGCCGAAGTTCCGGACTATGAGAGCTTTCTTAAAAGGGGAATTGAGGGCTGGACAGTTGGCATCCCGAAAGAATATTTCATCGAAGGAATGGACCCGGAAGTTTCGTCTGCCGTTGAAAAGGTCATAGCTTTTATAGAGGCACTCGGTGCGAAATCCTGTCATATATCATTGCCTCATACACGATATGGTGTCGCCGCCTACTATATTGTGGCGCCCGCCGAAGCGAGTTCAAATCTGGCCCGTTATGACGGGGTGAAATACGGGTTCAGGGCGGCTGGAAGCAGTAATCTTATGGATATGTACAAAAAGAGTCGTTCTCAGGGATTTGGAGCAGAGGTTAAACGCAGAATAATGATAGGCACCTATGCGCTTTCGTCAGGCTATTATGACGCCTATTATAAAAAGGCATCACAGATCCGCAGTCTCATGAAAAAGGATTTCGATGACGCTTTCAAAGTATGTGATGTCATTCTGACCCCGACAACCCCCACCCCGGCCTTTAAAATAGGGGAAAAAACCGATGATCCGCTTCAGATGTATTTGTCCGACGTATTTACGCTGCCAGCCAATCTTGCCGGAATTCCCGGCATATCAATACCCTGCGGTTATTCTGAAGGAGGTCTTCCTATAGGGCTTCAGCTTCTGGCGGGATACTTTAAAGAGGAAAAGTTGCTACAGGCTGCGTCCGCTTTCGAAAAGCAAATCAATTTAGAAAAAAGGAGGCCCTTGCTTCATGGAATATGAGCCGGTAATTGGGCTTGAAGTTCATGCTCAGCTTCTGACAAAAACAAAGATTTTCTGCGGATGTTCCACACGCTTCGGAGCCGAGCCAAACAGTCATACCTGTCCTGTATGCCTTGGAATGCCCGGTGTGCTCCCGGTACTCAATAAAAAAGTAGTTGAATACGCTATTAAAATGGCACTGGCAACTAATTGCACTATAAATTCATCCAATGTATGGGCACGAAAGAATTATTTCTATCCTGACCTTCCCAAGGGATATCAGATATCCCAATATGATCAGCCGCTCGCAGAACACGGCTATATAAGCCTGGAATTAGGCGGTAGTACAAAAAGAATAGGCATTACGAGAATTCATATGGAAGAGGATGCGGGAAAACTGATCCATGATGAAATAAACCCGGTGAGCTATGTGGATTACAACAGAACGGGAGTACCGCTTATAGAAATAGTAAGCGAACCCGATATGAGGAGCCCGGAGGAAGGAGCCGAATATCTCAGAAGGCTCCATGAAATTCTCGTATATTTGGAGATCTGTGACGGCAATATGGAAGAAGGAAGTTTCAGGTGTGATGCCAATGTATCACTCCGTCCAAAAGGTGAGGACATTTTTGGAACCAGAACGGAATTGAAGAATATGAACTCCTTCAGGAATGTCCAGCGAGCTCTTGAGTACGAAATCAAGCGCCAGCAGTATGTATTGGATAACGGCGATGCGGTAGTACAGGAAACCCGCCTTTGGAACGATTCCCAGGGTATGACTCATTCGATGAGGGGCAAAGAGGAAGCGCATGATTATCGTTATTTTCCTGATCCCGACCTTGTCCCTGTCGTTATCTCCGGCGATTGGATTGAAGAAATCCGGGGTTCTCTTCCCGAACTCCCCCTTGAGAAGCGCGAACGCTTTATAAAAAAATATGGAATTCCCCCGTATGATGCGGGTGTTCTTACAGCTTCCAGGGCCCTTGCCGATTTTTTTGAAACAGTGGCTATTAAAAGTGGGCGCCCGAAACTCGCAAGCAACTGGGTGATGGGAGATTTGCTGGGACATCTTAATGAAGACAAACTTCTTATGGAAGAATGCCCGATACGTGCCCAGGCATTAAGTGACATGATAGGACTCATAGAAAATGGCACTATTAGCGGAAAGATTGCCAAGGATGTCTTTGAAGAAATGTGGAGATCAGCTAAAGATCCAAAGGAAATAATCGAAGAGAAAGGACTTGTACAGATCACCGATTCGAGCGCTCTCGAAGCAGTTATCGATCAAGTCCTGAAACATAATTCGTCCCAGTTGGAAGATTATCGAAAGGGAAAGGATAAACTGTTCGGCTTTTTTGTAGGGCAAGTTATGAAGGCGACGAAGGGAAAGGCCAATCCTAAAATAGTGAATGAAATTTTGCAGAAGAAGCTTTCGAAATGATAATCAGACCCATAACATGGAAAGCAGAGGGAGTGGTTCTCATTGACCAGAAGGCATTACCGGGAGAACTGCGCTATGTAACGTGCACCCACCCTGATGAGATACTGCGTGCAATAGAAAACCTAACTGTAAGAGGAGCTCCTGCTATCGGTATCGCTGCGGCATTGGGTATTGCCCTCGGCATGGTACAGGTTAAGGACGAACATCCCGGAAGATTCCGGCATATCTTTACTCTTTTATGTGACAAATTTTCAAAAACAAGACCGACAGCTGTCAATCTCTCCTGGGCTATCAAAAGAATGAAGCGGTGTTTCGAAGAAAATGAATACCGTTCTGATTGTGAACACCTGAAAGTATGTTTAAAAAAAGAAGCACTTACTATTCTTGAAGAGGATGTACTCATCAATCGGAGAATAGGCAAAATCGGCAGCTGCTTGATCTCCGATAATATTTCAATTTTAACTCACTGCAATGCCGGCGCCCTGGCGACAGGCGGGTACGGTACGGCTCTTGGAGTAATCCGGGCTGCCCGTGAAGAAGGAAAGAGGATGCATGTATTTGCCTGTGAAACAAGACCTGTTTTGCAAGGTGCCCGGCTTACGGCCTGGGAATTGTTCAGTGAAGGCATCCCCGCAACTGTCATCACCGATAATATGGCAGGTTTCATTATGAAGCAAGGAAAGATAGACCTTGTTATCGTAGGTGCCGATCGGATCGCTTCGAATGGAGATACGGCAAATAAAATAGGCACGTATACTCTTGCAGTACTTGCAAAAGAACATGCAATTCCTTTCTATGTAGCGGCCCCCCTTTCAACGGTTGATATCGGTATCGACAGCGGTGAAGATATCCCTATTGAAGAACGCAATACAGATGAAGTGCTTGCATTCCAAGGAATAAGAACGACTCCTTGCGGGGTCGGTGCCTACAATCCCGCTTTTGATGTAACTCCTCACCAGTATATTACAGGCATTATTACAGAGTCCGGAATCGTGTACAACCCCTCGAAAGAAAATGTTTCGGCATTATTCGAAGGAACAACAAAATGACAGAAAAACTTTATCTCTTTGATTTTGACGGAGTTATCGTCGATTCTTTGAATCTCTATGAAAAAGCGATCAGGAGTTGTCTCGAAGAAATCGACTGTCATATTATCAAAACACGTGAAGATTTTCTGGATCTGTTCGAGGAAAATTTTTATGAGGCAATTGCAAAAAAAGGGGTATCACTGGAAGCTTTCGGAAGGGCATCGAAAATCCTGGGGCCTTCAATTGATTACTCAAATGTATGCGCATTTCAGGGAATAAAATCAATACTTACGCATTTTTCGTGGACCGGCATTCTTGCAGTAATATCTTCAAACTACAAAGAAATGGTTCGGGAAACTCTTCGAAGGGAAAAAATCGACAGGTATTTCAGTGATATATTAGGTGCTGATTTCATGTTGAGCAAAACTGCAAAAATAACCTATGCAATGGACCGGTGGGGGAAATCTCCGTCTCAAACTTACTACATAGGTGATACTGCAGGTGACATTCGGGAAGCAAAATCAGCCGGAGTACACACTGTTGCCGTTACATGGGGGTGGCATTCGGAAATCAGGCTCAGAGCAGCCGATCCTGATTTCATTATCAAAACACCTGGAGAACTTGCTTTTTTGTAATTTCTTGAGCAGGCCTTTACAAAAATCAATGGCGACGTGCCGGATAAAAAATTTATGAATTAAATTTATCAGCTGCTAAAAATGAAACAAGGAAATAGGTACTTGCTTCCCACACATTATCGGCGCGCCATGGGAGTCGTATTCAAATGAAATCCGCCATCCAGAATCAAAGTCTCTCCCGTTACCAGGGGCATGCCTGCTGCAAAATGCACTATAGATTCCGCGACGGTTTGAGGTGTTGCAGTCATATGTAACGGCGCAGCAGCCTCGAGATCCAGCTTTAGTTTTTCGTATATTTCTACACCCATTCCTTCGCGCAACCAACTGCCCTGAATAAATCCGGGGCACACGGCATTTACTCTTATTTCCGGACCCAAAATGCGCGCCAGAGAAAGCGTCATCGTAATCAGTGCACCCTTTGACGCTGCATAGGCAATTGAGCTTCCTATTCCTGTAATACCGGCAACGGAAGCCACATTCACGACCGACCCCTTCCCTTTCCTTTTCATATGCGGGGCAGCAGCCCTCACCATCTGATAGGTTCCTACTACATT
Organism: Syntrophales bacterium; assembly: GCA_023230565.1. GTDB lineage: Bacteria > Desulfobacterota > Syntrophia > Syntrophales > UBA2210 > JALNXD01. The sequence continues at coordinate 159,491 of JALNXD010000001.1, forward strand.
TACACCATATATGCGCAGAAAGTCATCTTTCGAGAGGCCGTCCAGATCGCTGTGTGCACAAAACTTCGTTGTTCCGGCATTGTTAATCAGAATATCAAGACGCCCCCACTTCCCCAGGGTTTCATCCACCATTCTTCGGCAATCTGTATCATCTGCAACATCTGCACGGCATAACAGAGTTTCTACCCCACACCTTCTGCAGATCTCTTCAGACTCCCTGGCCTGTTCATCGCTTTTTGAATAATTGATAACGACATTGCAACCTTTTTCAGCAAGCAGTTTTGCAGTGGCGGCCCCAACTCCCCGCGCCGATCCTGTTACTATGGCCGTTTTACCTGAAATATCCATACTTTTCCCTTATAATTTCTTTGACACTGAAAATTCCGCCGCATGCATTTCGATTTTCATACCGCCTTGTCATACTCAGCTACTGTATCTAGTATATTTTTTCAGGAAAAGCAATTTTCATGGATTCTAAAAATCAAAAAACTCCTTCTCCCTTGAGGGGAGAAGGTTGCACAGTGGGGGCAATTAATCATACCATTACAATAAGTTACTTTCTCCTCTCCTTAATCCTCTCTCACCAGAGAAGAGGAAAAACGACCTTGTGAATTAATCAATTTTGATGTTCTCGTAAAAAGATGCCGGCCGCGCCGGCACTATAATGGTATGTAAGTGAAGCTTTCATATGCTTGTTTTTTGCATATTTGCAGGCACGAGATTTCGACCGCAAATCGGCTGTGAGTACTCAGAAACAGCACCGTGAATACAGATCATTCTGTAATTACAGGAGAGGCATTACTGTCGAAAGGATTGGTCCGCATTGCCAGAGAAAAAAGATAGGGATAATTCCTTTTCAAATGTCTCATATAGTCTATCCATTGATAGGCCAGCAATCTGTAAGCTCGCGTTGCATCAATCACAATATGGGCAAGATCGGCATCAGGAAGTTCCGGAATGCCGGTTCTATAATTCAATTCCTCAGTCAAATGAAACACCGCCCTCAGCAATTCTGCAAAACTCTCATGTTCAAGAATCGCCGGGTTCTCCATAAGCCTGATCAAAAGGTCTTTTTTGGGGGTTGCCAGCGCACTCAATTCTGCAAAATTGAATTTCTCCTTTGCCAACTCATATTTATATATTCCAAGAGATGCCTCAACTTTTTTGAAATCTTCTTCTGTCCAGCTGCTTTCTATAGTGAGTTCGTTGCGGATCTCTTCAGCGGACTGATCCGCTTCAGAAAAAAATGAAAGCAGGGATATCCCTATTTCGCTAAAAAAAACGCCTATCACCATGTTCAGCTTTTCCCTTCGATGGTGTTGTTCTCTCCTGCTCAACATGAGCTCGGTCGCGTTGGCTACAACGCCGAGAAAAGTTCCGATGCCTGAAATAATCAGTATGACAGCCAGAATTTTACCCGCACTTGTTGCAGGTCTGATGTCTCCGTAACCTACAGTCGCAATAGTTACGATGCTGAAGTAAAAGGAATCAAGAAGCTGCATACCCTCAATTGCGGTGAATCCAAAGGTTCCAACTATCATTACAGCCCCGAGACTAATAAGAGCTATTCTCAATCGTGTACGAATATGATTCATATAGAAGGTCACCTGGCACTGGAAGTATAATATCCTGAACCTGAGTGTTCGGTTAAAAAGCACGCCTTTTATTTCATTACTTCTGCCGTTGCCCCGGATCGAAGGGGTTCGTTCGCATTGCCAGTGAAAAGAGATAAGGATAATTCCGCTTTAAATGCTTCATGTATTCGAGCCATTCAGAAACCAGAAGCATATATGCTCTTTCCATATCATGAGCCAGATGCTTGTAATCAGTGATCGAAAGGCGATTCACATCTGTTCTTGCCGCCATTTCCTCAGTAAGATGAAAGACTGCCCAGAGCAGATTTGTGAAACGTTCATGTTCCAACAGATTTGAATTCTGAAGCAGATTTAAAAGGAATCCTCTCTTTTGAACAAGGAAATCCTGCAAATATTTCATATCACCCGAATGACAATCCAGGTTGTATTCATAAAGATGACATTGGCCGGCAGCACCTTCAAACTTTTCTTCGGGCCACTCTCCGCATGCAATAAGCCAGGATTTGATTTTATCGGCATTTCGATCAAATGAAGTAAATATTTTCAGCAGATCAGTTCCTGCCTCACTGAAAAAAGCCCCTATCACCATATTAAGTTTCTCAATCGCCGACTTTTTATCACGATAATTGAGAAGCTCATGAATTATCATGGTTACGAGGAGCACTTCGATAAATGCAAATGCAATATCGCCTACAAAAAAAATGAATAGATGATGAGGATCACGGAATACGATAAAATGCACCGCATAAAAAAAGATCGACAGAAATATCAGTAAAATTCCCCAGGCAAGTTTCCATTTATCTATTTTCATATCGGAAGTTCCTTCCATATGTGTGAATGCCCGATGTAACCGCCCGGCAGCGGTTGATGAATGACAGAGGATCGGCATCATTGCATATTCCAAGCCTCGTCAAGGCAAAATCATACTTAACCGGATCTTCGGGCGCAAGAATTTTCAAAGCTTCCGTAATTTCAATCGCCGTTTTCATATCAGGCTGACGGCGCTTTGTCATCCCCAATATGGCTGCCGTTTTGTACATATGAGTATCCAGAGGTACGATAAGTGCCGAGGGTGCAATCCCGGCCCATCCTCCCGGATCAACTTCATCTTTTCTGATCATCCACCTTAAAAAAAGGTTGAGGCGCTTGCATGCGCTTCCACGTGACGGAAAAGGAAGAAGGCTATTGTAGGTCCCTTGCTCTTTTACCTGTATTTCTTTAACAAATGAGGAAAGTGACGGAAAGATATCTTTTTTGTGTGCCGTAAAAGCTGAAATAAAACAGGCTTCGATAGAACCATGTTTCTCTATTACCCGCTTCAATCCTGTCAAGACACTCGCCATCTCCTGTCCCGTGGTGAAACGATGTTTAAAAGAATTGAAAATTTCACTAAATGTCTTTTCTGATCCGCTCATGAGAAATCGGTAGGGATCGGGTTTCATTTCCCCGAGCACGCAGGCGACACTTTTTTTGATCTGCGCCACTCTGCCATAGGCAAGAGCGGAAGTCAGGAAGCCCGCAATTTCACGGTTTTGTTTATCCTTGTAATTATAAAGAAAAAAAAGAGGATCGGTATAAACAAAATACCGCCGGTTGTACCTCTCGTAAAGCTCTTCGAACAATGGCAAAAGCAGTCTAAAACTCATTGAACAATTGCATCCAGAGCGTTTACGATGCTTTCAAGAGAAGGGCGACTGTTGATGTCATGAACATCGATATATTGGATAATACCGTGTGAATCGATAACAAAGATCGCCCGTTCCGCCATGCCATCCGATCGCAGAACTCCAAAAGAATCAGCTGCTTTTCCATGAGGCCAAAAATCGGAAAGAACCGGGAACCATAAATCGCCCATCTGTTTTGTCCATGCATACAGCGTTGGTATATTGTCCACAGTTATCCCTAAAAGTAGTGCATTTCTTTCATCAAAAATTTCTTTCACGATATTATATCCGGGCCATTGGTCTGAACATACTGGCGTCCAGGCAGCCGGAACGAAAGATATAACTACGTTTTTCCCCCTCAGGCTGCTCAAGGTTATCAATCCACCGGCTACCGAGGGCAAGGAGAAATCGGGAGCAGGATCTCCTTTCGCGACTTTCAAGATACTATCAGTCGGCTTAAGATCTTTCGGATTATAAATATTGCTCTCGTATGCAGCGGATAATCCATAGACAGAAGAAACTACAAAGCAGCTTGCGACTGTCATTGCCGCCGCAACTGAGAAACAGATACTCCATTTTTTCATTTTGATACTCCTTGATTTTCTATTTCCGACATACTTATGAGTTGTTTCAGAAAATCTCCTGTATCCCCAAATGCTCCCAATTTTGAATAGAAGACCCGGCTTTTTTTTCCTTCATTTTTGATGCCTATAAAATAAGGTGTCCGGACCTCTCCAAGCATCTTGTGAATCGTGAAATCGGCATCGGGAAAAACAGGAAATTGCACAGCATATTTTTGAGTAAATACTTCCGCCTCATATCTGGAATTTCCTGCCGCAATTCCTATTATTTTTACTTTTCCGTTTAAATTCCCGTCACTTTGGATCATTGAAAATAACTCATTTACTTTTGGCGCCTCTACTTGACAGAAAGGACAGTACATGCTTAGAACTTCCACAATAACGACATCGGCTTCAATATCCCGTATCAGAAAACTTTCACCTTTTTTTACTCCCAGGTATTGCCGATGCTCTTTCTTTTCAGGAAATGGAAGCTTCAGCTGCCGAAATACCTCTCCTGCTTCGGGCGGATTTGCAATGCCCACTTCAGTAAAAGGGAAGATCGCCACCGAGGCAATCAATAAAGCAATTTTAAAAAATCTTATCATACCTCCCCCTTCATGAATTCTCTTATTCTTCTTTTATTCCCGGCTTCATAACCCCGTCGGCAACAAGAGGAACAATGGCATCCAGATGAAAAATAATCACGTATTTCGATTCATTATCATATTTGGTCGTGAAAATCGGATATCGTTTTTTTCTTATTTTTTCTATCAAATCAATATCTTGTTTCTCTTCAATTTTCGTCAGATAGAGTCTTTTTCCATCATAGCCGTTTTTCTCTTTGAATAAATACGCAGCCTTTGGATTCAACTGAAGATTCTTGTACGTCAGGTGACCGGCCATGATAAAGGCAGCCGTTTCATCATCCATAATAACCGGACTCGAAATTGCCGCGATATTTACGTTTCCGCCCGGGTCGGCAGTTGCCATAACTCCCAATCCTTTCACTGAATCAAAATACTCCGCTAAATTCATATCGAAGCCTCCCCATAAATTTGCTGTTCTCGAATTTCTCCGTCTTTCCTTCCTTTTTCCTTTACAGGTTTGAATGGATTACTGCGCAAATTTATTTACAGATTCTTCTTCAGTTCCGATAACATTCTGAAATGGTTGCGCTCTTCGTTTATAATTTTATCTATATCGCCATGATGATCCTTTGATACAAATTGCTTTACTTCCTGATAATAGAGGATAGAATCCAATTCTCTGCGGCGCGCAAAATCAATTGCCTCAAGCTCGTTTTTTATTGCAGCCATTTCCCGGTCCATAATTTCTTTGGTAAATATGATATTGTTGTCAACATAATTTCTAAGATAGGCCCCGTACTCTCCTGAATACGTCTCAGGCACTGTATGATATTCAATACGGGAAAGTATGCTTCTGAATGTATTCTTGTGTTTTTCTTCCTCTCCTGCAAGAAATTCAAAAATATGCTTCGTTTTCTCGTCGCCGGCAATCTGGACCGCATACCGGTAAAAATTAATTCCATTTTCTTCAATTCTCACTGCAATTTCAAAAATATCGCTCGTTTCAAATTCACTGCTCATTGCGTGCTCCTTTGCATTTAAGATACCTACCTGAAGCGCCCGCCCAACGGGCTCTTCATTCCTTTTCAAATTGATCTTTAGAGGCACCGCAGACGGGACAAACCCAATCATCGGGAATATCCTCAAACGGTGTACCGGCCGGGATATTCCCGTCAGGATCACCTTTCTCCGGATCATAAATATACCCGCAGATCGCACATATATATCTGGCCCGATATTTTGCTGTTTTCCTTTCTTGTTGTTCCCGTGTATACGTAGCCGCTTTCGGTGGTGTTTTCCCCCCTTTGATCAGGTGGTAGTAGGCATACGTCATTGGTTCACCCTCGGCGATGAGATCGGCATTGACGACTTCACCGATAAAAAGAGTATGGGTCCCTATATCGATTGAGGTGGTTACATTCGCTTCAAGGTAAGCGATTGTATGATCCAGAACAATGGGCGCATTGGTAATACCCCTTTTATAATTCACTTTTTCGAACTTTGCAATATCGCGTCCGCACTTGAACCCAAATGTTCCGATAAACTCCATCGGAGCATCCTGTGCCAATACAGATACTGCGAAAACACCACTTCCGGAGATATATTCGTGTGTCAGATTTTGCTTATTGATACTCACTGCAAGCGTAATTGGCTCCGAAGTTGTTTGAAACACCGTATTTGCAATTTGTCCGTTTATTTTTTCTCCCAGAAAAGATGATACGATATACACTCCATAGTTTAATTTGAAACATGCCTGAATATTCATCGGATATTCCTTTCGAAGCAATAGATGGGCCTGTAAATTCCAAAGCCCTTCCTCTTTTATGTTTTATGCAAAAGGTTGAACTTTCGGTTCATAACCTGCTTCTCTCATCATTCAGAAACTGCATTTCAACTATTCATATCAAAAAATGGGCAGGAAGGATATTTATTTACATGGCTGAATTGTTTTTACTCGCCTTGTTGCAATAATAAATTTTTTCTGGACAATTAAAAGGCTTTATGCAACATTACCACACTCGAGAATAAAGAAAAAGTCAGCTTTTTCAGGATTGTTTGTTTGATATCGAAGCTATTCGCCTTCTTTTCCAGAAACTGTTTCTGTGCGCAGTTTTTCTATGTCCGAAGCGGGAATCAACATTGAACTGAAAGCGCGAATCAGAAGGCGTATAACAATTATGAATTGGCAGTATAGAAAAGATAATTTCAATACTAAACAGGAGGAAATTCAAGAATGAGTGAACGGGAAGTTGTATTTGTTGAAGCGATGCGTACCCCCTTCGGGAGAATGGGCGGAACACTGCGTGACATTAATGCTTCTGAAATGGCCGGCATCGGCATTAAAGGATTGATAGAAAAGACCAAGATTCATGAAAAAGCACATGTTGACTGCGTGTTTTTAGGTTCAGCGGCACATTGCTCACATGCAATGAATCCTGCCCGATGGGCTCTTCTCTATGCGGGCCTGCCCTATTCCACTTCGGCAAGTTATGTCGAGATGCAGTGCGGTTCCGCAATTGATTCTATCAACCATGCGGCATGGAAAATTCTTTGTAACCAGGCGGATATAGTAATCGCCGGCGGTATGGAAGCATACAGTCAGATTCCTGCCAAATTTTCCATGAGTTCGCCCCCCTATCAATTGATTCCACCTATGCCGATCACGCCTGAGCTGTCGCCTGTCCCGGAAGAGTGCATAGGCATGGGGCTGACGGCTGAAAACCTTCAGGTCATGTATGATATCCCCCGTGAGGAATCGGATAAATTCGCGCTGAGAAGTCAGGTCCTTGCAAAAAAAGCCATGGACGCCGGCTACTTTGATGAAGAAATCATTCCGGTGACCGTACCGCAGGGCAAGAAAAAACCGCCGATCATATTCAAAATCGATGAACATCCGCGTGAGACATCCATGGAACTTCTGAGCAAGCTTCCTGCAGTCTTCAAGAAGGATGGAACAGTCACGGCAGGTAATTCTTCGGGCCGCAATGACGGCAGCGCCTTCGTATTAATGATGACAAAAGAAAAAGCCAAAGAACTCGGCTATGAGCCAATGGCCAAATGGATTGCCGGCGCCGATTACGGAGTAGATCCAAGAATCATGGGAATAGCGCCCGGATATGCAATGCCACAGGCACTTCAGCGCGCCGGCTTGAAACTGTCGGATATGGAAGTTATGGAATGCAACGAGGCCTTTGCCGTGCAGAATCTTGCCGTCATCAAGGAGATCGAAAAACAGACCGGCGAAAAAGTAGATATGGATAAATGGAATCCGAATGGCGGCGCTATTGCATTCGGCCATCCCAATGGTGCATCGGGTGCCCGTATCTGTATGTTCACTATGCGCGAACTGATAAGACGTGGCGGCAAATACGGCATTTTCGGCTCCTGCTGCGGCGGCGGGCTCGGTGTTGCCACGGTTATCGAAAATCTTAAAAGATAAAATATCAAAGCATGCCTTTTCTTAGGCGGTCTCCCCGATGCAAAGGAGACCGCCCCTTCAAATTTTGAGTACAGAGTTCGTGCTTGAAAATACTAGATCGGAAGGAGACATTATCATGAAGATTGAAGATGTAAAAAACATTTGTGTGGTCGGCGCCGGCAATATGGGTCACCAGATTGCGCTTCAGTGTGCCATCTCCGGCTATAAAGTAAAGTGCACCGATGTGGTCCCCGAAATTCTCAAAAAGGCAGAGGATTTTGCCGGAAGTTATCTGGAAGGTCGCGTCAAAAAGGGAAAAATGACTGAAGACCAGGCAAAGGAGATCAGAGGCAATATTTCATTTACCCCCAATCTCGAAGAAGCTGCAAAAGACGCCGATTATGTGATTGAAGCAATTCTGGAAAGACTGGCTCTGAAGCGGCAGGTATTTGCACAGCTGGACAAAGTTGCGCCGCCGCATGCCATACTGGCAACCAACAGTTCGATGATAGTAAGCTCAAAAATTGCTGACGCAACGAAAAGACCGGAAAAAGTATGCAATCTTCACTTCTTCAATCCGGCACTCGTCATGAAACTTGTGGAAGTAGTCCAGGGACCGCATGTCTCTGATGAAACAGCCGCAATTTCGATGCAGCTTTGTGAAAAAATAAGCAAGGTTCCTATTCACATAAAGAAAGAAGTATGGGGATTCGTCCTTAACAGAATCTTTTCGGCCATTTCCGGTGAAGCCATGTGGATGCTCGAAATGGGAGTCGCATCCTTTGAAGACATCGATAAAGCATGTGTGTATGGAGCCGGGCATCCCATGGGCCCATTCCGCCTGAACGACCTGACCGGCCTGGATCTTTCTTACGACATCGGCATGGAATTGTTCAGGGAAACAGGCGATAAATCGAAGCTGCCCACACCTGAACTGGTAAAGAGGGTGGCTCGAGGAGATTTCGGCCAGAAAACGGGCAAGGGATGGTACGATTATACCCAGAAGTAGATCATTGCCTGTGACAAATCACCATCCCCTCACATTTGTCAAACGATGACATGGTGTGGGGGGATGGCCTGATAATCGAATGAAAAATCACTTTTTTCCATAATCGGCTGCCGGATCCATTATTTCCCGGTAATTGCCGGCACTCTGAAAGGATACTATTATGGTTGCTATAATTGCAAAAATGAAAATAAAAGAAGGCAAAATCGAAGAAGCCATTGAACTTTTCAAGAATTTAGTACCGAAAGTCCGTGAAGAAGAAGGTACTCTTGCATACGCCATATGCCGTGACAAGGCGAATCAAAATCAGCTTACTGTTATCGAACGATACCGGGACATGGAAGCAATCCAGGCACATTCATCAAGCTCGCATTTTAAAGACTTCTCAAAGGAAATAGGACAGTTGCTGGACGGCAAACCGGAACTGAACATATTGGATGAAGTAGTTACCATTTAAAGAAAAGGAACCCCGCCGCTCACGCGGGGTTTTCAGCTTTTTCAGAAGCCCGGTTTCAAGGATTATCTGGCCAGCTGGCCGCCGTCATTTACCAGCACATGGCCTGTCATATAGGCCGAAGCATCGGAGGCAAGAAACACGGCTACTCCTTTCATATCATCTTCACCGCCTATTCTGTTCAGAGGCACAACATTTAAAATAGCTTCACGAACCTTTTTAAATTCTTCTTTATTTACATACGCCATCATATCGGTTCCAAAAAATCCCGGTGCAATCGCATTCACCCTGATATTGTAGGGTGCAAGTTTAACGGCAAGATTCATTGTAAGCACATTAACTGCTGCTTTAGTAGAATTATAGGGCACAGCCGGGTGCCCAAGTTCATCCGAACCTCTGAATCCCATAACGGATGATATGTTAATGATGTTCCCTTTTCCCTGCTGTTTCATGAGATTTGCAACTTTCTGGGTAAGGATCCAAATCCCCCTTACATTAACATCAAAAAGATAATCCCATTTTTCAAGAGGAAATTCCAAAGTGGGAGCGCCCCAGGTTGCACCGGCATTGTTGACTAAAATGTCGATCCTGGGGAATTTATTTTTTACGGCATTCAGCATCAGATCTATATCCGATTCCTTGCTTATGTCACAGGCAATTGGCAGAATTTCAGCGCCGTACTTTCGTTTCAATTCGTCAGCAGCCGCTTGAAGGTTTTCCATCTTTCGCGAAGTAATCACTACATCGGCACCGGCTTCGGCAAAACCTGTCGCTATAAATTTGCCAATTCCCCTGCCTCCTCCGGTTACGAGAGCAATTTTCCCGTTTAATCTGAAAAGATCCTGCAGTTTCATAAAAGCCCCCTTTTAATTGAATGAGATAAGATCTTATTTGGATGTTCTCAAACAATACATCTTTTTCAATTCAATGATACTACGAGTCTGTGTGTTTTCTTGTCTTTACATTACATCAGGAAAGGATGCAAAAAATTTTTCCTCTTTATCACTGCGAGTGGCTGAAGCACCGGAATCGCAGTCCAATATTTGCAAATTTTTTAAAGGAAGAACACTATGCGCTTTTTCAATCACATAGCAAACATGTGCTGCACATTCTGGCCTTCGATCTTTCCCGGCCTCAATTTCTCTTTTTATTTTTTACTTGACAAGCTTCTCCTCTTTGGCTAGTTTCAACCCGGACCAGAACTCTAGAGGGTCCGGCGGCACTGTGGGGATGCTGATACATTGATCTTTTTTCTATGAAGCGCTTCGAAGGTACCATCGCGCATGAAAGCGAGGGAATGTTATGCCCTTACACCTGTTCGAATGCGTGAACGCACTTTTGGAAATTCCAAAACCGGCACGTACGTTAATCGTCTTATCGGCTGCAAATCCAGTACTGAAAAAATCCTCACAAAATGAGAGATTTTTCCTGATCAATCGTCGCAAAAAAATACATTATTTATCTAAATCCTTCAGTACCATTCCTGCAAACCATTATCAGCAAATCGTTCAAGGAGAAAATTATTATAGGGGTTACCCCGTTTGTTCCATGCAAAGAGAACAAGTGAAGCCCTTTGCGTGAACAAGATTTGGAATTGATGTCTGCCAGGTTTCTTACTCAGAAATAAAGCCTCTTCTTTAGACTTGGAAGTAAGTAAAAAAATAGCACAACTGTCGGATGTAAGAATTTTTTAAGCCTTACCACTAATAAAGAAAAGGAGATTTCGCACATGAGTTCGGTTGTTGGAATGTACATTACTCAGGGTATACATGGACTGGTTTACGGAATGTTGCTTTTTCTCGTATCTTCAGGACTTACTCTGATATTTGGTATGATGGGAATTTTAAATCTGGCCCATGCCTCGTTTTTCATGCTGGCGGCTTATTTTTGTTATGCCGTGCTCCAAGTTACGGGAAGTTTTTGGACGGCGCTCATAATAGCCCCCGTATTTGCAGCCTTTTTCGGAGTCCTGGCCGAACGGTTTCTCCTCAGGAAAGTTCATGCATCCGGCCATATAGCAGAGCTGCTGCTTACGCTCGGCATGTCGCTCGTAATTCTCGAAGCAGTTAAAGTATTTTGGGGAACCGAGTCGCTGATCATCACGGTTCCCGAATCCCTGACAGGCCTGGTAAATCTGGGATTGGACATAAATTATCCGATATACCGGCTTTTCATCATAGTGATAGCCTGCGTCACTCTGATTTTTATGGCTCTCATCCTCTTTAAGACCCGACTTGGCAAGATCGTCCGCGCTTCCGTGACAAACCCGCAGATGGTGAGTGCTCTCGGGATAAACACACCTGTTGTATTCATGCTCGTATTCGGCATCGGAACCTGGCTCGCCGGAATAGCGGGGGTCTGCGCCGCTCCTTTGCTGACCGTTTTTCCTGGAATGGCCGACCAGATGGGAATGGACTGCTTCGTCGTTGTCGTCACCGGAGGATTAGGAAGTCTTCTCGGCGCCTTTATAGCGGCACTGGGCATAGGCGAACTAAATGCATTCGGCGTCCAGTTCGTACCGCGCCTTGTACCGGTCATCACTTTCGGTTTTATGGTTATAGTTCTTGCGATCAAACCTACCGGGTTCTTTGGCGAAAGGGAGGCATAGCAAATGAGCGGAAAGCTGAAACTTACCATCTACTGGCTGATAGGTCTCATAATTGTGATTATTCTCCCGCATGTCATAGGCATAGTCTATACAAATGTTCTCGTCACTTTCATGATGGATGCCGTGTTTGCGCTCAGCATTAATCTTCTCCTCGGATTCACGGGCCTCCTGAGCTTCGGGCATGCGATGTTCTTCGGCATAGGCGCATACGCAGCCGCCCTGTCGCTCACTCATATACAGGGATTTCCACTTATCGGAGTCATTTTCATTTCCGCCATCAGCGCACTTCTTCTCGCGTGCATTGTCGCTCCTCTTTTAGCGCGCGTGACCGGAACAGCTTTTGCAATGCTGACCCTTGCTTTCGGGCAGCTTCTGTATGTTATTTGCCTCAAATTCAGGGAAATTACCGGCGGAGAAGACGGAATAGCAGGTTATGATACCCCCCCCATACACCTGGGATTTACGAACGTTGATATCACAGATCCTACCAATTTTTATTATTTTGCCTTTGTTGTTCTCGGACTTTTGGCATTTTTCATGTGGTGGCTGGTGAAGACGCCTTTTGGAAGCGTTATGATCAGCATCAGAGATAACGCTCAAAGGGTTGAATATTTGGGGTACCGGGTCAAGCATTCCAAGGCGCTTGTACTCATTATCTCGGGTACAGTAACCGGTATTGTAGGAGGGGTTTACGCACTTTTTCATAATCTGGTATCCACCGATGGCGTCCTTACGATTTTCGTTTCCTTCTATCCTTTAATGGGTGCGTACATAGGCGGCATTGCCAGTTTCTTTGGACCTATTTTCGGGGCAGGTCTCCTCCATGTCTTTGACGAACTCACATCCAGGTATACGGAACGCGTCGACCTTGTAAATGGGCTCATTTTCATTTTGGTTGTCATGTACGCTCCCTATGGTGCCGTAGGACTCTGGTGGTCCATCAAGGCATGGTTGTTCAAAAGCAAATTGCAGAAGGCCTAGCAAGGAGGACTATCCTATGAATATACTGGAAACGAGAGGAATATACTTTGATTACAAGGGCTTGGAGGTACTTTTTGATATCAGTCTTCAAGTAGAAAAAGGCGAGCGGCATGCGGTAATCGGCCCTAACGGAGCCGGAAAAACGACTTTATTCAATGTCATAATAGGTGGATTGATCCCCAGCCGCGGAAAGGTCATTTTTAAAGAGCACGATATTACTCATGCAACGCCCCATGAACTTTTTCGTCATGGAATAGGCCGTTCTTTTCAGCTTACAAGCACTTTCGCCCGTCAAACGGCTTTTCAGAACATACGATCCGTCGTTTTGTCGCGCCGCGGAATTCGATTCAATATGTGGCGACGAGTTGATAACCTTGGCGATATCACCAATGAAACAGATGAAATTCTGAAAAAGCTCAATCTTTTCAACGAACGAAATTTCCCTGCATCGGCACTTTCTTACGGAAAGAACAGATCACTCGAGTTCGGTATGGCCATTGCGTCAGATCCCGATCTGATTATGCTCGATGAACCAACAGCCGGGATGTCACGGGATGAAACCCATGATGCGGTAAATCTGATCCGCAATCTTAGTGAGGGCAAAACCATGGTCATCATCGAACATGACATGGATGTCGTATTTTCACTTGCCGATCGTATTACCGTACTTCATCACGGCGAGATTTTGGCAACCGGCGCTCCAGAGGATATAAAAAACAATCAACAGGTAAGAGATGCCTATTTGGGTGAAACGGAGGTATAAGCATGCTTCTTGAAGTTAAAGATCTCAATACATATTATGGTGAAAGCCATGTTCTGCAAGGCATCTCCTTGACAGTCGAAAAAGGTGAGCTTGTATGCCTTCTGGGACGAAACGGTATGGGAAAAAGCACTACACTTAAAAGCATAATGGGGCTGGTGAAGCCCAAATCGGGATTGATAAATTTTAAAGGAGAGCAGATCCTCGGAATGCCGGCCCATAAAACTGCACGGGTCGGAATCGGGTATGTCCCTGAAACAAGAGAAATATTTCCGAATTTGACTGTAACCGACAATCTGCTTTTAGGAATTAAAAAAGGTAAATACTCAAAGGGAGTAGGAAAAGACTGGACGCTCGAGCGCATTTATGAGCATTTTCCGATTTTGAAAACCAGAGGTTCGAATAAGGGTTTTCAACTTTCCGGAGGCGAGCAGCAAATGCTCACAATTGCCCGGACACTCATGGGCAACCCCGAACTCCTTTTGATAGACGAGCCAACTGAGGGTCTGGCACCTGTTATGGTAGAAGAAGTAAGAGACGTCCTGATTGAAATCAATAAAGCTGGAGTATCAATTCTTCTTGTAGAACATAACATCAAAGTTGCCCTTGCAATGGCCCACCGCCTCTATCTTATGGGCAAGGCGCACGTGGGATTCGAAGGAACCCCTGAAGAGCTTGCCAAAAAGCCGGAGATAAAGAGGCAATATTTGGAAGTTTAAAAAATCGTATGAATGCAGGTTTTTTTCTAAATCCGGCCGGAGCGGATTGGAATTCAGTGGCACCGGAGTGCAACAACAGCGGCGGTCCGGAATAATTACAAATTTTTCAAGAAGACTTTAGCGTGAGGGGGTGTGTGATGCAAAACAGACCATGGCAGCGACATTATGATTATAATGTTCCAACTGATATTCGCTATCCACGTATACCTGTTCCTGAGTTGCTCCAAATACCGGCAAACAGTTATCCTGATAAAGCCGCCCTTAACTATTTCGGAACGGAAATAACCTTCTGGGAATTACGCCGGCAGGTGCTCAGAATGGCGAATGCACTGGGAGAATCAGGAATTAAAAAAGGCGACCGAATCGGCCTTCATCTGCCGAATTGTCCCCAGTATCCGATTGCGTATTATGCAGCGCTTTCAATCGGTGCTATTGTTGTTAATATGAATCCCCTTTATACACAGGACGAACTGAAATTGATTGCTGAAACAACGGGTTTGAAGGCTCTTGTAACATTTGATATGGTTCTCGATACTATCCGCGGATTGACCAGGCAGGTAAAAATTCCCAAAGTTATTGTCACCGGAGTTACTGATTTTATAAATGGAATGCCGTTAAGTTCGGCCAAGAGCCTTAATCTGGAAGAAGGATGGTTTCACTTCTCTACACTGCTCGATGAATGTAAGAATACAAAACGGCCCGGCGTATCAATCAGCCCCGATGATCCTGCTGTTATCCAGTTTACAGGCGGCACCACCGGTGTACCTAAAGGCGCTGTTCTTACTCATAGCTGCATTATAGCCGCTACCGTTAATTGCGCCCTATGGGGAAATCCTACGGTACCGCTTACTCCACCGGAGAAGCGGAATGTTCTTGCAGTACTTCCTTATTTTCACGTCTACGGAAATATTGTCGTTATGAATTGGGCTGTGTGGAGCTGTGCGACTCAGATTCAAGTTCCTCGCTTCGAAATAGACGAACTTTTTGCTACGATTGCGAATTATGATCAAATCACGTTCTTCCCTACCGTGCCTACTCTCATTACCGCTCTTGTGAGTCACCCCAAAGCACCTGAACAGAATCTCGGAAAAAAATTGGGGCTTCTCAACAGCGGAGCCGCTCCTATGCCCGTTGAATTAATAGAAAAAGTTCAGGATTTAGGCATTTTCTTCAGCGAAGGATGGGGTATGAGCGAAACTACATCAGTTGGAATGTCAAATCCGATTCTAGGACTGAAGAAAGCCGGAAGTATCGGGATACCGATTCCAGGCGCCGATATTCGCCTTGTGGATCTGCAGGATGGCAATGAGGATGTTCCTAAAGGAGAACCGGGTGAAATAATAATTAAATCTCCCTTCGTAATGAAAGGCTACTGGAATAATCCTGAAGAAACCGCTAAAGAACTCAAAGACGGATGGCTCCATACAGGCGACATTGCCATCCAGGATGACGATGACTACTTTTTTATCGTAGACAGGAAAAAAGACATGATAATAGCCGGAGGATTCAATATTTATCCTCGCGAAGTAGATGAGGTTCTCTATCAGCATCCGAAGGTTCAGGATGCGGTAACGGCAGGCATTCCCCACGAATATAGAGGAGAAACAGTTAAGGCTTTCATTGTGCCGAAAGAAGGAGTCACACTTACTGAAGAAGAGATAGTTTCATTTTGTAAAGAAAAACTTACTGCATACAAAGTACCTAAAGAGGTTGAATTCAGAAAAGAACTCCCTAAATCTGCTGTAGGAAAAGTGCTTAGGAAAGTTTTAAGAGAAGAGGAAATAGCAAAACAGAAAGCCAAAAAAAATCCGTGATTAATTAAAAAAATTTACCATGTTGAAGAAAGGCCGCTCCGCTTTAATGCTGCGGCCTTTCTTATTTCATTTTTCACATTTTACCTCTTTCCTGAGCGTGATTGAATACTGAAGTAACGGCCAATTCCATCATAAGTTCCCTTCCTGCAGATTCAACCGGTGCAAAATACCTTACAAAATCGATTTCGCGATCCGTAGGGCGTTCCGTAGTCGTCAAATTAGAAGAGATTTTTAAATCCCACGGAATATCTTTTTTTACATCGTTGACAGTAACTCCTGGATGAATTTTATCCAGGTACATCTCTTTTGTCTCATTATCGAACCTGAAAACGCCTTTGGTGGTCAGCAGCATAGAAGGTCCCGAATCCTTAGGAAATAATCCTGATCCGTTTCTGCTTTCCCCTCCTTCCAGATATCCTGGCGAAGTAAAATAATCCAGTTTTTCTACAAACTGACCGCCTCGCATTGTAAGAATAGTTCGCTTTGCATATGAAATGAAATCTGCTGCACCTCCCGAACCAGGAAGCCTGAGATCAGGCTTATAATAATCCCCGATACACGTTGTATTCAGATTGCCGTATTTATCAACCTGGCCGACCCCAAGGAAACAGACATCGACAAACCCTCTATAGGTCATTGTAAAAGCTGAAAAAAGATCGGTGGCATAGGAAAAGCCCCTGCATGAATGAGCATCTGCAATATGGTTGAGAGGAATCAACGGTTCGAAATCGATAATACCCGACTCCATCATTAATGTCGTATGCGGCGCATAAAGCGCTTTAGCTAATGCACCGGCTGTGGTGGGCAACCCCACGCCAAGAATAACATTTTCGTAATCCTTTATTTCTTTTGCACATGTAATAATCAGCAGTTCGTTTAACGTGTATTTTTTACTCACAAAGCATTCCCCTTTCTTCCATAGTTTTTTCCAGAGTTTCCAATGTAATCCCCATGGTCCGCTCTCTTCCGTTTTCATCCCAGGAAGATATGAATGCCGATCCGTAATTCGCAGGCGCCGAAAAAAATGCCCTTGCCTTCAATTTGTCGAGCATACCTGATCCGAATTTTTGGGCATAATGATCGATATAGGCCTCCCGGTCTTTGCAACCGTATACCCATTCATCCATCCAGGCCCTTGCACCTTCTTCAGTAGCATTGGACATCATGAACATGCCGTAAAAAAACCTGTCCAGGTTGTAATAACCCAGAACTTCAGTAGGATGGGCTCCCCAGGGGATTTCTACGACAGCATTTACTCTGTACGAGGGAATTATAGTTAAGTGAGGACTCGATTTAATTACATCATGTTCGACTATCTCTTCGCATGACACAATGATACGCTTACTGCAAAGTGCAGCCGCGGCAACGCTTCCCATTGCTCCCCAGTACTGGGCATTTCCGTCTCTATCTGCTCTCTGGACATGAACAATGCACACATCGGGATTTGCAGCAGGCACAGTCAGTATATCTTTTCCGGTATAGGGGCATTGTATCACACGATACTTGTCTTCACCCATAAAGCCCCTTTTTTTGAAAAGGTCAGTCGCCATTACTCCCTCAAGAACCTGGATGAAAGAAAACCCGTGCATACCGGCTACAAGTCGTGCATTATAGTTAAAATTTGTATAATCTTCCCATTCAAGTGTCCCTGCTCGCATGGCGCGCTCAACGGCACCCCCTCCCTTTTTTCCTCCCGAACGCAAGACGTACGTACTGACCAGTCTGTCAATACATCCGGCATTCACAAGCACATCGACGTCCAGAATTCCCGACTGAGAATAAAGAGTAAAGCCCTTTTTTTTCTGCCTGACAATCTCGTACACTAGTTCGCAGCACGTACCTACTGTATAATTTCCGATTATCAGTTCATCATTGTCATTCACAAAGCGATTGATAGCCTCTCTTGCACTCATTACCTTGTTTTCGATCGCACTCGATTCCATAGACATCCTCCTCATTTCATATGCACTTTATCGGATGCATCTTTCTCATCAGATCAGCCAGGACTTTTTTATTTTTCAACCGGAAACATAGAAAACGCACGGGCCACTTCTTTTTTTTATTCGGAAGCGACAAGATTTCTGAAGATTCTCCCATCAGGAGCATGCTCCTGGACTTCGCCATTTGTAACCACTATACGTGTCATAACACTCTGCACTTCCTTACCCCTGGTGGATTCAATGACATCTGCAATCCTTTTGAAGCGGGATAGCTCCTCCAAAGTCACAATGGTAGGAACCACCATATGAAACTGATGCCGCCAATATTGTTCAAGAGCCTTCCGGGGTCTAATCCAGAGATGCGTCGTTAATTCCTGTCCATCATGCAGCGCTGTTTGAAAGCGGGGAGCCTCGGCAACAAAGAATCTTGTATCGAACCTCTTCGGTGACAATTCAGGCGTAATCCAGTGAGAAAAATAGTAAAGCTGGTCCAAGGCCAAAGTCAATCTTTCTTCTGAAAGGATTTCGGCAAAACTTACGCTCCTGTCCGCCAGGCTTTTTCGGTATGCTTTATATTTCTCAATTTCATCATTACTGCCATCGAACCGCATGAAAGAACCATCTTTCCGGTATGCATATAGAAGGCCCATCTCCTCAAAGGTTTCTCTGATTGCGGCAATCCAGAGGCCCAGGTCTATTTCGGGAAACGATGGTTTTTCAATTGATGCTTTTGCTTTTTCCAGGTCGGACCTGCGACAAAATTTCTCTAATTTTGTGAGACAGTCTTCGTCGTCAACTCTTCCTCCGGGGAAAACGTATGAACTTGGCACAAAACTGCTCTTACGATTTCTCAGCGCCATGAGAACTTCGAAATCCTCATCTTTACCGCTTCTTGCTTTCCGAAGCAGAATAACTGTCGCAGCATCCCGCGGTGTAACCGCCATCACTTTCTCCTTTCGATGCAATTTACTCAGGCGCAAACAGAATGAGCCACTTCCCGATCCTTCATTTTTAAAACCACACTCGAAATACTCCCGGAACTGTTTCAGGCAGAAACTTCATACCACTTATTCAGTTTTTTTCTTAAGGGTCAAGATAATTTTTAGAAAATCCTTTTTTAAGAATGGCCAGAACTTCGACATGTTTTGTTTTTGGAAACATATCGAATGGCCTTACTTTATTCAGCATATATCCACCTGCCTCCAGGCATTGTATGTCTCGCGCCTGGGTAGCAGGATTACAGGAAAGATAAATAATTTTCGTGGGACCGAGCGCAATTAGCTCTCTGGATATCCCTGCGGTTAATCCCCCTCGCGGAGGATCCAGAAGCACTGTATCTATAGGGAATGATTTCTGTCGCAGTTTTCTCATGATCTTTTCCGCGGAGCCATGATAAAAAAAAGCACTGGTTAAGTTGTTACTGATTAAATTATGTTCCGCAGATCTGAGTGCGCTGCTGTCGGTGTCACATCCTATGACTCTCCTCGCACCGGAAGCAAGGAAAAGAGAGAAAATACCAGATCCGCAATAACAGTCAAAAACGGTAGAACCTGACAGTGGATTGCAGGCTTCTTCCACTGAATCAACAAGTGCATCTGCAAGCGTGGCATTCGCCTGAAAAAAACTATTATAGGGCACGGTCAGAATTTTGTCTTTGACTTTCCTTTCAATACGCCAATCCGATTTATAGGGGACACCGGACCAAATACGCAAACGCATATCATCTACTTCTCCTGATATTACGCGATGCTTCACATTTTTATATTCTTCATTAATTGACTCATCGACAATTTCACAACGGGTGACATCTATTACATCTATATTGCCCAGACCCATGAATCCCACAGAAGTTTTCCCTCTTTCTTTCCTGCAATGAAAATCGGCTTTCTGCCGATACGCATATTCTTCCGGCGATGGGACTACATCTTCGACAGGAGGAGAAGTAATTCCCCCTATCCTCTCGTAGATATCCACAATCTGACGTTTCTTTACTGCCAATTCGTGTTCATATTCGATATGCTGATAATGACAGCCGCCGCATACCTTGAAGAGGCTGCAGCGAGGGATAACTCGATAAGGCGATGGCGAAAGCACCCGTGTAAGTGACGCAACACAATACCTGTTCTTTATTTTAGTTATTTCAGCCTCTACTTTATCGCCATCAACTGTAAAGGGCACGAAGACAACTTGCCCCTCAAATCTCCCTATACCCGAGCCGCCAAATGCAACTGATATGATGTCGATAATGATTCTTTGTTTTACGGTAAGCATTTTTATTTTTAACTTCCTTGCGTTGCGGTAAAATATTAATAAAAAAATTCCTTACGTAAAGTAAAATAGCCGGTTTCATTTTCCTTTACAAGAATGAAAAATATTGTTAGCGTGCCGCTTTAAGAATAAAAAGGCTTGCAATGGGAAACAACGACATAAGGCGAATAAGATCAGGCGACAAGGATATAATACTCATAGGAACAGCTCATGTATCAAGGGAAAGTGCCGATCTTGTCGAAAACATCATTGAAGATGAAAAACCCGATACCGTGTGTGTGGAGCTTTGTCAGTCTCGTTATGACGCGATCACACAAAAGGATGCATGGGAAAAAACCGATCTCGTCGGTCTTGTGAGAAAAAAGCGAACATCCCTCCTTTTATTTCAGCTCCTTATGGCATCTGTACAAAAAAAATTAGCCGACAGGTTTGGCATAAAACCGGGCGAAGAAATGTTAAGAGCCATTCAAAAAGCTGATTCTATAGGAGCAAGTCTTGTCCTTGCCGACCGGGACATTAGAACGACTTTGATACGGACATGGCGAAATATCGGATTTACAAGCAAGTTGAGACTTTTATTCGAAGTGCCCATTTCTCTTTTTTTATCTGATGATATTACCGAAGAAGAAATTGAAGCTTTGAAAGAAAAGGACAGTATTGAAATAGCCCTTGAAAATTTCGGAAAGAAGCTTCCTGAAATCAAGACCACATTAATCGATGAACGTGACCGGTATCTCGCTTCCTCCATAACTGGTGCAGAAGGGAAGAAGATTGTTGCCGTTGTTGGTGCAGGACATGTCCCGGGCATACTATCGAATATCGGCAAGGATATCGATCTTGAAACCATATCGGCGATTCCTCCAAAAAGATCCTGGGGGAAAATAGTAGCATGGGGGATATCCTTTGCCGTTATAGGGCTTATAATTTATGGTTTTTTCCATTCCGGAGCGGAAACCAGCATTAACATGATCAAGTGGTGGATTGCAGTAAACGGGATACTTGCCGGCCTCGGCGCACTCGCTGTGTTCGCGCATCCGGTCACTGTCCTTGCCTCTGTTGCAGCAGCTCCTTTTACTTCATTGAATCCTATGATTGCAGCCGGCTGGATTGCAGGACTTACGGAGGCGACACTCCGAAAGCCGCAAGTAAAAGATTTTATAGCACTTCGATCCGATATCGGATCAGTAAGAGGTTTTTGGCAAAATAAAATTACCAGAATTCTTTTAATAGTCGTATTGGTAAACTTGGGAAGCACCATCGGCACATTTATTGCCATACCTCTTATGATGAAGCTCTTATAAATTTTTCGGGGAAAGCCGATGCCGACTTTTGAACGAAAATCAATCATATGCCCGAATTGCAGAAAATTAATAAGTTCCTATGAAGAACGTTGCCCATACTGCGGAATAAAAAACCCCTCCAGCCCTTGGCGATTGGATGTTTTTTCAATCCTTTTCAGGCGTTTTGATCTGATTACTGTCATAATTGCTACAAATGTGATTTTCTTTATTCTTTCAGTTGTATTCAACACCTCTTCATCAGCATTATCAAAAAATCTTCTTACTTTTTTTTCGCCTTCGGATGGCAGCCTGCTTTTATTCGGCGCGACAGGAACTATCCCTATCGATCAGTTTGGCTGGTGGTGGACGCTCGTTTCAGCGTCATACCTTCATGGGGGAATTCTTCATATCTTTTTTAACATGATGGCACTTTATCAACTTGGTCCTTTCGTCCGCAACGAGTTTGGCTCACATCGCTTTTTTACCATCTATACCTTAACCGGAATCGCCGGATTCTTCATCTCCTATCTTGCAGGAATCTCTTTCACAATAGGCGCATCAGCAAGCATTTGCGGTCTCATCGGAGCTACTCTTTTCTACGGGAAAAGCAGAGGCGGCAGTTTCGGCAGAGCTATTTACAGACAGGTACTGGGATGGGTGGTGGTCTTAGCCGTATTCGGTTTTATTGTCCCGGGCATCAATAACTGGGCACATGGGGGAGGGATAGCGGCCGGCATAATCACTGGATTTCTTTTCGGCTATAATGAAAAGCGTATCGAAAATCAAGTAGATCGGATGATAGCAACAGCATGCCTTATCTTAACCGTCTTTGTGCTCGCATGGGCAGTTCTCAGGGTTTTATATTTTACATTTTTTTCTGTGTGATCCCTTCAACCGAAAAGAGATTAGGTTTCATTCTTAAGCAATTGACACCTGATCAATAATTTCCTATAGTGACGTGCATCTATGCATGTGGAAGTTATTCTTACAAACCGCAATCACCAACGAAAGACAATGAGTTGAAAAGGAGAATGCAAATGAATCGTCGCACCTATACGCTACTTCTCGTCATTTACTGTGTATTCATTATCGCAGGATGCAATACGGCCTTCATGGTCGGTGACAAAGTCGTCGGTGTACGCTCAGGCAAATTCTTCTATACTGATGGAGCCTTACGAACCAATTACCATGCGGCGTTTGAAAAGGTCTGGGATGCAAGTCAAAAAGCACTCTCCGATATGAATGCAACTATAAAAGATGTAGAAAAGAAAATCGCAAAAGGATCCTTCGATGCAGTTGTTGAAGGAGAAAGTGTTAAAATATCCATCAAATATATTGAATATCAAAACACGATGGTGTCTGTACGGGTTGGTCTCAGCGGGAATAGTCTTGCTTCAAAACTGATCCATGAAAAAATAAAAGAGAACCTTTCCGGCCTACAGACATAATAATCAATTTTCAATCCGGTTTATGAGCTATCATAATAAAGTAAAAAACGGTTGCGCGCATCATGTTGCAGCCCACAATTCAGAAGCTTCAAAACCGGACATGCAGAATATATTCTCCGAAGGACAGCGGTTTAAGCCCTTCAAACATCTTTATCCGGGCCTGTTCAACAGAAGGTTGAATCGATTCCTCATTGAATGCACCCTTCTAAATAGAATATGCTATGCATATCTTCCTAATCCAGGAAGATTACGAGAGCTGCTTCTGCCTGGAAGTATGATCTATCTTATCAAAAATTCAACCGGCAAATATCCCTATACCGCGGTTGCAGTAGAGCGCAGCGGCAGACCGGTTCTTCTTCATACCCATGTAGCGAATCAGGCGGTGAAATGGCTTTTGGCTCATAATGCCATACCGGGGCTGGAGGATGTGACCATTGTTCGTTCCGAGGTCGCCATCGATCACAGCCGCTTTGATTTTCTTCTTGAAAAAGAGGGTAAACCATTTATTCTCGAGGTTAAATCCTGTTCGCTTTTTGAAGAAAATATTGCTCTTTTCCCTGATGCTGTCACAGAGCGTGGCAGACGCCATCTTCTGGAACTCGCGCAGAAAGCCGGCCAAGGAATTGCCGGAGGTGTGGTTTTTCTTACAGGCTGGCCTCAAGCCCGGTATTTTTTGCCCGACTATCATAATGATCTTAATTTTGCCCGCACACTTTTCGAAATAAAGGAAGACATACTTGTAAAACCGGTCGCCGTAGAATGGAAAGAAGATTTGAGCCTCGCCCCCTGTTCAAGGGAATTGATAATTCCGTGGAAGTTAGTCGAGAGAGAGGCCCAGGACTGCGGAAGTTATATTCTGATACTTACACTTACCCATGACACATTTATTGAAACGGGGAAATTGGGAGTTCAACTGTTTAGAAAAGGATACTATCTTTATGTCGGCTCCGCAAAAAAAAATCTGAATCGGAGAATTTCGCGCCACCTGAGAAAACGAAAAAAATTTCATTGGCATATCGATTATCTCAGAGATTTGTCAGATTTTGTTAGCGCCCTCCCGGTACGATCGCACGAATCTCTGGAATGCAGGATAGCAAAAGCTTTAGAAGCATTTGCCCACTGGGAGATACCTGGATTCGGATCATCGGACTGTCACTGTCGAACACATCTTTTTGGAATGAAAAACGACCCTTTCGAAAATCCTTCCTTTATAAAACTGATTCAATATTTCAGAATTGGACGACTTGGCGAACAACTCCGGGAACATCAAAATAATGAGCTGCCTTAGAATCGACAGAAACGAGCTTCTTCTTTAATGTATCATTCAGGGCGATAAAGCTGGACGATTCTCCTGCCGAATCTCGTATTTCCGTTGCTTCTCTTTGCAGGTTAACATCGGAGAGATTATCCCAGGGGATAATAGCCATTGGCCACCTCGATACGCCCTAACTGACCTCCTCCTTCCCATATCTGAATTATTTTAAAATCCCTGAGATATTTTTCTACATGATATTCTTTTATATACCCGTACGCGCCCATCAGTTCCATACCTCGATTACACACCATTTCTGTAACATCACAGGCATACACCTTTGACCCGGTAGCCTTGCCCATGAGAAAACTGCCTCCGGGATCGCCGAATTCACTTCGCGTATCGAACATCGAAGCAACACTTAAATAATATGCGCGGGCACTCTCAATTCCCATGATCATGTCGGCGATCATAGCTGCCTGCAGCGTATGTTCTCTCACCGATTTTCCTTTGTAAAAGCGATTCGCAGTATAATCGATGACAATTTCCAGGACAGCCTGAGCATTGCCTATGGCAAAGCCGGAAGAACTGAGGCGCCCCCATGAAAGTGCTCCTCGAAACAGCATCCAGTCCTCTCCAGGACCGGATGCCCTGTATTCTTTGGGAACACGTACATTGTCGAAATAGATGTCGGCATTTACGTCACTGTATTTCATACCTGATTTATTTTCAGGCTTGCCGAAGGTGAGACCCGGAAGGCCGTCGGGCACATAAATAAGAGCCACCCCTTCTTCACCTAATGCCGGATCTGTGGTACAAAGAACTCCGTAAATATCCGCAATGCCCGCACCGCCTGGCCATCTTTTTGAGCCGTTGATTACCCATTCGTCACCATCAAGCTTCGCAGTTGTGCGAAGCGACATACCATGTTGTGTCGAATCCTCTCCATTACAGCCTCCGGCGGGCTCAGTCAGCGCAAAACAGGCGGTATGTCTTTCATCGGAGCAGAAAGGAGCCATGAACTTTTCAAGCACCACCTTATTTCGTCCTCTCATTGCGGGACCGAAGAGCCACTCCGGACAAGTCATTTCTGTTGCGATTCCTGAATCTCCACGGGCAAGCTCTTCACAAACGGCACAATATTCGGCGGCTGATCTAATGGGCATGCCGCCGTATTTAGGAGATAGTCCGTACTTCTGCATACCGAGATCTACCAGCTTTTTAATGACTTTCTCACAGGCCTCTCTGCTTTCATCGAGTTCCTGTCGAACAGGCATGATTTCCCTGTTTACAAAATTTCGCACATTTTGGAGTAACCTCCTGCTTTCATCATCAATGAATGTCCCGTATCTTTTCATTGTAACCCTCCCTTTTTGACTGTAAATTTACTTTTTTACAAAAATAATGCTCAGAGACAATGCAGATAGCTCATTATATTCAAAGCATAGCTGCTTTGCAGTCAGAACCTCATGCCCCTCAATCGGATAATACGTTGGCTGTCATGCATTTAAAAAGAAACGATATGAACAGGCGCAATTCACCGCACCGTTACGTACAGAAGCAAAACAAAAACAGCAAGGAACACGCAAGCATCATTTTTCCAAGGAAAATAAAAAATTTATTTGAAAGGTTGTTTTTTCTCAGGGACAGCTTGTCATATCAGATGATTTTTGACTATAGGAATGTGCGCTCGTGTTGTCAAGAATTACAGATAATTATTTTATTTGATTTCAACATGACTTATTCACTCAAATGAAGATTTGACCGGGCTTCATATTATTGTTATAAATTTAAATAAATAAATATATATAAGGGAAATTTGTGAAAGTCATCCTTGCTGGCATCAATATCGATTGGGAAACATTGAAAGAACTCGAAAAGAGTACTTCCCGTCTTGATACTTTAACTCCGGAAACAATTTCGGCAGCCTATGCCAGGATAAGCCGGAATCCAAAACCTGTAAACGAATTACGGCAGATTTCGCGGCAGGAAATCGAAAAAGCACGCAAGTCGAATCAGAATATCGTTTTTGATATGGGGCATAATTCAATTGCCGAGCATGCCGTTTTCAATATAGATATCATTGGTGTTTCACGTTTAATTGTGGAAGAAATAGAAAAGTTCAGGCTTGCCTCCTATACGGAAAAATCACAAAGATATATCCGTCTTGGAAACGATTTTGTGATACCGGAAGAAATTAAACAAGCCGGACTTACCGATCTTTTCATTGAAACCATAGCAATGCAGAATTCCCTCTATCACAATCTTTACAAAAAACTTAAAACACGAATCTTTGAACAATATGCTTCATCAGAAGCAAGCGCAGGCACATTTGAGGGGTGGGCGAAAGAAGACGCACGGTATATTGTATCGCTGGCGACGGAATCCCAGCTAGGTATGACAGTAAACGCCCGAACTCTCGAGTTAATGCTTCGAAGGCTCGCCTCACATCCTCTTTACGAAGCAAATGAATATGGGAAAAAGCTCTTCAAGGCAGTTAAAGGAGCAGCGCCATCATTAATTCGCTACACGGAAGCAACGGCCTTTGAAAAGGAAACAAGGAGGGATCTGAAACACAATGTGAATGCTCTTATGGAACTGCATAATGACTTCCCCGCCTCCGGTACGTTCCTCGGACAGGAAAATTCCGTAGTGCTTATCAATGCTACAGCTGATGGAGATGATGTAATAGTGGCCTCTCTGCTCCACTCTCATTCAAATCGCTCTCTCGCCGAATGCCGCCGTCTTGCTTCCCGGCTATCCAATGGGGAAAAAGAGTCGTTAATTAAAACGGTCTGCAGGCATATGGCTTCATATAACATCCCGCTTCGTGAATTCGAAACCGCAGAAATGATATTCGAAGCAACTGTAAGCGCAACCTGTTTCGCTCAGTTGAAGCGGCACCGTATGGCCACTATCATAAGCCAGCAATATGATCCTGATCTTGGAGTGACAATCCCGCCGATGATCCACGAAACAGGTATGGAGTCCCTCTTCATAGAGGCAATTGAACGCACAAACGACATATATCGAAAAATTTTTTCTGTTTCTCCAGCTGCGGCACCCTATATTTTGACAAACGCTCACAGGAAGAGGGTTCTCATAAAAGTAAATGTAAGAGAACTGCACCACATCTCACGGCTTCGCGAAGATGTACATGCTCAATGGGATATACGGAGTACTGCGCAGCAAATGATCCGTCTGGGAAGATCTGTCATGCCTGTTTCTCTTATGTTCGCCTGTGGAAAGGATGTTTTCGAAGATCTTCACAAAAAAATTCTTTCCTGAGGAAAAATCCTATGGTTCTTTTAAATGAGCTTTTATGGTTTTTTCTCGTATTCTTTCTGTCAGCAACAGTTTTATCAGGATATCTTTCGTGGCTCAATATTCAGCATCTGAAAACCCATGGTCGCCAGATACCTTCTGATTTCGGAGGGAGAATCAAGCAGATTACTCTGGCCAGGATGTCCGATTACACAGTGGATTCTACACGGTTAAGGTCCTTTAATTCAATTGTCGATGACGGATTTCTCCTTCTAATTCTTTTAAGCGGAGTTCTCCCCCGGTATGCAGAAATTCTTGAAGAATCGAATCTTCCTTTTGTTGCAAAGGCCCTTTTATTCCTCGCGGTACCGGGAGCCGTCAGTGGTATTGTCAATATTCCTTTTGATCTATACGGTACTTTCGTAATTGAAAAGAGGTACGGCTTCAGTACGACAACATTCAGATTGTGGTGCATCGATTTCGTAAAAAGCCTCTTGATATCAATTTTTATAATCAGTTTTCTACTTTCCTGTTTTTTTATTTTATTGAGTGTTGCACCGGAAACCTGGTGGATATGGTCATGGCTTTTCTTTTCCATCTTCCAAATAGTGGCATTATGGCTGTATCCGGTCTTAATTGCACCCCTGTTTAACAAATATGAACCTGTAGCTGACCATAATTTGAAACGCAGTATTGTTTCGCTTGTCGAACGTGCCGGCCTCAAAACGAAAGCCGTCCTCCAGGTCGATGCGGGAAAAAGGAGCCGGCATTCAAACGCATACTTTACCGGCTTTGGAAGAACGAAACGTATTGTTTTATATGATACACTTATTGCCTCCCACAGCACAGATGAAATACTTGCAGTTCTTGCTCATGAAATCGGGCATTGGAAAAAAAAGCATATTATAAAGAAACTGATTATTATAGGAGTGGTTTCCCTTCTTGTTTTTTATCTTTTCTGGCGACTTTTAGACTGGACTTTGATGTACCGAACCTTCGGGTTTGAAGTGAACCTTCCTTATGCAGGCCTCTTTCTTCTTTCAGCTCTGACTGGTCCTGTTGTTTTTTTTCTGAAACCTGTCGATTCGCTCATTTCAAGAAAATACGAACGGCAGGCCGACGATTACACAAAAGATCTAATCGGTTCTACGAGAGCGCTTTCCGAAGCATTGATGCGGCTTGCGGAAAATAATCTTGCCAATCTCCATCCTCATCCTTTATATGCCTGGTTCTACTACTCCCATCCACCTCTGGTGGATCGCATTGGCTATCTTCGGTCTCTGGAAAACGGCCAGCCTTCAAACACAGTTTCAGTTCCAGCAAGTGATTGATTTTAAATCGCCTGATGTTTGTAAAAAAATGTTGTAAAAAAAAATCAAATCCCTTAAAAAACGAATAACCTGAATTGAGGTTCAATTATGCCGATTTATGAATTTTACTGTCCGCGGTGCAATACTATTTATAATTTCTTTTCAAAAACGATCAATACCGAGAAAATTCCTTTCTGTCCCGATTGCGGGGATATTCCCCTGGAACGGCAGATGTCCGTGTTTGCAACATTAACAATCGGAAGCAAGGAAGAGGAAAATGATGTACCGCCTGTAGATGAATCAAAGATGGAAAAGGCTATGGAGATGCTGGCCAGGGAAGCAGAAAATATTAACGAAGATGACCCTCGGCAGGCGGCAAAAATGATGCGAAGGCTTGCCGAAACAGCGGGACTTAACCTCAACACGGAAATGGAAGAGGCTCTAAGTCGCATGGAACAGGGAGAAGACCCTGAAAAGATAGAAGAAGAAATGGGAGATGTTTTCAGTGATGAGATGCCGTTTTCTTTCGATTCCAAAAAAACGAGATCGAAGAACAGGCGGCCTCGGATCGATGAAACTCTCTATGATCTCTAATTTTAAAAAGTAACAGATTTATATCACAGAATCCCAATACCGTTTTACCTTCCTGAAAAAAGAATATCTTTAGGAATGTGCTTTTAATTTCATCATTCCGTAACAATTTCGTCATCAAACTGTAACAATAAAGGTGTAAGGGTATCAAATATTTAATGAGAGTGTCACAGGATTGTAATATTACTGTCACGTAAATGGTGTAGCGTCGCAGACACAAAATATTTCAGGAGGGTTTTACCATGAAAACCACAACAAAAATGATTGTAATCGGGTTCATCCTTCTTTTCGTCTGCGTCTTTGGAACTTCTGCACTGAGCGAAACCAAAACAATTGTGATCAAGGGATCGACCACGGTGCTTCCTGTCGCGCAGGCCGCGGCGGAAGCCTATATGGCTGAGCACAAGGATGTCAACATCTCCATTTCCGGCGGCGGCTCCGGCAACGGTATCAAGGCGCTGATCGATAAATCGACGGATATCGCCACTTCATCCCGTTTCATCAAGGACAAGGAGGTCAAGATGGCTGTTGAAAAGGGCGCCTATCCTGTTTCGCATCGCGTTGCCATTGACGCGATTGTGCCCATCGTTCATCCTGAAAATCCTGTAAAAGATCTCACTATTGAACAGCTCAGCCTCATCTATCAGGGGAAGATCACAAACTGGAAAGACGTGGGAGGAAACGATAAGAAGATTGTCGTTGTTTCCCGCGATACCAGTTCGGGCACCTATGAGGTCTGGGAAGAACTGGTGCTTCACAAGGCAAAAGTAACGCCAAGGGCTCAGCTGCAAGCATCGAACGGCGCCGTTCACCAGACCATCTCAAAGAATTCTTACGCCATCGGCTACATCGGTTTCGGATATCTGAACAAGGAAGTGAAAGCCGTGAACGTAAATGGAGTGGTTCCCTCGATGGATGCGGCCTTGTCCGGCGCCTACCCGGTTGCGCGGCCGCTGTTCATGTTCACTGCGGGCTGGCCGTCAGGAGTCACCATGGACTTTATCAACTTCCTTTTGAGCCCGAAGGGGCAGGAAGTGGTAAAAAAAGAGGGATTCATTCCGCTGTATTAGAAAAGTTGGCATGGGTTCCAGAAAAGATTTTTCACTATTTCATATCCGACCGGGGAGCGGATTGAACCGCTTTCCGGTGGAGTAACTTGAATTCGAATACTGCCATGTCGCGTGCACTCAAAGAAAAAATTATAAAAAATGTCCTCTTTCTTTTCGCCCTGGTTTCAATCATCGTACTTGCTCTTATCATCATTTTTCTCTTCATGGAAGGGGTCCCCATTTTCGGAGTGGTGTCGTTAAAAGGTTTTCTCTTCGGCACCGAATGGTATCCTACCTACGACCCCCCCGAATTCGGCATATGGCCGCTTATCGTGGGCTCCATAGTCGTAACGTTCTTCTCGGCCCTGATCGCGGTTCCGCTGGGGGTACTGTCCGCGATCTACATCGCAGAACTTGCGCCCCCTCTAGTCAAGGAAATTTTCAAACCGGTCATCGAGCTTCTTGCCGGTCTTCCTTCAGTGGTACTTGGATTTTTCGGCATGGCCATTCTGGCCCCCTGGCTTCAGCAGACATTCGATCTGCCGACGGGACTCAATATACTCAACGCCTCGCTCATTCTGGCATTGATGGCGATTCCCACTATTTCAAGCATCGCGGAAGACGCCCTCTACTCGGTACCCCAGGAATTCAAGGAGGCCTCCTATGCCCTGGGCGCCACCCCTTTTGAAACTGTTACCAAGGTTGTGGTTCCAGCGGCGTTGTCGGGCATCTCCACAGCGGTGATCCTCGGTATGGCCCGGGCCATCGGTGAAACGATGGTAGTGCTTATGGTGGCGGGAGGAGCCGCCGCGATCCCGGAAAGCATATTCGATTCCGTACGTCCCATGCCGGCAAGCATCGCCGCGGAAATGGGCGAGGCGCCTTTCAGAAGCGATCACTATCACGCCCTTTTCGCGACAGGAATCGTTCTTTTCTTCATGACACTGGGCTTTAACCTGTTTGCAGATTATATATCCCATAAATTTAAAGAGGTAGGCTCCGCCACGTTATGAAATGGAGATATTTTAAACAAACCTGTTTCTTTATTATTGTACGCATGTCCGCCTTCGTTATTGCATTATCGATCGGCGCCTTTCTCGTCTACATTGCCGTAAAGGGAATCGGGGCCATCAGCTGGGAATTCCTGACTGAAAAACCCTACGATTCCATGACAAAAGGGGGGATCATGCCGGCCATTCTCGGCACTTTTTACCTGACGGCCGGCGCGATTCTGCTCGCCCTTCCTCTGGGTGTCGTGTCGGCAATTTATCTTACCGAGTATGCAAAGCAAGGACCAATGGTGAGAACGATCCGCATCGGCATAAACTGTCTCGCCGGCGTTCCTTCCATTGTTTTCGGCCTTTTCGGTCTCGGTCTCTTTGTCGTGTTTCTCAAGCTCGGGTCATGTATTCTTTCCGGCGCGTTGACACTGGGTTTCCTGATTCTGCCGACTATAATAGGCGCTTCGGAAGAAGCGTTGAAGGCGGTGCCACAAACCTTCCGGGAAGCATCGCTTGGATTGGGCGTATCAAAATGGCAGACGACGCAACGGATTGTTCTTCCCAACGCACTGCCGGGCATCATGACCGGTTCGATCCTCGGTATAGGCCGCGCCGCCGGCGAAACAGCGGCTATCATGTTCACGGCGGCGGCCTTTTTCACGGCCAAGCTCCCTTCATCGGTATTCGACGAGGTAATGGCCCTCCCCTATCATGTCTACGTACTGGCCACGGCGGGAACCCACATCGAAGAAACAAGACCCCTTCAATTCGGCACGGTGCTCGTCCTGGTGGCGCTCGTACTCGGGGTTGATTTAATCGCCATAATTATGCGAAGTTATGTGAGAAAGAAAAAACGGTGGTAACATATGATTAGGCTCGATGATATAATCATACAGGCAAAAAATGTGAATTTTTACTACGGGAGCTTTAAAGCCCTTATCGATGTCACCATTGATTTCGAAAAGAACAAGGTAACCGCCCTGATCGGCCCTTCCGGATGCGGTAAGTCGACGCTCTTGCGTCTGCTCAATCGGATGAACGATCTCATCGACGGAACGCGCGTCGAGGGCGAGGTGATATTCGAAGGCGCAAATATTTACGCCTCCAATGTCGATCCCGTCGATGTCAGAAGAAGAATCGGCATGGTCTTTCAAAAGCCGAACCCTTTCCCAAAATCGATATTCAATAATATTACTTACGGACCGAAGCTGAGCGGCATTTCCAGAAAGACCGACCTGGAGGCGCTTGTAGAAAGAAGCCTTATCCAGGCCTCCCTCTGGAATGAAGTGAAAGATATTCTGAGCCAGTCAGCCATGATGCTTTCGGGCGGCCAGCAGCAGCGCCTCTGCATCGCCCGGGCACTGGCGATGAAACCGGATGTGCTGCTCATGGATGAACCCACATCCGCCCTGGACCCTATTTCGACGGCGAAGATAGAAGAGCTGATAGAAGAATTGAAAAAAAACTACACCATCATCATCGTGACCCATAATATGCAGCAGGCCGCGCGGGTATCCGATTATACGGGGTTCTTTTACTTAGGAAAACTCATAGAATACAATCAGACCGACAGGCTGTTTACGACACCGGACGTAAAACAGACCGAAGATTATATTACCGGTCGATTCGGCTGATAGAGGGGGGAAAATCAATGGAAACGAAGGTTCACACCAGTTCCCAGTATGAAAAGGAACTGAAGGAAGTAAAAGAAAATCTTGTGCTGATGGGCGCCTTGACCGAAAAGGCCATTCGGGAATCAATGCGGTCGCTCCTCGAGCGGGATTCCGATCTGGCTCGCCGGGTAATCGCGGCGGACAGCGAAATCGACGACATAGATGAAGAAATCGAAGAAATGTGTGTCCGGCTTCTTGCGCTCAGACAGCCCACGGCAAGGGATCTGCGCTTCATTACCACGGCAATAAAAATAAACGGGCATCTGGAACGTATCGGGGATATGGCCGCAAAGATCTCGGAGAAGGCCCTCGCGCTCAATGAAAAACCCCAGCTGAAGCCTTATATCGATCTTCCCCGTATGGCGGAAATTGCCCAGGAAATGATCAGAAAAAGTCTGGATGCATTGATCAATGAAGACCGCAACCTGGCCTACCGGGTCCGCATGGAAGACGAAAAGGTCGATAATCTCAACGAACAGATTTTCCGGGAACTTCTTACCTTTATGATGGAAGACCCCAGAACCACGCATAGAGCGTTGCTCATCATGCAGGTTTCGAAGAGCCTTGAACGGATTTCCGACCATGCCGCAAGCATCGCCGATACCGTCATTTATATGATTACCGGGAAAAATGTGCGACATACCGGCACTGAGACGGACATAACCGGATAGAGACAGGATAGATGTTGAGATAAGGAAATCGAAGATGAAAATGAATCTGTTCTATAAGTTGTTCGCTACCTATGTAGTCATCGCGCTGGTCGCCATTTTAGTTATCGATTTCCAGATGGGGGCCCAGATAAAAAAGGCAATGCGCGATCGTATCGAACAGAGCCTCATGATACGGTCGCAACTCATCACGTTGACATCATCACTCTCTTCTCTGCCGGCAATAGAACAAGAAATGAGCCGCATCGCTTCTATAACCGATGCCCGGGTCACCTTGATCGCCGCCGACGGGCGGGTTATCGCCGATTCCGAGACCGCAGCTTCCGAAATGGATAATCATCTCAACCGCACAGAGATCCAGGAGGCCCGCCTCAAGGGAAAGGGGAGCGCGACCCGTTTCAGCAGAACGCTCGGAATCGATACGCTCTATGTGGCGGTCCCCGTAACCAGAGACGGCTCAATCGAGGGCTATATTCGCCTGGCCCGCCCCCTTACGGAAGTGAAGAAAGCGGTCAATGCACTCAATATAGTGCTCCTTCAATCTTTTCTTCTTGCCGGCGCCCTGTCCTTCCTGGTCGCCTTTATCTTTTCGGCCCGTTTCGTATCGCCGATTCAGGAAATGGAACAATTTACAAAACGGCTGCAGGAAGGCGAAATGCCGGGCACGCTGCTCATAAACGCCGACGACGAAAGGGGAAGTCTGGCCCGGAATATCAATTATATGGTGACGGAACTAAAGGAGCGAATCGATCAGGCCCGGGAAGAAAAGGGAAAGCTGGAGGCTGCCTTCGCGAGTATGGCCGACGGAGTGCTTATTCTTGACGGCGAAGGGACTATCGAACATCTGAACAGTTCTTTCAAAAATATGTTTACCGTGCATTATGGCGATATCGTGGGCAAAACGCCGCTCGACGCCTTCAAGAATCTCGATCTCCAGAAGGCGCTCGATAGGTTCAGAGAAACGGGCGCCCCCGTGGCACAGGAAATTTCTCTCGGGGAAGAGGACATTCGCACCGTCGATGTCACCATATCGCCTGTCAAAGGGCTTCCACGGGGCGATGAAAAGACCATGCTTGTCTTTCATGATGTCACGCGACTCAAGAAGCTGGAAAAAATGCGCGTCGATTTTGTGGCGAATGCGACTCACGAAATCAAAACCCCTCTTACTGCCATTCTCGGTTTTATCGAAACGCTGAAGGAAGGCGCCATCGACGACAGGAAAATCGCCCTCCAGTTTCTTCAGACCATCCATAATCACGCCCAGCGCCTCAATCGGCTGGTGGACGATCTTTTGACCATCTCCGATATCGAATTGGGCGAAACGAAAATATCCTTTGAAGACATATCCTTTGTCCCGGTCATCGAAGGAATTCTTCCGATTATAGAACTGCAGGCGAGCAAAAAGGATATCACCGTAAAAACGGAGCTGCCGGAAGAACTGCCGCTGGTAAAGGCGGACAGGGACAAGGTGATCCAGATTTTCCTCAATGTTCTTGACAATGCAGTGAAATTCACCGATGAAGGAGGAACGGTTTCCATTTCCGCCCAGGACAATGGAGACGGAAAAGTGGCCGTCCGCATAAGCGATACGGGAATCGGCATTCCCAAAGCCGAGATACCGAGATTGGGCGAGCGCTTCTACAGGGTGGACAAAACGAGATCCCGCGAAATGGGCGGGACCGGACTGGGACTTTCCATTGTCAAGCACCTGCTGATGGCGCATCGCGGCTCAATGAGCATTGACAGCAGGCCGGGAAGAGGAACGACGATCAGCCTCTTTTTTCCAATAGCAAAAAGCGATTACACATTCATAGATTGAGAGATTCGGAAAAGTCTAAAAACGATAGGAAACGGCTTAGCAAAAAGCTCCAGATCAAGACATGCGAGTCCTGGGGAGCGAGGCATTTGCGGTGACAAAAGATGAGTGTTTCTTGCGAAGCCGTCAAGATTGATCGATACACATCAACAGGTACTTACATGCCCTCCAAAATACTTGTCGTCGATGATGAAAAAGACATCGTAGAGCTCATCTCCTATAACCTGGGAAAGGAAGGGTTTTCCGTCACAAAGGCATACGATGGCGAAGGAGCCTTGGATTCCGTGAAAAAGGACCGGCCCGATCTGATCATTCTCGATCTCATGCTTCCCGGAATGCAGGGGATGGAAGTGACGAAACGGCTTCGCAACAATCCCGAAACAGCGAACCTGCCGATTGTGATGCTTACAGCGAAGAGCGGGGAGGTCGATACGATCCTCGGGTTGGAGATGGGCGCCGACGATTATGTGACCAAGCCCTTCCGCGTGCGGGAATTGATGGCCCGCGTGAGGGCCCTGTTGAGGCGAGCGGGATTGAAGGAAAAGGAATCGGAAAAAGAAACCTTTTCATTCAAAGACCTTTTCATCGACTTCACTTCCCATGTTATAACCGTCCACGGGGCGCCCGTCGATCTCAGCCCCACGGAATTCAAGCTTTTACACTTTTTTGTCCGCCGCCCCGGACGAGTGTATACGAGGAATCAGATCCTGGATCATGTCTGGGGAGACGATGCCTTCGTCGAACCGAGGACGGTGGATGTCCACATCAGAAGGCTCCGTTCCCAGATCGAAACTGATATATTGAATCCTCAACTGATACTTACCGTCAGAGGTGTTGGTTACAAATTTTCCGATCTTTCCTAAAATTTCCGTGTACCGAATTTTTGTGCCGGTGAAAATGCCTTTTTCTTTATGGTTCAATGTAAGACATTCATTAAGAATCATTTAATTCATCAGATAAGATTCATAAGTTCAACCTTACCATACGTCTGAAGGCTCCATCTCATAAAGGCTCCAGCCTCCTGATTTGGCCATCCTCATACTTTCCTTTTCCTCTTTTTTCTTGCAATTTATACAAAGAGTCGCCATTGGATTGGCTTTTAAGCGTCCGGCGGATATCTGCTTGTTACAGGCCTTGCACCTGCCAAATGTACCTTTTTGAATTCTTTGAATGGCTTCATCCATTTCCTGGACAGACTGCCGGTCCAGTTCTCTTAAAAGAAGATTGATGTTCCTATCTGTTTCAATAGTCGCCTGATCGTAAAAATCGGGGGGGTTTTCATCATGATTTCGTAAATCCTTCAAAGTTTCATCAGCAGCATGTTGAATAGTTACCATCTTCCCCTTCAAAAGATTGCGAAGTTTTTTCACTTGGGCTGTTCTCACATTCATCTTTCATCTCCTTTCTTTCGTTTTCCTTTCCGCACACTCGCTTTTGCCATGTATCGTCCGAACATCATCTGCAAAAAAATAAAAGCTGTACTTCGCCACATTTCAATCTATATTGGCGTTAATGTACATGCTTAAGGTAATATCTGCGCTAGTCGATAAAAGCAGGCGCCAAAAGCGGCTTTTCCGATTTATTCCCTCTTTACCCCACTGCTGCGCTAATGTTCCAAGAGAGAATGCTATTTTTGAAGTGATTGTAGTCAAAGGATGGAGACAGGTAAATAGGGTAAATTACCTATTTGCAATGCATAACATTACGTACCTGCACTTTTTGCTGTCCGGTTTCAGAAGCTATGCAAAGGATTAAAGGGACGCTTCCGTACCGAAGGAAGCGTCCCTTTATTTCACATCTTTTGGGGGGGTTTGGATATAATTGTAATTACTGCTCCTGCCAGACATGCAATACCGGCAATCATGAAGGGGGTTATCCACACACTTGGATCTCCGCTCCCTTTTGCAGCATCTTTGAAGTAACCCGCAATCTGAGGACCGACAATTCCTGCGATGCCGTAAGAAAAGAATACGAAACCGTAATTGAGTCCCACATTTTTATTGCCGAAATAATCAGCGGTGATGGCAGGAAAAAGAGCAAAGTTGCCGCCGAAATTAAAACCTATAATACAGGCTCCTATTACCAGAGACGCTACGGTTCCTCCCATTTTATAAAAGAGTAGCATGATAATACCCTGGAGAAGACACATGAGAAAAATAGACATCTTTCGACCTATTTTATCTGAAACGGTACCCCATATGATTCGGCCCAGCCCATTGAATATAGCATAAAGAGCCATAGCAGTACCAGCGGCGGCGGAAGCTGCAGCGACTGTCATTCCAGATGCTTTCAATGCATCTATTCCGAACAGTTTGATGCAGTAAATAACCATTAAACCTGCAATAGCAGAGAATAAAAACGTAAACCAGATCATATAGAATTGGGGCGTCCTCATCATTTCTCCGGATGCAAAATCGGTCATTCCCGAGGCTGCACCTCCTGAAGCTCCAGACGCGGTCGCCTTGGGGGGCTCCCACCCTTCTGGGACATATCCTGGAGGCGGGTCGACCATAACCATACTTCCCAGAAGCACGGCAATCAGAAAGATAATACCGTAGACTAAAAACACACTCTGAACCCCACCTAAACCAAAAATATTCAGATTATCAAGAAGCCCAAACCAGGAACCAGCTGATTTTACCCATATAGTTGCACCAAACCCGAATCCGGCAACGGCCAGTCCCGTAACCATGCCTTTCTTATCGGGGAACCATTTGACCCCGACGGCAATGGGAACAACATACGCCAAACCGATTCCGGCACCACCTATGATGCCGATACAAATCAGCTGCGCAGCGAATGTGCTTCCCAGAAATCCTCCCAGAATGTAGCCTGCCCCTAGAATGATGCCACCCGCCATTGCAAGTTTTTTAGGCCCTACGCGAACCATCATTCTTCCAGCAAAAACCATGACGATAGCAAATACTAAAAGACCGATTGAAAAGATCCATGCTGCCTGAGTTGCACTGAATCCATATGCCCCTCCTTTTGCAATCGGCAAGGTCAGCTTGGGTGTAAAAACCGACCATGCATAAATTGCTCCGAGGCACAGCTGGATAAGTATTGCACCAATAACCACATACCACCGATTCATTACCTTTGCCTGAGCCATATATCCTCCTTCTTCTCTGATCTCCGTTGAACCGTTTACGGCAAGTAAAAAATTCCAATTGTAGGACGAAATATCAGAATTAGATGCAATTGCCAAACAAAAAAAGGAGAAAATTTAATTTTTGACAGGCAGAAGCAAGCTTAAAAGCCCAAAACATTGTAAATTAAGCCTTGTAACGCAATAAAAATTTATAAGCGACAACAATGTGTCAGAACCATTAATTATTCGAAATTTTTAAAATTGCATCGAAAAGTATATTTTTATAGGATAAGGACAATGCTCCAATGGTATAGGCAGTACACTTTCATAACAAGAAGGGAGAAATGAAATGCGCGCAATAGATTTATCTGCAACCATAAGACCGAGTCCTGAAGGTACACCGGATTTTCTCAAAACAGAAATAGCCTATCACAGCCATGCCGAAGGAGCGGCAGACATCAAGGCCCTCTTCGGCGTTTCACAGGAACTTCTCCGCAATCGCGAGGGGTGGGCAGTAGATACAATCACTTACCTCGGAACCCATTCTTCAACCCATGTTGATGCCCCATGGCATTATAATAGCCTGATACAAGGTAAAAGGGCTTTCACCATTGATGAACTTCCTCTCGAATGGTTTTTCGGCGATGGGATAAAACTCGATATGACAGCAAAGGCAGAGGGAGACCCTGTAACGACAGCCGATATTAAAAACGAACTGGCACGCGTGTCGTATACCTTGAAACCTTTAGATATAGTGCTGGTGAATACGGGGCGGGATATTTATTATGGTGAACCCGATTATATATTCAAAGGATGCGGAGTGACAGCAGAGGCTACTCACTGGCTTTATGACCAGGGTATTCGTGTAATGGGTATCGATGCCTGGGGATGGGACCTGCCGCTCGACAAGGAGGCTGAAAAGGCCTTGCAAAAAGGGGAAAAAGGAGTGTTCTGGGCGGCCCATCAGGCAGATCTCTCCTATTCCCATATGGAACGGCTGATAAACTTGGGAGAACTTCCATCCTTCGGGTTTAAAGTGGCCTGCTTTCCTTTGAAAATTGAAAACGCAAGTGCCGCACCTGCAAGAATAGTGGCAATCCTCCCTGAATAGAAAGGAAAAAAAGATGCCCTGTGAACTTATTAACGGAACACGCCTTCATTATGATGAGGCGGGACACGGAAAGGCAATCATATTTCTGCATGGCTACACGGGAAGCTCCAGGGACTGGGAGCATCAGGTTCAGCTATTTTCAAAGCGCTGGCGCATTGTTGCGGTTGATCAACGCGGGCATGGAAGATCAAGTGATCCTTCAGAAGAAACAGATTATTCCATACCGGTTTTTTCAGCTGATATATTTGAACTTCTAAAAAAGCTTTCAATAGAGAAATGCTGTCTTATTGGCCATTCCATGGGCGGATTTGTGGCGCTTCAATTCACTCTCGATCATCCTGAATTAGTGGCGGCACTGGTGCTGGTGGATACTTCGAGCGGACCGTACGATACTCCGCCCGGTTATGCCGAATTAAGAGCGCGGCTGGACGAGCTTGCCGCAAATGAAGGACTTGAAGCCGCGTTCGAATACGATGCCGCACACAATCCAATCAGGAAAGAGAGATTTCGGCTTCATCCCGAACAAAGAGAAGTTGCAAAACGCAAAGTGCTTAACACTTCCGTAAACGGCTATATCTATGTGGCGAGATCATTCGGGAATTGGAAGCCTGTAACAGACCATCTCTGGAAAATCAAAGCCCCCACATTAATCTTCTGGGGAGAAGAAGACACTCCATTTCAAGGAGCGAGTCTCCTTCTTAACAAATCGATCGAACGATCAAAGCTGATTGCAGTACCGGGTGCAGGCCATTCGCCTCATGAAGAAACCCCCGACCTGTTCAACAGAGAATTACTGAAGTTCCTGGAAGAAATACAGTGGGGTCAGGAAGAATAATCCGGCTGTCTTTTCAATATGCTGTTGGATGTTTTGGCATGCCGCGGGTAGTATCTATTTGAAAATGGCTCTTATATAAAAACCTAACACAGCAAGAGTAAAGGCAAGCTTGAATCCTATAGCTAAAACCACACCTACGAAAACGCCCCAGCCTGCCCTGAGCGCCTCTTGTCCTTTCTTACGGGAAAAAAGTTCCCCCGCTACTGCTCCTGCAAAAGCGCCCAGGAATACTCCGAACGGAGGTATCACGAATATACCCACTAACATACCGAGAGTAGCACCTGCCACTCCCAATTTGGAGGCACCGTATTTTCTTGCACCACCCAGCGGAAGCACGTTATCCGCAAAAGAGACGATCAGGGTAAGAATTCCCATGATAACGAGAAATTCTTCACTGAAGGGAGCCCAGTTCTTGGCAATAGAGATGATAATGAGAGATATATAAGCGATGATCGGTCCCGGCACTGTCGGAAGAAGACAGCCTACGATGCCGGCTAAAGCAACCATGAATCCGATTATTATCAAAAAAACTGCCATACATTCACTGTCCTTTTCAATTTTTAGGAGATAGTACCCGTCACGATTGTCTATTTATACCCTATATACCCGCGTCTTGCATCACCGATAATAGTCATATATAAAAGAACGTTAAGCCTGTCACCATGATTCACAATCTTTAGATAAAAGAAAATAATCAGTTCCTATTAAAAAATAGTTGATTTTATCTTTGGTTTCGGTTATGTCACCCTTTCACTTGACGCATGCGGTGCCGTTATGCGGTCCGGTATCGTACCGGATCTTGACAAAAATATTTTTTTTTATAATAATTCCACAGTGAATGGACTTTTAAAAAGTCCGGGAAAACTTACGATTCGAGACAACTTGGCAGAAAGCTCCAGGCAAGTGGCACGGATCCCGAGAAACGACATACGTTGCAATGAGAAGGGTAAGGCGCAGTACAGCATATGGATTTCTTGCGAAGCCGTCACGATCAATTTAACTATAAAAGGTAGTCAATAATGTACGCTGTCATAAAAACCGGAGGGAAGCAGTACAAAGTTTCAGTAGGGGATATTCTTGAATTCGAGAAAATAGAGGGAAATAGCGGTGATATGGTTTCTTTCGATGAAGTTTTGATGATCGCCGACAGCGAAGACATCAAAGTGGGGACTCCGATATTGGAAGGAGCGAAAGTGAACGCAGAAATTATTTCCCAGACCAAGGGTCCCAAGATTACTATCTTCAAAATGAAGCGGCGAAAGGGATATAGAAGAAAAACCGGACACCGGCAGAAATTGACCAGCCTTAAAATAAAGGAAATAGTATCTTAGCGGAGGATCAGGAATATGGCTCATAAGA
The DNA here is from genome assembly GCA_023230565.1 of Syntrophales bacterium. Classification (GTDB taxonomy): domain Bacteria; phylum Desulfobacterota; class Syntrophia; order Syntrophales; family UBA2210; genus JALNXD01. Next base: position 201,616 of record JALNXD010000001.1, read on the forward strand.
AAGGCCAGGGAAGCAGCCGGAACGGCCGGGACAGCAATGCTCAACGGCGAGGGGTTAAGATTTACGGAGGACAGCAGGTAACCGCAGGTTCTATTATAATTCGGCAACTTGGAACGCGAATTCATCCGGGCCTCAACGTAGGTATGGGAAAAGATTACACTATTTATTCCAAAATTGATGGAGTCGTAAAATTCGAAAGAAAAGATAAAACTCGGAAAAAGGTCAGTGTCTACGCAAACTGAAAGGAATGAAGCCCGGAGGCTCACATAAAATCATCGTCCATTTGATTTGATTAAAAGGTGTTAGACAAATTGATGCTAACACCTTTTTTTCATCCGAACCTTTTTGATGAGGATTCTTTCAGAATCTTTCATATCGTTATTGTAATACGTCAGCCCAGGGCCGGTATATGAGATTCGTCGACGAAGCAAAAATTTTTGTGAAGGCGGGAGACGGCGGAAAAGGCTGTGTCAGCTTTAGAAGGGAAAAATTCGTGCCCCGGGGCGGTCCAAACGGTGGTGACGGCGGAAATGGAGGCGATGTGATCATTCGAGCCTCCGCCAACCATCGCACCTTACTGGATCTTAAATATAATCAACATCACAAAGCACAAAGAGGAGGACATGGCGAGGGGAGCGACAGGACCGGAAAGAAGGGAGAAGACCTGGAAGTCCTTGTCCCTGTGGGAACTGTTGTCAGGGATGCGGAAAAAAGTGAAATCATAGATGATCTATCAGAAGACGGCCAGTATTGTATCGCTGCAAAAGGCGGAATGGGCGGAAAGGGAAATGCCCATTTTAAAAGCGCCACCAACAGAGCGCCCCGCTATGCTCAAAACGGCGTTCCGGGAGAGGAACGCTGGATTAAGCTGGAGCTGAAACTTCTTGCGGATGTAGGGATTATAGGCTTTCCAAATGTCGGCAAATCAACCCTTATTTCACGCATCTCTGCTGCCAAACCGAAGATCGCCGATTACCCTTTTACAACGCTTGCGCCAATTCTGGGCGTTGTGGAATTAAATGAGCATAAAAGTTTTGTTATAGCTGATATCCCAGGATTAATCGAAGGCGCCCATCTTGGCTCGGGACTGGGGATCCAGTTTTTGCGCCATATAGAGAGGACCTCTCTTCTTGTCCACATCATAGACATATCAAGGCAGGGCTGCAACAGCGCATTGCAGGATTTTGAAATAATTAACAGCGAACTTGTATCTTTCAGCCCCGCTATGATAGAAAAGCCTCAGATTGTAGCCATCAGCAAGATTGATCTGACGGAAACGAGAAAGACTCTCACTCAGAATGTGGAGGAGTTCGAGAAAAAGGGAATAAAGATTTTCCCCTTTTCCGCCGCCACCGGAGAAGGTATTCGTGAATTGATTAGTGCAGTCGCAATAGAACTTACAAAAAGAGAGGACACTAATTCAAATGGCAATTGAAAGAAATGACATTCTAAAAAATGCCAGACGAATTCTAGTAAAGATCGGCAGTGGCGTTCTTACGACACCCGATGGAATCGACCGCGGAATTATTAAAAATCTGGTTGACGAAATTGCCGATCTTGCTTCGAAAGGCCTTAGCTTTGTTATGGTATCTTCAGGTGCGATTGCCTCCGGAAGAAGCAGAATAGGGTTTAAAGGCAAGTTTCAAAGCCTCCCTCAGAAGCAAGCAGCGGCAGCTATTGGACAGGGAAACCTGATGGAAATATATTCAAAATCATTCGGAAGACATGAACTTATCGTAGCCCAGATATTACTCACGATGAGTGATCTCACAAACCGTCAGAGATACCTGAATACTCGAAATACCCTGGGTACTCTCATGGATTGGAAGGTTATCCCCATAATAAATGAAAATGATACAGTGTCGGTTGATGAGATTAAATTCGGAGATAATGATACACTGGCTTCAATGATGGCTAATATCATGGAAGCGAATCTTCTCATCAATCTTACCAATACGGAGGGACTTTACGATCGAAATCCACATTCGGATTCTTCAGACGCAAAATTAATTCCGATAGTGAGAGAAATTACGGAAGAAATAGAAGCAGCCGCCTCTTCCGAGGCTGATCCAGTAGGTATGGGCGGAATGAAAAGCAAAATCATGGCCGCCCGCAAAGTTACCGCTTTTGGAATTCCCTGCATAATAGCCCCGGGCAAAAAAAAAGGCATCCTTCACGACATATTCAATGGAAAAGAGACAGGCACCCTTTTTTTACCTTCTGAAGAACATATGAAGAGTAAAAAATACTGGATCGCTTTCACATTACGTTCAAGAGGAAAACTGTACCTTGATGAAGGAGCGGTCGAGGCAATTATCGGCAAAGGGAAAAGCCTGCTCCCTTCGGGTATTATCCGCACGGAGGGTCAGTTTTCGATAGGTGACCCGGTTACCTGTGTAGATGTGAAAGGAAATAGTATCGCCAAAGGATTGGTCAATTACTCTTCTGCCGATATTAATAGAATTAAAGGTTTGAGGACAACTCGCATTGAACAGGTTCTTGGAAGCAAGCCGTACGATGAAATAATTCACCGTGACAATATGGCAGTAACAAACAGGACAAAGAAATAGCAGATTTGTTTTTTTAATGAGCACTTTCAAGAAGCACGATTGAATGCTCCGTCTGCGGAGTATGATTCCAGACCATATGTTACCGGCTCAAAATTACCAGAAGGATCGGGGATCAATTGTATTCTCTTTGCCGATATTAATCCCTTCCATCAACAGGAAAGTCCTCTTTTGATGAATCCCTCCTCCGAAATTTCCAAGATGACCATTAGATCTTACGACTCGGTGGCACGGGAGGACAATCGGAAATGGGTTCTTCGCGAGGGCACTTCCCACCGCTCTCGCAGCGCGAGGAGCTCCTATTTTCTCAGCAAGCCTTCCATAGGAGGTAACTTTCCCCCTTGGTATCTCAAAGGCTTTTTGCAGAACCCGTTTTTGAAAAGTATAACAGCGCTCCCAGTCAAGAAACTCTGTCAAAAAAGCAGCTTCTTGCCCGTTTAAAAACAATCTCAAATCATTTTCATAAAAATCAAAATAAGAACAGGTATCTTCCCGCAGATCAGGATATGCGGTTTTCATTTTCTCCATGCAATATTCCTTTTCAGGAAGCATAATTTCTATTATTCGCGGGTTATCATCTTTGCGCGTCCAGAAAAATATCAGTTCACCGAAAACGGGCGAAGGGATTTTCCTGTAGAAGACAGATGTACAGTTTTTGCGGTTATTGCTGTTCTTTATCATCATTTTATCTCCTTTGCTCCTGTCTTCACTCACGCAAGTACCTGGATACACAGAATAGCCCGGCATTCCCGCTTTTTATCTTCGTAAAAAAATTTTTACTCAAATGATTCTTTTTGACAGTCCTCGTTTTTTCTTATACCCTTAATCCCATTTAGAAGGAACTAGAAACCTGAAAATGAAAAAATTTAAAAATAAAATTCTCGAAAGCCGCATTTCAGTTACACTTATATATCTGATTCTTCATCTTTATGCAAAAACTCTCACCTTTGACATCAAAGGGAAAGAGAAAATCCTTGCCCACATCACTCGTGGAGGAAGAATAGTTATCTGCTCCTGGCACCAGCGTTTTTTCGGCGGACTTTATCTTCCCAGAAATTTGAACCGTCCTCTTGCAATTATGATATCACAAAGCAGTGATGGCAGCTTTGTAGCAGGGATAGCGCAACGCATAGGATGGATTACAGCACGTGGTTCCAGTTCCCGGGGCGGACGTGAAGCATTGCGCGAAATGGTCAGACATGTGAAAAAATACGGTATCGGAGGTCATATTGCCGATGGCCCTACAGGCCCCCCCTGCATTATCAAACCCGGCATCGTCTTCCTTGCCAAGCTTGCGGGCGCCGCCATATGCCCTGCGTATATACATTACAGTAATCCCTGGGTTTTCAACAGCTGGGACAAATTTATGATTCCAAAGCCTTTTAGTCGAGTGCTCCTTCAATTTGGCTGTCTGGAACATATTCCGAAAAGACCTTCATCTGAAGATTTGGAAGCGGTCCGTCTTCATATAGAAAGAAAAATGATTGAAGAATACGGCACGCCGGGGAATTGATGTTCCTGAGAACTTGACCCTAGATTCGCTTAAGCGTTTCCCTGTATTGTCTTGCAAGATCCTGATAAAGTTGCACTCCTTCTGCAGCGTGCCTGATCTGTTCATCCGATGCGTTACGTAGAATTTTCGCTGGATTGCCTCCTGCGATCATGCCCGCGGGAACCCTCATCCCCTTTTTGAGCACCGACCCTGCTGCGACAAAAGCATCTTCTTCGCAAATCACATTGAAAAGAAGTATTGCCCCCATTCCTATTACAGCGCGCGGCGCAATATGCACATCATGAAGTATTACCGAGTGGCCTATTATGGCATTTTCTTCTATGATCACGCTTGAGCCGGGGCTTACATGAATAACAACATTATCCTGGAGGCTTATCCCATCTTTCAGGAATACTGGACCAAAATCTCCCCGGATAATTGCACCGGGGCCTATAAAACAGTTTTCTCCTATTGAAATTTCTCCTATTAAGACTGCATCAGGGTGGACAAACGTGGTATTAGAGATTCCGGGTATCTTTCCATTTAATTCGTAAATCGGCATATTTAATTTCTGAATAACCTAATTATTTCTATTCAATACATAGTCCGCTATTGAAAGAAGATATTTACGTGCTGAGGAATCCGGGAAACTTTTTATCAAGGCCTTTGCTTCTCCTATATATTGAGCTGCTTTCCCCAGAGCGTACTCAATCCCTCCATAATTTTTTATAAAATCTATTATTGTTAATATATCCTCATCCTCTGCAGACTTATGTTTTATAATTTTTATTACAGCTTCTTTTTCCGCCAGCGAACCTTTTTTAAGAGCCCATATAAGGGGAAGTGTCATTTTACCTTCCCTGAGATCCATACCTATATTTTTTCCAAACTCCTCCTTCACTCCCACATAGTCGAGCGTGTCATCAGTCACCTGAAAGCTTACTCCAATTTTCAATCCAATCGAGGAAAGCGTACGTATTGATTCCTGGGGTTGCCCTGCGAGAGCTGCCCCCAGCGCGCATGATGCCGACATAAGAATAGCCGTCTTTTTTTCTATAATTGATAAATATTCCTGTTCTGTTATTTCTGCATCACCACTCTTTATGAATTGTATTGTTTCTCCTTCAACCATTGTGGTGGTAGCGGATGAAATTATTCTCTGTACAACAGGATCACCATCTTCCGTAAGAAGCCTGAACGCAGTCGCGTAGAGATAATCACCTACAAGAATGCTGGCTGTATTGCCCCATAATTTATTTGCAGCCGCCCTTCCCCTTCTTATATTTGCATGATCTATGACATCGTCATGCAGAAGTGATGCTGTATGAATAAATTCTATAACCGCAGCGAGAACGTGGCGCCTCTCTTCGCAATACTTGAAGAGATCAGAGCTTATCAAAAGCAGCAGTGGTCTTAATCTTTTACCGCCGCTTGCAATTATGTGACTTGAAATTTGCGGTATCAGCTTGACATAGGAATTTTGCTCTTTATCAAGAAATTCCTCCACAAGCTTGAGGTCTTTTTCGTAAGTCAGTATGATATCTTCTATTTGCATAAAAATCCCCTACACACCATCTGGGACCATATATTTCAAAGATTTTAAAATGTCAAAGCATTTCCTGACCTTTGATTAATTTACATATTTGCCGCCGGATGTATCAATTTGGGCTGGATAATTTCAGGAGTATCATTGCGAGGGGAATTGACCAGTTTGGAAACTTCAAAAACTTCCATTTCACATGACTCATAGGGCTTTAATAAATTAAATGGTTCTTCATAGGATGGCTGTTCAGTGTGAAGCCATATATTCTGATCTTTTCCGGCAATTATGGCAGGCATACGATTATGGATCCGGGATGTAAGCTCATTGGCTTCTGTCGTAATAATAGCACAGGCAGGAAGCTCTTTTCCTTCATCTGTGCAAAAAGACTCGTACAGTGCAGCAAAACCGAATGGCAACCTGGACTTTAACCTTATGAAATAAGGTATTTTCTGGTTGCCATGTACTCGCCACTCAAAATACCCGTTTGCCAAAACGAGACAGCGGCGCCTCTTAAAGGCACAATGGAAACTGGGTTTTAACCTCAGGCTTTCTGCACGCGCATTGATTATAGGTTTAAACACATTTTTTTGCCTTGACCATATAAATCCCCATCGCAGTGGAACGAAACGCTTTCTGTCAGAAAAAATAACCGCCGCAATTATGCTTCCGGGTGCAATATTATAGCTCTTCCTGTTATTGAATCCCTCTGTATCTATATTAAATTCTTTACCTATTTCTTCAAGATCGCTAAATAATGCAAACCGGCCACACATATCTTCTTCCTTGCTCTGATATTTCTTACAAAAATCATACTATAAAAAGTTTATAACGCAATATAATTATTTAATTATCAGCCATATAAATCTGTGGTACCCTGTAGATTCCCGATGCTCCATCCATAGAGAACATGCTATTTTTTTTAATTACTTCTTGATTAATAATTTTTTTTACAAGAAAATACCCTCAAAAGACCAAGATGATGGAATCGCTGAAAGCCAAATAAATTTACGAGATGGTTTCGTAAGAAAGCTTCTTGTGCCTGCTGAACGACCGCGCGAATGCTGATGAATGAGGCTTACATAGGCGCACTCGCAATAGCATGAAGTGAAGCGCAATGAATACGTTTTGCGAAGCCATTATGCTTGACGATAAGGAGTGTCTCCAATGTTTGCAAAAATTCTCTTTCCCACTGATTTTTCTGAATTATCGGAAAAAGCCCTGTCGTATATTGTTAAATTGAAAGATGCAGGCACGGAAGAAGTAATTCTACTTCACGTTATTGATACCGGCAATCTTGATGCGTTGATTCGCTATTCGCCGCTCAATCTCATGGATGCACGAAATGAAGCGAGAGATAAGGCAATGCAAAAAATGGCCACTTTCGCCGATTTCCTTCAAAAAAAGGGCCTGAAAGTGAAGATCAGAATCGAAGAAGGGACGCCTTTCGACATTATTTTGAAAGTTGAAAATGAAGAAAGAGTATCAAATATTGTGATGAGTTCCCATGGCATGAGCAATATAAAAGAGATGCTTCTGGGATCAGTTTCAGAACAGGTGATCAGAAATTCCAAGACTCCGATAATAATAATTAAACGTTAAATTCTCTTTCATTCCGGGAAATGAATCTACGGTCTTAAAGGAGGGATTACTACTTTGAAGATTTTGCGCGTTGATTTATCACAACCAAAGGCAGTTATGGAAAATTTGCCCGAAGACTGGAAACTGATCGGCGGCAGAGGATTGATTGCAAAAATAATGAACAAAGAAGTGCCACCCGAAGCTGACCCGATGGGACCGGAAAATAAATTGATTATAGCAGCGGGACCGCTGGCGGGCACAATGGCACCTCAACTCGGCCGGATATCCCTTGGTTGTAAAAGCCCTCTTACCATGGGAATTAAAAAATCGAATGTCGGAGGTCCTTCGGCCCAGAAACTGGATAAAATGGGGATACGAGCGGTTATTATCGAGGGAGCTGCTCCGGCAGGCATATGGTATATTCTTAAGATTGCAAAAGAAGGCGCTTCTCTGGAGAATGCTGATGAATATTCGGGAATGAAGAATTATGAACTTGCAGACGCGCTTTACAAACGTTTCGGCAATAAAGTCACTTTAATTACTATAGGTATCGCCGGCGAGAGAAAGTACAAAGGTGCATCAATTTCCTTGGGGGATATATATGGTGACCCGTCGCGATGCGCAGGCAGGGGAGGCGTAGGCGCCGTTATGGGATCCAAGGGACTCAAGGCTATTGTTATTGATGCTGAAGGCACAGGACAGGTCCCTCTAGCTGATCCTTCGCGTTTCAGAGAAGTTACCAGGAATTGGGTTAAAGTGATTAAAAAAGATGTAAGCTGCGGACTTTTTCATACTTTCGGAACGCCTCTCGCAGTCTCAAATCTCAGCATGGTTGGAAGTATGCCTGCCAAAGGGAATACATCGGGAAGGCATGAGGATTTCAGAAAAGTGAGCGGTGATGCGATAAAAAATAATATTTGGGAACGCGGCGGAAAAATGCATGGCTGTATGCCCGGGTGCGTTGTTCAGTGTTCAATTATCTACAACGGAGCTGACGGAAAGCGGCTCTGCTCAGCCCTTGAATACGAAGCTATAGGACTTTTAGGTACCAATCTCGACATTATGGATCTCGATGCTATAGCCAGGCTCAAATTTCTCTGCGATGATATTGGTCTTGATCTTATAGAAATGGGCGGGTCCCTTGCCGTTGCAATGACAGGCGGCACACTTGCCATGGGGGATGCTGAAGGGGCGATAAATCTCATTAAAGAAATAGAGAAGGGCACCGAATTCGGTGCCGTTTTGGGAAACGGTGCTCTTGCAACGGCGAAGGAACTGTCAGTGAAGAGAGTTCCCGTTTTCAAAGGCCAGGCGATCCCCGCCCACGACGGAAGGGCTGCGAAAGGCATCGGCGTTACATATGCCACCAGTCCTATGGGGGCCGATCATAATGCAGGACTCACCTATAAAATTCCAGGAGCAAAAAAGGGCCAGATTGAAAATTCTCTTGCCTTTCAGATACGGGCGGCCACCTGCGATACAATAGGGTACTGCCTGAATTCCGTACCTGGCGGGCAAATATCGATCTATGAGTTTTTCGCCGATCTCCTCAATGCACGCTATGGGATGAATCTCGCGGTGGAAGATCTTGTGGAAATTGGAAAGCAGACCCTTAAAGATGAAAATGTATTCAACAATAAGGCTGAATTCAGCAAGATTTGGGAATCCTGCCCTGATTTCTACCGGACAGAGCCTCTGCCTCCCACCAACAGGGTTTTCGATGTGGAGGAAAATGAAATCAAAGATATATGGAATAGAATCGATTCATATAAAGAGCAAAAGAAACATTTTGAAGTAAGAATTCCCCATCTTCCTCACATGATAATCGGAGAAGGGGTTTTTTCAAAACTCGGCGGCGAGGCAAGAAAGCTGAAAATTACAAATGCCCTCTTCATTTGCGATCCTGTAATGAAGAACATTGGCCGCGCGGACGAAGCAATACATACGCTTAAAAAAAGCGGAATAACGACTATTCTCTTTACTGAAATAGAGCCTGATCCCCCCATATGGGAAATTGAAAATCTAGGTGAGATATACAGAAAGGAAGCCTGTGACGGCATTATCGCCATGGGTGGAGGGAGCTCGATGGATGCCGCGAAAGCTCTCGCAGTGCGGGTAACCCATCCGGGCCACATGTCCGAATACGAAAGTCTCGCCGGAGGTACAGGAAAAATAAAAGATATCCTGCCGCCTGTCATCTGCATACCGACTACATCGGGAACAGGAAGTGAGGCAAATACATATTCTGTGATCACTGATACCGAGCGAGGGATAAAATTCATCATTATGAGCGAAATTCTTGTTCCGAAGACAGCCATTATAGATCCGGATGTGACAAAAACAATGCCGCCCGGCCTTACAGCCGAAACAGGGATTGATGCGTTGGCCCATTGTATAGAGGGATTTGTAGGAACCTTATTGCCTTACCATCCATATTATTCGACTCTGGCCTATTATGGAATTAAATTGATCGGCTCAAGCCTCCCCAGGGCTTACCATAATCCAGAAGATCTCAGGGCACGAACCGATATGGCAATGGCGGCTGTTTACGGTGGCGCAGCTTTTACAAAGGGACTGGGCATCGGGCATACCCTTGGACATGTGATAGGCGCCAGGTATCATATATCGCATGGAAAGTCGATTGCTCCCGGGTTACTTTGCTTTGCCAGGGTAAATGAAAAGGCGTGCAAAAGTGATTTCGACGATCTGGCCTGGACCCTGAATAGATCAAATAGCCTGGAAGAAGGTCTCAGGAAATTATATGAAGAAGTAGGAATGCCCACCCGCTTCAGTGATCTGGGCATTCCCGAAAAAGACTTGCCCCGGATCGCGTTTGAAGCATCAAAAGACGTGGTGAATATTGCTGGCAATCCAGTGCCGTTAGAAGAAAAGAATTTTTTGTCACTGCTTGAAGAATTCTATTAAAATAATCTGATAGTTGTATGGTATATTTCGACAGGAGATCTTGCACACACTTTCTCAATGACTGCAGGTCGATCCTGTCGTACAAGTAATAATATTAAATTCTAAATAGTATGAAAGCTGATGTCGGTTTCACCTTTTGGAAGCGGTATAATGAAAACAGGTTTTCGCGTTCTTCTCAACACCCGTTCGGCAACACTTCCCAGAAATGTATGCATAACTGCGCCCTTGCTATGGGTTCCCATTACAATTACATCACAATTATTTTCATCGGCGACTCTCAGTATAACTTCTGCAGGATATCCCTCCTCAACCAGAATATTACCCTCGCGGACAGCGGATTCGGGATAATCGGCCAATTCTTTTTCTTTAATAATCTTCCACCGCTCCCGTATCGTCTCAGCGGCTTTTTTCATGTTTTCCTCAAGGTATTTATTTTTATTATCTTTTACATAAAGATCCATCCAGATTTGAGCATTCTGAGGTAACGGCTCAATCACATGGAGTGTGACAACTTCCGCTTCATGTTTTTGCGCCGTATTGATTGCATAGCGAAAGGCATACGCTGAATTTTTCGAAAGATCCGTTGCATAAAGAATTTTTTTTATTCTTGGTATCATTTTATTTCCCCCCTTTTTATTGTAATGAGGCTCACCTCTTAAATAACCTCCGCAAAAAGATCGTACATGTCTGCACCTGTTATCCTGCAATTGATTATTTCTCCAATGCCAAGCGGGGGGGCTTTGATGTAAGTTATACCATCGATATCCGGTGCCTGCCCCCGTATCCTTCCTATGAACGAATATTCGGAAAGATCTGATTCCTCCTGAATAATCATTTCTTGCACCGATCCGATGAGACACATGTTTTTTTCCAGGGATATTACTCCCTGTTCTTCCATTATTTTTTTCTTTCTTGATTCTTTTATTCGTGCAGATACCTGGTTGGGCATCTCAGCCGCTCTCGTTCCCTCTTCTTTTGAATATGTAAATACGCCGAGATGATCAAACCTCGTCTTCACTACAAAATCATGCAGGCGATTAAATTGCCTTGCTGTCTCCCCCGGATACCCTACTATAAGAGAGGTCCGCAATACGATTTCCGGCATATTGGCTCTGGCACGTTTGATGGCATCGAGAATCAGTCCGCTATCTCCCTTTCGGCCCATCGATTTTAAAATATCATCGTCGATATGCTGCACAGGTATATCGAGATATTTGCAAATTTTATCATGGTCTGCCATTGTCTCAAAAAGCTTATCAGACAGGTGCGACGGATATGTATACAATAATCGAATCCATCGAAGATCTTTTATGGAGCACAGTTCTCTCATAAGAATAGATATATCCGGCTTGTCCGGAAGATCGGCACCGTAACATGTCGTTTCCTGGGCAGCAAGTACAAGCTCTTTTACACCTTTTGCCGCAAGTATTTCCGCTTCACGAAGCACGTCGTCAACCCGCCTGCTCCTGAATTTTCCCCTTACCGATGGAATGACACAATAAGAACAGCAATTGGAACATCCTTCGGCAATTTTTATATAGGCATACGGAGCCGGTGTTGAAATCATACGTGGGCAGTATGAATTCATGAGAAAATCAGGATTCTTGATTATAGTTTTTGAATACAGGCGGCCGTTATCAACAAGTTCCATCACATGCTGCGCAATTCTCGGAACTTCTCCTGTCCCGATAAAGAGATCCACTTCAGGTAATTCTTTTTCCAGAATTGAGCCGTACCGCTGAGGCATGCATCCTGAAACAATTATAAAATCACATTGACCGATTCTTTTTAGTTCTATCGCCCTGAATATCTCATCTACACTTTCTTCTTTTGCATCATCAATGAACGTGCAGGTATTTATAACTATGATTTCCGATTTCTCAGAAGAGTTCACAATATCATAATCTCTTTCCATGAGAAGGGCTTCCATGACTTCCGAGTCGACCAGATTTTTAGGACAACCTAAACTGATAATACTTATTTTTTTCACTTTACCGCGGGAGCTTTCCTGCCAGAACTTTGCGGGCCTTTGATCCATCGGCGGGGCCAACCACACCTTCAGCCTCCATCCTTTCAACTATTCGTGCTGCCCTGTTATAGCCGATTTTCAAATATCGCTGCACCAGCGATATTGAAGCTTGCCCAAGATCTGTAACCAATTCTACTGCTTCATCATAGCGATCATCAACATCATCTTCGGCCGTTGCGCCTTCCTTTATATCGGTATTATACTCCGATATCGATTCATCATAGTCCGGAGCACCCTGTTTTCTCAAAAAGGAAACGATCTCCTTAATTTCACGGTCGGACACAAACGCGCCATGAATTCTTACGAGCTGCGATGTTCCCGGAGGAATGAAAAGCATATCCCCTGCGCCAAGGAGTTTCTCAGCCCCCAACTGATCAAGAATTGTACGCGAATCTACTTTTGATGACACCTGAAATGATATTCTTGTAGGAAAATTGGCTTTGATGATTCCTGTAATAACATCAACTGAAGGTCGCTGCGTAGCCAAAATAATGTGAATTCCCGCCGCCCTTGCCATTTGTGCAAGCCTTGCAAGAGATGCTTCGACATTCCGCTGGGCCACCATCATTAAATCGGCAAGCTCATCTATAATAATCACTATGTAAGGCAACGTTTCACTCATATTCGGTGGAGTGCTCTCCCCGGACTGTCCGGATCCTGGTTCAGGCACGCCGTCTTCAATTTTCCTTTTTTCAATAAGCCGGTTATATTTTTCTATACTTTTGGCACCTTGTCCGCTTATTAATTCATAGCGCCGTTCCATTTCGTCGATAGCCCATTTGAGCACTTGGGCAGCTTTTTTCGGATTCACCACGACCGGATGCAGGAGGTGTGGTATTCCTTCATAAGCTGACAGCTCCAGTCTTTTAGGATCTATCATAAGAAACTTTACTTCATTGGGCCCCGCTTTAAAAAGCATACTGCAAATCATTGCGTTTAAAGAAACGCTTTTCCCGGATCCGGTCGTCCCGGCAATAAGAAGATGCGGCATTTTAACCAGATCCGCTGCCACTGGATTCCCCACAATATCTTTTCCCAGAATAATTGGCAGTTTGTACTTGGATTCTAAAAATACTTCCGTATCGAGAACACTTCTCAAATAGACCAGTTCCCGCTCCTGATTAGGTATTTCTATTCCAATCGCCGCTTTCCCTGGTATGGGTGCTATGATTCGCACACTTTGCGCTTTCATTGCCAGTGCCAAATCATCTGAAAGATTTGTAACGCGGTTGATTTTTACTCCAGAAGCCGGTTCAAGCTCGTACATAGTAATCACAGGCCCCGGCCTTATTTCCACGATTTTACCCTCAACTCCGAAATCCGATAATTTTTTTTCTAAAAGTCTTGCATTCATAACAAGACTTTCCTTTTTCATCCTTGTATCTTTAGATTCTACTTTCTCGAGAAGAGACAACGGAGGAAGCTGAAATTTGTCTGATTTCTGTATAAAATCAAATGAAGTTTGCTCGATTCTGCTCTTTATAGATTTCTGAGAAGAAATAGAAATCTCTTCTGCAATATGCGGAACACTCTTGTCTTTTTTGCTTGCTTTTTTTCTCGGAGGTGCTGCCCGTCTTTTTCGCCTTGTTCTTTCAATCCTTATGGCAATGAAATTTTTCGTCCTTCCCAGAAATATCAATACGATATCCTTAAGTTTTCGCAAAAAGGAGCGCAGTGAAATATCAAATGTGGCTATAACCGATATTAGAAAGATGGCGATGAAAACGAGGTAAGTTCCTGCTTTATTCAGATATTGTTGAGAAGTAACAGATAAAGCCTTTCCCAGAAATCCTCCTGCATCTATTCCAAATATTTTTGAATCCGGATACTTGGCACCGGCAAGACCGGCAATGGAAATAATAATTCCGATATAGCCGAACACGCAGAACAATGAAACAGCTTTCATCTTTCCGATAAAAAGTGCCATGGAAAAGACTGCAAGGGCCAACGGAAGCAAATACGCAGCAATTCCCAGAAAATGAAAAATACTGTCCGCAAAGTAGGATCCTACTTTACCTCCGAGATTGTGTATTGTGACTTTCCCGGCCGCATAATGAGTTAAGGAAGGGTCTCGTGGATCATATGAAAAAAGGGCTGCAAAAATAAAAAGAGCCGCCGCAAAAAGAAGAATTCCGATGATTTCCCTTGATCTATTAGAGCCACTTTCCTGTTGATTTGTCGCTTTCATAAAATTACTGCCATAGAAAAGGTTACGAGAGCAAGCGCCCAGCAGTAATATGCGAATAAACTCAGCCGGCGCTTTGATATCACATATAAAAGCATCTTAAGAGTCATAAAACCCGTAATTCCAGCTATTATCATTGAAATGAAATAGATCAGCATTATTTTTGCGGGCACCAGCATCGCATATCTCATTTCCAGGATCATGGCGCCAAGAATCGCGGGTATCGAAATGAGAAACGAAAATCGCGCCGCAGTTTCTCCTTTCAACCCTCTGAATATTCCTGCTGCTATCGTCGATCCTGATCTCGATATGCCCGGAATAAGAGATATTCCCTGAACAAGTCCCAGCAAAAAGCCATCGAGAAAAGTGACCTCCTGATCCCCTCTTTCTCCACTTTTGATCCTGTCTGATATGAAGAGAAGAATGCCAGTAATTACCAGCATGAAAGGGACCGTGTGCAGCGAGTGAAATAGAGCATGTACTTGTTTTTCAAATGCAATTCCGATACTTCCCGTTACGACGGTAGCAATTAATACAGCATACGCAATCTTTCTTTCTGCACTGTTTTGGGTCTTTTTATCCGACTTTCCTGGAATGAAAGCTTTTACGATGGCAATAACTTCCTTTCTCAAAAAAAAGAGTACCGCCGTCAAGGTTCCGAAATGAAGCATTACATCAAAAAGAACTCCAGGTTGTTCGAATCCACTGAGGAGACTCTGAACAATTACCAGATGACCCGAACTACTCACTGGAAGAAACTCCGTAAGTCCCTGAACAATTGCCAGTATGATGCCTTCCCAAAAACTCAAATGACAGAATCCCCTACTTATATGATATCCCTAAGCACCTGCAGCACACGTGAATTTTTTACTGGATATTCCAATCGATGTCAACAGTTATCACTGCATCTTGTTTTCTTCCGGTTTCTCAAAGCGCAGGTTTTTTTGACATTGATATTGCTATTGAATTAATTGACATGATATAGTGCCATGAAAAATTCTTACAGAGCTTGCAGTTGATGGACTCGCAAAAGTCCGGGACACTTACAGTTCAAGGCGTTTCGTAAAAGTTCCAGAGGCAAGCGCGATTCATGTGGAAATGCCATATAAAGTAGCAAATGAAAAAGCGCACACGCAGCAGATGGACTTTTTACAAAAACCTTCACAGTCGAATTCAGGAGGATTTCATGATTAATAAGGCCATTCTCGTTGGCAGATTAGGGGCGGATCCGGAAGTACGGTATACGCAAGAGGGCACGATGGTAGTAACCCTCAGGGTTGCCACTGATGAACAGTGGAAGGATAAAAACGGGGAGAGGGTCCAGAGAACCGAATGGCACCGCATTGTCGTTTTTGGGAAGCTGGCCGAGATTTGCGGCAATTACTTATCTAAAGGGCGCCTCGTTTATTTAGAAGGTCGCATACAGACAAGATCATGGGATGATAAAGATGGAAACAAACGCTTCACAACCGAAATTGTAGCTCAAACCATGCAGATGCTGGACAGGAAGGGCAACGAAAATGAACAGTCTTCGACTGGAATGGGAAATTTCCCCAATTCAGAAGCTGCCGGCACATTTGAAGATGATGTTCCGTTTTAACACTTATTTGTTCTTCTCTTCTATTTTTTCGGAATCTTTATTATCAGACAGTTCATCTGGCTCTTGAAAGGATTTTTTAAAATTTTTTATCCCTTTACCGATCGCACCTCCTATTTCCGGAAGTTTACCGGCACCGAATATTATTAAGATAATTACCAAGATAATAAGTAATTCGGGCATTCCGATTCCAAACATACGGTTTTTACCTCTCACTTAGAGGGAAATCCCTCTTTTTAATTTTGTATTGGAAAATGTAATTTATTATAACAGGCTTGTCAAACAGATCTTTACTGATCTTTGAGGTCGTCAGGCAGAGTCAGGAAGACGACCTCTCCCTTGGTACCTAAAGGTCCTACGGATTTTCCTTGAAAGTTTATATCAACCCCTCCGGCATTTCCGATAATCACATCGAATTTAGCATTTGCCTCTCTTGTAATACTGTCCCCTGTTTTTAAAAATATTTCCTCCGGCAATTCCTTGTCTCTTATGATCTGTATCCAGGTCAATTCCTCCGCCACTATTTTCAGGATAAATTTTTCCGGCATGTCTGCACTTGAATCAATTTCTTCGGCCGTATCTGTTTTTGCAAAATTTTGTTCACTTTCAGGCTCGGCCAGGTTCGCCATATTCTCTCGTATTTCTGATAAATCCACAGGTACGGTCGAATTTACACTTCCGGTTTCAGAGGGTATTTGAGCTTTCATTTCATCTTCTCCCTTTTCGATAACCGGCGACACTTTCTCTTCTTTTATAGAGTTGCGTGCCGCATGGCTGCCTGAAAATTCTCCCTTCAGCACCGAAAAAAAATTACGTATGCTAAGCGTATTTTCCGCTCGTCCGCCCTGCACTTCTCCAGGAGTTTGGTAAAAGAAGTAAAAAGCAGCAAATGACACAACAAGAATTAAAATCATAAAAAGTACCAAGAACCTTGTCAGAGAAAAATTTTTTTCACCTTTCTTACTTTTTAATATTGGAGGAGGCTCGGAAGTATTCGTATCGGAAAGATATTTTTCATATTTGGCAAGGATTTTATCATTTTCAACACCAAGAGCCCGTGCATACGCTTTTAAAAAGGCCCGCGTGTATACAGGCTCTGGAAGCTTCTCAAATTCGTTTTTTTCAATCGCTTCTAATATTACGGGACTTATTTTTGTCGCCTCGACTATTGTCCTCAGGCTTATTCCTCTTGATTCTCTAAGCTCTTTCAGCCCCTTTTCCGGTTCGATATTTTGTAATCGAGTTTCCGAATCGCCGGTAATTTTATGTTCTTCCATAGAAAACGCAACCGTTTTTATCAAAATTTAGACACACTTAGCACTAATTACATCCCTAAGCAACAGAAATCGTCTCGTCTTTTAAGTTCATTAATGATAAGAAACAGTTATTGAGCCTAAGGAGAAATGATACCATGAATGAAATGGAAATATTCGCAACCTCAGCCGCAAGAGATGCCGGGGCCCTTCTTAAAAACTTGTTTTCTCAGAAACATACGGTTGATTTCAAGGGAGATATCAATATTGTAACAGAAGCCGACAAACTGTCGGAAGAACTTATTGTCTCAAAAATAGCAGCAAGATTTCCCACACATGATATCCTTTCAGAGGAATCGGTCAAAACGGATAAAGGATCAGATTACTGCTGGATCATTGATCCGATTGATGGAACCACCAATTACGCTCATGGATTCCCTTTTTTCTGTGTTTCTATAGCATTAAAAGTTAAAAACGCGGTGACACTTGGCGTAATCTATAATCCTATGCTGGACGAACTTTTCGTGGCCACTGAGGGAGGCGGGGCACGCCTCAATGGATCATCAATTACTGTTTCAGATACCACATTAGTACAAAACAGCCTTCTTGCTACCGGATTCCCTTATGACATTCGCGTAAATAACAATAACAACATAACATATTTTATAGAAATGGCCTATCGGGCCAGAGCGATTCGACGAGCGGGAGCAGCCGCTCTCGATCTTGCATATCTTGCGGCAGGACGCTTTGATGGATTCTGGGAATTACGGCTCCATCCCTGGGATGTTGCTGCGGGTCAGCTCCTTGTCAGGGAAGCGGGAGGAATTGTAACGGATATGGAAACCAATGATTTTGATATTTATGCACCGGCAATTGTTGCTTCAAACGCCAAAATTCATGACGAAATGATCAGCATCTTGAAGGCGTCATCCCCATTCTTCGAATATCATTCGGTTCGAATCGATGAATAAGCATACGAATCCCTTTCGTATCCCCGCAGACCGATGAGAAAATAGTGAATTCTTTTTATTTTGACTTGTCGGTGATATTCAATTTAGTCATTTTACTGTGGAGCGTGTTGCGATTTATTCCTAAAAATAAAGCCGCGGCCGTTTTAATATTGCTGGATCGCTTCAGTGCAATTCGAATGAGAATTCTTTCAACCATGGAGAGTACATTTTCATAAAGGGCACTTTTAGATTGAGATTCCGTACTGAGGATCGTAACTATCTCTTCCAGCCTTTTTTCAATTATGCTCTCTACAGAGGGAAATGATGAAATATTGAGGTTCTCTTTTTCCTGCGCATTCATATCTCCTGCACCGATCCTTTCCTGCAATACCAATCCGACAATAAGTAAGCGCATATATCAGTGTATGCAATATCACTTCTCTCATTTCCACTTAAACTCATTGAAGCGGCTGTTTCATTTTGAAGCGTCAACTGAAGAGTTTCAAATAAATGATTCCAATTAAAATAACTACCGCAAACCATGCAGTAACGGCATCGGCAATTCTTTTTACCGGACTTTGGAATATTTCCTGCACCCTCTCTTCCACTTTATCATCCCCTGCTCCCCGGATAATGTCATGAACGAGATTTGTAAAATCGGCGTAGGCACTGGAAAGAACGTGAAAACCCTTTGTTGAGGTCAAAAGCAGATATACTTTCTTCCTCACAATCATAAGATCTACATTAGTAATATCCCGCCACTGCAACTCTTTTTTTCTTAGGAATTTGCGTATTTTTATACCTTCAAGATCAACAACAGTTTTACGAACAGTCAGTTCCAGAAAGAGAAAGGCAAGCGGAATAAATACGAGTATGAGAATAATTGATTCCTGGGGAGTTCCACTGGTACTGAATGACATTATAATAAGCACAAAAAGCAGTGCCATGTCAATTGCAAAAGGAACCAAAAAACTCCTGCGTGTTTTATATACTTTGGGTGTAATCACTGGCATCGTCCATTCTAAAATACTGCATCATAATTGAGCTGACATCCAAGTATGTTATGTGAGAGGTCATTTATTCTCCGATTCAGGATCATGAGGTTTTACCCTCAAAGCAGCTATCTTCGGTGTACTGTGCAGTCGATGCGCAGCGCCGGTCCCGGCTCTGCTGAGCGCAAAGCATGGAGTTTGCCGGAACAGATTCGCAAGACAATATATGATCGAAAAACAGTTCTGAGCCAGGCAAAATTTCATGCCTCTAAATGACTGAGAGTTACCAAACGAGCAGCATTGCGTAGTTAACTACTTTCCACATAATGAAGCTTTTAAGAAACTAATTAAATCTTGTTTTTAAAATCTGAAACGCACCTTATTTTTTTCTGATAAAGACTCCGCTCTTACCGCCGCTTTTTTTGAGCAGCTTAATGTCTGAAATAATAATTTCTCTATCGGCTGACTTGCACATGTCGTAGATAGTGAGAGCTGCCGCACTCACTGCCATTAAGGCTTCCATTTCCACTCCGGTTCTTCCGATTGTTCTGGCAGTTGACTTGATTGAAATCTTGCCTTTCTCACTGTCTGCAGAAAAATCTATCTCTATATTTGTCAGTGATAATGGATGGCACATCGGAATAATATCACTTGTTTTCTTTGCAGCCAAGAGACCTGCAATTTTCGCAGTTCCCAATACATCCCCTTTCGGTATTTCCCTTTCTCCGATTGCCCTTACAGTGTCCGGATTCATCAACACCAGACCGCTCGCCACGGCCTCACGGACTGTTTCATTTTTTTCCGTAATATCGACCATCTTTGAACGGCCATTTTCATCTAAATGCGTAAACTGACTCATATTCGAACGTTATTCTCTTTGTATTACTATTTGTAAGCAGGATGCGGGAATGTAGCACAGCAGCAAGTTACAGTCAAGTCGAAGGGATCATTCGTATTCGCCTTCAAGAGATATCAGTTTCGACGTGACGTGCTCTCCGTAAAACAGGCAGGCAAGCCTGTCAAATCTGGCGCAATCATCAGTTGTAAAAAATATTCTCTTTCCCTGCTTACCTATTTTTCTTTCAATTTCTTTATGCCGACTCAAATAGTCTCTCATTTTTTCGGCCACTATAGGTCCCTGTTCGATAACCGACACCTCCTCGGGTATATGCCGGCAAATTTTTTTCATTAAGATAGGATAATGCGTGCAGGCCAGCAAGATGGCTTCAATTTCAGCCATTTTTTCGAACAATTTTTCAATATACGATGAAATGACCACATCTGTGCTTCTCCAATCCTGCTCCCCAGATTCTACAATAGGAACAAGCAGAGGGCAAGACTGTTGCGCGATAAGAACAGCCGGATCGAGTTTATGGATTTCAGTTAGATATGCACCGGATCTTACGACTCCCTCTGTAGCGAGGATCCCTACACTTTTAAATCCTTTTTCGAATACTGCTTCAGCCGAAGGCCGAATAACTCCGAGAACACGGCGGTCCGGAAAGGCAACCGGGAGATATTCCTGTTGGATCCTTCTCAATGCATTTGCTGAAGCGGTATTGCAGGCAACTACAATGAGGGGGCATCCCTGATTAAAAAGGAATCCGACCGCCTGTCTGGTAAATTTGTATACAAGGGAAGGCGAGCGGGTTCCGTATGGAACTCGTGCATTATCTCCCAGGTAGAGATAATTGTACTCGGGAAGAAAATTGACTACACTCTTCATTATAGTGAGACCACCGAAACCGGAATCGAAAAAACCTATCATAAAAAATTGCACCTCAACACATATGCAAAATAGGGGAAAAAAATGATTCATTGGAGTGTAGCAGTTTAATTGTCAAAGTCACAACAAAAATCTTGCCTTATCAGATCTTATTCAATAAGATCCAGCCTCACAAAGGGGAAATCGAATGATTGTTAAAGTAGCTACCGGCGCCATAATCGGTATCGAATCACGTCCCGTTGATGTTGAAATTGATGTCTCACAAGGACTTCCTCAATTTTCAACTGTCGGGCTTCCGGATGTTACTGTAAAGGAAAGCAAAGACAGAGTTAAATCTGCAATCAAAAACTCGGGGTACAGTTTTCCTAAACACAGAGTTACCGTCAATCTGGCACCTGCAGAAATCAGAAAAGAAGGTGCATCGTTCGACCTTCCCATTGCAGTTGGAATACTGGCAGCCCAGTCAATTATTGAAAAATCCCGACTTGCCAATTATATGATTATAGGAGAACTCTCTCTCGATGGCAGCATAAAGCCGGTGAATGGGATCCTTTCAGCTGCCTTTCAGGCAAAGCAGTCAGGGTTTAAAGGGATCATACTTCCCCGGCAAAACCGTCTGGAAGCAGCCATGGTGGATTCTATTGATGTTATTGCCGCTGAGTATCTGTCCGATGTCGTAGACTTCCTTAATAGTGCCCGGGAAATAGAGCCGACCAGGATTGACAGGGCGGATCTTTTTTTCAAAAGTCACACGTATTCCTTCGATTTCTGTGAGGTAGGCGGCCAGATGCACACAAAAAGAGCCCTTGAAATTGCTGCAGCCGGAGGGCATAATTTATTGATGATTGGCCCTCCCGGCTCCGGTAAAACAATGCTTGCACAAAGACTTGTCACAATTCTTCCTGACCTCTCTTTTGAAGAAGCCATAGAAACCACAAAGATACATTCTGTTGCCGGCATTCGGGAACGAGGCTCAATGCTGATGGAATCGCGCCCGTTTCGTGCCCCGCATCATTCAGTTTCAGATGCCGGACTTGTCGGAGGAGGACATATCCCCCGCCCCGGAGAAATAAGCCTCGCCCATAATGGAGTGCTTTTTTTAGACGAGTTTCCCGAATTCAAGCGGAATGTATTAGAAGTACTCCGGCAGCCGCTCGAAGAAGGCGCTGTAACTATCACCCGTGCTGCCTTGACGGCGCGTTATCCGGCTCGCTTCATGCTGGTCGCTGCAATGAATCCCTGTCCGTGCGGTTATTTCACTGATCCGCAGCATACCTGCAGATGCACACCTCAACAGATACGCCAGTATCGTGCAAAGATATCAGGTCCGCTTCTCGATCGGATAGACATTCATGTAGAGGTGCCTTCTATTCGATATCGCGATCTTATGACCAGAGACAGCGAATCCTCAAAAATTATAAAAAAGCGTGTTGAGGGAGCTCGTCTCATACAGAAATCCCGGCTGAGCGGCAATTAGAAATGTAATGCTCATATGACGAATGAGGAAATACGAACTCACTGCCGTCTTGATGAAAAATCAAAACAATTAATAGAAATGGCTGTAGATACTCTGGGAATCTCTGCCAGGGCCTATACAAAAATAATCAAAGTAGCCCGCACAATTGCCGATCTGGAAAGTGAAGAATCCATCGAGTCCCATCACGTTTCCGAAGCCATACAGTATAGAAATCTTGATAGAATTGCAATTTAGTGCTAGAAATTCATGAACGCATGTTCATCACTGAATTCGAAAAGATATTTGGAATAGAGAGGATCAATCATGGAGATCAGAATAATAAACGTTGCTCCGGAAGCTCAAAAACCGAAACCGGCCGATGAATCTACCTTAGGCTTTGGAAAGAGGATGACCGATCATATGTTCATAATGCATTATAAAAGTGAAAAGGGGTGGTATGACCCTTCAATCATTCCATATGGCCCTCTTTCACTCGACCCCGCGACAATGTGCCTTCACTACGGTCAGGAGATTTTCGAAGGCATGAAAGCATACAGAGGGAAAGATGACAACATTTATCTTTTCAGACCAATGGAAAATATCAAGAGGATGAACATTTCGGCCGAACGTCTCTGCATGCCTCTTGTCGATCCCGATTTTTTTATGGATGCTTTGAAAAAACTGGTCCTTCTTGAAAAAGACTGGATACCGCATGGCGAGGGGACATCCTTATACATAAGACCGACCATGATCTCATCTGAAGTGGCCCTGGGGGTTCATCCGTCAAATTCCTTCATCTTCTTTATAATTCTCGGTCCCGTAGGCGCTTACTATCCTGAAGGATTCAGTCCAACAAAAATTTATGTGAGCGACAAGTATGTCCGGGCGTGTCCCGGCGGAGTCGGAAACTGCAAGGCGGCGGGTAATTATGCCGCCAGCCTGTATGCCAGCAGTGAGGCAGAAGAAATGGGCTATACGCAGGTGCTCTGGCTTGATGCAATTCATCGCAAGTACATAGAAGAAGTAGGAACAAGCAATATTTTTGCCGTCTTAGACGGAGTGCTCACCACACCTCCATTAGCGGGAAGCATACTCCCCGGCATTACCCGCGATTCAGTACTTTGCCTTGCAAAAAGTTGGGGTGTACCTGTCGAAGAAAGACAGGTGGCAATTGATGAATTAATTGAAAGCCAGAAAAGGGGGACTCTGAAGGAGGTATTTGCCTCCGGTACAGCCGCTGTAATTTCTCCGGTAGGGTTGATCCATTACAAAGGGACGGAATATGCTATTAATGGAGGCCGGGTCGGATCGCTTACAGAGCAACTTTACAATGAAATACTGCAGATTCAGTACGGCAATAAAGAAGATCCTTTCGGCTGGAGGCTAAAAATATCATAGCGTAATGTATTGTAAAATAACCTTTAAGAGCAGTATTGGTAAATCAACAAATAGCAGGCAGCGGTACAAATGTTAAAAAGATTAGTAAAATATCTGTTTATGCTCTTCCTTGCCGTATTCATGGCAATGATGCAGTTCGGGAATGATGCATTTTCCGAAGAAACTCTTGACCATCTTGTAATGAAGGTGCAAAATTTCTACGAGCACACCGAAGATTTTGAAGTATCATTCGTCCACAAGGTCCCCGTAAGGATTACGGGAAATATTATCATTGAACATGGAACTTTTTTCTATAAAAAACCCAAACGGCTGCGCTGGGAGTACAAAGAGCCTGAGGGAAAGACGATTGTCGTAAATCCCGAATTCATGTGGTTTTATTTGCCGGACGATAATAAAGTCTTTGTTCAGGAAACAGAAGCCGCCCTTCAATCCCAGCTTGCAGTGAAATTCCTCGCCGGTTTGGGGAATCTGAAACAGGATTTTGAGATCACTTTTAAGGAGCCTTCCCATATCGATAAAGAAGGAAATTATTTAATCAATCTGACACCGAAAGGACCGGCAGGAGGTATCCGGAATCTTACTCTTACAATCGATAAGTCAGAGTATTTTGTGACAGGATACAGCCTCACTGATTTATATGGAAACAAAAATGTATATGTCTTTCAGAATATTTTAATAAACAAAGGCTTGCCCGATTCTCTTTTTGAATACGAACCTCCTTCAGGAGTAAAAATAGAAAAGCTTTCCTGATCGGGGATGCCGTTCGTTATCTCCCCTTAAAAATGTAAATGAGAAAAGAAACAATCACGCTGATAATGAGAGATGTAACTATTGGAAAATAAAAGGTTCCATATTTGCCTTTCAGATGAATATCTCCCGGAAGCTGTCCAATCCATGAAGGAAATCTTCCGGTAAAGGCCAGAAGGGCGCCAAAAAAGATAATTATCAGTCCTGTCACAATAAGTATTTTTCCAAGCGGTACCAGGTTCATATTTTCCCTCTTGTGTAAAAGCTGCCAAACGGATCAGTTTTACTGAAATCAGGAAGAAAATTTTCACTATTGCCTTCCTGAATGAACAGGTATTCGAACCCTAAATCCATAGCCTTGTTCACAACCCGGTCATATTCCAATTGGGTCACCTTGCGCCCTAAAAATGGATGTCCCTTCACCAGCGGAATTGGCGTATATTGGGACATAATGCTCAGAGGGACCGATGCTGAAAACGTTTCCCGTATCGCCCTCAAAACCCTGAAGCTGTTTTCAGGCATTCCGGGCAATACCAAATGACGTATTATTATCCCTTTTCGGGCAATTTCGTTTTCTACCTCCAGCCCGTCCCCCACCTGGCGGATCATCTCCCCTATCGCCTCCAGAGCATGAATCCCGTAATCGCCTACTCCGGACAGGGAAGACGCACATTCTCCCGGTGCATATTTGAAATCGGGCATATAGATATCGATTACTCCCTGCAGCAATTTAATCGATTCAATGCTCTCGTATCCTCCGCAATTATAAACGAGAGGAAGCGAAAACCCTTTTTCTGCGGCCTTTATCAATCCGCCGAAAAAACCTGCCAAATGAGGTGTACCCGATATCAATTCTACATTGTGACATCCTTGATCTTGAAGATCTAGCATTATTTCGGCACATTCCTGGGTATTGACAGACCTGCCGAAGTGGAGGTGACTTAACTGATAATTCTGGCAATAGATACATCTCATGTTACAAGAAGTAAAAAAAATTGCCCCCGCTCCTTTCTCCCCGGAAATGGGAGGCTCCTCACCAAAATGAGGAAGAGCGCTTTGGATCTCAAGAGAAGCGGAAAGATTGCAAAAACCATGTTCACCCTTTAATCTGTTGGTACCGCATCTTCTCGGACACAGTGAACACGAACGAATGATCTCTGCGAGTTTTTTTTCACGCAATCCGAGTATCCCTTTTTCAAAAAGCCCGATAAACCCTGGTATCATTATATTCTGACGGTCACTTCCTTCAACTTGTTTGCTTGAAGAAGTTCGATAAATTCCTCTCCTAAATGTTCCGATTCCCGTACTACATCCTTCCATCTTTTGATTCTTTCCGGCGGATTGTCCGCAAATTCATAAAAGTCTCGACGTGTGGGTATTTTTCCACCCGGAAGCCGTTTCACAAAATCTTCCGTCGGATGTATCAGAAGCAGATTTTCGGTCATAGAAGATGACGGTTTGCGGTATTTCAGATATCGATCAAACCAGCTTGGAATTAACCGTGCTTCATGATGAAACATGAGAACGACATCACTCTTTCCTTTCCTGCCGTAATTCTGGTTGAAATGGTAATCAACCATACCTCCGTCCCTATAGATACCACGGGGCGCTCCGAAAATATTTCTGACTCCGGCTGCAGCCAGCGGCACTGCTGAGGATGCAAGAAGTGCAGATTTAAAATTTGCTTCATTAAGCGCAACCGCAAGCCCTGAAAAGCTGCCATTCATGCATGATGGAGGGGGTAAGGCTCCACTATGAAAAAGAATACGCTGAAAAAAAGCATTCAACCCCATTGGATTGAAGACATTCAAGCTGCCAGCAAAAGCCAGGCCGAGGAACTGAAAAAGTCTTACCTCGGAGGCGGCCAGATGTTTGGCCCGCGCAGTAATAACAGAGAGGCGATATCTTCTGTTTGCCAAAGCAAAAGGAATTGCTCCATCTTCTATATAGCTGTCTATCAGCCACTGCAGCGTATCAAGAATACTTTTCGATGATTCCTTCCGCCCAAATATCATCGAGATATAAGAATTAATCAGCTCCATATAGCTTTTTTCAGGTTCCGGCTGCACCCATGCGGCAAAACGCAGCGCACCTGCAGATGCGCCGATTAGCTGTACCGGATATTTGTTTCCTAACATGCCGGAATTCAAAAGTGAAAGATCAAATCCACTTGCAACAAGCCATCGGGGTCCCACAGCAGGTCCAATATACGTGAGAATACTATCCGGCTGCACACCGTCATTCATGATCATTTTATAGACATTCTCACCCGCGCGAATTCCGATATGGAACATGTAAATCACACCAATAGGGTTTCAAAGCAAAATTTATTTCATGCCGGAACGTAACATAATGCGTATCCGGCAACCATTTGAATATGTGCAAGGGAGTTTTTCCGTACGGTCGACCTTGACAGGGCATCTTTTATACTATAAAAATTCGTTAGGCAAAAGAATTTTACGAAACGCCTGCAATCAGCAATTTCATAGTTCCGGAGAGGATACCATGTCCGAATTATCCCGTCAGGTTATGACGATAGCGAAGAAGGCAAAGGAAGCGGCAGCTATCCTGGCACATATTCCTACTGAGACAAAAAACAGAGCCCTAAAAGAAATGGCTTTGCAAATTGAGAATAGAACATCCGATTTGATACGCGAAAATGAAAAGGATGTAAAGGATGCCAAAATTAAAGGGCTTTCCGGCGCGATGCTGGACAGACTCACCTTAAATGAAAAGACAATCAATGAAATCGCCAAAGGCCTCATTGAGGTAGCGCAGTTACCCGACCCGGTAGGAAACGTTACTTCCATGTGGAAGCGTCCTAACGGCCTGATGGTGGGGAAAATGCGAATCCCTCTCGGAGTGATCGGCATCATTTACGAAGCACGGCCCAATGTCACGGCGGATGCTGCAGCCCTTTGTCTTAAATCTGGAAACAGCGTCATCTTACGGGGCGGTTCCGAGGCTATCAATTCGAATCTGGCAATCGCGCACATACTCCAGAACGTCCTCAAAAGAATGGAAATTCCCGAGGCAGCCATTCAGGCAGTACCTATGACAGATCGCGCCGCTGTTTCCGAACTGCTGAAGCTGGAAGAGTACATAGATCTCATAATCCCCAGGGGTGGAGAAGAACTGATAAGAACAGTGGTGAATCTCTCTAAAATACCTGTAATCAAACATTATAAAGGGGTGTGTCATGTATTCGTAGATGCTGATGCCGACCTGGAAATGGCAATTGACATATCTCTGAATGCAAAGGCTCAGCGCCCCGGTGTCTGCAATGCGATGGAAACTCTTCTTGTCCATCAAGATATCGCAGCTGCATTTCTTCCTCGCCTTGCGGCAAAATTTAACGAAATAGGCGTGGCTCTCAGGGGCTGCGAAAGGACCCTCGAAATCCTTTCCGGCATTGAACCTGCCCGGGAATCCGATTGGTACGAAGAATATCTTGATCTCATTCTCGCCGTACGAATTGTCGATGACATAGATCAGGCGATCGAGCATATCGAGAAATATGGTTCCCTTCATACGGAATCGATCGTAACGCGCAATTACAAAAACGCACACCGTTTTATAAATGAAGTAAATTCCTCAACAGTATTGGCCAATGCTTCCACAAGATTCAGCGACGGTTTTCAACTCGGACTGGGGGCAGAAATAGGCATCAGCACAACAAAACTGCACGCCTTCGGTCCGATGGGCCTGGAAGAACTCACAACAACCAAATTCATTATTTATGGAAACGGACAGTTGCGAACATGAAAATCGGGCTTTTTGGAGGGACTTTCGACCCGATACACCTCGGACATTTAAGATGCGCCGAAGAAGTCCGGGAAATGTTCGGACTCAAACAGGTTGTATTTATACCGGCCCTTCATCAGCCTCTGAAAGCGGGGCAGACAATTCTCCCTTTTCACCACCGTGAAAATATGATTAATTGCGCCATCACCGATAATCAGTTTTTTTCGATTTCGGATCTCGAAAACCGCCGCAACGGGTATTCCTACTCAATTGACACTGTAAACTATTTCAAAAATCGAGGCATGAGTGGCGATATGTACTATTTCATACTCGGCGAAGATGCCTTTAAAGATATAACTCAATGGAAACAGTGGGAAATGCTATTGACAAGCTGCAGCTTCATAATTATGTCGCGTCCCGGATACACTATTGAGAAGCTCATCGATATACTTCCTTCCGATTTTGCTTCTACATTCACGTATGAGCATGAGCAAGAAGGCTACAAAGGGATTGGAAATAATTATATCTATTTCAGGCAACTGACACAACTGGATATATCCTCGACCGACATCAGGCAACGTCTTGCACAAGGTCTTTCGATCCGTTACCTGGTTCCCGATACCGTAAGCAACTATATTCACGCAAATAAGCTTTACCACGTATAGTATAGCGTCAAACTGTCAGGCTGAGCTGGGCTAATTCCGCTCCTCCCTATTACCCAAAGGACTGTATCAGATCATCTCTACAATACAGAGCGAAGAAAGCGCCCCGTAATGGAATCGGGGAAATCGCGTATTTCTTCCGGAGTACCGGATGCCACTATCCGGCCTCCTCCATCGCCACCTTCCGGGCCCATATCGATCACATAATCTGCACTTTTGATCACATCGAGATTGTGCTCAATTACTACCACTGTATTGCCCATCTCCACCAGCTTCATCAGAACGGAAAGCAGTTTTTCTATATCCGCAAAATGAAGACCGATTGTTGGTTCATCAAGAACATAGAGAGTATTTCTGGTCTGCCTTTTGCCCAATTCCCGCGAAAGTTTTATCCTCTGCGCCTCGCCTCCCGAAAGAGTCGTCGCTGACTGACCCAATTTGATGTATCCCAGCCCAACGTCGGCAAGCAATTCGAGCTTGTTCTTTATAACAGGAATGTGTTCAAAAAAAACCAGCCCCTGGTCGACTGTCATATCAAGCACGTCGGCTATACTTTTCCCTTTATAAAGGATCTCAAGGGTATCCCTGTTGAATCTCTTCCCTCCGCAGACATCGCATGTGATATATACGTCCGGGAGAAAATGCATTTCAATTCTCTTCAATCCGTCACCCTGACAGGATTCGCACCGGCCTCCTTTCACATTGAAACTGAACCGTCCCGGCTTGTAGCCGCGCATTTTCGCTTCTGGAAGCCTGCTGAAAAGATCTCGAATATGAGTAAAGACACCGGTGTATGTGGCTGGATTTGATCGCGGAGTTCTTCCAATGGGCTGCTGGTCCATTACAATTGCCCTTTCAATGCCGCCGAAATCTCTCATGCGTCCTATTTTGCCTGCCTTCCCTCTGTACCGGTTAAGACGGCGCCTCAAAGCCTTGTAAAGCGTTTCGATAACCATTGTGCTTTTGCCCGAACCCGACACACCGGTGACGCACGTCAAGAGCCCTGAAGGAATTTTTATATCGATATGTTTAAGGTTGTTTTCCGCTGCCCCTTCGATGATTACGAACTGACCGGCATGGGGACGCCTTTTTTTCGGGACGGGAATTGACAAAACACCGGAAAGATACTTGCCCGTAAGAGATGACTCTGACTGGCGGGCCTGTTCAGGAGTGCCGTTAAAAATGACTTTTCCGCCAAGACTGCCGGCTCCCGGTCCCATATCGATGATATAATCTGCTGCATTCATGACTGCCGCATCATGCTCTACAACAAGAACCGTATTCCCGATATCTCTAAGACGTATAAGTGTCGATATAAGCCGGGCGCTGTCTCTCGGGTGAAGTCCTATAGTGGGCTCATCAAGCACATACAGGACCCCTACAAGTCCCGATCCGATTTGCGTTGCCAATCGTATGCGCTGCCATTCTCCTCCTGAAAGAGTTCCGGAAGAACGGGCAAGGCTGAGATAGTCCATTCCCACATCGATGAGAAATTGAAGCCGTGCTTTGATTTCTTTCTGAATCGGGCCTGAAATGAAAGATTCTTCCTCCGAAAGTGCAAGATCTTCAAAATACTTAATGGTATTGCGAATCGACAGCTTCGTAACTTCATGAATGTTTTTTCCCCCTACTGTTACCGACAGGCTCTCTTTTTTTAACCGGGAACCTTTACAAACAGGGCAATCATTTACATTCATATATCGCTCAAATTCCATCCTGACTTCGTGCGATTCGGCTTCCCTGTAGCGCCTTTCGAGATTCGGCATCACTCCTTCGAATGTCCTCCGGTAAAAATGCCTTCTGCCCCGCCGGTCGAATCTGAATTCGATTTCTTCATTACCGGAACCATAGAGAAGGACGTTCTGAATTTCTTTATCGAGCTGGCTGAAAGGAGTATTGATATCAAATCCATAATGCGCCGAAAGCGACTCCAGCATCTGGTAAAAATACAGGGAATTCCTTTTTTCCCACGGCACAATGGCGCCTTCTCGAATTGACAGACTCCAGTCCGGAACAACAAGATTTTCGTCAAAATACACCTTCGTCCCCAAACCGCCACATTCCGGACACGCGCCGTAGGGACTGTTAAATGAAAAAATACGCGGTGCTACTTCAGCAATATTGATGCCGCATACAGGACAGGCATAGCGCTCGCTGAAGATCATTTCTTCTTCAGCCTCAACAGCAATTCTGATAAGCCCTTCTGACAGTCCGAGGCCGATTTCAAGAGAATCGTTGAGGCGTGTTCTTATTCCTTCTTTTACAACCAGACGATCTATAACAACATCGACATCATGATGTTTATTTTTATCCAGATTAATATCTTCGGCCAAATCCCTGATTTCCCCGTCTATCCGAACGCGCCCGAATCCTCCTTTCCTCAGCATCGTCAATTCTTTTTGAAATTCTCCTTTTCTTCCTTTCGCTATCGGCGCAAGAATCTGTATTCCTGTTCCATCGGGAATCGAGAGAACCTGGTCGACTATTGCAGCAACGCTCTGTGACCGAATCTCGCGGCCGCATTTATAACAGTGCGGAATGCCGATTCTTGCAAAAAGAAGCCTGAGATAGTCGTATATTTCCGTTACAGTTCCCACAGTCGACCGGGGGTTATGGCTTGCAGCTCTCTGTTCGATCGCAATAGATGGAGAAAGGCCTTCTATCGATTCTACCTCAGGCTTATCTAATTGTCCTATGAATTGACGGGCATAGGTAGAAAGTGATTCCACATATCGCCGCTGCCCCTCGGCATATACAGTATCAAAGGCAAGAGATGATTTGCCTGAACCGCTTACACCGGTTATCACGACTATTTTATTTCTCGGAATTTTTACATTTATATTTTTAAGATTATGCTGGCAGGCGCCGCGGATTTTGATATATTTCATACGTAAAGTCTGTCATTCAAAGTTCCTCTTCAGTGAGGCTCCTTAATAGCTTAGAGACGAATCTCTATATAAGATTTTTCTGCCAGTTCATCAAGCCACTCCATAAATTCCCCTTCCATCCTTTTATTGCCGATTTCGGCAATTATCTCTTCGCGCACCTCTTCGAGCGGTTTAGTGCCGGCACCCCTTTTATCGGCTACCTTAATGATGTGAAACCCCACCGGGGATTCAATTATGCCGCTTACTTCTCCTACAGAAAGTGAAAACGCAACTTTTTCCAGCTCGGGAAGAATCATGCCTTTTTCAATAAAACCCAGATCACCTCCTTCTTTGGCAGCAGGCCCCTGTGAATACTCCCTTGCCACAAGATCGAATCTGTCACCTGATTTTAGGTGTTCCAGGACTTTCCCGGCTCTCTGTCTTAATTGTTCTTTCATCTCCCTACTGCATTCTCTGGGCAGCATGGTAAGGATTTGCTGGATTCTCACTGCCTCCTTCCCTTCATACAGATCTCTATGCGCCCTGTAGTACTCACCTATATCTTCATCCGAGACAGCAATTTTCGACCGGATTTCTCTGCGAAGCAATTTCATCCGCATAATTTCTTTTTTTACATTATCCGTATAGGTTTCGTAGGCGATATTCTCTTTTTCAAGGGCCTTCAGGAGACCCTTTTTATCCATATTTCTTTCGGATAACCGCTCCTCTATTAAAGATTCGACCTCCGTTTCCTTTACACTTATATTTAATCTTGAAGCCTCCTGACCTATCAGCAACTCTTGAATAAGCCGCTCCAGAAGAGCCCTTTTTGCTTCATGTAATATCTTCTTATTACCCTTGCTGCGACTATCGGCATTGATCCTTTTTAACATTGGGATAAACGCTTCATTAAGTTCTGAGAGAGTTATTATATCACTGTTAACCACCGCCACGACTCTATCTTCCAGTGCGCCGGCGGGAACAGAAAAAAGCATTAACATTATGCCGGTAATCGCTATGGCAAGACTTCTTGTTTTCATGAATTTCCTCCGCCAACTTTTCTTGAATGATGATTTTTGTACCAGAATCCAAACCATTATTCAATCGAATTTGGCTACTGTGCGATTCCGGAATTATTATGATTTTTAAGTTTCAGAACGTTCATTATTCTTCCCGCCTCATTCACTCTTTCCTTCTCATCGAGATCGGGAAGAAACACGCGAAGACGATTGTCTGAATTAAAACTCATGCCGGAATTTTTCTTTTGAACAAGTTCAACAATTATCCCCGGATCCACAGAAGTGTCGGGAGAAAAACCGAGGGAAAGATATTTTCCGTCGTATTTCATCTCTTTGACTCCCATGTCCTTCAACTTCTGTTTCAAACGAATAACTTGAATGAGATTATCCGCCTCCGATGGGATATGGCCATATCGGTCCACAAGCTCTTCTTTTATATCGTCGAGTTCTTCTTCCGAGGAGGCCATTGACATTTTTTTGTAGATGATTAAACGGTTATGGGTATCGGCAATATAGGTATCAGGGATAAATGCAGCGATACCCAAATGGATTTCCGGCTGCAATTTCATTTCCGGAGTTTTTTCACCCCTTATTTCCATGACCGCCTGCTCCATCAAATCCATATATAATTCGTATCCTACTGCTGACACGTGACCCGACTGCGATATCCCGACTATATTGCCGGCCCCGCGAATTTCAAGATCATAGGCAGCAACCTTGAATCCTGAACCGGGCTCGGAAAATTCCTGCGCTGCACGAAGTCTTTTTCTTGCATCTTTTGACAGAACAGCACCTTTAGGAATCAAAAGCCAGGCAAATGCTTCTTCTTTCGAACGGCCGACTCTTCCACGCAGTTGATAAAGCTGTGATAATCCGAAACGGTCAGCGCGATTGATAATTATTGTATTGGCGGCAGGGATATCAACTCCCGAACCTACGATTGTAGTACAGATGAGAACATCGATCTGCTTTCTGAGAAAACGGATCATAATATCTTCAAGCTCTTTTGTCCTCATCTGCCCGTGAGCGACTCCAACGTTAATTTCAGGAACTATTCTGCGGACAGCCTGGGCGATACCATCAATTGATCTAACCCTGTCGTGAATAAAATACACCTGCCCCCCCCGTGAATGCTCGAACATTATCGCATCTCTTATAATACTTTCGTCGAATTCAGCCACATAGACCTTTACTTCACGCCGCCCCTCAGGAGGCGTATCTATTACTGAAAGATCCCTCAAACCGGCCAGCGAGAGCTGAAGGGTTCTTGGAATCGGCGTCGCCGTCAGTGTCAGTACATCTACAACCGTCCGCAGCTTCTTGAGCTTTTCTTTATGGGCGACTCCGAAGCGTTGTTCCTCATCTATAATGACAAGTCCCAAATCCTTAAAAATGACATCCTTCTGCAAAATCCGATGGGTCCCTATTACAATATCGACAAGCCCCTTATTCAGATCGGCCACAATTTTATTCTGTTCTTTTTTCGTTTTGAATCTGTTGAGCACTTCAACATGAAAAGGGTATTCGGCAAACCGCCCGGCAAATGTCCGGAAATGTTGCTCGGCAAGTATTGTAGTGGGAACAAGCATGGCAACCTGTTTTCCATCCATTGCCGCCCGAAAGGCAGCCCGCAGAGCGACCTCCGTTTTGCCGAAGCCGGCATCACCGCAGATCAGGCGGTCCATAGGCTTGATATCATCCATGTCTTCGTTAACGCTTTCAATGGCCTTCGACTGGTCCGGCGTTTCTTCGAATTCGAAAGAAGAGGCGAATTCCTCATAGTATCTTTCATGGCGGGAAAAACTGTGTCCGTCCATAACTTCACGGGCAGCATAAAGAGCAATCAAATCCTCTGCGATTTTTCGAACTGATTCTTTTACCTTTTTTTTAACGGAATCCCACGAAGTGCCTCCTAGCCGGTCCATTGCGGGTTCGTGACCATCGGCCCCTATATAGCGCTGGATCTGGTTGAGACGATCAACGGGAATGTAAAGTTTGTCTCCACCCAAATACTCGATCAGAAGAAAATCATTCTCGATTCCACCCGCTGAAAGACGGAAAAGTCCCCTATACTTACCTATTCCGTGTTCAAGGTGGACGATGCTATCACCTTCTTTCAATTCGCCGAAAGATTTTAAAAAATATCCTTCCCGCGCACGCTGTTTTCGTTTCCGCTTTATTTTTTTCCCGAAGACGTCATCCTGGGAGATCAAAGCCAGATTGAGATTTCGATAATAAAATCCTTCGGTTAAATTTCCCGTTTTAATCACGAGACGCCCCGAACCGTCATGCTCTTCCATATCGGAGAAGAAAGATAACGTTGACCGTTCAACGGGGAGAGAATATCCCTGAAACAGGTGCTCCAAACGTAAAGATTCTTCTTCACCGCTTAGAAATCCTATGAGCGTACCCCGGGTGAGCCACTCCCTCGCCTTTTGTACAAATGGCGCCAATAATCCTTGATCAGAGTCAGTAAACCCAGTTTCCCCTTTCAATCCTGTTGTCCGCTCGACTTCAATTTTAAAAGATCTCTTGCCCTTGTACTCGCCGAACTCTTTAAAATAAATTCTTTGTCTATTTGAAAAGCGCTCGAAAAGCTCATCGAGCGAAATGAAATTGCTCCCCTTTTCAAGATGGAACCGTTCTTCGGAAGCAGCTTTTTCGAGAAAGCGGTCAATACGGGCAAAGGCATCCAGTTCGCCTTTTTTGATTCCCCGCTGATCTATCAATGCCACTATGCCTGAATCGGAGACGTAATCAAGCAGAGTATCAAGCTTTTTTTTGCCCGGTTCTTCTCCATCAGGAAAAAAATCGTAATAAAGAGGGAGATACTGAATACCGGCAGATGCAAGTGTGCCGTTTTCATCATTAAGAATACCAGCCAAATGGTCCCTCTTCTGCCGGGGAATACCAAGGGCAGCCGATCGTATTCTTAGATTTCTCACTGCCTGTTCCTTCGCCTGATCTGTCGGCATAATTTCCGAAGCAGTTGAAATGATGAAAGAATCGACAGCCTTCAAGGAACGCTGTGATTCCGGATTGAACACTTTTATCGATTCTATATCGTCTCCATAGAATTCCAATCTCAGAGGAAACTCGCTCGCCGCAGGAAATACGTCAAGGATATAGCCGCGCAGACTGAATTCCCCGGCATCTTCTACAAGAGACACTCTTTGATAGCCGCCTTCTAAAAGCTTTTTTACCAGACTTTCCGTCGGCCGTGTATCTCCAACTGAAATTACGTCAAGATACTCCCCCAGTACTTCTACAGGCATGACTCGCTGCACAAGTGATTCGACCGGCGCAATTACTACGGCAGGCCCGCCGGCGTAAAGACGAGAAAGAGCAGTAATTCGATCTCTTATGACATCATTTTGAAAAGAGATCATATCATCCGAAGAGAGAAGCCGCAGATCCCAGGGGGGATGCAGAAAAACATCACCGGCATCGAGAAAGAAGTTCAGGTCCCGGTACATGAACTGAGCCTCCTGCTGCGACTCTGTCACGACTATGATGGTTCTTTTAATTTTCCTGAAGAGCAGCGCAAGTACGAAAGACCCGGAAGCCCCTTCCAGCCCTTCTACAAAGAGATCCTGCTCACGCCGGATCACTGCCTGAACAAAGGAATTCAAGGCTGGATCTGATTCAAAACGCCTCTTTTCAACTATTTTTTTCATTGATCGTAATTCTTGGATACCTATGAGACGGCAAGCATTCGCTCCAGGGCTTTATAGGCAGGCGCCCGCACATCCTCGGGAACGGTCACGATGTGCTTCATTTCCTTCAATGAGACGAGAATATCCCGAAGCCCGATCTTCCTCATGTCCCGGCAGATGAGATTTTTCGATGCCGGAATAAAGGTTTTTTCCGGATTGAGCTTTTTCAACTGGTGCATGATTCCTAATTCAGTTCCTATGATGACTTCCCGGGCCGTTGTTTTCCTTGCAAAATCGATGATTGCAGCGGTACTGCCCACGAAATCCGCCATATCGATGACTGTCGTCCTGCATTCAGGATGCACCGCCACGGGGGCATCGGGATGCTCTGATTTCACCTTTCCGATATCATCGGCGGAGAGCTGATCATGGACATAGCAGAACCCCTTCCAGGGGATGATCGTTTTCGAGGTGAAGCGGGCCGTATAGCGGGCAAGATTTCCGTCGGGCACCATGAGCACCTGATCGGCATCGAGTGAATTGACTATTTTGACTGCGTTGCTGGAAGTACAGCAGATATCGCTTTCCGCCTTCGTCTGTGCCGATGAATTCACATAAGTAACTACCGCGGCGCCGGGATACGTCTTTTTTTCTTCCATGAGCTCCGCGGCGGTAATCTTGTCGGCCAGGGGGCATCCTGCATCCGGCACTGGAAGGAGAACCGCCTTCTCTGGGGATAGTATATAGGCGCTCTCGGCCATAAACCGGACGCCTGCAAAGACAATGATATCGGCATCGGTTTTGGCGGCTTCCATACTCAATGCAAGGGAATCGCCCAGTATATCGGCCGTATCCTGAATTTCGCCGGACTGGTAGTAGTGTGCCAGAAGAATTGCGTTTTTTTCTTTCAGCAGCGCTCTGATTTCCTTTTGCATTTCACTTGGAGTCATTATTGCCTCTTTCTTCGAACCGTCTATTTCATCCCGGCCCAAGGTTTCGGTCCCCGGAAAATTTTCCCCGTTTCACCTCTCGCCCTTACACATGAATGTGCTTCTTTTTCGGTATCATATAATTTAGTTTAACCATGAGTGTTTATACCAGCCGGCACATTAATTCAAGTGTAAAATATTGACAATATTATCGCTTTGATATATGTGAATCACTCATTTCACACAAAGCGGGCACAAATGAAAACAGTTGAAGAAAGCTTGAAACATATTCTCGATTCCGCAGTGCCGCTGGGTCTCGAAAAGATTTCCATCCTTCAGGCTCTGGGCAGGGTTGCCGGTGAAGACATCCGTTCGCAGCGATCCATTCCGCCCCGGGACAACTCGGCCATGGATGGATATGCCCTTAGGTCTGAAGATATCGACGGCGCGTCCCGTCAAAATCCTGTGGCAGTCCATACGGTGGAGCACATCCCTGCCGGCTATTTCCCACAAAAGGCGATCGGAAGGGGGGAAGCAGCGCGGATAATGACGGGAGCCCCTGTTCCCGAAGGCGCCGATGTGGTGGTCAAGATCGAGGATGTCGATGTTGAGGGGGACCTCGTACAAATCTTCGAACCATCGCCCGCAGGCGAACACGTTCGCGCCCGCGGTGAAGATGTCATTGACGGGGAACTCATCGTTCCGCGGGGAACTGTGATAGGACCCGCCCACATCGGCATGCTGGCATCCACTGGCCATGCCTCTATACCCGTATATCAGAGGCCGCTCGTGGCAGTGATCGCCACAGGCGACGAACTCATCGATATCGACGGAGATGCCGCATCAGGCAAGATCGTCAGCAGCAACAGCTATTCGCTGTACGGACAGATCCTCCAGTGCGGCGGAATGCCCATGCAGCTCGGCATTGCAAAAGACAATATTAACGACCTGCTTGCAATATTCAAAGCAGCTGAGCGAGCAGATATTATTATTTCATCGGGAGGTGTTTCCGTAGGTGATTATGATTATGTAAAAGGCGTAGTCAGTGAAACTGGAATAACACTCGAGATAGAGAATGTCGCACAACGGCCGGGAAAACCCTTTGCGTTTGGAACAAAAGGGAGAACTCTTTTTTTCGGGTTGCCTGGAAATCCTGTATCGGCGATGATGTCCTTTGAGCAGTTCGTCAGACCGGTCATACGAAAAATAACCGGTCACCGCGATCTCTTCAGGAAAACCATCAGGGCAACGCTTGAAGAAGACATAAAGAAAAAAAGCGGTCTCACGTACTTTATCAGAGGGAAGGTCACGGGCCATGAGAAAGGCTTCAATGTGGCAACGACGGGCGATCAGGGTTCGGGAATCCTGAAATCCATGGTGCTTGCCAACGGAATAATTGTCCTTCCCCGGGATGTTACGGAGGTAAAAAAAGGCGAGAAGGTAACGGTGCAGCTTATAGATGATTCGTTCCTTTCATCGCCGAAACCGGAATACCTGCCCTTCTGATCATACAGATGGTCGTTGACAGAAGGCTGGATTTTCTGTATTCACACGCTATGCGGAAGTGCCAAGGTCACTGGTGGGCCTCCCGGACTTCAAATCCGGTGTGGGGCGCTAATAACGTCTCAGGTGGGTTCGATTCCCATGCACTTCCGCCATTTTATTAGCAGCTTCCTCGAGATTTTAGAAATGACCATTTAACTTTCCCGACCACCTGTTTCTGGAAACGGTATTTCTTCACGTTCCGGGGCCCGCTCGACCTTCGCCTCAGTCGCCCCATCCTGCTTCTCCGCCCGTTTCTGATACCAAGCCCGCAACTGCACCTCCTCCGAAATGTTCAGATCGTAATCCCCTTTCTGATAACAACCAGACGGTTCAGCGTCTCAATGATGAAGTAACCTCCGCGGCGACATGAAAGAGTTTTCTCTGTACCTTCATCCAGGAAAGATTGCCCTGGGTGCGGAAGCGGCAGATCGCCTCGTCGGTGTCCCAGATGCCATTGAGGCTGCTCCCGTCCAAAGGACATAGCGTTGCAAACCTCGTGGAGGGTGAAGGCCGGGTGGCCGGTAACGGACACGACTGAAAATATCAGTGAATTGTCCCAGTCTTTCTACTGACCCACGTTGGGTAGAATGCGCTCCAATTGGCAGTAATAATTACGCATCCTCTCGAGCCTGGGACCCTGCGAATGGAGGTCTTTATCATATGAGCATTCTATTCCATCAATACGAATGCAATTCCAGCCTTGACATTTTGGAGATCTTGTGTAAGTTAGGGAAACAAAGTTAGATGGATCTAATGGATGAGAATTATGGAACCGGCACCTAAAAATATACTCAGCGCAGTTATGGAAGATTACCTTAAAGCAATCTTCACGCTTGAAACTTTAAAAAGGTACGTCAGGGTGAGGGATATTGCTGAGAAAATGAAGGTCAGATTGCCAACAGTAACCAGCATGGTAAATAACCTCGCCGAGCGTAATTTGGTAAAACATGAAAAATACGAGCATGTAGAACTTACAGATCAAGGAAAGCACATTGCCTCTGAAATTCATAAGCGTCATCTGACGGTACGTAAATTTCTAATAGAAATATTGCGCGTCGACGAAAGAACGGCGGAAAAAGATGCCTGTCAAATGGAGCATGCGGTAAGCCCTCTTACACTTAAACAGTTGACGAGATTCATGGAAATTTTAGAAAACTGTTCCGACAGGAACAAAGAATGTAAAGGTGTTGCAAAGAATTGCGCGCAAGGATTTGAACCGGATATAAATTGTTTGGAACAAATGAAAAATTTGAGAGCTGATATGCTTGAAAGCAAGGGAAATTCCCGTAAGTAATACGCATAGTTTGACGGCTTTCAGGCAATGTTACAAATCATCAACTTTGATAGAAAAATGAAACGCTTCGAATCGAAGTTTTATTTTTTTGAAATAAGTTCTATTGATCTAATATTATAAAGTGAAGCTAACAACTAGTTAAAAAAGAAAGCTGCTGAAAAAGGAGAATCGAACAATGCAAATAGCAATAACTGCGACAGGACCTTCCATGGATGATCAGGTAGAAATCCGGTTTGGAAGGGCACCCTATTTTATATTAGTCGATACGGAAAAAATGGAATTCGATGCGATAAAGAATCCCAATGTAACCGCGGGGGGCGGTGCGGGAATACAGTCAGCACAGCTTATGGCAAATAGAGGCGTCCGCTATGTACTGACCGGAAACTGCGGTCCCAACGCTTTCAATGTATTCGGGACCGCAGGCATTCAAGTTATTTCAGGCGTTTCGGGCATCGTACGCAATGCTGTCGAGAAGTTCAAAACCGGGTCCGTAAAACCGGCAGGCCAGGCCAATGTCGCAAGCCATTTCGGGATGGGCATGGGCGGCGGCCGTGGGATGGGAACAGGAGTCGGCCGTGGCATGGGCATGGGTGGCGGCCGTGGCATGGGCATGGGCGGCAGAGGCTTTTTCCGTGGTATGGCAGCCAATCAGGATATAGAGAGAATCGAAAGCGGAAGGGATTTTAATATGCGATCAGGTACTACTTCCGAGGACAGGAAGAGCAATCTTCTGCAAAAAAAGAGAGATCTCGAACGGCAGTTGCAGGAGTTGGAAACACAGATCGGAACAAGAAGAAGAGGAGTCAAACCGGGTGTTGCCCATGTGGATTCATCGGTATGCACGGGATGCGGGCTTTGCGAGGGGATCTGTCCTGCCGGCGCCATCACTGTAAATGAGTATGCCATTATTGACGAAGATATCTGTACGGGCTGCGGTGCATGCATCAATGAGTGTCCTGTCGAAGCAATTGTATTGCGCTGATTCGAAAGGTAATTTGTGGATGAAAATCGCGTTAGATTGTTACCCATGTTTCCTCAGGCAGGCCTTGGAGGCAAGCAGAATAGCCGGCGCGGACGAAAAGGCGCAAAAGAAGGTCCTGCATTCGCTCATGCTCCTCCTCAGTGATTTTTCAGATGAGATGACCCCGCCGCAGATCGGAAGACTCGTACATCGGACAGTCAGAGAAGTTACCTGCAATGCCGATCCATATTCAGAAATAAAAAAAATTCACAATCAGCAGGTTCTTGAAATGGAGGCTCATCTTACCAGACTCGTACATGAAGCATCCCTGCCGCTCGTTCATGCACTGAAGCTGGCCGGAACGGGGAATCTCATCGATATGGGGCCGGAACGCAGGTGGCATGAAATTGCAGAGATATTTTACAATATAGACAGTAATTCTAAGGTCTTCGATTATCTTTTATTCGAAAGGAGACTCAATGTTGCTAAAACTCTTCTGTACATAGGTGATAATGCCGGGGAAATCGTGCTGGATAAAATACTGATTGGCCTGCTCATTCAAAAAAGAGGGCTTGACATCACTTATGCAGTGAGAGGTGAACCGGTAATTAATGATGCCACTCTTGAAGATGCCCGGTCGACAGGGCTGACCGATATTGTACCGGTCATCGAAAGCGGTTCTGACATTCCCGGCATCGATCTGACATCATGCTCCGACGAGTTCCTGGATCATTACCGGCACGCTGATATGATTCTTGCAAAGGGTCAGGGAAATTATGAATCACTGAGCGATAGAAATGAGAATATTTTTTTTCTGCTTCGCGCCAAATGCTCCCTTATAGCCGGGCGCATCGGCTGTGATATCGGTGATCTGGTGCTAAAGAGAACCATGCAAAAAGGTTTTTAAAATAAAAGAAGATGGGCTTTTTAAAAATTGCAGGAGGCGAAATCCCGGAAGCAAGGTCTGTAAATTTTAAGATTAAGATTTGCTGAAGGCGCCTTTCAACGGCAAGGAAACTGAAGCGCCCCCGGACAAAAATTTTGAGGAATAAAAAAGAATAAAAAAGAAGAGGAAGATTGAATTGATGAGTTACACATTCGGACCCGTCCCGTCACGACGTTTAGGGAGGTCGCTGGGAGTCGATCTCGTTCCCTTTAAGACATGCACTTTTGATTGCATTTATTGCCAGCTGGGGAAAACTACGGACAAAAGAATGGATCGTAAAACATTCTTCGCTCCCAGGGATATAATTAAAGATGTGCTGAGACGCTTGAAGGAAATCCCGCGCCCTGATTACATAACCCTTTCAGGATCGGGTGAACCCACTCTGTACAGCCCTATTGAAGAAATCATATCAGGCATTAAAAAAACAACAGATATTCCCGTAGTCCTTCTGACTAACGGATCGCTGTTTTGGATCGATGAAATACGGGCGGCCGTGAAGGAAGCCGATCTTATTATTCCATCGCTCGATGCCGGTGATAAAAACATCTTCGCCTATGTCAACCGGCCTCATTCAGGCATTTCATTTGAAAAAACAGTAGAGGGATTATGCCGTCTTCGGGAAACCTATAAAAATCCAATATGGCTTGAGGTATTCCTGATCGGCGGTGTAACGGATATCCGGGGGGAAATACTCAAGATCAAAAAGTGGGCTGACTGTATTGCACCTGATCGCATACAACTCAATACTGCAGTTAGAATTCCCGCAGAGGGATTTGTGGATATGGTCGGTAAGGAAAAAATGGAAGAACTCAGAAGTCTTTTTGGTAAAAAATGTGAAGTCATCGCCGATTATTCGAAAGTTCACAGTGTGGGTGAATTCCGCCGTACACAGGAGGATGTTCTTGATCTTCTGAAAAGACGGCCCTGCTCTGTCGATGACATATCGGACGGATTGAATCTGCACCGCAATGAAACGGCTAAATATGTGCAGGAATTGATGGATCGACATCTGATTAAAAGAGAAATGCGGGGCAACAGGGTCCTGTTTTTCGCACATTAAGAAAATCACCCGATTTGAGGGAGTTGAAAGAAGGTATTAAAAAAGAGGTGAAACATGCCCTGGATCAATGACGAATTATGCAATGGATGCGGTATCTGTGTTGAACAATGTCCGGTTGATACCATTGCCATAAGTGATTACGTTGCCGAAATAGATATGACTAAATGCATTCGCTGCGGAACCTGTCATGAAATATGTCCTGTTGATGCTGTGTGTCATGACAAAAAAAGGATTCCCTGCGAAGTTACAGTGAATGTGGAAAAAACAAAAGCGAATATGGAGGCATGCGCAAAATATCTTGGGAATTCTCAGGAACGGCAGAAATGTCTTGTGAGATGGATTACACATTATGAAAACATTATAACAATAGCTGAAAAGACGCTTAACGAACTCCGAAATCTTAAAACTCTTCAGTAGATTCAGTCCCCCGGGGAAGGCTTACAAAATTTTTGTAAAGCCTTCCCCCCATTTCATCCAAACCGGTCGAAAATTCATTTGTATTGTCAGACACGTATATTCGTTCTTTTGTATATTCTGCATTTGTGATATAGAGGCGATAATGACGACTCAGTATTTCTGGGGAATGAAGATTTGTTTTCAGCGAGGAATTCATATGAGCTGCGGCACTGAAGTTCGATTACACGGAATATCGATATGCCCCGGAATCGGAATCGGTCATGTTCATTTAGTTGATCATGTAATCCATCTTCATAAAGTAAGAATAGAACCCTCTCAAGTACCAGAAGAACAGGCACGTTATATGCGCGCTGTTGAAACGATGCAAAATACATTACAAGACCATGTTTCGTTAGTCCACGAGAGTTCTCTGCTGTCGACTAAGGCTATTCTGGATGTCCATAACGCAATACTTGCCGATGAATCGTTGCATAATAGAGTGCGCAGCAGGATTGCCAGTCAAAAGAAAAATGCGGAATGGTGCCTTGAGGAGGAGGGGTTCAGGCTGTTTGCCGAATTTGATGCGATGAAAAACCCCTATTTCCGTGCGCGTGGAGAAGATATCCGGGACATGGTAAACGATATTCTTTCGATTTTAACATCGGCACAAATAAGTGAATCATTTGAAGTAGCCGCAACTGAAAGTAAGAAGGTGCTTGCCTCTCGGCACTTATATCCTTCATCAGTGATACGCGCGTATAGAACACACGCAGCCGGATTTACGAGCGAGAGTGATGCTTTGACTTCTCATGCGGCTATTCTTTTGAAGGGGTTGGGAATTCCATCGGTAGGCGGCGTTCATGACTTACATGCATCCATATTTGAAGGTGATGAAATTATTGTCGATGGAATAAACGGCTGCGTAATTGTTCGCCCATGCCTTGAAACCCACGTTTTTTATCAAGAATTTACAAGAGATGCCGAAGTGTTTGAAACAATTCCGTTGCCGGAGCACTGTGTAACGAAAGACGGCACAGAAATTTCATTGAAGGCAAATATTGAAAATCCTCATC
This sequence comes from Syntrophales bacterium, assembly GCA_023230565.1. Taxonomy (GTDB): domain Bacteria; phylum Desulfobacterota; class Syntrophia; order Syntrophales; family UBA2210; genus JALNXD01. The sequence continues at coordinate 246,206 of JALNXD010000001.1, forward strand.
AGGTTTCTTTGATGCTCAGTCAGGGGTTGGAAGGAATAGGCCTCTTTCGCACCGAGTTTCTTTTATATGCAAGCGGCGGTGTGCCGAATGAAGAAGTTCAATATCAAGTATATAGCGATCTTGTTAACAAAGCCCATGGCAGACCAGTCATAATTCGAACATTTGATGTAGGTGCCGATAAAAAGATTCTTTCTCAGGAATGCACAGGAGACAATCCGTCATTGGGAGTTCGGGGCATTCGACGGCATTTGCTGGGCCAGACAGAGGAATTGAGGCTTCAACTGCGTGCGATAGTCCGAGCCAGCGCCCACGGGAATGTAGGGGTATTAATTCCGATGGTTACCACAATCGATGATGTTCTGGAAGTAAAGAGACATTTTCTTTCCATACAAGCGGAATTGCGGAAGAGCGGTGTTGCTTTTTCAGAAAATGTCGCGTTCGGAGCAATGATTGAAACGCCTGCAGCAGCTGTCTCGTTAAAAGACATTTTACAAGAAGTTGATTTCGTGAGCATAGGCACCAATGATCTGCTTCAGTATTTTATGGCTGCCGACCGCGACAACGAACAAGTTATCCACTATCAGAATGTGAAAGATCCGGCTTTTTTGTGGTTGATGACATTTATAATCCAGCAGGCAAAAAAAGTGAATCGTGAATCCGATGTAACGATATGCGGGGAAATTGCTTCACAGGCAGAAGCAATTCCACTCCTCCTTCAAATTGGATACAGATCCTTCAGCGTTTCACCTGTTTCTGCATCAGGTTTCCGTAAAATCTGCAGTCACATCGATTTGAGCTCAACGAATGATGCAGAAGACGCAGGAAGTATCAATAAAACAGTTTGCAGCTCAAATACCAAAAAGGAGAAAGTTACATGAAGAAAGCAGATGTCGTGGTCTTAGGCGGGTTATCAGGCATTACAGCGGGAATTAGCTGCAGGAGACACTATCCGGACAAAAAGATAATTCTCATCAGAAAAGAAGGAACAGTGCTTATCCCGTGCGGGATACCTTACATTTACGGCACGGTGGGCGGCCCTGAAAACAATGTGATTCCCGATGGGCTTCTGGAAAGCAACGGCATAGAACTGATCAGAGGCGAGGCCATCGAAGTAGATCGTGAAAAAAAGACAGTTGTCATGAAAGGCGGTGAAATTATCGGATACGAAAAACTCGTTTTTGCGACCGGTTCAGTGCCGCTCGTTCCGCCGATCCCGGGAATCGATAAAGAGAACGTATATCCTGTCAAAAAAGAATTCGAATATTTATCGGAAGTTCACAGCCATATGAACATGGTAAAAGATCTTGTAATTATAGGAGGGGGCTTTATCGGGATGGAATTTGCCGATGAATGCAGGAAGGGCAGGAATATAAACGTTACTGTAGTCGAGGCCATGCCTCATTGCCTGCAAGCGGCAATGGATAATGAATATTGCGAAGAGGCGCAGGCGAAACTTGAAGAAACGGGAGTAGGCATTCTGGTCAATCAGACGGTAGAAGCCATTCTGGGTAAAAAAAAGGTAACGGGGGTAAAATTGTCAAGCGGCAAGGAACTCAAGGCAGACATGATAATTCTCGGAATCGGCGCCCTGCCTAACACAGATCTTGCGAAAAAGGCGGGCCTGGAGCTCGGATTCAGGAATACCATAAAGGTGGACCGATACATGCAAACATATACTGATCCAGATATTTTTGCCTGCGGCGATTGCGCGGAAAAGCAATCATTTTTTGACGGAAGGCCGACAGGAGTCATGCTTGCATCGATTGCCACTTCGGAGGCACGGATTGCGGGAGCGAACCTTTTTTCTCCCACTCACCAGAATTGCGGCGCCATCAGCGTCTTTTCCACAGTTATCAATGGAAGGGCTTTTGGAGTGGCGGGCCTCACCGAAAGATGTGCAAACCAGATGCGTGCGAAAATTGTCATCGGCACGGCGGAGGCCCCGGATACACATCCCGGAGGTATGCCCAATTCCTGCCACACAAAGGTGAAACTTATATTCGCCAAAGATACGGGAGTGATTATGGGCGGTTCCATATGCGGGGGCAAACCGGTGGGGGAAATGACAAACGTGCTGAGCGCCTGTATAATGCATCGAATGACGGCGGACGATATCGTAAAATTTCAGATGGGCACCCACCCTGCGCTTACTTCGTCGCCGATTATGTACCCGATCGTGAATGCGGCATGCAAGGCAGTCATTCCGCTAAAAGCATCTGCATAAGTCGCAATAATTCAGACTGTATTTTCAAACTGACATGCGTAAAGAGGAAAATGTATAAAAATGAAATCTTCAGATCATTATAAAAGTGTTGATTACGATAAAATGTCCGATTTTTTTAAAGCTGCCGGCAATCCCACACGGCTGAAAATACTGATGGAGCTTGTCAAAAGTGAAAAGTGCGTGAAAGAAGTTGAAAAATTCACGGGAACACGGCAGGTAAACATTTCTCAGCATCTGGCAGTTCTGAAGCGCTGCGGCATCATCGACTGCCGGAAGGATGGAAACCTGCGATGTTATTTTTTAAAAGAGCCTGAAATAATCAAGGATATTCTGAATCTGGCTGCAAAAAGAAAATAAATGCGGTCTATATTCACGAGGCTATTTTGGAAGTCAAAAAAAAGGAAGGGGAATAGAGCGATGTTGGGAAACGATAGGCAACCGCTGCACAATAGGCCTAACCATCCAGTTATCATCACTGATGAAAACATCGATGAAGCAGTTATGAAATATCCTTTTCTCATTATCGATTGCTGGGCTGGATGGTGTGCTCCATGTAAAAAGATCGAACCTATGATTGAAGAATTGGCATCGGATCAAGATGGGGATATTGTGTTTGGCACGCTTCATGTAGATACAAACCCCAAAACTTCTGCAAGGTATAACATACAGTTTATTCCCGACCTTCTGGTATTTAAAAAAGGAAACAAAGTCGGTGATATTATAGGAGCAATGTCAAAAGAGATACTTTTGGAAAAAATAAACCTGTATAAGTGACGCATATGAATCGACCGCTTTGATTTTCCACGTATGAAAAGTTAAAACACCGGCAATAAAGAAGCCGAAGATTCCGGCGGATTCACTACCTGATTAATTCTTCGGCTTTATCCTTTTACTCCTTTTACATTCAGATTTCACTTCCTGCTGTCACACCTTGTACAAAAGCAGCTTCAATATTTGCAGGTTCCGCCGCATCTCCGATAAGGCGTTTTTCGCCCCTGAATTCCTTCAGAGCCTCAGCAAGAGCATTATCTGGTTCCATGCCGGAGCAAATTATAACTGTATCGAAGGGATCAAGAATGATTTCTTCTCCTTTGTAAATAACTTTCACTCCCTGGGGTGTAAAATCTAAGAGTTTTGTAGATGGCATAAGTTTCAATCTGGGATGATCAGCGATCCTTTTCAACATTAAATTTCTGGTTATGGGATCCATGTCTATGGCAATTGCATCAGACCTTCTGCAGGCAACTACTTCCTTTCCCTCCGATAAAAGCGTTTCCGCCACCTCCATGCCCACCATGCCCGCACCAAGTACAAGTATTCTGTCGCCCTTTACTTTTTTGTTTTTTTCATAGAACTCAAATGCGGTCATCACATATTGGGCTTCTATACCTTCAATCTCCGGCACGCTCTGACGAGCACCGGTCGCCAATATCAGTACGTCGGGAGATTCCCGCATAACGAAATCCGCCGTAACTTTTTGCTTCAGGTGAATACTAACATTGGATTGCTGCAAACGGCCGATCATCCCCTTAAGCACTCGCGACATGGTAGTCTTACCCTCTGCCTTTACTGCAAAAGCAAATTGTCCACCGGTAAAATCCCGCTGTTCAAACAGCGATACCTTGTGGCCTCTTGCCGATGCGGTAACCGCCGCCGCCATACCGGCCGGACCTGCCCCCACAATCATAACGCGTTTGGGAGGTGTAGCGGGTCCCGGGGGCGAAGCCGTAACCCAGGGGTTTGCCATACATTCAATCGGGGTAGCCGATCTCACCTTTTTCAAACAGGCCTGAAGGCACGCGCCGCATAACAGTATGGAATCAGGTTCGCCATGTAACATTTTATTTGGAAAATCCGGATCAGCTATGAGAGGACGACCCAGTGCGATGCAATCAGCCATACCTTCATTCATGACTTTCTCAATTCGCTCGGGGTATCCCATCCGCCCTGCTACTATGATCGGAATCGATACTTCTGATCGAATTTTTCGTAGTACATCATACTGTGGTTCTTCAGGAAGTGCCATGTGGCCAAAATACCAGGCCGGATTATCGCAAGAATTTCAAAAACCTACGTGCAGAGCGGACACGCCTTGCTGCTCCAGAAGAGCAAAAAGTTCTCGCTGGTTCTCCGGATCCAATCCTTCTTCAACAAATTCCTTGCCGGAGACCCTTACAATTACCGGTACCGGCCCTGCTGCGTTCATGACGGAATCCAGCACTTCATTGACAAATTTGTTTGAGTTGCCCCACTGGTCATCGCGTTTATTGGTCCGTTTAGAATAAAATTGACTGAGCAGATACCCATGGCCGGCTTGCAATTCGATGAGATCCGCCCCTGCAGCCGCCGCTCTTTCTGCTGCCAAACCGAAATCATCGATGATCCGCACAATTTGTGCGCTGGACAGTTCCATTGCCTCAATGCCTGTTGCGGGGCATGTCATAGCTGAAGGAGCCAGGGGCGCAGAAGAGATTGCTTTAGGATTTGCCGCTCGCCCTGCATGGTTCAGGTGTATTGCGGCAGCCGCGCCTTCTTCGTGTATGGCATGAACCAGTTTTTTCAGTTCTTTTATATGATTGTCGTCGTGAATGCGCAGCTGTTTATGGTGCTCAACGCCTTCAATCGATACGGATGCGGGTTCAAGAATAAGCAAAGCGGTACCACCCTGCGTTAGCCTGCGATAAAATGATTCTGATTCAAAGGTGACGCAGCCTCCAGGATTATTTAAAGCGGTTTTCATGGGGGCAAGCACAAAACGATTTTTTAATTCCACAGGACCTAGGCTGATGCTTTCTTGGCATTTCATAATTTCCTTATCTCCTTATTAGATTCCTATGCTTACCGTCTTTTATATTTAAAGGACCGGGTTTTGTCATTTTGCCGACCCGGTCAGATCACATGTGCGCACAAAAAAATCTCAGTGATGCATGGAATTTTTCCAGTCAGTTTTTACTTTTCCCCACTCCGCGAAAAGTAAAGGGAATGCAATATCACTTGTACAACAAGGAACCCACACTGCGAGAAACAAAAATAATGCGATTACGATCAGGATTAAAGGATTGAGCTCTGTTCCCAAGGCCATAATCATATGAAACAGGGATGCCCATGCACTGAGAAGTACATGCCCTGCATGAGGAAATTTTGTTTTCGGGTACCAGTACGCAAGAAAAATACCGGCAAAGGCTAACGGGTTGACGAGCCACCATTTTTCAACAAATCCCAAATGGAGACCCCGGTGAGGCAGATTTAAAAATAGTTCGCCCGCGTATGGGATTATGCAGTCACTTAGACTGCCGATACCGATTGATCCAAAATACCCGATTGCCAGAGTTGGTAAAAAATTACCCGGTCCATGCAACCTGTACATTCCTGCTGTTACCAGTGCACTGAGAAAAACGTGCAAAGGGTGCAAAATCCAGAACAATGTATCAAAGATAGATCGGGATGCCTCAACGCTTAAAGAAATCCATAAAATGGCAAATGCCGTAATCGTACCGAATAATGTAAAAGGAGCATGCACTTTAAGCTCGTAAAATATTGTTGCAGCCATTCCTCTTATTCGGGTTTGTCTTTCCGGAAAAGGTTCGCTTTCGCTTGCCATCTGCCATTCCCCTCTACGCTCGTAGATTGGTCGTAAATATTTTTTAAACTGCCGGCGTTTGATCCCGGCGCCTCGTACAGGATTTCTACCCCTCTGACCAGCACTCAATCTGAGGCTTCCTTAAAATGTACCTCGCGAAAGGCACCAGTGCCATCGTGCTGCCACTTCTTTGTGTCGGCATGAAAAAACTCGCAGTCACCAATTATAAAGATAAGCCGTCGTATTTTAGACGGCTTATCCTCAGGTGAATTCAGAAAAAAAAGATTTACTTTTCCTGTTCTTCTTCCAAACCGTTAATGCGCTTATTGATCTCTGCAAGGGCTTCTTCGAAATATTTCGCCTCAGCCTGGAGCGCATCGATCTCCTGTCGACGCGTTGGAGCCTCGGCATATGGTACGGCATAGGGAACGCCGTATCCATATGCATAGGGAACACCCCAGCGCCGACCTCGGCCCCCGCGAAATCCGAAACCCATGCCGCGTCCGTACCCGTACCCGTATCCTCGTCCCGGTATCGGATTTGCGAATCCCGGCATTGAGAATCCTGCACAGTACCCTGCTGCACGTCCTGTCATTGGTCCCATTCCTGCTGGACCGGTTCTATCACCACCTGGCATTTTTTTTACCTCCTTTTCTATTTGGATTATTAAATGTGACCGGCTTTTTTATTAAAACCGGCGTCGATTCTCGCGCAGTAACCCGTAACCGCGGCCCCTTCCAAATCCCAAGCCACGACCGTATATGCCCTGTCCGCGTGGGGGAGCATTCCATGTTCTGTCAGGCAAAGTTTCTATATGCCTCCGGTTCTGAATGAGGCGATTCAACCGGCCCCAAATTCCCTGACCGGAATTCGTGCAATCCTGCATAGTAGAATACCCGGCACAAAAACCCATGCCGCGTCCTGTCATGGAGCCTGCTCCAAAAGGACCTGTTCGATCTCTACCCGGCATGTTATTTCCTCCTTCCTTTTAAATTTACTTCCGGTCTCGAATCTGTAAGCAACCTCTCCCATTCGATTCGGGCACGACAACGAGGTCCTACAGGTCTCGAGATTCGATTCAGCAAGTATATCTTCATGGAAACCCTAATTGATCTTTTCCAAATAACCTGTACTATATGAACGCATATTTTATGCCAGGAAAGAAGGCTTGAAAAAATGGCTATGGATCTGAAAAAACAACACAGTCAGCGAAAACAGGATAGTACTGATGCGACCGTCGCTCACGAATTAGGTTGCACCTGTGCAACTTCATTACAATGATTATTCCTGCCGGTCTAGCGGCCTCCCTGGAGGACGCTCATGACGCAGCCGATGCATATCGATGCCGAAAATGTCAGTACGACCAGTGAAATCACATAAAGCCAGCCGAAGTATTCGATCATAACGGGCAGAAGGAAAGGCTTGACGGCCCTGTTGTAAAGAAAAACAGAAATGGTGTAATTCCCCGCGCCCTTTTCCTTGAGATCCCTGAGCAGGGGATACCATGCATATATCGGTCCGGTGGAAATAACGCCAGCCACCGCCGCCAATACGGTTCCCCTGATTCCTGAATCCTTTCCAAGGAATTTCGCAACGCGTGCCGGTTTAATAAAAAAATTTACCAGCAGCAAGATGATAAAGATCAACAAAAAAGGTGCCAGCATGTTCAGCAGAATATTTCCGCTCCCGATAAGGGCCAGCAGGGTTTTATCAGGCATGATAAAAAAGAGAATGAGATACATCGCCACGACTGCAGCAGGAAAAAGTTTCGTATATTTCAAAGCCGGCTTATTGCGTGGTGCTTTACCAGTATCACTGATCATGACAACCATCTTTCCAGAATATTCACAATCAGGACAGTGAGAATTGCAACCGGAATTGCCGCTATAAAGCAGATACCGTTTCTCAGAATCGCAAACTTCCTGCCCAAAGCCGCCGCCTCTGCCGGCATCTGTATCACTCCTACTGTTACCCAGCTCACGATAAAAGCGGTGACTGCAAAGAGGCTGATTCCGTTTTTCAGCAGTTCCCCTCCTATTATGTAACTGTTGATCGGATTTCCGGCGAAAATGCTGCCGAAGCAGGCTCCCCGGAAACTGTCAAAGATTATATTGCCGGAGAAAACAGAAACAAGTAATTCTTTGGAGACAAACGCATCGAACAAACCTATTAACAAGGCCACCCCGATCACAACCGGCAGCAAGGCAGCGAACTGTCTGGCGGAATTTTTGACCGCGCGAAGTATGGCGCTTCTACTGCTGCCGCCCGGCATGGTACGGTTTTCATCGGCTGAAGCGGCCCTGTAGTGCTCCAGTGCATCTTTCACCGTTCCCTTTATTTCGGTGAGAACCTCTATGCCATTCTCTTTCAACTGATCGATTATGCCGGGACTGCAATATCCGGTAATAATGACGTTTGCTCCTCTGTTGACTGCTGTCATGACGGTCTGCACACCGGCACCACGCGTATGCCTGTTGATCGAAGAAGGGACGGCTTCAAATGCACCGCTGTCAACATCTACTATCAGAAAATATTTCGCGACACTGAGCCGAAGCGCAACCTTCGCATCCATAGTGGAGCCATCGGCCGATATGGCTATTTTCATTTTATCTTTGTCCTTTACAAGAATTCACTTTCATCCTCAGTTAATCAGAAGGATACACTACCCATCATCTCAAATACAATCTTTTAAAAAATCACACACTGCACCGCTATGGGGCTTCCGGAAAGACTGCACTCGGGCTTTAAGATTTATGATGCTGCGATCGTTGCAGCGGTAGATATGGAAAATGCGCTCATGTGTACAAATAAATCAGATGACGCAATCGGGCTGCTCTCTGAAACGTTGACCAATTTCAAGGAAGGGAGTCAATGAAGACCGGCTTTTCTTAACGCAACCCAGAGAGGGCGCCGCCGCTATCACAAAGCGCTGATATTCAGCGGATTCACCCTCTTGCCTTAAAACAGAACAGGGCAGAGTTACCGTCCGGCTCCGCCCTGTTTAATGTCTGGCGCTTACAATCTTACATCATGCCTGCCAATATATCCATTGCCTGCTCGATCAAATCCCTGACCTGCAGCTGCGCGGCACAGCAGATAATCCAGTCGTTTTTGCCGGGTGACGAGCCGCAGCCGTTCATCTTTCCGAGAATGTCATGCTGCAGCTTATTACAGGCTTCAGCGTAAGAACCCTCGTCGATCTTCGCCAGAACCGCATTGAGCTTGTTTACCAGGGTCTTCTTCATATTTCTGTTCCTGAAGCATTTGTCATTGATCGCATTGATAGAAGCAATGGCATCCTGAAGAATAGTGACAAGTTCGCCCGACGATTGTGTCGCTTCTATGGTAACCGCACTTGGCTCGCTGTTTTCGTACCCGTCGTTTACCACCAGTGATGCCGTGTAGATTCCCGCAACATCGGGGGTAAAAGAAGGAGTGGCCAGCGTCTGATCATCCAGAAATGCGGTCTGACTGCCCTGCGGCACCGTCAGGGTCCACAGGAATGTAATCGGGTCGCCGTTTGCGTCGAAGCTGCCGCTTCCATCAAGGGTGACCGGGTCTCCGGCATTCACCGTCTGACTGTTTCCCGCATTGGCCACCGGCTTTACATTGGTGAAGCTCACCTGCATCGAATCGGGATCGCTCGACGACCAGGGATCGCTCACTGTCAACTCGATTATGTAATCACCATAGAGATCCGGCACGAAATAGGGCGCCGATGAGATCGCATTGACAAGAGCAGCAGTGCTGCCCGCCGGACAGGATTTGATGGACCAGCTGAAGGAGATGGCGTCGCCGTCCGGATCGTAGCTCTGAGAGCCGTCCAGATAGACGGTTGTACCGATGACGGTGACCGGTACATCACCGCCGGCGTCGGCAAAGGGCTTCGTGTTTGTGGTGCTCACGGTCACGGTATCCGGATCGCTTGCCAGGCCCCATTCATCCGTGACGATCAGTGCGAGCGTATAGTTTCCCGGTATATCGGGCGTGAAGGATGGCGTCGCCGTTTCGGCATTGATCAGGATCGCCTGGCTTCCCTGCGGTATTGCGGTGAATTGCCATGCCAAGGCGATACCGTCGCCGTCGGGATCGGACCCGCTTCCATTGAGAGTCGCCAGTACGCCGACATGAATAGTCTGATCGTCACCGGCATCGGCTACCGGCGGCGAGTTCTCCGTGCTGACAACGACCTGATCGGGGGCGCTCACTGTGCCGTAGCTGTCGGTTACCGTCAGGCTGAGCACATAGTCGCCGGAGACATCGGCGATAAAGGTCGGTTTTACGGCCGCCGGGTCGGAAAGAACAGCCGAACTGCCGGTAGGAGCGGAGACGATCGACCAGGCATAGGTAATTGGATCGTTATCGGGATCGCTGCTTCCGGACCCGTCCAGGGTTACCATGCTCCCTGTGTGCACAGTCTGCGCATCGCCCGCATCGGCGACGGGCGCCGAGTTTTCGGTGCCGATAATCACCTCATCGGGTACGCTTGCGCTGCCGCTTGCGTCGGTCACCACGAGCGATATACGATAATTGCCGACCATGTCCGCCACAAAGACAGGCGTTGCCGCACTCGGATCATCGAGGGCCGCTTCGCTTCCGGCCGGCGCGGCATCCATAGACCAGGCGTAGGTGAAGCTGTCGCCGTCGGGATCGTAGCTGCCCGTCCCGTCGAGCGTGACCGAATCGCCGGCATGGACGGTCCGGTCGGGACCGGCATTCGCGATGGGCGGCGAGTTGATCGTGCTTATGACGACTTCGTCGGCCAGGCTGCTGTTGCCGTTTATGTCGGTGACGATGAGGGAAATAACGTAGTCGCCGGCTGCATCGATGCTGAAGTAGGGCTGTGCCGAGGCGGAATTAACGAGGACGGCGGCGCTGCCGGAGGGAACGGACATCAATGTCCACAAATAGGTGATATTTTCCTGATCCGGGTCGAAGCTGCCGGACCCGTCGAGGGTCACCGTCTCCCCTGCCGATGCGCTGCGATCCTGGCCTGCATCGGCGGTGGGCCGGCTTTGCGTTGACCTGACCCTCACTTCATCCACCAGCCACCAGTATTCACTTTTGGCATTGTAGTAATGGAAACGGGCCTTCACATCGGCATGCCCGCGGGCACGTGTCGTTATATCCAGACTTTTAAGCTCCGGGCCGTAGCTTGCACCCCGCATCCTGAGGATGTTCGTCCATGGTCCGCCGTCGACGCTGACGTCTACATCGCCTACTTCGTCCTGGCCATAGTAATACCACGTGAAACAGTTGGCGAACTCCAGATAGATCGAGCCCAGGCAATTGCCGGCGTTGAAGCTTGGCGTCACGAGCGTCTCGTTGAGGACCGCCGCGCCGGCGGCATTGGACTCCACTGCTGCGCAATTGTTCGAGAAAGGACTTGTAATATAATACCTGCTTGCTGAAACGGATATCCACGGGAATGATTCGGGGCTGCTTGACGACAGCGTCGTCCAGCTCTCGGGGATGCTGTTGAAATCCTCATATAGAAGATCGGTGGTCTCTCCTCCGGCAGTGCAGAAGAGCCTCACATTATCGATTGCCCACCAGTAATCCTCATTGGCATTATAGTAGTGGAAGCGGATTTTGACATTGGATTGACCCGCAGCGTAGGAGGTGATGTCGATGGTTCTCACTTCGGAAGCGACGCTGGTGCTGTTCATTCTGAGAAGATTTGTCCAGGTCGCGCCGTTGTCCATGCTGATATCGACATCGGCCACTTCGGAAGAACCGCTTATGTCGTAACTGAATACATGGCAAAACTCCAAATACACGGACCCGCTGCAGCCGCTCAGATCGATCGCGGGGGTAATAAGCTGCTCGTCAGAGGAATTATGCTGCGAATCCACTACGATGCATGAGCCATGCAAGAATTCGCTCCAGTAAGGTCTGGAATGTGAATACATCCATGAGCGGCCGTCATTGCCTCCATCCACCAACAACCATCCGGGAGGCGCGGGTCCCCCGAAACTTTCATAGAGCAGATATGATTGTGCCGCTGCGGCGTGGGGAAATAAAATATATCCCGACAAAATACAAAGCACACCTAACGCACACCATAATCTTCTTTTCACTGTACCCCCTCCTTTCTGGATGCACAAAATTCTTTTCTCTGCAGACAGATGCATAAAAAGGCGCATTTCAGCCATGATTTTAAGCGCTTTCTGCAGGCGAGGCTCATCAGTCCATCTGCGTACCTGCATCATCCCATAGCCTTTAATGAAATTTTCAGTGAAACTTTTACAGCTTAATTTTTGACAACTACAGCTGAACCTTGCCCAAAATAACGCCAAAAAATTCAGTTTCTTCGTGAACTGTAAAACATGAATTCTGTAAAAGCCGGTCAGGAACTCCTCCAATTGGATTGCCTGCGGGGATTTTTCTGGGTGATAAGAAAGCTTTAAAAGAATATGGATTCTGACTTAGTGTATGAACTTTTAAGCGAACCATCTAATCTCTTCGGGGAAAAAGGAGGCCAATGAAGAAAATTAGCAAATATTATGCGAGTATGAACCCAATCTGGCGGATATTCTATTAGTGCTAGTAACATCCCTGAATTACAGATTCTTATGCCGGTCCCGCCGTTCGATTTCTACGTCTGGTAAGTTTATAAAAACGTAAGTTTTTTTAAAGATGTACAGAAACCTGTCTAACATTGTTTTCTTAAGTTACGTATACGTTTCAAGATAATCGATGGAGCAAGAAGCATGTTACGAAATCTGTGCCACTCGAACTTAGAGCGATTTAAAAGGTGAAAGCCCTGTTTTAAGCGGCAACAGGGCTTTTGGAAAATGGGGTTTGGGGAATAATCAACTCGGTATTGCCTATTTTTGATTCGGTCTGATCCCTACCGATGGAAATGCCGTCGGTTGTGGCAGGGGCCTGCATATTTTTTATTGTGCCGGTCTCTGTACTTCTCCCCGTGCCAATAGTGCTCCTTACATTTATTCATGCGGTGGTGAGGATTGACATAGATTCGCGCCGGCGGCCTATGGACATATACCCGTGCCGGCGGCCGCTGTACACATATCGCTGAGGGGGCTTGATAGACATGCACAGGACCCGGATCCATCGCCTGTGAAATAGCTGCTCCGATAACGATGCCGCCGACAATCGCCGCCGGTACCCATGAATCATTCGCCTCGCTCCGTTCCGGCGCCGCCAATCCCAGCATAAGTACCGCAAGTGCAACTATGATAATAATGACCCTTTTCATGGTTGACCTCCTTGTAATGAGTAAATTGTTCTACTTGATACCTCGCTTACCGGCCTCAATTCGGGGAAAGGGACATTATCAAACTGTCTTCCTTGCGATCCCGTGAGGTTCCTTGCCTTTTACAATAATAGTCGTGTGACTGGCGGCTGAAGTTACAGACTTTTTCAGATTCCTGGTTGGACGAGCTTAGCTGGCAGCAGTTAAAAGTTGAGGTGTAGGTCTGAAGAGACCAATTTCGGTACCAAAATTGGTCTCTTCGCGGGTAAGAGTTATTTTTTATATCAATTAACAAGCCCTCAATTATCTGGCTCGCCCCCCGGAACCCGAGGGTTGGACATTGATCACAGAAATCATCTGGCTTCCTGTAAATACTGCTCCGTCTTTCGTATAACCCTGAAGCATTATCTGATTTTCGCCCGGCACCTGCAGGTCTCCAGAATCGGCAAGGGCCTTTACTTCGCTCATCTCGAATTTGGCCACAAAATTCCCCTGGTTGTCGGCTTTCCACCAGCTTATCGGGACATCGTTCAAAGTGACCGTTCCACCCTCGACGCTGTTGTAGGCGATGCCGGTATGAACTGTGACGACCTCTCCCTGGCTTTGGATATTGAGAGTATTGGGTGAAACCTGAATAGAAATATCGAAGCCGTGAGATGATGGCGGACTCTGAAAAAAGCCGAGAGTAACAATGAAAGAGACAAAAAGGACCACAACGACTGATCGGATGATTTTTGACATATAGTTCTCCTTGAAAAAAGCTGAATAAAAGAATTCAATGCACCTGCCGTAAACAGAAAAAAGAGGTAAGCAGATAAACCGGTTGACCTGGAAATAAAACTTTTTGTCAGGGGTGAGAATATAACTCAGCCCGCTTCTTACTGTCAAAGGAAATCATCAAAACCTCATGCCCCTAAATGGCAAGTCAGAGAAGAGTGAGCTGGCAGGAACCTGAAGATTTTCGCAGTCCGGATCATTTCATCCATCTTTTTTCAAGGGTATTTTCGATTCACATGGAACGCCGGTCTGGCACAGGCCACAGCCGTAGCCGTCAAATCCGAAATTTTTTGTTACATACTCGCTGGTCCCGGGGAAAAGATGTTTCAGACACATTTCCTTATCCTTGCCATCTTTGGTGATAGCTCCTACAGGACAACGCTTCATGCATTTTCCACAAATTCCATAAGTGAAATAAAGGCAATATTCAGTATGCGTTGTATAAGGTCTCGGTGTGGGTGGGATATGGATTCGGGCAACAACGGAACCTGCCCTCATTGCTTTGCCCGCGGCTGTAATCAACCCGCCGCACAGGCCGAATGTTCCCAATCCGGATGCATATGCGACGTGCCGCTCGGACCAGGTGGAAGAAAAACCGTATTTTTTTGAGATCCTCGTACTGAACTGCGGAGAAAGCACAGGTGCGACTGCCTGAAATCCCAGAGAAGCCAACGAACCTACCAAGTGAGCTCGAAGTTTCACGTTTACTTCTTCGCCAAAAATACGGGCACGGGCCCATCGCTCGGCAGGATACACGATTTCCTGCCTGTTATCAAATTTCGTGGGTTCAGTTTGAGGAAGAATCCAGCTTATGACAGTGAGTTCTTCGGCTTTAACACTTATGTCCCTGAAAGTTATTGCGAATATTTCCTGTGGGGTCATAAAGAAAGGACCTACGTACTGCTTGAATTTCTCATAAAGCGTGTCATTTCCCGATGAATAGCCCACAAGCGGCAATTCCCATGCCTTTTCATCCCCTGAATTCATGAGGGAATTATCGGGAGAACAGGCAATAAAATCGTGTATAATGTTTTCAATTTTTTTTGAGTCAATCAACTGATCCATATAAAATTCCTTTTGGGGATTTAAAAACTGATGCTGTAGAACACCGCCTTTTGTTATTTTTTCTTGTCTTTTGCCATTCTGACTTCAATATAAACATCATTCAGCCACTTTGCTGCTGTCTTCAGGGCAGTGCAAATCAAAAAAAATCACATGTGCATGTTAAATTCCTCAACATCAGCTTTCTATTATCGCTTTTTGCACATCATGCATTATATTCATCGACAATTCTTCCACAGCTTTGCTCATTGCCCCGGCAAATCCTGCCGGCGTATATTCAGCAAATGGCATTCGGATGCGATACATCCTCTGAAACAGCACGCGCCCCTCCGGTTTTTCCGCCATCCTGTCTGAAAGAGTTGCACTTACAGCAACAAGTGCATATCTTTCTTTTTCTCCACGTACTTCCAGAAATTCCATGACATGACCTTCGAGAAGGAAACGACTTTTTTCATAACTTATGTCGGAACGGACGGCAGAAAAGAGTTCTGTCTGTGCAAGATCTCGGTATATAAGTTCGGATATCATTCCCGAAGGACTGATCTCCCACCGGTGATTATTATAGGCGGAACGAGTATAAGGCCCTTCTCTATAAATCATTTCTTTTTGGCTGTAAAGATCGGCTGCAGTAAAGCGGCTGACCGTGATTGCTGCATCAATCACAGGTGTGCTTTTCACGGAAGGAGGTGGATACTCGATGATGAAGGAGGTGATCGCCGGTAATTCGCTTCGTCCGCCAAGACATCCCGCAATCAAAAAGAATATAAAAACCGTGGCTCCAAAAAGCTTAACCAAGCCTGTATTTCCACATATGATATGATTCATGAAGTTTAATTCCTCCTTTCCCGTGAGGATCTTCCGAAAATTATATCCGATGGATTTTCTGATAGCCTCTGCACAAGTGTCTCAAGAGACCGGGCCGCCCTTGTGACGCTCTCACTTGCGTCTCTTATGCCCACTGCGGCGAGCCGGGCTGAATTATCAAGATCACTCATAAGCGATTCCGCCTCTTCCGATCTTTCAGCGAACTCCATTCCTCTAATTGTTTCAGTGATTTCAGCGACAAGATCCTGCACCCTGGATAAAGTTTGTTTCATTTCCACCGCCGCAGCATTGAATGAAGAGGATGTCTTTTCCAGTTCCAGCCTGCCTATTATCTCACGGGATTCAACAGTCAGCGCTCTCAATTCACGCATCGTTTTTTCCATTTCCCTGGTCAAGCCTTCGAAACGTGCCGCCGATTCATTTAAATTTGCCAGTATATTCTGAAGTTTTTCATCCGTAACAACAGATTCTACCACATCTACAATCCTTTTGATTTTTTGAAATGAATCTTCAATATCAATCTCGGTTATCCGTTTCATTACAGTATCAATATTTGATACTATTCGGCTGATTTCAGATTCTCTGGAAGGGATGACGGGATAAGGTGCTTCGAACTCTATTCGAACTCTATCGGGAATGGATTTATCGTAACGATTTAATTCAATGAATACAAGCCCCGTAATTCCGACAGATTTAAGCTGGGCGACAGTATTTTCAGCAAATTTTTCTTCAAGGTCGATTTTCATAACAACTTCAATAAGCCTGTTATCCGGAGCGACATTTATCCGCTCGACCCTTCCCACCTCCACTCCTCTGTATTTAACGCTGGAATCAACGGAAAGCCCTTGCACGGATTCATCAAAATAGGATACGTAGCGTTTGCCTTTCTGGAAATATTGCGCCGCCCCAAGCCAGATAACAGCTATTATCCCCATAATGATACCTATCGTTACAAAGAGGCCTATCATAAAATGGGAAGTCTGCCGTTTCCCCGCCATAGCGTCACCTTTTAATCACTTTGCCGGTTAAGAAAATTTACAACCCGCCTGTCGGCAGATCCTTCTTTCAGTTCACGCGGATCGCCTTCAGCTATAATTCCTCTGGATTTTCGATCAAGCATCACAATTCTGTGGGCAATATTGAAAATGGACTGAAGTTCGTGGCTGACTATTACCATTGTAGTTCCCATCGCTTTGTTTATGCTTCTTATCATATCGTCAATTTCAACTGAGGTAACGGGATCAAGCCCCGCCGAAGGCTCATCGAAAAAAAGAATATCCGGATCAAGTATCATTGCCCGCGCAAGTCCCGCTCTCTTTTTCATACCTCCTGAAAGTTCCGCAGGTAACAAGTTTTCATAACCGGCAAGATGTACCATTCCCAACTTCATTCTTATAATCATGTTTTTGGCTTCATCTGAAATATATCGATAATCGGCAAGAGGAAGCTCCATATTCTCACCCAACGTCATTGAGCCAAGCAGACCGCTAGACTGAAAAAGCACCCCCATTTTTTCTCGAATCCGTTTCATTTGTTTCCCGTATGCGTTGTGAATATCGATTCCGTCAATCAGAACCTGTCCCTCTGCAGGCCGGTACAGCCCTATCATATGTTTAAGGAGCACCGATTTACCCGAGCCGCTTCTTCCTACGATAACCAATATCTCTCCCTTGAAGACCTTGAAGCTGATATCTTCCAGAATTATGTTGCCTTCCAACTCGGCGGTCATATGGTCAACCGAAATGAGTACCTTCCTTCCATTATTTGTATTTGGATCACGTCCAGTAAAACAACCTTGATTGCTCATCGTCATCCGATCATAGATAATTAAGCACAACAGCAAAAATGGAATCGGCCAGCACAATCAAAAAGATGGCCGATACGACAGCCGATGTTGTCGCTGCGCCTACTCCTTCGGCGCCCCGTTTCACTTGTAACCCTCTGTGGCAACCAATTCCTGCAATTAATCCTGCAAATACCACTGATTTCACAACACCTGTGGCAATATCCCCAATCGATATACTGGCCGCTGTTTGGTCGACATAAGAACCCACAGTGAGGTCAAGACCCAAGACCCCGACTACCAGCCCGCCTGTTAAGCCGAAAAGGTCTGCATACAGGCAAAGAAGCGGTACCGCTATGAGTGCTGCCATTATTCTGGGCACAGCCAGAAATTCTACCGGGTCAAATCCCATCGTAGAAAGCGCATCCAGTTCTTCATTTACCGCCATTGTCCCTATTTCAGCGGCAAAGGCCGATCCCGATCGCCCGGCCACTATTATTGCCGTCATGAGCGGCGCCAATTCCTTTACCATGGCAATTCCAACCAGCGAGGCAACAAAAATATTTCCGCCGATGAGTTTTAGCTGCAGCGAAGACATGAAAGCGATAATGAGTCCTACAAGAAAGCTTATCAGTCCGACAATTGGAAGTCCCTCTACACCTGATTTTTCTATGTAGTGCATCACATCTCTCCACCTGATCGATCCGGGACGTGCGATGCACTTGAAAAAAGAAATCAGTATCGTACCCAGAAAATTCATAAGAAGATATGCGTCACGTAATACTTCAAGAGATGCTTTCCCGATTCTTGAAAAAACGCTTACAGATTCATCCTTTTTTTTCGTCGACACCAAAAAAGCGGTTTCATCAAGAAGAGAGATAATGTTCTGACATTCCTTCGTCAGATTCAACAAGCTGAGAGAAATTGAACGGTCAGCCATTTCTCTCTGTAATTTCAGCAACATCATAGCACCGGCACTATCCAGTGCTTCAATGCCTCCGAGATCAATTATTACTCCTTGCACATTCTGGTTTTCGGTCTGTGATTTCACCTTCGCCATTACTTCATCTATCGTATTGAGTAAAAGAGAACCGAAAATAAATATTTTCAGCTCGCCTTTTTTTTCGTAGGCGCTTGTGACCGTTACGTGAGGAATGGTATCTTTTACTGCTTTCATGTCAAATCCAGCGGCTTGCAAGCCTTTTATAAACAATTTCAGCTACTTTTTGCCAATAAAATTTTATGAAAACATCAATTTAATATTGTACATTATTTTTACCTGCCGGAAAAACATTTGTATATTTTCAAAGGACAAAGACGTTCATCTTTTCGAACAGTTCAATCAGGATATATAATATTTATGACCATTTTCAATACCTTATATTCTGGCATGGCTATTGCGATATGTATCGTGCGTATCAGTAGAATAATCATATGGTTACTACAAGACAGAATTGTCAACAACTGTAATTGTCAACTATTCGCCAAGAAAGGTGGGAAGCGTATGCCTGGATTTTCAACAATGGATTCATTTACTTTGAAAAACTTTGGTTCCGGAAAAGGCGAAATGCAAACGCTGGTTATGCGCATAGCACAAGCTCTGGTCGACAACCCACAAATGGTCGATGTAAAAGAATTCAGAGAAGGGCGGATCACAGTCTTAACCTTGAAAGTATCCAAAGAAGATGTGGGTAAAGTTATCGGTAAAAACGGCAACACCGTCTCTGCAATGAGGACGATCATACAGGCCGCCTCTGTCAAAAACAATACAAAAACATTGCTCGAAATTATGGAATAAGATACGTGCCAGCACAGCACACATTTTTGTATATTGGCTCCATGGATCAAAGTTAAATTTTCTGAAACACAAACACTCGATGGTGCGGCTTTTTTCTTTTACTCTTCCATCCTTAATAAAATAGTGTATACTGGCGTTATCGTCAAAGAGAAGGAGGACTGCCCATGCCAGATGAAATCAAGGCAGGATGTGCTCGGCCGACCGGAGGACCTGTAGGTGAAAGCAAAAAAGAAACACCTTACCAGGAAGAATCCATCACAAAGGAGACAGCAGCTATGATCAAAGTTGGAAGGAAGGCACCGGATTTTACAGCACCGGCATATTTTCAAGGTAAGTTTATTAATATTCAATTATCGGAATATCTCGGAAAATGGGTTGTTCTCTGCTTTTACCCTGGTGATTTTACCTTCGTCTGAGCAACGGAAATTTCGGCAGTTGCCGAAAAATTTCCTGAGTTCCAGAATTTGGGAGTTGAAGTATTATCGATGAGCATAGATAGTGTCTTTGTCCATAAGATGTGGAATGATAATGAGCTGTCAAAAATGGTGAAAGGAGGTGTTCCTTTCCCTATGTTATCGGATGCAGGAGGAAAAGTGGGATCAGTGTATGGTATTTATGATGAAGATGCCGGTGTGGAAACCAGGGGCAGGTTCATAATTGATCCGGACGGCATTGTACAGGGATTTGAAGTACTCACGCCTCCGGTAGGTAGAAATGTTAATGAATCTTTACGGCAGATTCAGGCATTTCAATTAGTTAGAAAAAGCAAGGGGACGGAGGCAACCCCTTCCGGATGGCGGCCCGGAAAGATGACACTGAAACCAGGCCCGGATCTGGTCGGCAGGGTATGGGAAGTGTGGAAAACGGAAATGGCCTTTGATTAAACTGCCTGCTGACAGACAAAAATCCTGGTAGATGGCAAGAAGCTCTCTGTGCGAAGAGAGCTTCTTTTTTTCAGAATGAAAACCTGATGTGGTTCAATTGCAATTACAACTTTAAATCTGCCGATTTTTCAGCAACACACGAAAATGGGATTGCTGTCGTCAAAACTTTTTTATTATTTTTTCTTTGCTTCTTTTTCATATTTCGGACTCCCGCCTTCGGAGATGAAGTACAAAATTCCTGGACGTTCAGCCTTTATATAGAAAATGATACATTTACCAACACAGACCGGCATTATACGAATGGAATCAAATTAACCTGGATTTCACCTGATCTCACCAGTTATGCACAAGGTGATACACTTCCAGGCTGGGCACTTCATTTAGTGCAGATGCTCCCTTTTATCAATGAAAAAGGACTTCAGCGGAATATAGCGTTAAGTATTGGACAAAATATGTATACCCCGGAAGACACCGGGCGTACTGATCTGATTGTCAATGACAGACCTTATGCAGGCTGGACGTATGGAAGCATCTCCCTTCACAGCAAAAATGACAGGCGCCTCGATTCATTCGAATTGCAGGCAGGCATGATAGGGCCCCAATCATATGCCGGTAAGACCCAGAACCTGTGGCATGATATTATAGGGGTTGCAAAACCCAAAGGCTGGGAAAATCAGATCAAAAATGAACCCGGACTTGCTTTCATCTACGAACGAAAGTTGAGAACGCTACGCGTTGAAAATGGAGATGGACTGGGATTCGACATGATAGCCCATTTGGGCGCTTCTTTGGGAAATGTATATACCTACGGCAATTTAGGATTCGAAACCAGGTTTGGTTTAAATATTCCCCTCGATTTCGGAACAGGACTTATTCGTCCCGCCGGCAGTACAAATGCACCCGTTGAGCGTAGCGGTCCCGGGTCTTCGCAAGAACAGACTGATTTCGGCCTTTATCTTTTCATCGCAGCGGAAGGAAGGGCTGTCGCACGGGACATTTTTCTTGAAGGCAATACTTTTACTTCAAGTCACAGCGTGGACAAAAATCCTTTCGTTGCGGATTTAACAGCCGGCCTGAGCATGATCGCCGGTCCTTTCAAGATTTCTTATGCATATGTCTATAGAACGAAAGAATTCGAAGAGCAGAGGGATGGGCATGCATTCGGATCTATTACACTTTCCTTCACCTATTAATAAAGGAAATGCACGTTATTCAACACTCCAGATTGTTCCTTGCGAGCTGTCTCTGAGCACCACCCCTTTTTTTCTTAATTCTTCTCGGATACTATCTGCTTTTTCCCATTGTTTCTCCTGCCGGGCCACATTGCGCGCGTGAATAAGTCCTTCAATCGTATCTCTGTCCAGGTCTCGCTTACCTGCTTCCCGCCTGCGGTCCTGCTCAAAATAGGAAACTGGATCATCAAGAAAAAGCCCCAAGACTTTCCCCACTTCCCTGATATATCGTTTTGCCGAATCTAATACAAACATTGATTCCGCATCGGGAATAAATTCTTTATCCGATATATAGGCATTTACAAGCCTGATAGTATCGAAAATGTAACCTATGGCACGCGCAGTGTTGAAATCATCATCCATCGCTTTTACAAAGCGTTCCGGGAGAAAATCGATTCTTTTTAAATATTTTTCGTTAATACCGGACAAATTTTTTTCTGACAATCCATCAAATGACCCATTCCGGCTTTTCATTTCTTCAATATTCTTTAATGTACTGTAAAATCTTTCCATTCCTCCACGGGCAAAGCGAAGCGCTTCATCGGAAAAATCTATAACACTCCTGTAATGGCTCTGAAGGATAAAAAGTCTCACGACCTCAGGATGATATTTTTTCAGCACATCTTTGACAGTATAGAAATTCCCCAGAGATTTCGACATCTTTTCGCTCGAGATCTTTATGAAGCCATTATGGATCCAATAACGGGCGAACGGTTTATCGGTTGCTCCTTCTGCCTGGGCAATTTCATTTTCATGGTGCGGAAAAATGAGATCCTCGCCTCCACCATGAATATCAAAGGTTTCGCCCAGATAGCGCTGACTCATTACGGAACATTCTATATGCCAGCCCGGACGTCCTCTCCCCCAGGGGCTATCCCACCAGGGCTCTCCTTTCTTACTTGCTTTCCAAAGTACAAAATCGAAAGGATTTTTCTTCTTTTCATCTACTTCAATACGGGCACCCGCCATCATATCGTTGAGAGTTCTGCCGGAAAGTTTTCCATATCCATTGAATTTATCGACTGAGTAAAAAACATCTCCATTGACGCAGTAGGCCAGCCCGGCTTCAATAAGCCGGGCTATCATTCTGATCATCCCTTTTATGTTTTCTGTCGCCCGCGGGGTTACGGTTGGCCTTATCAAACCCAGGGCATCCATATCTTCATTATGTTCCTTTATATACCGTTCCGCTATTTCAGCAATATCCTTCCCTTCGGCATTGGCCTTTGCAATTATCTTATCATCCACATCAGTGAAATTTTTGACATAGGTAACATTAAAGCCTCTGTAGCGCAGATACCGGTAAATAACATCAAAAACAATTGCCGATCGAGCGTGACCTATGTGACATTCGTCATAGGCAGTAATACCGCAACAGTACATACCCACCTTACCTTCTTCAAGTGGTGTAAATACTTCTTTTTTCTTACTCAGCGTATTGTAAATTTGAAGTGACATTCCATCTCCGGATAAATAAAACGTAATTCCAGCCTCCGGTTAACTTTTCCCTTTCTGTCATAGGTCTGAATTGAGCTAACAGGAATTACGGGAAGAGCGGCATGAGATGGAGACCGGAGTTCTCCGGAATACCGCAGATCAGATTCATATTCTGAATTGCCTGACCGGCAGCTCCCTTGATCAGGTTATCTATCGCCGAAATCACAATAACGCGACCTGTTCGCTCATCGACTTTAATGCCGATATCGCACATATTTGATCCTCTAACCGAGGCTACATTCGGCAAGACACCTTCTTCGCATACTCGTATAAAAGGTTCCGATTCATAAAATTCATGATAATAATTTACTATTTCGGCTGTTGTCAGTCTCTTTTGAAGCGTTCCATAAATAGTACTCAATATCCCGCGATCGATAGGGATCAAATGCGGCGTGAAAAGAACTGAAACATCTTTCCCTGCCAGGATTCCCACTTCCTGTTCAATTTCCGGCGTGTGCCTGTGAGATCCTGCTTTATATGCTTTAAAACCTTCATTGACTTCGCAAAAAAGCGAAGACATCTGCAGCTCACGCCCGGCCCCGCTTACACCCGACTTGGAATCGGCAATAATCGATGCGGGTTCTACCAAACCTCGCGTCAGTAAAGGAGCCAGTCCCAAAATAATGCTGGTGGGATAGCAGCCCGGATTCGCTACAAGCCGCGCGTTTCTGATATTCTCCCGATATAATTCGGGAAGCCCGTATACGGCTTCTGAAATCAGATTTGGTGAAGTATGTTTTACATACCATTTTTCATAAATGTCGACGTTTTTTAACCGATAATCCGCGCTCAGATCGATGACCTTTTTCCCTGCATCGAGAAAGACAGGTACCGCTCTCATTGCCTCGCCATGGGGCACTGCCAAAAACACTATATCGCAAAGGGAAGCTATTTTTTCCGGAAGTGCATCGGCAAACACATGATTGGTTATTTTTTCCAAATGAGGGTAGACTTTTGAAACCTTAACATCCTTATATTTTCTGGAAGTTACTGCTGTCACCTCTATGTCGGATCGGGGAATCAGCAACCTCATTAATTCTTGTCCTGTATACCCGCTCGCCCCGTAAATACCCACTTTTATCATGCTTCACCTAATCAAAAAGGGGGGCAAAGCCCCCCTCGTTCAGTATCTTCACTATCGTTTCGAATACTGGAATCGTTTACGCGCCCCTGGCTGACCATATTTCTTGCGTTCTTTGATTCTGGCGTCTCTTGTAAGAAAACCTGCTTTTTTAAGAATAGATTTCATTTCTTCATCGTATTCGACCAGTGCTTTTGATATTCCGTGTTTCACGGCACCCGCCTGACCGGTGATACCCCCGCCTTTTACATTAATGAAAAAATCAAATTTATCATTTGTCTGAGTAATTTCAAGAGGCTGATGAATTAATCGCTTCAATGTTTCCAGACCGAAATAGTCATCCAAATTCCTCTTGTTCACAATGAATTCGCCGTTACCCTCAGCCATCCATACTCGTGCAACGGCTGACTTTCTTTTTCCCGTTGCATAGTACCTCTTTTGAACCATAGTCGTCCTCTTTCTTCATCGTCACATTTACATTATTTCCAGCTTTTCGGGACGCTGCGCTTCATGCGGATGCTCGCTGCCCCTGTAAACTTTCAGCTTTTTAAGCATTTGTCTTCCGAGACTGTTCTTCGGCAGCATACCTTTTACCGCAAATTTTAATACCGCCTCTGGATCTTGATCAAGGAGTTCCTTTGCGCTTGTTGTTTTCAATCCCCCCGGATACCCGCTGTGACGATAATATTTCTTATCAGTAAGCTTTTTACCTGTCAGAACTATTTTTTCGGCATTCACTACTACAATGAAATCTCCTGTATCGATATGAGGGGTATAGACTGGATGGTGCTTGCCCCTCAGCCTCTTGGCTATTTCACTGGCAAGCCGCCCCAAAACCTGTCCATCGGCGTCAACTAGACGCCACGTTTCGGATATATCTTTCTTTTTTGCGCTGTAAGTTTTCATGTTCCACCATACGATCTCATTAAAACTGAAGGCGTAACCTATGAAATTAATGCCAGTTTGTCAAGCGAAAAAAATTGTGTGTCAGGAGCAAATAATATGTCCGGAGTTCTCGCACGTAATCTGTCCGGCTACGGACAGAGATGCTACAGAGATCCGGACACCATTTATCGACAATAAAAGTGAAAAAAATCCTGTTTCCGATTAGCCGCCTGAGAAACTACCAACATTACCAAGGCCATAAAGTGAAAATACGCACATATACCCTCGGTCATCGTACGAATTGGTATACTGCAGTGCAACTTGCCAGCACTGTTTCTGGTACACCACGCCATATGTCGTTTCAAGATCTCTTTCATCCAACTGATTACGCCTTAACACGTATGACAAATTAATCCTTTTCGTGGCTTGTGCCTTTAAGTACACGTTCAACTCTTCCAATACATTCTGAGTGTATCGATATTGAATGACCGCCGAATCTCCCCTTCGATCAGCCATAGTGAGTGCTCCGTTTATCTGCCTCCATTCGCCTGAATTGACGCTGAATAGGGTATCTATATCTGCCGCGAAATAATCGAAGGGCGAAAAATCCAATTCCATCTGAATATCGCTGAAAGGGCGTCGCTCATAAGTAATGGGATCTATATTATTTTTTGCTTCATTAATATCGAAAGATTGACTCAGCCTCAGGTGCAAGAACTCGCGATATGCAACCATATCGGTTCCCTCGTCTTTTAATCTGGCAGTCAATGTGTTTGTCAATGCATATGTTATCCTGTTCTCTTCAGCCATAGCTTCAACAAAATTGGGTCTGTCCATCTCATCGAGCTGTGGCACATAGCGGTATATTACTTCCGGTCTGATTCCGTGGCGTATTTTATCAATAGTTCTGCCTCCGATATTAAATATTCGCTGGATCTCCGAATCAAGAGTTGCGGCAATGTGATACGCTTCTCTCGTAGAGTTTCCCGGTGATGTAAATCCGCTCGTATCCTTGCTGTCCCATGCAGTTTCTCTTATTCCAATTTCAGGGGTGAACGCCAAATATGATCCAAAGTTTAGTGGTAAAGAAATGACCGGATATACATCCAGGAGATATCCTCTCTGGCCTGTTGTCCGGTAATAATATCCCCACGTAGAATCCATTGCAAAATGAAATGGGGTATCAAAAACAGGCTGCTCTATTCCTGTTATTGTTATTTCCGGATACCTTTGAAGAGTTTCATCGTTGGAATAACTTTGAAAATTATCTGTATATTGCATAAGCGCCGTCATATTGAAGTAATTCCAATCCTTTACAAGACGGACAGTTGAATCCATGGAAGCGAGTGCCTCATCACCATAAAAGGCTACACGAGAGAACCGCTCATGTTCAGCTATCGAATAATGATCCAGATAATAATTATGAGATCCGAAGTCTTTGAAATACCAGTTATCTGATACTTTTTTAATATTTGCTCTCAAGTACAGTCCCGATTTGAATCGAGTTTCATGATCCCAGTAATATGACCAGCGATTGTGATCTCCTTCCCAATTTCGAAAAAGTTCGCCCGTCTCCCCCGTTCCGTTTATTTCAAAATTGTCTTTCAGATAGTCTCCGTA
Source organism: Syntrophales bacterium (assembly GCA_023230565.1). Taxonomy (GTDB): domain Bacteria; phylum Desulfobacterota; class Syntrophia; order Syntrophales; family UBA2210; genus JALNXD01. Next base: position 272,673 of record JALNXD010000001.1, read on the forward strand.
AAAAGTCCCAAATGACATTTCACCGAGATAATAGCGTAGTTCAGCACCTTCTTGAAATCCTCTCTTATCCATATATCGCTGGTAAAAAGTGGCATCCGTTTTCTCCGATATTGCCCAATAGAAAGGAATTCCCATATCCCAGCCCAGTTTATCACTGGAGTAGGCAATCCTTGGATACAAGAATCCGCTTTGCCGGGTTTTTTTTGCCGGAAATATCATATAGGGAACATAAAGAAGGGGCAGATCTTTTACTTTAAAAAAACCCTGGTTTATTGTTCCGTACCCATCGATCGTCACTTCTATTTTTTCAGCTGTTATCTTCCAGTCCGGACTCTCTCCATCACATGTTGTGACTGATCCTTCTTTCAGCAAATAAGTAGCAATACCTGTCTTTTCAATCTTGTTCCCTTTAAGATACAGATGATTTTTTTCGATAAATAATTTCCCGTTCTTCACGGCGCCCGTTTTTTGACCTACATTGAATTGACCTCTTTCACCTTCGATTACATCCATATCGTATTTAAATACAACATTCCCCTCTGCCTGGGCTTCTTGTGAACGCCTATCGAAGCTGACTTGATCAGCCTTGAGAAACCCTCCCTCAAAAGAGATATTGACATCTCCTTCTGCTTTATAGGTTTCACTTTCACGATCGAATGAGAGACTTTCAGCATCAATATCGAATGGTCCCGCTGCCATGCGTTGCTGCTGTGCCAACAGAGGAGACGCCTGAAAAAAGAAAACTACGAATATAATCCATCGAAAATAGCGCTTGAGCTGATTTATCACGAAAGCTTTCACCTCTATGTAATCATTCTCACTGAATTGAATTTTACCTACCATAAAATAGAAAAATTGAAAAATTAAAAGGGATAATCAGCTTTTATTTCACCAATCAAAAATAAAGAACCTGTCACGACAATCAAATCACCCCTCGAGGCAAGTTGAGATGCTCTTAATAGCGCTTCACGAGGTATTTTCACGTATTCTACATGCACGTGACCGGGACGGACAGCAGCCTGCAGCCGTTTCATTGAAAGCGTCCTGACTGCTTCCGGTTCCGTACAAATTATTGTATTTGCGATGTTCGCAAGCGTATTGAACATTTGGATATAATTCTTATCTTCCATAACCCCGAAAACCACAATAAGCTTAGTGTACGAAAAATCCATTCTCAACGCTCTGGAAAGAGAAGAAATTCCGGCAGGGTTATGAGCGCCATCCAAAACGACCGACGGACTAAGGCTTACAAGTTCAAGTCTCCCATCCCACCGAGCATCGGCAATCCCCGTTTGCAATGCAAGATCGGAGATATAAAATCCCCGCTCCTTCAATAATTCAGCAGAGGCTAGCGCCAGTGCGGCATTATCAATCTGATGCCGTCCGTTCAAGGAGATATTGAGATTTCTATAACTATTCTTAATTCCATAGTAGGAAAAACTACTTTTATATTTACTTATCACTTTGAAATCTCTCCCGTTTTTATACAGGCAGGAGTGTTGATTATTTGCGATCTCTTCTAATATGGCTACAGCTTTTTTTTGCTTTGCGCCCGTAACTATATAGTTATTTTTTTTTATTATCCCCCCCTTTTCACGGGCAATATCATCCAAATGCCTGCCCAAATACTGTTGATGCTCTATAGATATATTTGTAATAACGGATAATTCAGGTTCAATGAGGTTCGTAGCATCGAGTCTGCCTCCCATGCCTACTTCAATTATCGCAATATCAACTTCTTGAATATGGAAATAGAGAAGGGCAATTGAGGTTAAAAATTCAAAATAGGTTATGTTCTCACAATTACGACTCCGAATGCGATTCACAAGGAATAAAAAGTCTTTCTCTGAAATCATTGTCCCATTTAACCGGATCCGCTCCCTCAAATCAACAAGATGCGGTGATGTATACAACCCCACTTTATATCCCGCTTTATCCAGAATACATGAGAGCATTGCACCCACTGAACCTTTGCCGTTGGTTCCTCCTATATGTACAGATTTGTATTTTTTATGAGGATTTCCCAGATCAGCAAGGAGCTTCGCAATGTAACCCAAATCCATGTGTATGCCTTTTCTTTCGAATTGGCTAAGGTATGCTACAGCTTCCTGATATTTCTTCAAAGTCTGATTCATTTTAATTAGACACTTATAATGTGATGGACTCGCATAAAGTACTAAGCACACGCTATTAAAAGGCTTTTAAAAATCCCAGTTGCAAAGCACCTAAATCACAAGTTTTCCTGACTATTTGCCAGCCCATCATTGCAGATAATAAAAAGCCACGGCGAAACAGAGACTGTTTTACCATGGCTTCGGATTATTTCATTTTTTCTTTCAGTCCGGAAGTATTCTAAATACTTCGTCGCCGGGCCGTACTCGTTCGGTTACTTTGACGCCGATATAGTCTCCCGGCACGGCCTTTTCCACCTTTTCATTATTAATTTCCATAGAGTCGATAATTTCTTCAAAGTCTGTTGTATGGCCTGAATACTTAATCCTGTCACCTACTTTAAGCTCGCCCGCAGTAATCTTAACAGCCGCAACACTTGGCTTTGCAAAAAATTTCACTACCTCGCCTATCTTTTCTTCTCCCATCATACCACCTCCCCGGGTTCATGTGGAAACAGCGGACGCCTTGTGGCTCCTGCTTCCTTCTGATAAGGCGTAAATATTAAATGTCCTTATTCTCGTGGACATTTTACATGACCAATGATTATAACCGCACGTTCGGAAAAATCAAGAATAAAAAAGGCAAGGTTGAACCTTGCCTATCTTTTGAAAATGGTAGCTCTGTTACTTTTTACCTGGTTGAGGAAGGAGTTCAATTATCGACATAGGAGCATTGTCGCCTACTCTGTTGCCCGTTTTTATGATTCTTGTATAACCTCCGGCTCTGTCGCTGTAGCGAGAGGATAGCTCCTCAAACACTTTTTGTGCAACAGACCTGTCTCGAATAAATGAAAGCGCCTGCCTTCTGGCATGAAGTGTACCGCTCTTTCCCAGAGTAATCATTTTTTCTGTGACACTTCTCAATTCTTTCGCTTTCGCATCGGTTGTCACTATCTTCTCATGTCTCAGGAGGGAAGTAACCAGATTCCTCATCATCGCTTTTTTGTGACTTGACGTTCTCCCCAGCTTTTTTCCGGACTTTCTGTGACGCATGACACTTCATTCCTTTCTAACCTTTTAACTCTCAATTTCGTGCTCTTTTGAAGGAGGGGGAAAGTCTATTTTAAGCCCGAGACCGAGTCCCATTTCCCCAAGTATCTCTTTAATTTCGTTGAGTGATTTTCTTCCAAAATTTTTGGTCTTGAGCATTTCAGCTTCAGTTTTCTGAACCAGTTCTCCTATATACTGAATGCCGGCATTCTTCAAGCAATTTGCGGACCGAACGGATAATTCAAGCTCGTCAACACTTTTAAAAAGATTTTCGTTTATTTCTTCTTCTTCTTCTACTTCCTTTGGCTCTTTTGTCTCTTCTATTTCTTCGAAATTAATAAAGACATCGAGCTGCTCTTTTAAAATTCTTGCAGCATATGCAAGTGCATCCTCAGGCAGAACGCCTCCGTCAGTCCATATCTCAATAACAAGTCTGTCATAATCTGTAATATGCCCCACTCTGGCATTCGATACAGAATATGCTACTTTCTTTATCGGAGAAAAGGTTGCATCAATATTTATCGTACCTTCTGGTTGATCTATGTCCTTTTCGCTTTTGGCGGGAACATAGCCTTTTCCTGTTTTTACCGTCAATTCCGCTTTTATGGCAGCCCCTTTGGAAAGAGTAGCAATATGATGATTCGGATTCAAGATCTCTACCGAACCATCCGTCATTATGTCTCCCGCAGTCACGATTCCTTCTTCAGATGAATCTATGTGTATCGTTTTTTGCTCCCCCTGATGAAGCTTTAGACGAACTCCCTTCAGATTCAAAATTAAATTACTGACATCTTCTTTTATACCGGGTATCGTGGAAAATTCATGCAATACTCCATCAAACCGCACTGACGTGATAGCTGCACCGTAAATGGAGGAGAGGAGAATTCTTCTTAATGAATTGCCAAGGGTAATACCATAACCCTTTTCCAAAGGCTGACAGTCGAATTCACCATAAAATTGGCTGTGAGTATCCTCATCAACTTCTATTCTCTTAGGTTTTATTAGACTGCGCCAGTTCTTTTGCATATTTTGATTCCTCATAAAGTAAGATGGTTCATTATTTACTTGGAGTAAAACTCGACCACCATTTGCTCTTGAATAGGCATTGTCAACTCTTCACGATTTGGCATCATCTTCACAAGCCCAGAAAAATTATCTTTGTCCATTTCGAGCCACTGGGGAATACCGCGCCTTGCTACTGTATCCATTGCTTCGAGGATTTTAGCAATATTCCTTGATTTTACTCTTACTTCTATCTTATCACCAATGGTTGTCAGATATGAAGGGATGTCTACTTTTTTCCCATTTACTAAGAAATGCCCGTGACGTACAAGCTGTCTTGCTTCGTCCCGCGAACCCGCGAATCCCAAGCGATACACCATATTATCAAGTCTTCTCTCCAACATAATAAGAAGCTTTGTGCCTGTTACTCCTTTACCACGTTCAGCTTTGAAGAAATAGCCGTGAAACTGTTTTTCCATGAGCCTGAACATTCGCTTGAGTTTTTGTTTTTCTCTCAGTTGTATGCCATAATCCGATTTTTTCTTGCGGGCTCTCATCTGTCCATGTTCACCCGGAGCATATCCTCTTCTTTCAATGGCGCATTTATCGCTATAACATCTGTCACCTTTTAAGAATAATTTCAAACCTTCGCTTCGACATATTCTGCATACTGATTCTGTATATCGTGCCAAAATATTCCTCCATGAATATTATTGCTTCTTGCTTCTTTAGATCAAACTCTTCTTCTCTTCGGCGGGCGACATCCATTATGGGGGATAGGCGTCACATCCTTTATAAGAGTAATCGTGAGGCCTGCTGCTTGTAATGCCCGGAGCGCTGATTCACGACCCGCGCCCGGACCCTTCACATACACTTGTACGCTTCTTAATCCATGCACTTTCGCCTTCTTGACAGCTTCTGATGCAGTCATCTGCGCCGCAAAAGGAGTACTCTTCCGGGAACCTTTGAATCCCTGCGATCCGCCTGAAGACCAGGCAATTACATTGCCGCTCACATCAGTAATTGTAACTATCGTATTGTTGAAGGTTGATTGTATATGTGCGACACCTTCACTGATGTTTTTCTTTTCCTTTTTTTTGACACCTCTTCTAGATGGTCGAGCCATTATTCCTCCAATTCACCTATTTCTTTCTTTTGCCGCTTCCGATCGCCCGTCGTGGCCCTTTTCTTGTTCTCGCGTTAGTACAGGTCCTTTGCCCTCTTACGGGAAGTCCCTTCCTGTGCCGCAAACCACGATATGTTCCTACATCCATAAGGCGTTTTATAGACATAGATACTTCTCTTCTCAAATCACCCTCAACTTTATGCTCTTTATCAATTATATTTCTAATCGCGGTAATCTGGTCATCGGCAAGATCATCCGTTTTTGTACCAAAATCTATTCCGGCTTCTGCCAATATTTCCTTCGCTTTCGACTTTCCTATCCCATATATATATGTAAGGGCTATTTCCATACGCTTGCTTTTCGGTAAATCAACGCCTGCAATTCGTGCCACTCTGCAAATCTCCTTCCTTTACCCTTGACGCTGCTTATGTTTAGGATTTTCACAAATCACTCTTAGTACACCATGTCTTTTAATTATCTTGCATTTGTCGCATATCTTCTTAACTGATGCTCTTACCTTCACTTCAATTTCTCCATATTCGATTAGTCGCTACTTCGACCGGTACGTTATCCGGCCTCTCGTTAGATCATATGGTGACAATTCTACTGTCACTTTGTCTCCCGGTAAAATTTTTATAAAATGCATTCTCATTTTACCCGAAATGTGGGCCAGTATGCGATGACCGTTTTCAAGTTCAACACGAAACATCGCATTGGGCAGCGGTTCAATTACTGTTCCCTCCACTACTATCGAATCTTCTTTTGCCATAGATATTTATGCCTTACACTTTATTCAACTTTGCCGACTTAGGTTTTCTACAGTTTACTTAAAATTTCAGGTCCCTTTTCCGTTATTGCAACAGTGTGCTCAAAATGCGCCGACAACCCTCCGTCTTTTGTTATTACGGTCCAGCCGTCCTCTTTGACCCGCACTTCGTAGCCACCCTCGTTTATCATCGGCTCTATTGCAATCACCATCCCTGCCTTAAGCACTATCCCTCTTCCAGGAGATCCGAAATTCGGAACTGCCGGATCTTCGTGCAAGTTTTTTCCTATACCGTGTCCCACATAATCTCTTACAACGGAAAATCCAGCCCCCTCTACATATTCTTGAACCGCATGAGAGATATCGCCAAGCCTGTTACCGTTTTTTGCCTTTGCAATTGCCCTGTATAGCGACTCTTCCGTGACTTTCAAAAGCCTGGCCGCCTTCTTCGATATTTTTCCAACGGCCAAGGTAATCGCCGCATCCCCGAAGTATCCTTTGTAATTAACCCCGAAGTCCAAGCTTGCAATATCGCCTTCCTCCAAATTCCTTTCCGACGGAAACCCGTGCACTACCTCCGAATTAACTGATGCACAAAGAGAAAAAGGATATCCTCCATATCCTTTGAATGCCGGCAATGCTCCCCGGCTTCTCGCAGTCTCTTCCGCAAATTTGTCAAGCTCCAATGTAGAGATTCCCGGTTTCACCAAGTCTCGCAATCCTTCCAGAATCTCTGCAACGATTGCATTGCTCTCCCTCATTTTCGCAATTTCTTCGGGAGATTTTAAGACAATCATTTCATTTTCTTTGAACAAATTACCCCTTGTCCCAATTTTTATTTTCTTCGTCCGATGCGACCTTTTTTCATAAATCCCTCATATTGTCTCGTCAACAAATGAGTTTCTATCTGACCCGCAGTATCAAGTGCCACTCCCACTACTATGAGAAGCGCCGTACCTCCGAAATAAAAGGGAACATTCAATTGGCTTATTAATATACTCGGTAATACACATATCGCTGAAACGTACACTGCGCCGCTGAAAGTTATTCTCGTAAGAATTCTGTCTATATACTCTGCGGTTTTCTTTCCCGGTCTGATTCCCGGTACGTATCCGCCATGTTTTTTCATATTGTCTGCCACATCAACCGGGTTAAATGTCACCGCCGTATAAAAATAGCAGAAAAACACTATAAATGCGACATAAAGCAGTTCATACACAACTTGTCCCGGCATGAGAAATCCTGCAACGGCGTTCATCCATGGGTGCGGAACAAAATTTGCTATTGTTGCAGGAAACATGATAATCGAAGATGCAAATATCGGAGGTATCACTCCTGCTGTATTGACTTTCAGTGGTAAATGGGTGGTTTGTCCTCCGTACATTTTCCTTCCGATTACCCGCTTTGCGTATTGCACCGGAATTCTTCTCTGTGCACTCTCGACAAACACTATCACTCCCACTACTGCAATCATCATCACAAGAAGGATAATGGCAAAGAAAATCCCCATTTCTCCAGTGGAAAGAAGCCGTAAAGTGTTAAGCACGGCTTCGGGGCCCCGGCATACTATACCCGCAAAAATTATCAGCGATATTCCATTTCCTATCCCTTTTTCCGTAATCGTTTCACCCAACCACATAATGAAAGAGGTTCCGGCGGTCAACGTAATTACGGTCATTATTCTAAATGCCCATCCTGGAGATATTACAACGGAAAGCCCTGACGGGCCTGCCATGTTTTCCAGGCCCACTGCTATCCCGAATCCCTGAATAATACTTAAAATTACTGTTCCATATCTCGTATATTGAGTTATTTTTCTTCTTCCGGCCTCCCCTTCCTTTGAGAGCTTCTCCAGATGAGGAACTGCAACCGTCAAAAGCTGCAATATGATCGATGCGCTGATATACGGCATAATTCCCAGTGCAAACACGGAAAGTGTGCTTAATGCTCCGCCTGCAAACATATCAAAGAGACCTAAAAGGGAACCTTTCGCCTGTTCAAAAAAGGCCGCGAGAGCCTGCGTATCTATACCGGGGGTCGGTACATGCGCACCCACCCGATATACAGCCAAAAGCAGGAAAGTGATCAATATCCTTTTCTGCAGCTCCGGAATCTTTCCTATATTTTTAAACCCGCTCAGCAATTTATATGACCTCTACAGTACCGCCAGTTGCTTCAATTTTTTCACGCGCACTTTTCGTCACTTTCTGAACTCTCACAGTCAGAGGAACTTTGATTTCTCCCTTCCCGAGTAGCTTAACCCCATCGCCTGTCTTTTTAATAATGCCTTTCTCCAACAAAGAACCTTCATCCACTACATCTCCGCGATCATACTTCTCCAACTGTTCTATGTTTATGGCAATTATGTTTTTTCGGAAAGGATTGGCAAATCCTCTTTTCGGCAAACGTCTCGTCAAAGGCATCTGCCCGCCTTCAAACCCGGGTTTCACTTTGCCACCTGATCGAGCATTTTGGCCTTTTGATCCCCTGCAGGAAGTTCCTCCATGTCCGGATCCGATTCCCCTGCCCACTCTCTTTTTTTTCTTCTTCGCTCCGAAAGGGGGCTTTAGCTCATCCAGCCTCATTATTCTCCCCCCTCTTCTTCATATTCCTCTACAGAAATCAAATGGGCAACTTTTTTAACCATTCCGACGATTTCCGGGGTATTTTTCAGATACACAGTTTTATGAACCCTGCCAAGCCCTATCCCATGCAACACTCGCCTCTGCTTCTCAGGCCTTCCGATCGGACTTTTTATTAATGTGACTTTCAGTTGTTTCAATGTATCGAACTCCTCTCTCTAATCAAATCTCCGCCATTTCTTTGCCCCTCAGAAGCGCAATCTCCTCCGGATTCCTCAATCCCTTTAGCCCTTCCATAGTTGCCTTTACCAAATTATGCGGATTATGAGAGCCCAGACATTTTGTTAATATATTTCTTACACCCGCCACTTCAAGAACAGCGCGAACAGCCCCTCCGGCTATCAGTCCCGTTCCTTTCGACGCAGGCTTCAATAGAACACGCCCCGACCCGTAATGTCCCACACTCTCATGAGGAATCGTACCCTCAATCAGTGCTACTTTTCGCATATTCTTTCTGGCCATTTCTGTCCCTTTGCGTATTGCTTCCGGGACTTCATGAGCTTTACCAAGGCCAATACCAACAGATCCGTTTCCGTCCCCTACCACCATAACTGCACTAAACCTGAAGCGCCTTCCACCTTTCACCACTTTGGCCGTTCTCTTGATTGCAATCACTTTATCGAGAAGTTCAATCTCTTCCATCGTCTTCCTTTTCATGTCCTCGTTTTATATTTTTAAACCAGCATCCCTTGCACCCTCTGCAACCGCTTTAACCCGCCCATGGTAGAGATACCTGCCTCTATCAAAAACGGCTTCGCTGACATTCTGTTCCAGAAGTTTCTTCCCTATCAATCTGCCGACTTCAACAGCAACATCCACCTTATTGAGGCCGACAAGCTTCCCCTTTAATTCACTGCTTATTGCTGATGCTTCTGCCAACGTTCTTCCGATGTCGTCAGCTATGGCCTGAACGTAAACATATTTTGAACTTCTGTGCACGGAAAGCCTCGGCCTTAACTCCGTTCCAAAAATAGAGCTTCGAACCCTCTTTTGCCGTCTTTCCCTGACTTTCCTTAATTTTTTTTCAGAAGACACAATTCGCAACTCCTCTATCAATATTATTAAGAACCTGCCGATTTGCCGACTTTTCTTCTCACCGTCTCTCCGGCATACCGTATTCCTTTTCCTTTGTACGGCTCAGGCTTTTTCAACCCTCTTATTTCTGCCGCCACCTTCCCGACCAGTTCTTTATCAATCCCCGATACTGTCATATTAACCTGCTTTTCAATGGCCACTGTGATTCCGTCAGCAATGGTGTATTCTACAGGCCTGGAATATCCTATCAGCAGCTTGAGAACTTTTCCGTCTGTTTCTCCTCTATAGCCTACGCCTACAATTTCAAGCTTCTTTTCAAATCCATTACTTACTCCGGCAACCATATTAGATATCAGTGTTCGTGCAAGCCCATGAAGCGCTCTTCCTCTTTTATCTTCAGATTTCCGTTGTATAACAATTGTTCCTTCCTCAATGATGCAGTCCACTCCTTCGGGAATATTCCGGGCAAGCGACCCTTTCGGCCCTTCAACCTGCAAAATATTTCCGTCACGTGTAATCTTCACGTTATCCGGAATTGTTATAGGCTTTTTACCAATTCTTGACATTAATAATCTCCTGACCTGATCCAGCATGTCAGCTGAAATTTCTTACCACACGTTACAAATAATTTCTCCGCCTACATTCATTGCACGGGCTTCCTTATCCGTGATAATTCCTCTCGAAGTTGAAATTATTGAAATGCCAAATCCATTCAATACAACCGGTATTTCATCTTTTCGAGAATAGACTCTGCGGCTTGGTTTGCTTACTCTCTGCAAGTCCTTTATGGCTCCGGTCCTCGATGGAGAATATTTCAAATAGATTTTCAATATATTATGCGCAGTGCGATTATCTTTCTTTATATCATACCCGCTTATATATCCTGATCTTTTCAAAACTTTCGCAATTTCTGTATTTAATCGCGACGGCATTACATCAACACTTTTAAATTTATTCCGATTTGCATTTCTTATTCTCGTAAGCATATCGGCTATCGGATCTGTCATTCCCATAAGTTCACACCTCTTACCAGCTGGCTTTTATAACGCCGGGGATTTCGCCGCTCAGCGCCCGTTTCCTGAGACAAAGTCTGCACATATCAAATTTTCGATAATATGCCCTCGGTCTCCCGCAAAGCGGGCAGCGATTGTACTCACGAACGGAAAATTTTTTAGGCCTTTTCGCCTTCGCCATCAAGGATTTTTTTGCCACACTAGTTCCTCCACACACTAATTTCGAAACGGCATACCCATCAATCTGAGAAGCTCTCGCGCTTCATCATCATTTTTTGCCGTAGTGACTATTGCAATATTTAAACCAAGAACTTTATCTATTTTATCGTAATCAATCTCCGGGAATATGAAATGTTCGGAAATTCCCGTTGAAAAATTTCCCCTCCCATCAAAAGCCTTTTGTGAGATTCCTCTGAAGTCTCTTATTCGAGGTACCGCCACATTTACGAACCTATCAAAAAATTCGTACATGCGGTCACCTCTAAGGGTTGCCATACAGCCTATTGACATGCCTTTTCTAAGTTTAAATGTTGCAATAGATTTTCTTGCTTTTGTAACAACCGGTTTTTGCCCGACGATCAAACCAAGTTCTGCAACCGCATTATCAAGAATTTTGATGTTTTGAATGGCTTCTCCCAAGCCCATATTGACCACTATCTTTTCAAAATGCGGAACCTCCATTATATTTTGGTATCCGAATTTTTTCATTAATGCAGGAACAACTTCTTCTTTGTAAAATTCTCTTAATCTTGCCATGGGCTTAAACCTCAGACTTCATCCAAAATCTCGTTACACTTTTTGCAAAGACGAACTTTCTTATTATCTTCCAGTACCTTGTGCCCGATTTTCACAGCTTCTTCACATTTACTGCACACAACCATAACATTCGATACATGGATTGAACCCTCTTTTTCCAGAATTCCGCCCTTACCTTTTGCATCAGGCCTTTGATGTTTTTTAAGCAGATTTACTTTCTCCACAACAACTCTTTCTTTGTCCTTGAGAACAGAAAGCACTTTGCCTGTTTTCCCTTTTTCTTTACCGGCAATGATTTTTACTGTATCACCTTTTTTTATATACATTGGCTTAGTTCCTGTATGCACCTTTTCTTCTTCATTATATGACTTCAGGGGCCAGTGATACTATTTTCATAAATTGTTTGGCCCTCAGCTCCCGTGCAACTGGGCCGAATATTCTTGTCCCTATCGGCTCCAGTGAATCATTTATCAATACGGCAGCATTATCATCGAATTTTAAGTATGAACCATCCTCTCGACCTACCTCTTTCACCGTCCTTACAACTACTGCTTTCAATACGTCGCCTTTTTTTACCTTTGCATGGGGTATCGCCTCTTTAACGGTAACGACAATTACATCCCCAATCCCGGCATAACGGCGTTTTGAACCACCGAGTACTTTTATGCAGCTGACCCTCTTTGCCCCTGAATTGTCCGCAACATTTAATGATGTTTGCATCTGTATCATAACGACCACCTCACCGCTTGAAACATGTTATTTCGCCTTCTCCAAAATTTGACGAACGCGCCATCGTTTTTCCTTGCTCAGGGGTCGCGCCTCTATTATCAGTACACGGTCTCCAATACCACACTGATTCATCTCGTCGTGGGCCTTATATTTCACATGTCGTCTAATATATTTTTTAAATTTTGGATACTTTATCAGTCTTTCCGCAAGAACTACTATCGTTTTATCCATTTTATCGCTTATAACTACACCTTGTATGGTCTTTCTGATGCCGCGGCTTTCCATCTTACCGTGTAACCCCCTTCTCTTTGAGAACCGTCTTAATGCGAGCCACATCTTTTTGGACAGTTTTCACCGACGCCGGAGATTCAAGTTGTCCAGAGGATAGCCTAAACCGCAGCTTGAACAATTCTTCCACAAGACTCTTCTCCTTTTGTTGAAGTTCATCTATGCTCAATTCTCTTATTTCCTTAACCTTCATCGAATATATCCCTCGAAAGAAATTTTGTCTCTATCGGAAGCTTTTGAGCCGCCAAACGAAATGCTTCTTGGGCAATATCCCTGGAAATACCTTCCATTTCATAAAGAACGGTCCCTTTTTTAATTACCGCCACCCATTCCTCGGGAGAGCCCTTGCCTTTCCCCATTCTCGTTTCAGCGGGTTTTTTTGTGATAGACTTATGGGGAAAAACCCTGATCCATATTTTTCCCCCGCGGCGCACATGGCGCGTTATTGCGATACGTGCGGCTTCCAATTGCCGTGCAGTTATTTCCCCGCCGGCTACTGCCTGAAGTCCAAACTCGCCGAAGCTCACTCTATTCCCTTTTTGAGCCTGCCCTCGCTTCGACCCTTTTCCTTTCTGCAATTTACGATATTTCACTCTTTTTGGGGCTAACATGATATTATCCTGTCTTTACTTAATTATTCCAGCTACTATGGGAGCTTACTCATTTTTATACATTTGCCGTCTGTCCGTCCGGCAGCACCTCTCCATGAAAAATCAACACCTTTACCCCGATCACTCCATATGTGGTGCTCGCTTCGGCAAAACCGTAATCAATATCCGCTCTCAAAGTATGAAGCGGCACTCTTCCTTCTCTATACCATTCACGTCTCGCCATTTCGGCACCGCCCAATCGGCCCGCGCAGGCTACGCGAATCCCCTTTGCACCGAACTTAAGCGCAGATGTAACCCCTCTTTTCATGGCTCTTCGGAACGCAACTCTTCTTTCAAGCTGCAGTGCAATATTTTCGGCGACGAGTTGCGCATCCACTTCCGGCTTGCGCACTTCTAAAATATTTATAATTGCCTCGCCTGACATAAAGCGCTCAAGTTCTTTTTTGAGCTTCTCTATTTCAGACCCCTTTCTCCCTATGATAATACCGGGACGGGCAGTATGAATATTTATTTTCGCTTTATCCGCCGCCCGTTCAATATCTATCTTCGATATTCCGGCATGATAAAACTTCTTTTTTAAATAGTTCCGAATTACTATATCTTCATGAAGCAAACGGCTGTAATCCTTCTCCGTAAACCACTGGGAGCTCCATGTCTTGTTCACACCCAATCTGAAGCCGATTGGACTTACCTTCTGGCCCAAACTTACACCTCCTCACTTGCTACCGTTCATCCAAAATGACTGTAATGTGGCTCGTTCTTTTCCTTATCGGCGCAACCCTTCCCTGCGCTCTCGCCCGCCACCTCTTCAGCGTGGGCCCTGGACCGACAAATATTTCTTTCACGTATAGAATTTTTTCATCAATATTCGGATTCTGAGCGGCATTAGCAACCGCCGATTTCAGTACCTTTTTTACTATTGGTGCAGCTTTCTTCTCTGTAAAGGTTATTATCGACTCCGCATCTTCGACTCGTTTTCCTCTTATCAGATCGATGACAAGTTTTATCTTCTGCGGCGATATTCGAACGTATTTTGCTATAGCCATTGCTTCCATCTATTTACAACTCCAAAAGGCTTTTCCGGCCTATTATTATCGTCTTTTTACTTTTGATTTTCGATCACCTGCATGGCCGTAAAATGTTCTTGTAGGTGCAAATTCACCGAGCTTGTGACCAACCATATTTTCAGTTACATATACCGGAATAAACTTCTTCCCGTTGTGAACAGCAAACGTATGTCCCACCAATTCCGGAATGACAGTGGACCGCCTTGACCACGTCTTAATGACCGCGCGGCTGCCTGTCGCTTCGGCTTTTTCCACCTTTTTTACCAGTTTTTCCTCTATATAAGGACCTTTTTTAATTGAACGCGCCACTCACCTAACCTCTTTTCTTTACAATATATTTATCGGAGCTCTTGTTCTTTCTTGTTTTATATCCTTTCGTAGGAACCCCCCAAGGAGTTGTCGGATGCCTGCCTCCCGATGATTTTCCTTCGCCGCCGCCCATCGGGTGATCAACCGGATTTTTCACAACTCCTCGGACATGGGGCCGTATACCCATCCAACGAGACCTCCCGGCCTTTCCGAGGCTTATATTCTCGTGTTCGATATTCCCAACTTGACCGATTGTTGCTCTGCATTCAACTCTGACTTTCCTCACCTCTCCCGATGGAAGCCTGACCTGCGCATACGAACCCTCCTTGGCCATTAGCTGCCCGTAAGACCCGGCGCTTCTTATGAGCTGTCCTCCTTTTCCTATTTTCATTTCTAAATTATGAATGAGAGTACCTAAAGGAATATTTCTGAGAGGGAGAGTATTGCCAGGCTTCATATCAGCTGTTTCACTACTGACTACCATATCTCCCGGCTGCAAGCCGACTGGTGCGATTATATATCTCTTTTCTCCGTCAAGATAGTGAAGCAACGCTATACGGGAGGATCTATTCGGATCATACTCGATTGAGGCAACCTTTGCAGGAATGTCCGTCTTTTCTCTTTTAAAATCGATCATTCGGTACATTCTCTTATGCCCGCCACCCTTGTATCTATTCGTCATGCGTCCCAGATTGTTTCTTCCCCCGGATTGTTTCAGGGGTGCAAGGAGGTTTTTCTCCGGCTTCTTATCACTGAGCTCCTCAAAGCTCGATCCGGTTTGGAACCTTCTGCCCGGCGATGTCGGTTTATACGTTTTGATTGCCATCTTCCTTCCCTTTAAACTCCCTGATATATTTCAATTGAGTTTCCCGGCGCAAGGGTTACAATTGCCTTTTTCCAGTCGTTTCTCTTACCGATTATCCTTCCACGCCTTTTCTTTTTGCCAATCATATTTATAGTGCGAACTTCCGCTACTTTTACCTTGAATATCTTTTCCACCGCACCCTGAATCTCAATCTTCGTTGCCCTTTTATCAACCTCGAAAACGTAACTGTTTGCTTCTTCCCGGGCGATTGTACTTTTTTCCGTTATAACAGGCCTTTTTATAATTTCGTATAATTCCATTTTTATATCAGCGCCCCCTCTATTTTCTTAATAGAAGGCTCAAGAAGCACCACTGTGTCATATTTCATCAAATCATACACATTGATGCCCTCTGCACGAAGCATCTTCACTCCCTGCAAATTCCTTGAAGATTTTCCCAGTGCATCATTCTCCTTGTCAAGGACAAAGAGAACTCTGTGTAACTCGAATCTATCCATCACTTCTTTAAACTTCTTCGTTTTTATCTCAGGCATTGGGAAATCATTAAGTATTATTATCTGATTTTCCTTCATTTTCATACTGAGGGCCGCCCTCAGTGCCGCTTTTCGCACTTTCTTCGGCACAGTATAGGCGTAATTTCTTGGTCTGGGGCCAAACACGATCCCTCCGCCTCTCCAAATAGGAGAACGGTTTGTCCCTGCTCTTGCACGCCCTGTGCCTTTTTGCCGCCAGGGTTTCTTTCCGCCGCCGCTCACTTCGGACCGGCCTTTTGTCGATGCCGTTCCCTGCCTTCTTCCAGCCATCTGCATGGTAACGACTTCGTACAGAATGTTTTCGTTGACCGGTGCATTAAAAATACGGTCGTCCAATTCAGCATCGGCTACTTTATTCTTTTCTATATCATATATTTCAAGAACCGCCATTTTATCACTCCGCATGCTTATAATTTGACGGGATCTTTTATAACGACAATGCCATTAATACTCCCAGGCACGGCCCCTTTAACGAGAATCAAGTTAAGCTCCGGTCTTACACTTACAATTATAAGATTTTGAACCGTCTGCCTCTTATTTCCCATTTGACCCGGCAATCTTTTTCCCTTCAATACCCTTGACGGATATGCGCTGGCACCTATTGAACCCGGCGCCCTGTGGAACATCGAACCGTGCGTCGCCCGGCCGCCTTTAAAATGGTGCCTTTTTACCACACCGGCGAATCCCCGCCCTTTTGTCGTACCAACAACATCCACAAAATCACCTATATTGAAGAGATCCGCCTTCAGTTCCTGACCCACCTCATACGTCTCCGGTTCCGAAGTTCTGAATTCCCTCATTATTTTAAAAAACCCTTTGTCGGCTTTCTTCTGATGCCCTCGCACAGGGGCCTTGGTCTTCTTTTCAGCGGATCTTCCGAAACCCAGCTGCACAGCCCCATATCCATCGGTGCTATCAGTTTTTTTCTGGAGTACGACGCAAGGTCCCGCTTCTATTGCAGTAACCGGAATTACTGAACCATCTTCCCAATAGATTTGGGTCATGCCTAACTTTCTTCCTATTAGTCCCCGTTCCATAGCTGACTCGATTCCGATCTTTAAAATCTTACAAAAAGGAGGAGATGTTTCTATGTCAAAGACATCCCCTCACCCTTGGGTTCTATAATTTAATCTCAACGTCGACGCCTGCCGAAAGATCCAGCTTCATAAGTGTGTCCACAGTTGCCTGCGTCGGTTCGATAATATCAATCAGCCGCTTATGCGTACGAATTTCGAACTGCTCTCTTGACTTTTTATCGACATGCGGCGATCTGTTTACACAGTACCGGTTGATAATTGTCGGAAGCGGAATGGGTCCCGCAACACGCGCACCGGTTCTCTTTGCCGTTTCAACAATATCTTGCGCTGACCTGTCAAGCAGCTTGTAGTCATACGCTTTGAGACGAATTCTTATTTTTTGGCTTTCCATATGTCCCTGCGACTCTTATTATTGTTATTGTCCCATTTATTCTATAATCTGGCTTACCACACCTGCCCCGACAGTCCTTCCGCCTTCACGTATAGCGAATCTCAACTGCTCTTCCATTGCGATAGGTGTAATTAACTCTACACTCATCTCAACATTGTCACCGGGCATAACCATTTCGACGCCCTCGGGCAGGTGAGAAACACCTGTCACATCGGTTGTCCTGAAGTAGAATTGAGGCCTGTACCCATCGAAAAAGGGTGTATGCCGTCCTCCTTCTTCTTTCGTAAGAACATATACCTGAGCTTTGAACTTCGTGTGCGGTGTGATAGAACCCGGTTTTGCAATGACCTGTCCTCTTTCCACTTCCTCTCTTTTTGTACCTCTCAGCAACACACCGATATCATCGCCTGCTCGTCCTTCATCCAGAGTCTTTCTGAACATTTCCACTCCGGTGCAGACGGTCTTGAATGTTGGTCTGATTCCGACAATTTCTATTTCCTCACCTGTTTTGATGATTCCACGATCGACTCGTCCCGTCACAACTGTCCCTCTTCCTGAGATTGTGAATACATCTCCGATCGGCATCAGGAAGGGTTTATCCAGGTCTCTCACAGGTTCCGGGATAAATTCGTCGACAGCATTCATCAATTCCCAGATACATTTTACTTCTTCGGAATTCGCATCATCGCTTTCAAGAGCCTTGAGTGCTGAACCACGAATAATCGGAAGATCATCCCCGGGGAATTCATAGCTCGTGAGAAGCTCTCTCAGCTCCAGCTCTACCAGATCGAGAAGTTCCGGATCATCTACGAGGTCTACTTTGTTCATAAACACTACGATGTAGGGAACCTGTACCTGCCGGGCGAGAAGAATATGCTCCCTGGTCTGGGGCATGGGACCATCGGATGCCGCTACAACAAGAATCGTACCATCCATATGAGCGGCACCTGAAATCATGTTTTTAATATAGTCGGCATGGCCGGGGCAATCCACGTGAGCATAATGTCTCTTTTCTGTCTCATATTCCACATGGGCAATATTGATTGTAACGCCGCGCTCTTTTTCTTCAGGGGCATTGTCGATTTGATCAAAGGCCTTAAATTGCGCCAATCCCTTTGATGAAAGATGTTTTGTTATCGCAGCCGTAAGCGTTGTCTTTCCATGATCGACATGTCCTATCGTTCCGATATTGAGATGCTGCTTTCTTCTTTCAAATTTCTTTTTCGCCATAACCATTACCTCCTTTAGCTAAATGGACGATAATATTTAATTTCGTTTTTTCACCATTTTACATTTGCCTGCTTTTGCAAGCAGAGCACCGAGCCCCTCCGACACAATTCATACTCAAGCCCTGTAACAGAGGCTTATCATTTTGTCTTCGCGTCACTATTATATATCTTCATTCGAGCATTCACTAAATGCGCGATTTGCCTCCGCTTCGAATTATCCATGCTGCGAGATAAATATGTCGATCAAATGAAGAAAATTATTAATCGACATTCATAAAAACCGCCTGGTCCGTGGCGTGGGGCCGGGACATCGATCAATTAGAACCGATAATGCGCAAAGGCCTTGTTTGCCTCAGCCATTTTGTGAGTATCTTCTTTTTTCTTTACTGATCCGCCTCTGTTGTTTGCGGCGTCTATCAATTCGGCCGCCAGTTTTTCCATCATGCTTCTTCCGGAACGTCCCGTGGCATTTCCGATAAGCCATCGTATCGCCAGCGCAATGCGCCTGCCTGCCGGAACTTCCGTCGGCACCTGGTATGTTGCACCGCCGACTCTCCTGGATTTTACTTCCAGCACCGGCTTCACATTTTCAAGAGCCCGCTCAAAGACCTGCAAAGGATCTTCCTTTGTCTTTTCTTCTATCACATTAAAGGCACCATAAAGGATTGATTCGGCGACGCTCTTCTTACCCGCTTTCAGAAGGCTGTTGATAAAACGGGCCACAAGGATGCTGCCGTACTTGGGGTCGGCTGTAATTTTTCTTTTCGTTATTTCTCTTCTTCTCGGCATAATAGTATCCTGTTACTTGGGCCTTTTCGCTCCGTATTTCGACCTGCCCTGCTTTCTGTCCTGAACACCGACCGCATCCAGAGCCCCTCTGATTATGTGGTACCTGACTCCCGGCAAATCCTTAACCCTGCCGCCTCTTACGAGAACGACCGAATGCTCCTGCAGATTATGACCTATACCTGGAATATATGATGTAACTTCATAGCCGCTGGTCAATCGGACTTTTGCAACTTTACGCAGAGCCGAATTAGGTTTCTTGGGTGTTGTAGTATATACTCTCACGCACACACCCCTTCGCTGAGGACAATTTACAAGGGCCGGCGCGGCCGTCTTCTTTTCAGACTTAGCTCTACCTTTTCTGATTAACTGATTTATAGTCGGCATTACTCCTCCGTAACTTTCCTTTCCTTACAGCGTTATTTTGACCAGCAAAGACGGTGGTATCTATCAATTCGCGGCCTGACTGTCAAGATTTTTCTCATCGGTTTCATCATTTATTTGAAATTCCTGATTGTCCGGCTGACGATCGTCAAGTACTTTTATTCCAAGCTTCTTGTAAGAGGGCAATCCCGCACCCGCTGGAATGAGCCTTCCCATAATGACATTTTCTTTCAGCCCTCTCAGATAATCTATTTTACCTGCCATAGCTGCTTCCGTAAGAACCCTCGTAGTCTCCTGGAAGGAAGCGGCAGAGATAAAACTGTTTGTACTCAGAGAAGCTTTGGTAATTCCAAGCAGCACCGGCTCTGCTGTGGCCGGGACACCGCCTTGCTCAATAATCCTCTCGTTATCCTCCTGAAATCTGATCCTGTCCACCTGCTCATCTGCAAGGAACGAAGTCCCCCCTGGATCCACAACTTTCACTTTCTTGAGCATCTGCCGAACAATAATCTCAATATGCTTGTCGTTGATTTTCACTCCCTGAAGCCGGTAAACCTCCTGCACTTCGTCGACGAGATATCGAGCCAATTCCTTATCACCTTTAATGGTAAGAATATCATGGGGATTACTTGCACCATCCATGAGCGGGGCACCGGCAATCACTCTATCGCCTTCCTGAACGCTGACATGTTTCCCTTTAGGAATAAGATATTCCTTGGGGTCACCAACGTCGGGAGTAATTATGACCCTTCGCTTGCCCTTCAGGTCCTCGCCATAGTTAACTGTTCCATCAATTTCCGCAATTACTGCATGTTCTTTTGGCTTTCGGGCTTCGAAGAGTTCCGCGACTCTCGGCAGACCACCGGTTATATCTTTGGTTTTCGTCGTTTCTCTTGGAATTTTTGCTATTATATCGCCCGCTTTCACATAGTCGCCTTCGGAAAGAACAATGTTGGCTCCTACAGGCATCAGATGCTGTGCCACGCTTTTTACCGATCCCGGTAATCTCGCCGTTTTTCCCTCTGAATCTTTTATAGATACGCGCGGCCTGAGATTAGGATCCTGATGTTCAACAACAACTTTACGGGAAAGTCCCGTTACCTCGTCAACCTGCTCTTGAATTGTTTTGCCTTCTATGATGTCACCGAATTTAATCCTGCCGTCTACATCAGAAATAATCGGCAGTGAATAAGGATCCCATTCAGCAATTAAATCGCCTCTCCTGATTTTGTCCTGCTCCTTTACCTTCAGGTGTGCACCATAAGGCACCGGGTACTTGCCGCGGCTTCTACCTTCTTCATCGATTACATGAATCTCTCCGTTTCTGCTCATAACCACTGCATCACCACGGCTGTTGGTTGCCACTGAAAGGTTTTCGAACTTTACATTTCCATCATGGCGGGCTTCCAAAGTCGAATGTTCCTCGAATTTGGCTGTTCCTCCTATATGAAACGTTCTCATTGTAAGCTGCGTTCCGGGTTCTCCGATCGACTGCGCTGCAATAATCCCAACAGCCTCACCTATATTCACCAGATGCCCATGAGCAAGATCCCTGCCATAGCAGCGTGCGCATACACCGTATTTGGATTTGCATGTAAGCACCGATCGGATCAGAACTTTCTCCAATCCGGATCTGTCGATGCGATCAGCTCGAACCTCGTCAATTTCTTCATTGGCCGAAACGAGCAATTCTCCCGTAAACGGGTCTGTAATATCTTCCAGGGCGACACGTCCAAGTATACGTTCACCCGCCGTCTCGATTATCTCTCCTCCCTCGACAAGTGCGGATACATATATGCCGTCAAGGGTTCCGCAGTCATCTTCGCTCACAATAGCATCCTGAGCTACATCGACGAGGCGTCTTGTCAGATACCCCGAGTTGGCGGTTTTCAATGCAGTATCGGCAAGTCCCTTCCTTGCACCGTGTGTCGAAATGAAATATTGCAGAACCGAAAGCCCCTCTCTGAAATTCGCTGTAATCGGAGTTTCGATAATTTCCCCCGAAGGCTTCGCCATGAGGCCTCTCATACCGGCGAGCTGCCTGATTTGCGCAGCACTGCCTCTTGCACCTGAATCGGCCATCATATAAATAGGGTTGAAGCTTTCTATCGTAACTTTCTGGCCATCGGGACCTTCAACTTCATCGGTTGCTATATCTCTAAGCATTTCGTCGGCAACCCGTTCGGTGGCATGAGCCCAAATATCGATCACTTTATTATAGCGTTCACCATCGGTAATCAGTCCATCCATATATTGCTTTTGTATTTCGAGGACTTCGTTTTTAGCCTTTTCGACGATTTCCGTCTTTCCATGCGGAATCACCATATTGCCTATTGCAATGGACAATCCCGAATTGGTGGCATATTTGAATCCGAAATCCTTCAGCTTATCAGCAAGTATAACCGTCGTTTTTGCCCCGCACGCCCGGTAGGAATAATCAACAAGATTCGACAATTCCTTTTTGGTCATCACCTTGTTTACAAATTCAAAGGGAATTTGTTCCGGAATGATTTCATAAAGCAGAACCCTTCCAACTGTCGTATCGACTATACTCCCGTCCATTCGGACTTTGATTTTCGTCTGAAGCTCCACCTGTCCGGCATCATAGGCCGATCTGACTTCTCCGGGATCGGCGAATGTCATTCCTTCTCCTTTGAGAAATTCCTTCGACCTTGTCATATAATAGATCCCAAGCACAATATCTTGATTGGGAACGATAATTGGTTTGCCATTTGCCGGCGAAAGGATATTATTCGTCGACATAATAAGACAGCGGGCCTCTACCTGCGCTTCTATAGAAAGGGGAACGTGCACCGCCATCTGATCGCCGTCAAAATCGGCATTGAAGGCCTGGCACACGAGCGGGTGAAGCTGAATGGCTTTTCCTTCTATCAAAACGGGTTCAAAAGCTTGAATGCCCAGCCTGTGGAGCGTCGGAGCCCGGTTGAGCAAAACCGGATATTCCCGAACAACTTCATCGAGAGCGTCCCATACTTCCGGCGCTTCCCGTTCTACCATTTTTTTTGCACTCTTTACGGTTGTCACATACCCTTTTTCTTCTAGACGGTTGTATATAAACGGCTTGAAGAGCTCCAACGCCATCTTCTTGGGGAGGCCGCATTGATGCAGGCGCAGGTCGGGACCAACGGTGATTACCGATCGCCCGGAATAATCTACCCGTTTCCCGAGGAGATTCTGCCGGAATCGACCCTGTTTCCCCTTCAGCATATCTGAAAGCGACCGAAGCGGACGCTTGTTCGAACCTGTAACTGCTCTCCCCCGGCGTCCGTTGTCGAAAAGAACATCAACTGCTTCCTGCAGCATCCGTTTTTCATTTCTAATGATTATCTCCGGTGCATTCAACTCCAGAAGACGCCGTAAGCGGTTGTTTCTATTTACAACCCTTCTATAGAGATCATTCAGATCCGATGTTGCGAATCGTCCGCCATCAAGAGGTACAAGGGGCCGTAAATCGGGAGGGATTACCGGGAGGACCGTAAGAATCATCCATTCAGGTCTGTTCCCGGATGATTTTAACGTTTCTACAACCTTAAGTCTTTTTACCAGCTTCTTCTTCTTCGTTTCAGAAGTGGCTGTCTCCAGTTCATCCCGTAATTCCTTGTCAAGCACTTCCAGATCTATTTCTTCCAGAAGTTTTCTAACGGCTTCAGCACCCATCCCCGCCTCGAAGCCGTCAATTCCGTATTGCTCCCGTAATTCGAGATACTGTTCTTCGTAAAGAAGCTCCTTTTTCTTCAGTGGGGCATCTTTGGGATCTGTAACTATCCATGATTCAAAGTAAAGGACCCGTTCGAGTTCCTTCAGGGTCAGATCAAGAAGATTACCGATCCTGCTGGGTAGGCTCTTCAGGAACCATATATGCGCGACAGGCGCTGCAAGCACAATATGCCCCATTCGGTCACGGCGAACCTTTGACTGAATTACTTCCACACCACATTTTTCACATACGATACCGCGGTGTTTCATACGTTTATATCTGCCGCAAAGGCACTCATAATCTTTCACCGGACCAAATATCTTGGCGCAAAACAAACCATCCCGTTCCGGTTTAAATGTTCGGTAATTGATGGTTTCCGGTTTCTTGACTTCACCATGAGACCACGAAAGGATCATTTCCGGTGAGGCCAGGGATATTTTCACGGCATTGAATTTAACCGGATCTTTCGGTTTTTCGAAAAAACCAAATATATCTTCCACTGGATATAACTCCCTTTTTATGCTCTTTTTTTAAATCGGACAGAAACTCTGCCTACTCACTTTCAAGTAATTCCACATCGATCGAAAGGCCTTGCAACTCTTTCACGAGGACGTTGAAAGACTCCGGAAGGCCCGGTTCGAGGGTATGGTCTCCTTTGACAATCGCTTCATACATTCTCGTCCGTCCCGCCACATCATCCGATTTTACAGTAAGAAACTCCTGCAAAGAATGTGCGGCTCCATAGGCCTCAATCGCCCAAACTTCCATCTCACCCAGCCTCTGGCCACCAAATTGCGCTTTCCCTCCGAGCGGCTGCTGCGTAACAAGCGAGTAAGGACCGATGGATCTCGCATGAATCTTGTCGTCAACCAAGTGGTGCAATTTGAGCATATAAATCATTCCAACCGTAACATTCTGATCAAAAGAATATCCTGTTCTTCCATCGTAAAGCCTCGTCTGCCCGGTTTCAGGTAACCCCGCCATCGACAGCATATCTCTTATCTCGTTTTCCTGCGCGCCGTCAAAGACAGGGGAGGCCATAGGAATTCCCCGCTTTATTTTACCCAGAAATCTTTTCATTTCATCATCGGAAGCACCGTCTACAAATGAAGTAAATTCTTTTGTACAATATACTTCCTTCAGTGCATCTTTCAATGCCCGGTTTTGCCTGTACTCATCGCATAGCTTCTGTATTTTGTCTCCAAGCGACTTTGCAGCCCACCCTAAATGAGTTTCGAGTATCTGGCCGACATTCATTCGCGAAGGAACACCCAGAGGATTCAGGACTATATCGACAGGAGTTCCGTCCTCAAAAAAAGGCATATCTTCCTCGGGAAGAATTCTTGAAAGAACTCCTTTGTTTCCATGGCGACCTGCCATTTTATCACCCACTGACAATTTTCTTTTAATTGCCACATAGACTTTTACCAGCTTAATCACTCCAGGCGGAAGTTCGTCTCCCGCTTTCACTTTTTCTATTTTTTCTTCAAAAAAGGATTCAATGACTTCTATTTTTCTCGCAAGGTTGGAGAAAATGGTCTTTATCTTCGCCTCTAATATCTCGTCCTCCAAAGTTATTTCCTTCCATAAACTGAAAGGGATCGCATCAAGTTTTTCTTCGGTAATTTCTTCGCCTTTTTTCAAAAGAATCCTTTTTTTTGCAGCATCTGACAGTCTCGACAAAGATGTGTGTCCGGCAATGAGATCATAGACTTTCCTTTTTACACTTTCATTAATAATTTTAATTTCGTCATCGCGGTCTTTTAAAAGCCGGTTGATCTCTTCGTCCTCTATCTCCTGCGACCGGACATCTTTTTCCGTTCCCTTTCGGGTAAAGATCTTTGCATCGACAACAGTACCTTCTACACCCGGCGGGACATGCAACGATGTATCGCGGACATCACCTGCCTTTTCTCCGAATATTGCCCGCAGAAGCTTTTCTTCCGGCGAAAGCTGCGTCTCGCCTTTCGGTGTAACCTTGCCTACTAAAATATCCCCTGCTTTCACCGAAACTCCTATTCTGGCTATTCCGCTTTCATCCAGGTTGCGCAGCACTTCGTCGCCTACATTGGGGATGTCCCTGGTAATCTCCTCTTTACCCAATTTGGTATCCCGTGCTACGGTTTCAAACTCTTCAATATGGACAGACGTGTAAATATCTTCCTTTACAATCCGTTCGCTCACCAGAATCGAATCCTCATAGTTGTAGCCACCCCATGACATGAATGCAACCATGACATTTCTTCCGAGGGCCAGTTCTCCGTTTTCGGTTGAAGGACCATCAGCTATGATATCGCCCTTTTCTACTCGCTCACCTCTGCTAATGATAGGTTTATGGTTAAAACATGTATCCTGATTAGAACGCTGGTACTTTATCAAATTATAAATGTCGACACCGGTATCAAACTGATCCTCTCCTTCAACATCGGCTTTGATCACTATCCGCGAAGCATCGACATCTTCCACTATACCTGAACGCTTGGCAACAATGACGGCTCCTGAATCGCGGGCCACTACCATTTCCATACCTGTCCCTACCAGAGGCGCTTCTGGTTGCATAAGCGGTACCGACTGGCGCTGCATGTTCGATCCCATAAGAGCGCGGTTCGCATCGTCATGTTCGAGGAACGGAATCAAACCGGCTGCAACACTTATGAGCTGATTTGGTGAAACATCCATCAGAGTAATTTCACTGGGATCTACAGTAACATAATCTCCGCCTTTTTTCGCTGTTACCAGCTTCTCTACGAATCTTCCCTCAGAATCGAGCACACTGTCTGCCTGTGCAATTACCTGCGTTTCTTCCTGCATGGCAGTGAGATATTCTATTTCATCGAGTACCTGCCCGTCCTTCACAAGAATGGAGGGAGTCTCGATGAATCCGAATTCATTCACACGCGCGTATGTACTAAGTGAAACAATGAGACCAATGTTTGGTCCTTCAGGGGTTTCAACCGGGCATATACGCCCATAATGGGTGTTGTGGACGTCGCGTACTTCGAATCCTGCCCGCTCCCTTGTTAATCCTCCCGGACCGAGAGCTGACAAACGCCGTTTATGAGTGACCTCTGAAAGCGGGTTGGTCTGATCCATGAACTGTGATAACTGGCTGCTCCCGAAAAACTCATTTACAACAGCTGTTACGGGTTTTGCATTCGCCAGATCATGGGGCATCATCGTTTCTACATCGAGAAGGCTCATTTTTTCTTTAATGGCCCGTTCCATTCTCACAAGCCCGATCCGGTACTGGTTTTCAATTAATTCTCCTACCGACCTGATCCTTCGATTCCCCAAATGGTCTATATCATCTATACTATATTCACTGACTCCGTTCTTGAGATTCACCAAATATTTCACTGCCTCAAGAACATCTTCTCTTCTTAGTATCGTCACATCAGTGGGAACATTAAGCTTGAGCTTATAATTGAGCTTTGCCCGCCCTACATTTGAAAGGTCGTAACTGTGAGTTGAAAAGAAGAGATTATTGAAGAACCGCCGGGCAGTTTCAATAGTCGGGGGATTACTTGGTCTCAATCTCCGGTATATATCAATTATCGCTTCTTCTTCCGATGCGATTCTGTCAATCAGAAGTGTATTTCGTATATAGGCATCAGTACCGTCTTCATCAAACTGAAGGATTTCCAAGTCCCTGATTCCTTTTTCAACGAGCAACTCTAAACTATTTTCGGTCAGCTCTTCATTACACTGTAACAAAACCTCGCGGGTTCCGGGATCATTCAGGTTTGATGCGAGTATTTTGCCTTTCAGGTAACCGCGCCCGACTTCCACACGGTCCATTTCCGCTTCTTCCATTCTCTTTAACGCCGATTTAGTGATCTTCCTACCCTTTTTGACCATGACCTCCCCTGTTCTGGGGTTATGAATGTCTTCGGGCGCACGCTCCCCTGCCACAGCATCATTGAGGATCATATAAAAAGATTCACCATCTCTTACAACAGTTTCAACACTGTTGAATCGCCTCAGCAATTCCTCGGTGCTGAAGCCCATAGCCTTAAGGAGAATTGTTACAGGCATTTTTCGCCTTCTG
Source organism: Syntrophales bacterium (assembly GCA_023230565.1). Taxonomy (GTDB): domain Bacteria; phylum Desulfobacterota; class Syntrophia; order Syntrophales; family UBA2210; genus JALNXD01. Next base: position 300,129 of record JALNXD010000001.1, read on the forward strand.
TCAATCCTGGCGTACACGAGATCTTTTGGATCGAATTCCAAATCAAGCCATGAACCCCTTATCGGGATAATTCGAGCCGAATATATGAGTTTGCCGCTTGTATGAGTCTTCCCTTTATCGTGATCGAAAAATATACCCGGTGATCGATGCAATTGACTGACGATAACCCTTTCCGTACCGTTTATTAAAAAAGTGCCCTTGTCAGTCATCAGCGGGATCTCTCCGAAATAAATTTCCTGTTCTTTTATATCCCGGATTATGCGCTGTTCATCGCCCCGGCCGGTATCAAACACCACGAGACGAACGACTATTTTTAATGGCGCATTGTACGTCATCCCTTTTTGAATACATTCCTTGACATCGTAGCGGGCTCTCCCGATTTTGTAACTGACAAATTCGAGAGAACATTTTTCACCAAAATCAGTAATGGGAAATACGCTTTGAAAAGCCCCCTGCAAGCCGATATTTTCTCGTTTATCTTGATCAACATCGGCCTGAAGAAACTTTTCGTAGGACTTCCTTTGAATTTCGATGAGATTAGGTATCTCAACGATCTTCTTGATACGACCAAAACTCTTTCTCGCCTTTACCATAATATTCCTTATATCAGAGTATAAGATCCAATCAGCAGGTAACCGTTTTGATTATTTAATCTCTACAGTCCCCCCTACTTCTTCGATCTTCTTTTTAATATCGCCAGCCTCATCCTTGGAGACGCCCTCTTTGACAGCCTTGGGCACACCTTCGACGAGGTCCTTTGCTTCTTTCAATCCGAGGCCTGTAATTGCCCTCACTACTTTAATAACCTGTATTTTTTGATCGCCAAAACCGGTCAGGATTGCGTCGAATTCCGTTTTTTCCTCTTCCTGCGCAGCTTGCGCTGGTCCGGCTGCTGCCGCTGCCATCGCTACCGGTGCAGCTGCTGATACACCGAGGCGCTCTTCCAAGTCTTTTACAAGTCCGGATAATTCCAGAACCGTCATATTTTCAATAAATTCAATAACCTCTTCCTTTGTAATCTTTGTGTCCGCCATTTTCATCATTCCTTCCTGTAATTTAGCTTAAATAGTCTCTTCTTTTTTTAATCGATATCCATCAAGTACCCGAACAAACCCTTGGGGCACTCCGTTGAGTACAGTCACGAACCGTGTCGGAACCGCTACAAAAAGTGAAAGCAGTTTTCCAAGAAGCACTTCTCTGCTCGGAAGCTCCGCTAATGCAACAAGCTCAGCTTTATTCAATGCAGATCCTTCTAGAACTCCGCCTTTAATCTCAAGAGCTGCATTTTTTTTTGCAAATTCCGTTAGAGCCTTTGCCGGAGCTACAACATCCCCGAAATTAAGAATGAGAGCTCTTGGTCCTTCAAGATGTTCTTCAAGTTCAGTAAATTTCGTTTCTTTCAACGCAAGATTCAGAAGATTATTTTTAACGACTCTGACTTCACTGTCCGACTTTCGAAGCTCACCTCTCAACTCGTTGAGTTCTTTCACCTTGATGCCTCTATAGTCCGCAAGTATCGCTATCTTGGCACGCAGCAGTTTTTCGTGAAGTTCCGCAACGATTTTTTCTTTAGTACTTCGATCCAATACATGGCCTCCTTTCAAAAACTAATTTACCATTACAAACATACGATAATTTACAGAAAGTCAGACCGCTTTACAGGAAGATATATAAACGCTAAATCATATCATCTCGGCAGGCCGATTTTTCGTTTAAACATTCTTCCGTACCTGCTGTCTTTGACTTTGTAGGCTACTTTTAACCGGCCCTCAGGCTATTTCTCACATCCATCGTATCTACTTTAACTCCAGGACCCATTGTTGATGAAAGAGATATGTTTTTAAGATATGTTCCTTTACTCGATGCTGGTTTAAGTTTCATCGTAGTCTCGATGAGCGACAGAATATTTTCTATAAGTTTATCTGCTCCAAAAGATACCTTCCCCACAGGACTATGCAATATTCCAGCTTTTTCTACTCTAAATTCAACCTGACCGGCCTTAAGTTCCGTTACAGCTTCTTTTACATCGAAGGTAACCGTTCCAACCTTCGGATTAGGCATTAAACCGCGAGGGCCAAGAATTTTTCCCAGCTTACCTACGCTGCCCATCATGTCAGGCGTAGCCACGACCCTGTCGAATTCAAGCCACCCTCCCTTAATCTTCTCTACCATATCATCCGATCCAACATAATCAGCACCCGCATCTTTCGCTTCCTTTTCCTTCTCGCCTTTCGCAAAAACCAGGACTCTCACAGGTTTGCCAAGACCATTGGGAAGCACAACACTTCCTCTCACCATTTGATCGGCATGTTTCGGATTAACTCCCAGTCGAACTGCTATATCCACCGTCTCATCGAATTTTGCCCTTCCGGTGTTCACAACCAATTCAACTGCCTCTCTCAGCGGATATCGCTTACCGGTTTCCACTTTTGCTTTCTGTTCTGAATGTTTCTTGCCCCTATGTGCCATAGCAACAAAACCTCTTTTTTTTAATCGACAACTTCGATTCCCATAGATCGCGCCGTTCCGTCGATGATCTTAACGGCTCCTTCGACATCTACGGCATTCAGATCTTTTTGCTTTATCTCAGCAATTTCTCTCAGTTGTTTCATCGTTATCTTGCCAACCTTCTCCCGCTTTGGGTCTCCCGCACCTTTTGCTATTTTAGCTGCTTGCTTTAGCAGAACCGAAGCCGGTGGAGTTTTGGTAATAAAAGTGAATGATTTATCGGCATATACGGATATAATTACAGGAATTACCGTTCCTTCCTGATTTTGCGTCATTGCATTATACGCCTTGCAAAATTCCATTATGTTGACTCCATGCTGACCAAGAGCCGGCCCGATCGGCGGTGATGGAGTAGCTTTTCCTGCCTGAATTTGGAGTTTTATTTGTGCGATAATTTTTTTTGCCATCATCGTCCCCTTAAAAATATATGAGTTTAACTCTGAACAACCTGGATGAAATCAAGCTCTACCGGAGTTGATCTGCCAAAAATACTTACAATTACTCGTAATTTTCCTTTTTCCTCTTTCACTTCATCTACAACGCCATCAAAATTGGTAAAAGGCCCGTCTACGATCCTCACATGATCGCCGATTTCAAACCTGAACTTAGGTTTCGGCTTCAATGTTCCTTCACTTATTCTCGTTTTCAGCAATTCGACGTCGGCCGAAGATATTGGAGACGGCTTATCTTTACTTCCTATGAAACCGGTTACTTTCGGCGTTTCCTTTACCAGGTGCCATGTATCATCATTTAGTTCCATATTAATAAGCATATAACTGGGAAAGAACTTTCGTTTTGACGTCTTCTTTTCACCTTTGACCAATTCTACGACATCTTCTTCCGGAATGAGAATGTCGCCGAATTGCTGCTCCATGCCTTGAGCAGCAATTCTTTCTTCCAGGGACTGTTTCACTCTGCTTTCAAACCCCGAATATGTATGTATTACATACCATCTAAATGCCATTTTCTATCCCAGTACCATTCTCACCAGTTTGGTAAGCCCCATATCCACAAAACCAAGGAAAACACTGACAATTATTACTACCACTATTACAACTGACGTAGATGCAAGCGCTTCCTTAGGTGTCGGCCATGTCACTTTTTTCAGTTCGGCCCTGGCTTCTTTTAAAAACTGTATTGTCGCAGCCCATGCAACTTTTATTTTTTCCATATGCATGCATCCTGTAAATAATAAAATGGCAGGCCAGGAGGGACTCGAACCCCCAGCATCCGGATTTGGAGTCCGGCGCTCTATCCATTAGAGCTACTGGCCTGTAGCATACGTTGCCTTTTATTTTGTTTCTTTATGAACCGTGTGAACCTGGCAAAAACGGCAATATTTATTTAATTCCAAACGATTCTTCATCGTCCGCTTATTTTTCGTTGTAGTATAATTTCTTCTTTTGCATTCACTGCATGCCAATGTTATAATATCTCTCATTTCGTCACCTTGCAAACATGGAGCCCACGACCAGGATTGAACTGGTGACCTCATCCTTACCAAGGATGTGCTCTACCGACTGAGCTACGTGGGCATGTCCTCCAATATAGTCAAAAAAGACCTGTCAAGCCTTTCCGATCATTTCATGGAGCGGGAAACGGGATTCGAACCCGCGACCCTCAGCTTGGAAGGCTGACGCTCTAGCCACTGAGCTACTCCCGCCCTTAATACCTCAATAGAACCATAAAAAATGGTGGAGGGGGGAGGATTCGAACCTCCGTAGGCTTCGCCGGCAGATTTACAGTCTGCTCCCTTTGGCCGCTCGGGAACCCCTCCACATCAATTTAATACACCTGGAGCTGGCGATGGGATTCGAACCCGCGACCTGCTGATTACAAATCAGCTGCTCTACCTGTTGAGCTACGCCAGCCTTTACAAAAAATAATCTGTGTTTTGAGACTTTCACGCAAAACGCACAAAAAAAACCAACCAACGCAAAAGGTGTATCTAATTTTTCTTAATCTATTTGTCAAGAACTTTTTGAATTATCCATACAAATCAATTATTCCCCGAAAATTTCAGCTGAAAACGTATAAATTCTCGTATCCTTGTTCTTCCATGCTCCCGAGGGAAGCCCTGCCTTACGGCATGTCTGTTCCAGAAAGGTTAATCTATCCCATCCATTTTCAGTGGCGACCTGCGGAAGCAAAAGCCCCGCCTGAAAGCCTTTTACAATATAAATACCGTCTCTGCCGACTTCTATCTCGGAAATATTGCCGATCAGGCACAATGGCGTTAATGCAGATATTTCAATTGTAATTTCTTCCAGTTCTTCCTTGGCAAGGGGCGGAAACCTTGGATCATCAAACGCTGCGGCACAGGCCATTTCGGCTACAGTTCTGTGTAACGGCTTTCGTGGCTCAATAAATCCTATACACCCTCGAAGACGTCCCTCTTTTTTGAGAGTTACAAAAGCACCTCTTGCAGCAGCAAGATTTTCTGAAGTCATAGAAAGAGGTTCGGCTCTCCGCCCTGAAAGCGAATCCTCTATACTCCTTCGAGCAATTTTGATCAACTCATTTTTTTCGTTTTTTGTAAGCGATCCTTCCTCGGCTCCGGATTCGTTATTCGAAACGGAATCTTTTTTATTGATATCCTTTTTATAGAAGGCCAGAGCCGCATAGCCCACGACGCCCGTCTTATCGCCTGTCACATCACCTGAATTTGCATACTTAAGCATATAACCGCTATCACTTCCTTTTGCCTGTGCAAATTTGATGGCAACTCTGATGGGTCCGGCACCGCATGCTTCAACTTCTCCTTTTTCTACAGAGCGATAAAATCCTTCGCTATCCATTTTTTTAATAATATCAATTGCCTTTGAATCCATATGCACTGCATCTTCATAATTATGGTAATGGGAGAAATCGGAACTGGCAATGAGCAGAATATTTTCCCCTTGAGAAACCGAATAAATGATTTCCGCCAGAGTATCGCATGTCTTCGCATCCTGAGTTCCCATTTGAATGGGAACAAATGGAGTCCCCGGGAATAGCGTCTGAATAAAAGGCATCTGGATTTCTATTGAATTTTCGGGAGTCTTCTCATCAGGCACAAATGAAACAATATTACTGTGACGTACTATCGCTTCTGCAAGCTTTCTTTCGAGAGGTACTACCCCCAACGGTGTTTTATACCCTCTTCCATCGAATATGGACGCCCCTCTAAAACGAATCCGATGACTCGGACCTATAACAACAATTGAATCATAATGTCCATTAGATGCCGCTTTATAGGCGTAAGCGGCAATTGCCCCTGAGTAGGAAAGCCCTGCATGGGGCGAAATGATGGCCAAAGGCTGTTCTCTCAATTCAAGATCAGGCACGGCTCTGATGTATTTATCTATTTCTGATTGCAGAAGGTCCGGTTTTTCCGGATACCAGGCACCAGCAAGCAATGCTTCTCTTATCCCGTTTTTCATTTTATGCCCTCCTCTTTCCAGGCGCCGCAGAAAGAGTTCAAGAGTTTGGATAATTTAAATTACCTTCTTCCGGCGGCAGCATTTTCTTCATCTTGATCTTATCTCTTGTTCATCCAACGTATGAATACTATAAAAAAAATCCCCCTATTACCATTCAAAAAAATATTGACTAATACCTGCGATACCTGTACTGTGCCATTCGCTTTTCAGGAACGCGGCTCCTTTAAAAAGCTTCTATGCCGGTTACGCCGGGCATCGTAATTTAGGGTAAGTAACGCTTTCCAATGCCCTTACCTGGAAGCATGAATTGGATGAATGTATCTGACGGCTTCCATGTTTTACAAAGAATTTTATCGCGCGCGACGTAAAGATAAGGCATAATTCATAGAAATAAATTCCGAGTCCTATATAAACGGGAGGACTGACATGAGCCTTAGAATCGCCATTAACGGTTTCGGAAGAATCGGAAGATATGTCATCAGAGCCTGTACAGGAAGAGAAGACATCGAAGTCGTGGCAATAAATACCAGAGCAGATGGTCAAGTTCTGGAGCACCTTTTAAAATATGATTCTATACACAGGATGTTCAATGCGGAAATCTGCGCAGGAAGAGGCGCACTGTCGGTCAACGGCAGAAATATTAAAGTGACAACAATAGTCGATTCACTTGAAACGCTTCCCTGGAAAGAACTGGGGATAGATATCGTAATGGAATCCACGGGAAAATTCCGGTCAAGAGAAGATGTTGCAAAACATATTGATGCAGGAGCAAAGAAGGTCATTATAGCTGCACCGGGAAAAGAGGTTGATGCCACATTGGTAATGGGGGTGAATGAATCATCCTATGATCCGAAAAAACACCACATTATATCTAATGCCTCCTGCACTACAAACTGCCTTGCTCCCATTGTCAAAACAGTTCATAACCGTTTTACAGTCCTTAAGGGGCTGATGACTACTATTCACTCATACACGATGGATCAGAGGATACTTGACGGATCACACAAAGATCTTCGAAGGGCACGAGCGGCGGCCCTTTCAATTGTGCCTACATCAACAGGCGCTGCAAAAGCGGTCACAGAAGTTATCCCTGAGCTCGCGGGCAAACTTGATGGTCTTGCATTGAGGGTGCCCACCCCTAACGTATCACTCGTCGATGTAGCCCTGGAAGTCGGATCAGATGTTACAGTCGATGATGTAAATGGAGCCCTTAAAGAAGCCTCTGAAAATGAATTACAAAATATACTTGCCTATAGTGAAAAAGAGCTGGTTTCGGTGGATTTCACGAGCAGTCACTATTCATCGATAGTGGATGCGCCGCTTACACAAGTGATCGGGAACAACTTGATCAAAGTTTTTTCCTGGTATGATAATGAAAGCGGGTATGCCTGCCGTATGAGGGATCTGGCTCTTTATATGGCCAGCAGAGAATAAATCGCGCGTGTTCCATGGAGAAGGGGGAAAAAGCCCAACGTCTGCTTTCAAGGTGCTTGACAGCCATTTAAACGAAGGATTGATTAATGTTAAACCTGGTGGTATAAGAAACAGCGCTTTTGCTGAACGAATACTCGATAAGATACCGGGATACCGGAATAAAATATTTTAAGGAGAGGGGAAACATGCATTCTCTTATAACAATAGTCCATATTATTGTGTGCATCGCCATGATACTGGTCGTTCTTCTGCAGACGGGAAAAGGAGCCGATATGGGAGCAGCGTTCGGCGGATCAAGCCAGACTATTTTCGGTAGCAGCGGCCCGGGAACTTTCCTTGGAAAAATGACAACGGCTATTGCGGTGATTTTCATGCTGACTTCACTCTGGCTGGCATATTTTGCGGTTCACAAGGGAGCGTCCGTGGTGGAAGACATTCCTGTCCCTGCTTCAGAACAAACCCTACCGGCTGAACAAACTGCCCCGCCAGCAGCTCCGGCACCTTCCTCTGCCGATGTTCCCGCTCCTGTGAATGAGAGCAAATAAAATGAATTTAAAAGATATCCTGGGAATTTTGATGTTGACAAAAGGGCGGAAACGACATAGGTTGCAACATATGCCGAAGTGGTGGAAACTGGTAGACACGCTATCTTGAGGGGGTAGTGGGCACAACCCGTCCGGGTTCAAGTCCCGGCTTCGGCACCATTTTTATAATAATATTTTATAGCGGGGATTCAGAGATTTATTCTGAATCCCCGTTTTTATACATCATCTTGCATTTTGCCACCTTCGTAAAAAGCTTTCGTGCCGTGCCGCATTACCATCGGGAACTTTTCATCCACAACGTTATCCAGTTTTCAAAGAACAAAGCCATTACTGAACTTTTAAAAACCCTGGGTTTCAGAGTGAACTAATTAGTACTGCGCGTAATCACTCCTTTTAACACTGCGGGCTTTTCAGTAGCACGCCGCCGTCTCCGGAATATCTTTAAATATTTCGGCTCTCGGCCTCTTTCCTGAAAGAGAGGATGCTTCAAAAAGCAACTTGACATGGACAGGCCCCTTTCTTATAGTTGAGCAAATATCTCATCGATATCATTCTCTATCTCTCATGCAGACCCAATTTTTGGCGGCCGCAAGGTCTTGAAGTCCGGAGATCGGAAGCAGATGTTTTATCATCTAAAACGGGGGGACATCGCGATGAATCAGTACGAAAAGCTTGGCGCCTTTTATCTTGGCAAAGAATACGATCTGAACGAGAGGAAGCGCAAAGACGGAATCGTTCTCTATGATTCCAAAGACCTCACCACCCACGCGGTTATTATCGGCATGACGGGAAGCGGCAAGACCGGTCTCGCCGTCGGCCTTTTAGAGGAAGCACTGATCGACAATGTTCCTGTGATTGCCATCGACCCCAAGGGTGACTTGCCGAACCTGCTGTTGACCTTTCCCGAACTTCGGCCGAATGATTTTCTTCCATGGGTGAACGAACGGGAGGCGCTGAATAAGGGCCTTGCCCCGGAAGAATATGCCGCTGCCCAGGCTGAACTGTGGCGGAAGGGACTGGCCGGCTGGGATCAGGAGCCGGAGCGTATCGGCAGGCTGAAGGCGGCGGCGGATTTCGCCGTCTACACACCGGGAAGCAATGCCGGACTTCCCGTAAACATCCTCCGCTCATTCTCCCCTCCTCCCCCCGTAATCAGGCAAGACAGCGATCTCTTTCATGAACGGATACGAACTACCGCCACAAGCCTTCTTGCGCTCGTCGCCATCGAGGCGGATCCCATCACCAGCAGGGAGCATATCCTGATTTCCAATATCCTCGAGTCTGTGTGGGCGAGTGGCCGGAGCCTCGATCTCGCAGATCTCATCCGCGCCGTTCAATCGCCCCCGTTCAAACGCATCGGCATCATGGATCTCGACAGTTTCTATCCCCCCGGCGACCGCTTCACCCTCTCGGTCCGACTCAACAATCTCCTGGCCACGCCGGGATTCGAATCCTAGCTTGAAGGAGAACCCATTGATATAGGCCGCATGCTCGTCACAGATTCGGGAAAGCCCCGGGCCTCCATTTTTACTCTCAGTCATCTTTCCGATCCGGAACGGATGTTTTTTGTTTCTATGCTCCTCAACGAGATCCTGGGCTGGATTCGCACACAGACCGGCACGGGCAGCCTGCGGGCGATTCTCTATATGGATGAAATATTCGGTTATTTTCCACCCGTGAAGAATCCCCCCTCGAAGGAACCGCTCCTGACATTATTGAAACAGGCCAGGGCCTTCGGCCTCGGCATAATCCTTTCGACACAAAATCCTGTGGACCTGGACTACAAGGGGCTGTCGAATACGGGCACCTGGTTCATCGGCCGCCTTCAGACCGAGAGGGACAAGGACCGTGTTCTTGCCGGTCTGGAAGGGGCCGCCGCCGGGACAGGCTTCGATCGCAGCTCTATGGACGAAAAACTTGCGGCCTTGGGGCAAAGAATTTTCCTCCTCCACAACGCCCACGAATCGGAACCGGTAATTTTTGAAACCCGCTGGGTTCTTTCCTATCTGTCCGGCCCCATGTCGCGGGAGCAGATCAAAGCCCTTATGGCGGACCGGAAAGGCGCCGCGGCCGCAGAGGGCGAGGCAGCTGAAACAGAAGGCGCCGCAGCACCTCCCGCCGCTTCTTCCGGACAATCGCCGATGATGCCGCCGGGGATAGAGGTTCACTATCTCTCCGCTCCTGGCGCAGATCGGGGCGTAGTCTACCGACCCGCGGTCACGGGTATTGTCGATATTCACTATTCCAGCAGCAGATATATGATCGATCATTCATTAAGAACGGCCTTCGCCGCCGTGCCTTCGGAGGGGCCGGTCGCAATCGACTGGAACACCGCCTCTGAAACCACCATCGATCCCGCCGATCTTTCTTCTGAACCCGTTGTAGGCGCCGGATTTGCCGACCTGCCTCCTGTAACGAAACAGGCAAGGTGTTACGGCGAATGGGAAAAAGAGCTTCTCCGCTGGATACGGCAGAACAAGCCGCTCACACTTTACCGTTCCGGAACCTTCGGGATGACGAGCAATGTCAATGAATCAGAAGGCCAGTTCAGGGCCCGCCTTGCCCAGGCGGGCAGGGAAAAGAGGGACAGGGGAGTCGAAAAGCTTCGGAAAAAATACAGCACCCAATTCGTCACGCTGAAAAACCGTCTTTTGACTGCAGAACAGGCCATCGACAGAGAGAAGGAACAGGCCACCTCGAAAAAGCTGGAAACGGCGGTTTCATTCGGAACGGCGATCCTCGGCGCCTTTTTAGGACGCAAGGCCGTCAGCTCCACCTCCGCCTACAGGATGGGAACGGCCATGAAAACGGCAAGCCGCATGGGAAAGGAACGGATGGATGTGGAGCGGGCCCGGGAACGGGCGTCGGCACTCCGGGAGCGTTTCGAAGATTTGGAGGCCCGTCTCCAGGAGGAAATCGCCGCCATTGATACTCATTACGACCCGGCAGCGGCAGAACTGGAAGAGATCCAGTTCTACCCCAAGTCAACCGATATCAGCATCGTCTTCTTCGGCCTTCTCTGGCTGCCTTAATGAGAGACACTTCCCGTTTGCGGCTGTAATAAGGACTGATATTTTGTTTTTGTCGATTTACATTTTTTACAGCTAGTTACCGGCCGCAAATGGGATGTCCCTCATCAGCTTGGAAAACAAGTTTAATTCTATTCCGATTTTCATCCCATGCTCAGTAAAAATAATAGCTGTAAATCGTCGCAAGATCAAAAAAATCACAGTCACATCTTCAGGGTACTCATCTTTTTGTTTCATTTCATTTGCCCTTTTTGGATAGATCCCGAAACAGCTTCATGATGATTTTCGCCCATTCAGTTCGGGCAAAGATTCTTGACAGATGTTCAAAATTACTGGTATGGTTCGGTGTTACCTGGTATCCGAGTTGCGGGAATATTGAAATTCAATACTTGTAGTACGAAAGGATCCACTATTTAATACAGCAGAAAATGAAAGGATGACCATGGACAATATATCCGATGCCACTAAACACTTTGTCGATCTCAGGAGGCATATGTGGATTGCCGGCATCGAAGTCGATCTGAGAAGATTGATATGGCAGATCGCAGTTACCGGCAAATATATCTCCGCTAAAATTCATGAATCTAACAGAAAATTGGCCGGATTTAAAAACATTTACGACGAGGATCAACTCGCTCTTGATAAAAGTTCGGATCAGATTCTTCAGAGTCAACTGCGCTTTTCCGGGTTTGTGAGAGAATATGCCTCGGAAGAACTGGATTCAGTGATCCAAATCGGCAAAGGCGATGAAAAATACTATGTTACCGCCGATCCACTGGATGGTTCATCGCTTGTGGACACTAATCTTTCTATAGGAACAATAATCGGGATTCACAAAGGACCAGTATTAAGCGGCAGAAACAGCCTTGTTGCGGCCATGTATATCACGTATGGACCGCTGATCACGATGGTGTATTCGGCGGGAAAAGGAAGTCACGAATTTGTTCTTAACCGTGAGGGGGAATATGTGCTGTCAAGTGAAAATATTACCCTTCATGAAAGAGGAACCATCTACAGTCTTGGCGGATTACGAAATGAATGGACGGATGATCACAGACGTTATGTGGAATATTTGGAGGCAGAGGGATATAAACTCAGGTACAGCGGAGGTTTCGTGCCGGATATTAATCAGATAATGATTAAAAAGGGGGGGGTTTTTACCTATCCGTCTCTCAAAACCAGCGGGAAAGGTAAACTGAGGCTCATTTTTGAGCTGCAGCCTATGGCGTTTTTAATGGAACAGGCAGGTGGGATGGCTATCGACGGCCACACCGATATTCTTTCAATTGTTCCTGAGAGTCTCGACCAACGATCCCCTGTATATATAGGCAGTAAATTCGAGATAGAAAAGGCTCGAGAATATTTGAATGCCTCAAAACGGAAAGGGGGGTTACATGATTTATAAAAATATTGATGAACTGAAACAGAAAAGCGGAGAAGCATTAAATATAAAGAAAAATTCTATGGCGATTCTGGACGAAAAAGCGGTAAAGGAAACGTTAATAGATGATTTGGTCTATTCGGCGGTATTAAGCGATTCCGCAGATGTCCGCAAAGGAGCTTCGTGGCTGATCAGGCGAATCGGTGCTTCGATGGGAATTTTTTCATCATCCATTTATCCATTATATGAGGCTGTAGGACAGGGCAAGATTTCAGGTTTTACTGTACCGGCAATAAATCTGAGAGGGATCACCTACGCGAGCGCTCAAGCTGTTTTTCGCAGTGCCATGGCAAAAAACGCTGGAGCTATTATCTTTGAAATTGCCCGCTCTGAAATAGGATATACCAATCAGCGCCCCCGCGAGTATACGGCTGTCATTACCGCGGCGGCTATCAAGACCGGCTTCCGTGGACCGATATTTCTTCAAGGTGATCACTTCCAGATAAATGCAAAGAAATATGGAACCGATCCCGAGGCTGAAAAGAAAGCGGTTGCCGAACTTGTAAAAGAGGCTGTAGAAGAAGGATTTTATAATATTGATATCGATGCCTCGACTGTGGTGGATCTTTCGCAGCCAACTCTCGAAAAACAGCAGGAAAACAATTTTCGTATTACTGCTGATATGACGGCTCTTATCCGTGAAATTGAACCACATGGAATTACCGTTTCCATTGGAGGTGAAATTGGAGAGGTGGGAACAAAAAATACGACTCCGGAAGAATTCGTCGCCTTCATGGAGGGGTATCGCAAGGCATTGCTCGATCACGGCGGAAGACTTGCCGGTATAAGCAAAATCAGCATTCAAACAGGAACATCCCACGGTGGAGTCCCTCTCCCCGATGGAACTGTCGCAGACGTAAACATCGACTTCGATGCGCTTCGAGAAATCTCCAGGTTGGCCAGAGAAGAATACGGCCTTGCCGGTGCTGTTCAGCATGGTGCTTCGACTCTTCCTGAAGAAGCTTTTGATAAGTTCCCGGAGGTAGGAACCGCAGAAGTTCATCTTGCAACAGGTTTTCAAAATATTATATACGACAGTGATCATTTCCCGCCGGAACTGAAAAACCGTATCTATAATTATTTGAAAGACGAATTGAAATCCGAGAAAAAAGCCTCAGATACAGAGGAACAATTTATTTATAAAACAAGAAAGAAGGGCTTTGGACCGTTCAAGTATGAAATGTGGAATCTAAAGCCGGAATTGCTGGATGCAATCAGTTCTGAATTAGAAAAACAATTTTGCCTCCTTTTTGATAAGTTAAAGATAAACGAAACGCAAGAGGCGGTGAATCGGTTTATAACCCCCATTGATATTCCTGTTCCAGTCCCTGATCTCTTTGGTTAAGAGCAACCCTGTATTCAAAAAAAGCCGGAATTTTTTTGATTTCCGGCTTTTTAATCTTCATGAATGAAATTCTTTATCGTATTTTACCGCCCGTTTTGACATCGTCATCGAATGTAGCCAAGGTAAAGCCGCCCGCCTCTTTCTCCGTTGCCAGAAGCATTCCATAGGACTGTATACCCATGATTTTTGCCGGTTTCAAGTTGACAATCACGGCGATTTTTTTTCCTACCAGTTCTTCCGGTGTATAGTCTTTTCCCACACCTGCAACAATTATGCGCTCCTCCCCGCAATCGATTTTCATTTCAATCAGTTTTTCAGATTGAGATACTCTCCTGGCCGCTTCTATCCGTGCAACCCTTATATCTAATTTCTCAAAATCTTTTATTTCTACTTGAGGCTTGATATCGTTAAGTTTTTTTACTACCTGCGCTTCTTTTGCTTCTAAGGAAACGCGGGGGAAAAGCGCATCGCCCTTCGTAAGTGTCTTTCCTTCCGAAAGACCGCCCCACTTCTCAATATCGGAAAAATTCTGCGGTAATTTCACTCCCAGCCGCTTCAGCATTTCCTCGGAAGTACCGGGCATGAAAGGCTGAATAAGAACTGCAATAAACCTTAAGGCTTCGAGCACATTATACATTATGGCACTAAGCCTTTCCCTTGAAGTTTCATTTTTTGAAAGCATCCACGGTTGCGTGTCCACAATGTATTTGTTTACAGCATTGATGAATTCCCATATTACGATAAGAGCTTTATGGAATTGAAGAGATCTGAAATTATCCGTTACTTCATTCAACAAAGTTTCAGCCTTCTTTTTTAAGTTCCGGTCGTTTTCTTCATCCGGTCCACTTTCCGGCACAATTCCGGAGCAGTATTTCATGGCCATCGAAAGGCTGCGACTTACCAAATTACCCAAATCATTCGCCAGATCAGAGTTAAGCCGTGAAACAAGTCCCTCTTCACTGAAATTTGCATCAAGACCAAAAACCATCTCCCGCATTAAATAGTACCGGAAAGAATCGAGCCCATACTTATCTTTTAAACTTAAAGGCTTGACAACGGCACCAAGGCTTTTTGACATCTTTGCCGCATCGATATTCCAGTACCCGTGCACATTCAAATGACGGTATGGCTCCACCCCGGCTGCTTTCAGCATAGTGGGCCAATAAATACCGTGAGGCTTAAGAATGTCTTTTGCAATCAAATGTTCCGCTACAGGCCAGAAGACATTATAATTTTCACTATGGGGATAACCGACTCCTGAAAGATAATTGATAAGGGCGTCGAACCAGACATACGTCACGTAATTGTCATCGAAAGGAAGATCAATTCCCCAGGTAAGCCGCGTTTTCGGGCGAGATATACAGAGGTCTTCCAGCGGCTCCCTTAAAAAAGCGAGCGCCTCATTTCTGTAGCGCTCAGGACGGATGAAATCCGGATTCTCGGTTATATACTGAATCAGCCAATCCTGATACTTGCTCATTCGGAAAAAATAGTTACTTTCCTTGCGGTGCTCGGGCACTGTTTTGTGGTCGGGACAAAGACCGTCTACAAGCTCTGATTCCCGGTAAAAACGCTCGCAGCCAACGCAATAAAAGCCTTCATATTCACCAAAGTAAATGTCCCCGGCGTTATATACCTTCTGAAGAACATCGCGCACGACTGCTTTGTGATCGGCATCTGTGGTTCTTATAAAGTAATCATTCTCGATTTTGAGTTCCGGCCATAGTTCCCTGAATTGAGCACTTATCGTATCGGCATATTCCTTAGGTTCTATTCCGGCCATTTGGGCAGCTTCGGCAATTTTGTCACCATGTTCGTCGGTTCCCGTCAGAAAAAATGTGCGGTATCCCGCCATCCGGAAAAAACGGGCCATCACATCGGCAACAATCGTTGTATACGCGTGTCCTATATGGGGAGATGCATTTACATAATAAATAGGGGTAGTAACATAAAATACCTTATTCATTTCGACTCACTCCAATTAATGAGTATCCTTTCCCTGTTTTGCGATAATTTCGTCAACGAATATTTCGAATTCTTTTCCTTCTCCTGTTGCAACGACTATTTTTTCCTCTATTACATTCTGTCTGATGACCTTTCCCTTTCCCTGGGGAATCTCTACATTCTTTCCCACTTTCGGCATGTTTTTTTTCGCTTCCCTGTAATCATCATATTCATACGCGAGACAACACATAAGCCTGCCACAAAGTCCCGAAATTTTTTCCGGATTGAGAAGCATATTTTGTTCTTTTGCCATTTTGATTGAAACGGGAACGAAGTTATTTAGAAAACTGACACAGCAGAGTTCCCTGCCGCACATTCCTATTCCACCGAATATTTTTGCTTCACTCCTCACCCATATCTGTCTCAGTTCGATACGGGTCCGATACTTTGCCACAAGATCTTTTACCAGTTCCCGAAAATCAACTCTGCTTTCTGCGGTAAAATAAAAAATGAGTTTGCTTCTGTCAAAAAGATAAGATACTTCAACCAATCTCATAGGTAAATTACGTTCGCCTATCTTACGGCGGCAAAATAAAAAAGCTTCTTTTTCGATTTCGAAATTTTCCTTCTCTGTAGTAAGATCGGATTCATCTGCTTTCCTGATAACCCGCTTCAAATTTTCCGGCAAATCAGACTGCAAACTGATCCTTACCATACTTGCCACAGTCCCTATTGCCGGACCGTTCTCAGTATCCACAATTACTTTTTCATTTTTTTCTAATACTATTCCGGCACTTTCGAATGTATAAATTTTTCCCCTTCTTCGAAATCTTACACCGACTATCTCATTGCATATGGATTCTTCGATTTCATTCATTTATTCTTATCACCAGTTGATAGAGCTCTCAGGTAATCGGATTTTCCTTTAGATGAAAGATAAGAGAGTTTAAAGATCATTGATTCCAAAGTCAACTGCTTGTTGGCATTTCTTTCAATCGCACTGATCGCCAGGGTAACAGCTTCAATTCCTTTTAATATATATTCAACTTCCAATCTCCCCGACAGAGATTCTGCGGCCGTAAAAAGATCCGGATGGATTAACAAATCCTTACGGCCGGTCTCTTTCAGGAGCAAGCTATCCCTGAACCATTCTCTTAACAAAACAAGCTCTTCCAAAACAGACTTCCTGTCATCTTCCATATCATTAACCAGCGAAAACAATAAAAAAGGATCATCTATATCGAAAATACCCGATTGAATTAATCTGATATTTTTTTGCGCCCGGTCATTTTGTTCAATAATTCTTCCTATGATTCCCTGCGATGCTGCTGCAAGGATTTCCGCATCATTTTCTTTGAAAGACTTGGAATTAATCAAATATTTTCGGATCTTGACGGGATGCACAGGATTGAAGCGAATTTTCTGGCACCTTGAAAGTATCGTCTTGGGAAGTCCTTTATACCGGGATGCAAGAAGAATTATCACATTGTAAGGCATCGGTTCTTCAAGAGTCTTAAGGAGTGCATTCGCCGCCGCTTCACTCAGTTTATGAGCATCATCGATAAGCACTACCCGACGCCTTCCTTCAAAGGGGCGAAATTGCAGCTGCTCTTGCATGTCCCTGATGTCTTGGATCCTTATAAGAATATTCTGCGGTTTGATAACAAGCACATCGGGATGCGTACCGCGAGATATTTTTCTGCAAGAAGAACAGATACCGCAACTATCGCTTATTTTATTTTTACAATTCAGCGCCCCCGCAAATGCAATAGCTGTCGTTTTTTTTCCTACGCCCTCCATTCCGGAAAAGAAATAGGCGTGAGCGACTCGATTCCTGATCATGGAATTCTTAAGAAGCTCGATTTGGCTTTCGTGGCCGCATATTTCTTCAAACAACATTGAATCAGATACCAAGTATCCTTGAAAGTATTCCGGATATTTTTAAAAAAACGGCATCGGGCTCGTCCGAGGCATCGATTATATTGAACCTTTCCGGACTTTCCGCTGCAATCCGCAGATATGCGTGTCTTACTTTTTCATGAAATTCGATTTGTTCCTGTTCAAATCTATCTCGACTTACATTTTCAGCACATAGCCCCGTTTCCCGTTCTTCAGCCCTTTTCATTCCAATTTCAACGGGCAGATCGAATAAGAGCGTCACGTCAGGTTTCAGAGAACATGCAGCGAATTCGTTTATAGTATCGATCAAACAAAGGTCAAGACCTCGCCCGGAACCCTGGTATGCAGCCGTAGCATCCGAAAATCGGTCACAGAGAACGATTTTCCCCTCGCCGAGAGCCGGTAAAATAACTTCTTCCACATGCTGAGCCCTGTCGGCGGCAAATAACAGCAATTCCGTTCTTGCTGTGATTCTTATCGACGTTTTCTCAAGCAGGAGCTTCCGCAACTCTCTCCCTATTTTACTGCCTCCGGGCTCACTGGTTACAAGACAGGGAACTTTCTTTTTTCTCAGCCAGTTACCTGCCTTTTTTATTTGCGTCGTCTTCCCGGATCCCTCGACTCCTTCAAAGGTGATAAATAACGCCATTATTTAGATTACTCCCGAGTCCTGAAAATGAATTGCGAGGGGAAGCGAAGAATCTTTTCCCGCCTAGTTTTCTTCTCCTGACTCGATTGCTTCTACCGGACATATATCTGCACACGCGCCGCAATCTGTGCACACATCAGGGTCTATGACATATTTTTCATCACCTTCACTTATAGCACCCACCGGGCATTCATCTTCACAGCTTCCACAAGCGATACATTCATCCGTAATCACATAAGCCATGTTGTATATCCTCCATCAGTTATAATTCTTTAATAGTACCCGGATTAAATGAATCCTGAATTCCGGGCCTGTTGTAACCAGCGCTCCCGTCTTAATGCGGCATATCGCTAATCATTTTTTTAGCCACATCTCGAGCCAGACTCGCAAGCTTCGGTTTTTTAACAAAGTAGTTCTCCGACTCATGATGCTCACATGTCCAGAGAATTTTCCCTGTAGCTTTTTCAATAAGATTCATCCCGAATCCAACCTTTGCTACTTCCTTATTATTTTCTATCGTATAATTCCAAAAATTTATTCCTACAACCAAAAAGGCATCCACACCAAGCACATCCCCTATCCGGTTAGTTAAATCCGGATCCGAAAAACTGACCTTTTCAAGCTTCATAAGGTATTGTGCTATATTCTCCTTCAAAGATCCGTCTGAAAGTGTTTTGATACGTATTGCATCTGGTGCAAGTACCGATGAAAACCAATTTGTATCCTGGAGGCTTTCGGATATAATTTTTTCCGCCTTATCTTCAATATCCTTGTAAGGGCCTGCCTTAACGCAAAGCACCCCGATTTTCTCAGGTCTGAAATTTTGAGCCTCAGGCGCATGTTTCGTATAACGCAGTCCCCCGCAAGATGTTAAAACCATAGCGAAAAGAACCGGCAAAAAAGCTTTTAAAAAAATATTTTTCATTAGTACTACCTTCCACTGTATTTTTCTCACGGGACAACCCGCATACAGAGATAAAAAAAAGCGGTGCTTGCGCCGGCAATAATATAGCTGGTCCCGAAGAGCCCTTCGAGAGCTGCACTGGAAAATTGCGCTTTCTTATCATAAAGTTCCAAACAAATCCATATATAAAATACCGGCACCATGAGAGCGAGACCAATGAATGGCACAAGGCGTACTGCCGTAAAAAGGAAAATGGAACAGGCAAGAGCAACAGAGATTCCCTTTATTAGCTCTCTGACTTTTTGTTCTCCGATCACCACGGGTATCGTTTCTCGCCCCACCAATCTGTCGCTCTGTACGTCTACCAAATCGGAAAAAGCCGATTTCACGAATACGATCGAAAATACAAAAATAAATGCAAAGATCATTGAAACTGAAAACTCCGGTTTTGTTTCCAATACAGGAATAACCGCTGTCACCACTGCCCAGGCGGCAGCCATAAAAATATTTTTGGATCCGGGAATGTCTCGAAGGCGTTTCAGTTTCATACTGCCTGGAAATACAACAATATTATAAAGCATTCCAAGCAATGAAAGGACAAAAAGAGATAAGAAAGAAGAAACACCTACAGCCATGGAAAGCATCATCGCAAAGATAAGAGCAGAGACCGCAACGGCCATATAACCGCTTCTGTGACGCACATAGGTTTCATCTCTGAATCCGCCGGTTATTCTCCCTAAATATCGATCCTGTAACCTGTTTATCGTATGGATTGCATACACATAAAAAGCGGCAATGAGCATGCTGATCACAGCCGGCATTTCCCCCTGAACAAACATACTGGCTGCCGTCAGTGAAGCCGCCCCAAGTGCTGAATACAAATCCGTCTGTACGCAAAGTATCAATGAATTATAAAGCCATTTTAATTTTCTTTTACGCGCTCTTTTATTAAAGGTCAGATAATCCACTACACTGTCTGTAATCCAGTTAGGGGTTGAAGCACCTGCCGAAACGCCTATTCTCTCTGCTCCCTTTAAGTCTATATTCTTCAGTTCTTCAGCTGTTTCAATATGAAAGGACAACATTCCCTTTTCACGGGAAATTTCCGCCAGCCTTTGTGTATTGGCACTATTCTTCCCTCCGACGATAATCATCGCATCCATTTCTCCCGTCATTGCCTCCACTTCAGCCTGCCGCCTTTCCGTCGAATCGCAGATGGTATTAAAAATGATCGCATCGGGAAACCGTTTCTTGATTTTATGGGCTATAAAATCGAAATGTTTTGAATTTTGAGTTGTCTGTGCTACCACGCACACATTTCTCATTTCAGGCAATTCGCTGATTTCCCATTCATCTGCTATTACAGTTCCTTTAGAACCAGCATATCCGAGTAATCCTGAAACTTCCGGATGCTCGCTGTCTCCTATTATTATTACAAAGTATCCCTTTTCTGCATGTTTTTTAATAATTCCTTGTACACGTGCTACCTTTGGGCACGTGGCGTCAATCAGTACCGAGCTTTTCTTCTTTATACGCTTCCTTTCATCAGGAGAAATTCCATGCGCCCTGATAACAACCACTCCGCCATCTATATCATCAATACTGGATACAGCGACAATGCCCCGTTTTTCCAGCAGTTCAATTGTTTGCGGATTATGGATAAGCTGTCCATATGTATATATTTTTTTTTCACCTTTTCTTCTTGCGATATCAAGGACAATATCAACCGCACGCCTCACACCCATGCAAAAGCCGGCCGTTTTTGCGAGTTTTATTATCATGGTTTTTTCACTTTAATCTATTTGCTTTGCAAGGACGGACTTCTCATTATGATTGCGGAAATTGCCCTCTTTTACGGCAAAGATGAAAAACTCTTTATTTCCAGCAGGTCCCAGAAGGGGAGACTCGCAAGTCCCTACTACTTTGAATCCGGTTTCTTTCGATATTTCAACTATTTCATTTACAACTCTGGCATGAACACCTGAACTTTTAACCACACCTCCCTTTCCAATTTCATTTCTTTCCGCTTCAAACTGCGGCTTTACCAGAGCCAGAAGTAACGAGTGTTTCGTCATCAGGGAGTGAACAACCGGCAAAACCAGCCGAAGCGAAATGAATGAAACATCTATGGTCGCAATGTCAATCGGTTCATTAATACAAGTCCCGTCAAAATATCGGATATTCGTTCTTTCAAAAACAACCACTCGTTCATCTGTTCTTAATTTCCATGCAAGTTGCCCGTATCCTACATCAATCGCATATACCTTCTTTGCTCCTTCCTTCAGCAGGCAATCACTAAAACCTCCTGTGGATGCTCCCACATCTATCGCAATCAATCCGTCTACATGTATCTGAAATCTTGTGAGCGCATGCTTTAGTTTCAATCCTCCTCGGCTTACATACGGATTTTCTTCCCCTTTTATACTGATAGCGGCTTCTTTTTTCACCAAATGGCCCGCCTTATCCACCCTTATACCGTTCACGAGAACTTCCCCTGATAATATCAGGGCTCTGGACCGTTCACGGGAAGTCGTTAATCCCCGATCAACCATCGCTTTATCTAATCTCACTTTGCTCTTATCATCATTCATTTTACGCTGCTCTCAATAATTTGAGCCAGTGTATCGGAACAAGAAAGTTCTTCATTGTCGAATTATTCGCTTCTTAAGCCCATCATATTTGACGCCGATCTAATTATTCCCGCTGCATCAATACCATACCGTTTTCTTAATTCCTCCTGGGACCCCTGTTCGACGAAACAATCTCCGATTCCCAGGCATTCCACTGCTTCGGGTACGATACCTCGCCTGGCAAAGAGTTCTAAAGCGGCACTTCCGAAACCACCCATAAGAACATTTTCTTCAACAGTAATAATTTTTTTTGTTCTTTCCGCCGACTCACAGATAAGATCTTCATCCATCGGTTTTACAAACCGGCTGTTGATAACGGTTACTTCTATGCCTTTGGCGGAGAGTGCTTCAGCAGCCTGGAGTGCCGGATATACCATCGACCCGATTGCAATTATTGCCAGGTCGTTCCCGCTTCTGAGAGTTTCACCTCTGCCCAGATCAATTATTTGGAGTTTTTCATCAAACGGAACTCCTACCCCTTTTCCCCTCGGATATCTGATAGAAACAGGTTTCCCGCAATATACGGCTGTTTTGAGCATGTGGCGCAACTCGTTTTCGTCCTTGGGAGCCATTACCACAATATTCGGGATTGAACGCAGATAGGAAAAATCGAACAGACCATGATGAGTCGGCCCATCATCACCGACTATCCCCCCGCGGTCGAGAGCAAAAACAACAGGCAAGTTCTGCAGGCATACATCATGCAGCACTTGGTCGTATGCCCTTTGGAGAAAAGTAGAGTAAATGGCCACAATCGGAACAATTCCCTCGACGGCAAGTCCGGCAGCGAAAGTAACTCCATGCTGCTCGGCAATACCGACATCGAAGAATCTCTCAGGATATTTTTTTGCGAATGCATCAAGACCGGTACCGTGGCGCATGGCTGCAGTAATTGCTACAATATTAGGATTTTCAGCTGCAAGGCACATCATTGTATCACCGAATACACTCGTATAAGCCGGACCGGTCTCTTCTTCTGCATGCGTGATACCAGTTTCAATATCGAATGGTCCAATCCCGTGAAATCGCGCCGGTTCTTCTTCTGCAAACCTGTACCCTTTACCTTTTTTTGTAACGATGTGAACCAGAATCGGCCCTGACAATTCCTTTATATTTCCAAAATTTTTTATTAAATGATCAAGGCGGTTCCCTTCCAGGGGCCCTATATATTTAAATCCCATTTCCTCAAAAAGCATCCCGGGTACAAGGAAGGCCTTGAACGATTCTTCAGCCTGCTTTGTGATTCTCACCATCTGTTCCCCGATACCGGGGATAGTTTTAAGAAAAGCCTGAATACGGCTTTTTAATTTTACTACCTGCTGTCCTGTCATGATCCTGTTTAAATAAGAAGACAGCGCACCGACATTTGGAGATATGGACATCTCGTTGTCATTGAGTATGATAATCAAATTTTTCTGACGATCTCCAGCCCAATTCAAACCTTCAAACGCAAGTCCGGCAGTCAATGAACCATCGCCTATCACACTGATTATCTTGGATTGTCTTCCCGTGAGATGCTGCGCCTCCAGTATTCCCGAGCCGGCTGAAATCGAGGTACTGCTGTGACCCGCACCGAAGGTATCGTAGACGCTTTCTTCCCGTTTGGGAAATCCGCTCAATCCGTTACTCTTTCTCAATGTGCAAAATTCGTTCTTACGGCCGGTAATTATTTTATGTGCATATGTCTGGTGCCCTACATCCCAAATAATTTTATCTTCAGGCGTATTAAAAACATAATGAAGAGCAAGGGTAAGTTCAACTGCCCCTAGGGATGATGCGAGGTGTCCCCCGTTTGCCGCGACTGTTTCAATTATTTCCTTTCTGATTTCATGAGCTAATACGATTAATTCCTCAATAGTGAGAGTGCGAATATCACTGGGTATATTGACCTGCTGTAACATTATTTCCAACTTCTCCGTAATTTTTTCATCTACTTATAGTCTCCTGCTTATGAAACTCTTTCCACAATGTATGAGGCAATCATTCTAAGAGGATCCGCGCGGTTATCAAAGGAAGCAAGATCGGCACGCGCAGACTTCACCAATTCGTGAGCCTTTGTTCGGGAAAATTCCAATCCTGCATGCGAGGGATATGTTATTTTTTTGCGTGCCCCATCACATCCGGTTTTTTTCCCCAGTGTTTTCGAATTTCCCTCCAGATCCAAAATATCGTCAATGATTTGAAATGCAAGACCAATTTTTTTTCCATATTCAGTAATTTCGGAAATCTGTAATTTCGATCCTTCTGCAGTAATGGCACCGGCTCTTAATGACGCGGTTATCATAGCCTCTGTCTTGTGCGTATGTATATACTGAAGAGTTTCAAAATCTACTTCCCTTCCTTCCGAATCGAGATCAACGGTCTGTCCGCCAACCATTCCGTAAATGCCTGCAGCTTTTGCAATCTCGTGAATCACTCCAAGCCTGAGTACTGCGCTTTCTTTCTCTTTGGAATTAAATTCCGACATAAGGCTGAAAGCTTCCGTTAATAACGCATCCCCGGCCAAAATGGCAATCCCTTCTCCGAATACCTTATGATTGGTTAGTATTCCTCTTCGGTATTCATCATCATCCATTGCAGGCAAATCGTCATGTATGAGAGAATAGGTATGGATCATTTCAAGAGCACATGCAACAGCACATACTTTCTCTTTGGTTCCACCGACCGCCTCAGCTGCAGCTATACATAATATCGGCCGTAATCTTTTGCCTCCTGCGAAGACACTGTAACGTACCGCCCTGGAAAGAACAGAGGGGTACGTATCCGCTTGAGGAAGATAGTGCTCCAGAGCTTCGTTGATGTAGTTTTTGCGTTCATCCAGATAGGTTTTCAAGAAATATTCGCCGCTGCTATTCATTTATCTTCTCTTCAATATAAGGGTGCACTTTGATTTCCTCTTTCTCCTGAAGAAGTATTTCAACTTTTCTTTCCGCCTCGTCAAGTTTGTTCATACAGAATCTCGAGAGTTCAATCCCCTCCTGAAAAGCTTTTAAAGATTCATCAAGAGTCAATTCTCCCGCTTCCATTTCCCTTACAATTGCTTCAAGTTTTTCCAAAGCCTTTTCAAATTTTTTTTCTGCCATTTTCTTTCTCCTCAAAAAGCTCGGTAACGGAGGCATGGAATATTCCTGAACGTACCTGGACGGAAACTGCGCTGCCTTCGGATAGAGAGGCAATTTCTCTGACAAGATCTCCATCCGGCAATAATCGTGTGATACTGTATCCCCTGCTTAAAACGGCAAGCGGATTTATGCTTTGCAGTATTGAAACGGTTTTTTCCAGCCTATGGTGTGCCTTTTCATTACTGTGGCGGTATTGAACAATAATTTCCTTTTTAAGCGTATCGACCCTGCGGCGCATATCATAAATTTTCACCTGGGGACTGTATCTGTAAAGTAAATGATCAAGTTCGATCATACGGTTTTTCTTTTCGGCACTTCTCTTTTTGACACTATAGAAAAGCCTCCCCAGTAAATCATCAAGATAGATTCTCGAACCGCTGGCTGCTTTTACCGGACTAATGATTCTTTCACATAGAATGCCTATCCTTTCCCGGCAGCGGTTTCGCCATATCCTATAGCAGTGTTCCATCCGGTGGCAGAGCATTCGAATATGAGCGGCAAGTTCACGTGTATCCGGAACAACCATTTCGGCTGCCGCCGATGGTGTCGGTGCCCTGAGATCAGCCACAAAATCAGCAATTGTAAAATCTATTTCATGCCCCACTGCAGATACTATGGGAATCCTGGAACGGTAAATTGCCCGTGCCACAGATTCTGCATTAAAGGGGTAAAGATCTTCCAAACTTCCCCCTCCCCTGGTGATGACTATCACATCAACTGTCGAAATATCATTGAGAGTTTCTATTGCTCGAGAAATTTCAGAGGCGGCTTCCGTTCCCTGAACCCTTACAGGAACAATAAGAATATCCATTGAAGGAAATCTTCTTTGGGTAATTTGTAGAAAGTCTCTTAAAGCCGCGCCTGAGGGAGAGGTAATGACGCCAATTCTATTCGGAATATACGGAATGGATTGTTTCTTGTTGAAAAGCCCTTCAGCCTTAAGACGCCTCTTGAGCTGCTCGAATGCGATCTGAAGTGCTCCTATCCCTTTCGGTTCTGCCATGTCAACTATCAGCTGGTACTCACCGCGAGGAGCGTACACCGAAAGCCGTCCACGGCATAGTATCGAAAGCCCGTCTTCCAAATCGAACCCGATTGTTTCCATGCTTCTGCGGAAAATCGCTGCTTTAATCTGACATTCTTCATCCTTCAAAGTAAAATAGATATGACCTGAACCCGGCCGCCGGAGATTCGAGACCTCGCCAGTTACCCAAAGGGTACCAAAACCGGTCTCAAGCAGTATTTTTATATTCGAAGTCAATTGGCTAACTGTAAGAATTTGTTCCATTTATCAAATCCGTTTTCAATAGATGTCTTTCCAGATTTAGCAGAGCCTTTTTGCAGTTTCAACTCTTTTGTTCTTTCTATGTGCGTGCGAATCAAATGAAGATGTTTCAGCCAGTGTAATTACGCCCGCCTCTATTCTATTCAGGATTTTTTGTTCTATTTCGGAGGAAAAAGATGACCGCCGGCCTCTGTATTCTTCTCTTTTTGAATCAAAGGCCGGTTAAAGAGAATCTTTGATTGAGAAGCAATATGCATGGAAGCCTGCGGCAGCCAAACCAGAGAGTCTACTTTGCGTTTCCCTTTATTTCCCTTCTTCTTGACGTGCCTCTCATTTTTTTTAAAACATTCGACTCTATACGCTTTGCCTGTTCCATCATGCCTGTCATATCTTCCCCTTCTGCTTCAGGATCGAATTCAGCCTTTTCACTGATACCGAATCTCATTCTCAGCACCTTTTCCTCCCGAGGAGTTAAAGTTGACAGTATATTTCTCGTCTGTTTAGCCAGATCCATACTCATAGTGGCATCGGAAGGAGACATAATTTTCTTGTCTTCAATAAAATCACCCAATGAACTGTCTTCTTCTTCGCCAATTGGGGTTTCGAGCGATATAGGTTCTTTTGCTATCTTCAACACCTTCCTGACTTTATCAAGAGGGAATTCCATTTTTTCAGCAATTTCTTCAGGATTGGGTTCTCTTCCCAATTCCTGAACCAGATAACGGGATGTTCGGATCAACTTGTTTATAGTCTCAATCATGTGAACGGGAATCCGTATTGTTCTCGCCTGATCTGCAATTGCCCTTGTAATTGCTTGTCTGATCCACCACGTTGCATACGTTGAGAATTTATAGCCGCGCTGGTATTCGAATTTCTCTACCGCCTTCATCAATCCGATATTTCCTTCCTGAATGAGATCAAGGAATTGCAACCCCCGGTTGGTATATTTTTTCGCTATGCTCACCACCAGCCTCAGATTTGCCTGAATGAGCTTCTGTTTCGCCTCATTTGCTTCATATTCTCCACTGTTTATCAAATCAACAATTCCTTTGAGGGCTTCCGCCGATGACCCTATCCGCTCGGAAATTGCCTTCCGTTCCCTTCGGGCATTTTTAATTATTCTTTCATATTCCTTGAGTTTTATGATCGATATTTTTGCTTCTTTTGCAATATCCTGTTCTTCTTCAGGCTTTTTTCTCATTCGGCTAAATATGTCTTCCATTGCTGTTAAAGACAATCCGCTCTTATCTTTACAGGCCTGCACTTGATCTTCCAGAATCCTGATCCGGTCAACATTCTTTTTTAACTTCAAAACCATACCGTTTATACGCCGCTTACTGAAATTTATCGCTTTGCAAAGATCTATTATCTCAAAAGTATTTTTCTCTATTTGTGTTTCAAAAAATGCCCTGTTTTTTTCATCGATTCCCTTTTCTTTAAGCTCGTCCCTGAGTACAATATTTTTTTCGTGAATGGCTTTGATCTGATCTATGAGCTTTTGAACACGCTCGACATGAACCTCTTCCTTAACAAATCCGGCTTCGTCTTCGAGGCTGTCGATTATACTTTTTATTTTAATATCACCACTTCTGAGGCGTTCACCTATTCTTACTACCTCTTCAACAAAATAGGATAAATTAAACAGCGTTTGCATAACCTTACGCTCACCCTCTTCAATCTGTTTCGCTATCTCCACTTCCTCTTCGCGGCTCAGAAGAGAAACAAGCCCCATTTCACGCAGATACAGCTTCACCGGATCTCCCGTTTTACCCGGAGGAGCAGCCATTGCAGCCGCTTCCCTGTCAAGCTCTTTTGAGTCTTCAGATTCATCGCTGAATTTTTCCTGGTCGGGCAAGGCATCTTTTTCAGCGTCTATAATATCAATGTTCTTTTCACCAAAAAAAACGATAATATCATCAATTTGATCGGATGATATGACATCTGATGGCAGCATATCATTCACATCATCATAAGTGAGAAATCCCTTTTCCTCTCCTAATGAGATAAGTTTTTTAACTTCATCCGAATTAATGACTCTTTTCATATTATTTTCTCCTTAAATAATAGATGGCTTCAGCGCCTGCCAGCGTTCTTCTTTTCAACTGACTGTAAGTTCCTCTCTTCTCCGAGCATGCGTTTTTTTTCAATAAGCAGTCTGTTTAAAAGCTGTATGTCTCCTGCCGCGCGCGCTTCCTTCATTTGGTACCCTAAGCTTTTGTGGCGCTCCTTATACCATCTCGACTTAATTTTACTAATTGCATCAAAAAAAACTTTATCTGTTATCTCATCCCTGCTTCCGGGTGATTCATTCATTGCCATCTCCAGTAAACAGTCCCGCACAATCGTATCAGCAATTTTAATTGCAATATCGGATATTCTCAATTCTCTGCGGTTTGCATAGGCTTCAAACAGCATTTCACCCGTTTTCTTAAGGCGTAAATCTTTAAAAAAATCAAGAACACTGTTATCGCTGGCATATGGAATCGTGTGAGGAAACTCTATCATTAAATAAATAAGATAAAGTTCAACCGGATCAAGGGTATCCCCTTTTTTCTTCCTGTTACTATAACTGTTATCCGGTGATGTCCTTCTTTTCGCTGCTGATTTTATCACCTCCGATTTGATCAAGGCTTCATCAAGACCGAATTTTTCTGCGGTCCTTTTAATAAAAAGATTCCTTTGAATTACATCGGAAATGGCACCGATAAATAAAATAGCGCTTTTTGCGTTCTCAACTTTATCTTCCAGCGACCGGCCTTCGCCCATTACTGATTCCAAATAATAATCAACGGCTGAAGGTGCGCTCACTATAATCGCATCTAATGCCTCTTTACCGAATTTTTTGACATAATCATCGGGATCCAAACCTTCTGGAAGCTTCACTACCCGGACATGCATTCCGATATCCAAAAAAATCGAAAGGCTTCTTTCTATCGCACCGCGCCCTGCTTCATCGCCATCAAAAATGATTACTACATTCCGCGTGAATCGCCTTATCAGTTCAGCCTGCCGCCTTGTCAACGCTGTTCCCAGAGAAGCCGCTACATTTTTTATCCCCGCATTCCAGAGCGATATAAGATCGAAATACCCTTCCACTATGACAAGATAATCATTCTTACGGACCTCGTTCTTCGTGCGATAAAGACCGTAAAGATTGTCTCCTTTTACATAAATGGGGGATTCCGGGGAATTCAAATATTTTGGTTCCCCATTTCCTAAATCTCGCCCGCCAAAGGCGACAATCTCACCGCTTATGTTTTCTATGGGAAAAATCAACCGCCCCCGGAATCTATCATAAAATCCTGAATCGCTTTTAATAATGAGACCTGCACTCTGTGCATACTTATCGGGAACCTTTGCAGCAGATAAATAATTTTTTAAATTTCGCCACCCCGGCAATGCATATCCAAGTTGAAAAATCTCGGCGATACCAGTCTGCATTCCTCTTGCTGCAATATAATCACGTGCCGGGCGTCCTTTTTCGGCAAAATAATTTTTTGAAAAAAACCCTGCTGCGATACGGTTGACCTTGATAAGCTTCTCTCGATCGTTATCATCCTTTGCGGCGTCATCCGTTTTCTTCAATTTAGGAATCTCAATACCCGCCTTCACTGCAAGATATTGCACCGCCTCCGGAAAAGAACTATTATTTACCTTCATTAAAAATGTAAATATATCTCCCCCTTCACCACACCCAAAGCAGCGATATATTTGTTTTTCAGGATTTACGGAAAAAGATGGTGTTTTTTCGCTGTGAAATGGGCAGAGCCCCGTAAAATTTCTCCCTGCCTTCTTTAATGTTACGAACTCCGAAACAAGATCAACTATATTGGTCCTTCTTTTTATTTCTTCTATAGTTTCATGTGGAATATGCCAGTTCAATCCTTTATTTCCTCTGGATGGCGCTTTTTGCACTCTATGCGCTGATAATGGTTGGTTGTCGGTTTACATGCCAGGAGACTTAAAAGAGCCACTTATTCCAATCCATGAACGGCATTTATCAAGAAGATAATTTTTTCCTCACCATTTCGCTCACAACTTTTCCGTCAGCTTTCCCGGTAATCACAGGCATAAGTTCTTTCATAACGTTTCCCATATCCCGCATACCCGAGGCACCTACTTTTTCGATCGCTTTGCCGATTTCGTCCTGGAGTTCGGTTTCAGTCATCTCTTCAGGCATGAATCTTTTTATTATTTCAATCTCCCGCCTTTCCACATCAGCCAGTTCCGGTCTGTTGCCTTTATCGAACTGCTCTATCGAATCATTTCTCTGTTTTACCATCGAGGAGAAGACCTGGAGCAATTCTTGCTCATTCAGTTTTTTTTTCAGATCAATTTCTTTGTTATGGATAGCAGTTTTCATCAAGCGAATCGTCGATAACTTCACCCTGTCTCTGGCTTTTGCCGCCTCTTTCATTTCGGCATCGAGTTTTTGATCGATATTCATTTCTTGTAGTGCCTTTCCTTACAGGATATGATGAATGCCCTTGCAATTAAAAACAATGCTATTCATCTTTTCACATCCGCAAATTTATTTTAATGTAATACTTTTTATATCAATGTCAATCATCCCATTTCATCTTTCAATTTTCTCCCTCCGAGCACATGAATATGAAGATGGTAAATTAGCTGCCCGCCATTTTTATTGCAATTTATCACTGTTCGAAATCCCGGCTGATCCACTTTCTTTATTCTTGCAACCTCCTGTACGGCCTCTATGAGATCTGCAGCAGCCTTCGAATTCTCGCTTGAAAAATCCATGAGAGTGGCTATATGCATTTTGGGAACAACTATCACATGCACCGGGGCCATTGGCTCTATATCTTCAAAAGCAAAAGCGCTTTCATTTTCATATACTTTATCACTGGGTATCTCCCCATTGATAATCTTACAAAAAATGCAGTCTTTCATTTCGGATCCTCCTGTCCGGCAGATGTATTCCGGGCATCTCCGGCAACTTGTATCGCCTCTTCAAGCGAGATCGACTTTTCATAGAGAGCCTTACCGATTATGACACCAATGATTCCAGATTGTTCAACTTCCATAAGCTTCCTGATATCTTGAATTCCCGAAACTCCCCCAGAAGCGATCACGGGGGTCGAAATTTGCCTGGCAATCCATTCCGTTGACTCAATATTCACACCATTCTGCATGCCATCACGCCTTATGTCCGTATAGACGATTGCGTCGAGACCTATTTCATCAAAACTTTTTGCGACATCCAGAGCGGAATATTCCGAATCTTCCAGCCACCCTTCAATTGCCACCCGCTCGCCCCGGGCATCTATACCCAAAATAATACGGCCGGGAAAAAGGCGGCATGCTTCGAACAGGAAATCCCTGTTTTTTAAGGCTGCTGTCCCGAGGATACAGCGGCTTACTCCCACTGACAAATATGAATCTATTGTTTTGATATCGCGTATACCCCCGCCTATCTGAACCGGAATATCTACAGAGGCGACAATAGCTTCTATAATGTTCCTGTTGTCAGGTCTCCCGTTTTTCGAGCCATCGAGATCGACGACATGTATTCTTGCAGCGCCTTTATTCTTCCATAACTGAGCGATATTGACAGGATCGTCCGAATATATCGTCATTTTGCCGAAATCCCCTTGAAGAAGGCGTACGCATCTTCCATCCTTAAGATCTATTGCCGGTATTATTATCAATTCAATCTCCTTGAATATTCATTGTAATGCCTGCTTCAGCAGTATTTCCTTAAGTGCGGATGACGTAACCTGGGAATTGCCTTCATTTCATCATCTGCTTTCCTGGACGGGAATAAAAAAGATCAACATCCGTGTGTGAGGCTAAAGTTCAATATTTCTTCAATCCGGAGCGAGGTCATGATACAGATGCACTTCAGAAGACAATTTCCCGCGTAATTGCCTGGGCCTCTAAACGATATGAACTACTCGGAATCACAGCTGCAGATTTGTTAATCCTTCATGCGTTAAATGGCAATCTCTTTGAACAGCATCTCTTACTCAAGTCCCGGAAATGTTTTAAGTAATGATTTTACGCCCACCTCAGAGAGTTCTTTCGCCGTAATCCATTTTCCGCCTCCCCGAAAAAAGATTGTTGCTTCATAGAGATTTTCCATAAGAGAGTGTTGAGTCTTATCATAAGTTCCGCTCCACAAGGAAGCACCGTCATCAACTCGCAAAAGATGCATGCAAAAAGTGACCGATGCAGGCTGTTCAACGGAATAGGTATATCCTTTCCGATCGATATAACAAAAAATATATCCTGCGAGAACGGCATCGCATCCCAATTCTTCTCCGGTTTTCTGCAGTTTCTCCCGCGGTGAATCCTTAAAGGATGTTGCCGATATCCTTCTATATATACCTTCAACTTTTTCAGGCGGAACGAGCACAAACTTTCTTTTTGATTTAAGCTCTTCTACGGTAATTTCCTCAATTACGTCAGCCGCATCCGCGGGGACGCTGCAACTGCGCAAAAAAGCCCCAGAAATCGGACAGCGTACGAATCTCTGCAAAGGTTCTTGAGAAACAACCTTTTGAAAAGGTGCCACGGCAAGTTTTTCTACCTGGAAAGCTCCTTCGCGAAAGCTTGTATGGCTTTTTACGCCTTTTATACCGGAGCAACTCATTATACAAAACGCCGTCAATATACAAAATACGAACGGCGCCGCTATTCCCACTAATCTCAAAGGATTTCTTTTAATGGGCCACCTCCTGGATCATCATTATTACGGCCTTTATATCTTGGATTTCCGCGTTTTGCGTGCAAGAAGGGCATAAACGAACTAAAGATTTAAAGATTGCCCTTTGTTGACATGACGCCTGCAATGCGGTCGTCAATTGATATCGCTTCCCCCAATGCCCGGGCTAAAGCCTTAAAAATAGACTCTGCGATGTGATGCGGGTTTCTACCATAAATGACATTTATATGCAAGGTTATTCCCCCATGATCGGAGAGCGCCTTAAAAAATTCTCTGAGGTGCACGAGCTCAAAACCTCCAACCTCTTTATCATCTAAAACGGCATTATATACCATATAAGGCCTTCCCGAAAGATCGACGGATACGTGACAAAGGCTTTCGTCCATTGGGACAAAAGCAGACCCGTACCTCCTGATACATTCTTTCGTGCCCAATGCCTTCTTTATTGCCTGGCCGATACAAATCCCCGTATCTTCTACAAGATGGTGATCATCCACATCCGTGTCACCGGAACCTTTAATTGTCATATTGATAAGGCTATGCCGGCCTAAATTTCCAAGCATGTGATCAAAAAAGGGAATGCTTGTTTCAATGTTTCCCGTACCGGTGCCGTCAAGAACCAGCTCAACCATTATTTGAGTTTCCGTGGTTTCTCTTTCAACTTTTGCGGTTCTTGCCATTTTCGAAGCTCCTCTATAATACTTTATTGAGTGGATATTCTATTATACCCTCAGCACCAGCTTCATGAAGGAGAGGAATTAGATCGCGCACAATACTCTTATCCACAATTGTTTCGATCGCAAGCCACTCGTCTTGATATAACGCTGATATAGTCGGCGCCTTGAGAGAAGGAAGCAAAATAACTACTCTTCCCAGATTCTCTTTTGAAACGTTCATCTTAAGCCCGACTTTGCCCATTGCCATGAAAGATCCCTTTAAAAGAGAATTTATCTGTTCAATTTTTTTCCTTTTCCAGGGATCATTCCAGGCATTGTTATTTGCAATCAGCTGCGTATTCGTTTTCATTAATTCATGTATAATTTTCAGCTTGTTGGCCTTGAGGGTGCTGCCGGTTTCCGTAACTTCAACTATTGCGTCAACCAACCCTTCCACGACTTTCGCTTCGGTTGCACCCCAAGAGAACTCAATATGTACATTGATACCACGCTCAAGGAAATATCTTTTTGTAAAATTCACCAATTCCGTTGAAAGCCTTTTTCCTTCCAGATCCTCTATTGAGGCAATATCTGAATCCTCTCGCACTGCAAGTACCCATCGTGCCTGTCTTGTAGACGCTTTCGAATAGATCAGATCCTGAACAACAGTGACGTCGGCATTATTTTCAAGAATCCAGTCTCTTCCCGTAAGCCCAAGGTCAAGTGTACCATCTTCCACGTATCGAGCCATTTCCTGCGCCCTTACAAGAAAGCAGTTAATTTCATCATCATCGATACTCGGGAAATAACTACGGGAATCATATGATATTTTCCATCCAGCTCTTTTGAAAAGCTCTACCGTGTTCGCTTCAAGGCTCCCTTTGGGAATTCCTAATCTCAATACATTCATTTTTTATAGACTTCCTCCGGATTAAAAAGGCGCGAACCTATTATTTCAAATCCTTCAGGAGTCACTCTTCTGAAGAAGCAAGAACGATATCCTTCATGACACGCCGCCCCCTTTTGCTCTACCCTTAATAATAGTGTATCGGAATCACAGTCGACCCTTATTTCCTTTACCTGTTGACTGTTTCCCGATGTTTCCCCCTTCACCCAAAGCTCTTTTCGCGACCTGCTCCAATATGTGGCTTTCCCCGTTTGTAGCGTTTTAATCCATGCTTCATTATTCATATATGCAAGCATTAAAACGTCATTACTTTTAAAGTCCTGTACAATTACCGGCACTAAACCGTTTCCTTTGTCAAAATCAGGTTCGAACATAAAATACTCCTTCACTTCAATTAGCCTAAAGAAGAGAATGCTTCACCTTGTCCGCGATCTCCCGTAATAATATTGCTGAACATTTTTTATAGTAAAGGAACGTAAACTAAAGGAATATGTAATTTTTGGCAAGTCTTTTTTTAATTTTGAACTTGCTCATATTCATTTTTTATGTTACCAATTTTGATCTACTTGATGAAACATCTTTTGAAGGAATGTCTTCTCAGAAAAGCAAATTGCATAAGGAGGTTGTGGAATAATGCAAGTGATGATAGGCGGCATCATTGCAGCAGTAATTGGTTTAATTGGTTTGATTATATGGTGGAAACCTTTTTTGATAATTTTGGCCGGCGGCGTACCGATTGCTCTGCTCCTCGGCGGTGCTCTCGCCATATACGTGGGCTATGATGAACTGCGAGATCAAATGAGGGAGAAAAAAGAAAGCCGTGACCAGGCAGAAGAACTTGAGAAAACGAAAGCTGAACTAGAAAAAGCGAAAGCTGAATCTGAAAAACTGAAGGAAGAGCTGGAAAAAACGAAAACAGAATAGAAAATACGGAACTGGCAATAGTTTTCTGTTTCACAAGTCGGGCTCAATACAAAGATATTGTGCAGCAGAGAATGGCGGATAGAATAAATTTATTATTTTCAAAACAGTCATTTTAAGAAATTTGAAAAAAATTTCTTGACAGAATGTCCCGTTGTCATATAGGTGTGGAAGTAATTTTTTCACAAAAGTTGATGAAATAAAGATAATTGATCCAATGAATCGAGTAGAGCAAAAAAGCATCGTCCTTTCTGCAGGATATACTTACAAGTATTGATGCCTGCTTCCCGCATTTGCGGGAAAGCAGGCCATCCCGAATATCTTTTCTTTTCCACCACAATTTTTAAAGACAGGTTTTAAAGACAGGCTGAATCGTCCTTTTTAAGGATAAATTCAAAATATATTCTTTTAATGGAGGAATATTCCAGATGAAAAAACATTTCCTTATTATTGCCGTAGCAGCTCTATTTACACTCATCCAACTGGCGCCGCACATAGCGCCCCCATTACATGCAAAATCTTTCACTCTCACGTACAGTATTTTCTTCCCCCCGACACATGGCCAGTGCAAGGCTGGAGTTGCCTGGGCACAGGAAATTGAAAAACGCACTGAAGGAAAGGTAAAGATCAGTGTGTTTCCAGGCGGAACGCTCACAAAAGCAGATCAATGTTACGATGGTGTCGTACAGGGGATATCCGATATCGGAATGTCATGTTTTGCTTATACGAGGGGCCGCTTCCCAGTAATGGAAGTACTTGATCTCCCTCATGGCTACCCGAACGGAATGACAGCAACCAAATTGGCAACCGAATTTTATCAAATCATGAAACCTGAAGAGTTGAATGACGTGAAAGTCCTTTATATTCATGCGCATGGGCCTGGACTTCTGCATACGAAGAAAGCAGTCGGAAATCTTGAACAGATAAAAGGGTTAAAAATACGCTCTACAGGGCTCAGCACCAAAGTAACAGAGGCTCTTGGCGGTGTTCCGGTAGCAATGCCTCAAGGCGCGGCTTACGAAGCACTGCAAAAGGGGGTAGTTGAAGGAACGTTTGCCCCCATTGAAACACTCAAGGGATGGAATCAGGCGGAAGTGGTCAAATATACGACGGAATGTACTGATGTAGGATACACCACTGCAATGTTTGTTGTAATGAATCTTAAAAAATGGAACGCGCTGCCGCCGGATATTCAGAAAGTTTTTGAAGAAACAAGCAGAGAATGGGTTGAAATTCATGGAGCGGAGTGGGATAAGAGTGATGCCGAAGGACGAGCTTTCACATTAAGCCTGGGAAATGAAATAATTCCTCTTTCAGAAAAAGAAAGCGCTCGCTGGGTTCATGCAGTGCGCCCCATTATTGACGAATATATAGAAGCCAAAAACAAACAGGGACTTCCCGGTACGAAAGCTGTGGAGGTAGTTGAGCGCCTCATTAAAAAATACAGAGGCAAATAAGCATGGCTCATGGGGGGCCGCTGTTGCGGCCCGCATTTTTCTGGAAAAATTCTGCCACAGGCGCATTTGATTCTTTTTGCTACCGGATGTTATGAAACAAATCGAGAAATACCTTGCAGATATTGCCATACGAGTGAACTGGATTGCAGCGGGGGCAATAATCGTCATGATGTCGCTGACTTCTGCAGACGTAATTCTGCGCTTTTTTCGCCACCCGATTCCCGGGACGTATGAAATTGTAGGCCTTATGGGCGCTGTCGCGGCTTCTTTTTCGTTAGCTTACACAACAGTGATGAAAGGACATATCGCCGTTGAATTTTTAGTTCGGAAATTACCCAGGCATGTACAATATGGTATCGATATTATTACCGGGTTCGCCGGTTTTCTTTTATTTGCGATTCTTGCATGGCAGAGTGCTCTTTATGCTATGAATTTAAAAACAAACAGTGAAGTGTCGCTTACTCTGCAAATGCCCATTTACCCCTTTATCTTCGGGATCGCCATTGGCTGCGGTTTGCTTTCTCTTGTACTGGCTGCAAATTCAATTACCGCCCTTAAGAGGATCACCACACCATGAGTCCCACGATCATAGGAATTATAGGAATCATCGCTCTTTTCGTCCTTATATTTTCCAGAATGCCTGTGGGATTCATTATGGCTATCATCGGATTCACAGGATTCGGATATCTGGTATCCTTTGATGCCTCGATGAATCTCATGGCAAAAGATCTTTACGCAGTGTTCGGCTCATATAGTTTGACGGTCATACCCCTTTTTGTTCTGATGGGACAGTTGGCATTTCATTCCGGTATCAGTACGCGCCTCTTTGACGCGGCTTACAGATTCCTGGGACATCAGCCCGGCGGCCTTGCGATGGCGACAGTTGGGGCTTGTGCGGGATTTGCAGCAATTTGCGGTTCCACTAATGCCACAGCCGCCACAATGGCTGCAGCGACTTTACCGGAAATGAAAAGGTATAATTATAAAGCGGAACTTGCCACGGGAGCGGTTGCGGCAGGAGGAAGTCTCGGAATCCTTATACCTCCAAGCGTGATTTTTATCGTGTATGGCATAATGACAGAACAATCCATCGGAAAGCTTTTTATTGCAGGCATAGGGCCGGGGATCCTTCTGACGGCACTGTTTATTGTTACGATAATTATATGGGCTCGAGTGAGGCCTGATTTAGGTCCCGCAGGTCCTAAGACCAGTTTCAAGGGAAAAATCAATTCACTCGCAGGTCTTAGTGAAACTTTGGTTCTTTTTGTTCTTGTCATGGGAGGACTGTTTGCAGGTCTTTTTACCCCGACCGAAGCAGGAGCAATCGGTGCTCTGGGAACTCTGGTTCTGGCACTGGTAAAAAGACAATTGAGTTGGTCCGGCTTTGCCTCATCGCTTATGGAAACAACAAGAATTTCATGCATGATTCTTGTAATTGTCGCGGGGGCCACAATCTTCGGACACTTTTTAGCCGTAACCCGGATTCCTTTTGATATCGCAGCATGGATTTCATCAATCGATCTCCCTTCCTACGCGATTATCATGCTCATTATATTTGTATATCTCATCGGGGGCTGTTTTATAGATTCTCTTGCTCTTATCATGTTGACAGTCCCTATCTTCTATCCTGTTATCACTTCACTTAATTACGATCCCATATGGTTCGGAGTTGTCATCGTTCTAATAACTCAGATCGGTGTCATAACCCCTCCTGTAGGAGTGAACGTGTATGTGGTAAGCGGCGTCGCCAGAGACGTTCCACTGGAACTGATTTTCAAGGGAGTAATGCCATTTTTAATTGCACTGGTTCTGGGGACACTCATTCTTATTCCTTTCCCCCAGATAGCGCTTTTCCTCCCGAACCTG
Organism: Syntrophales bacterium; assembly: GCA_023230565.1. Lineage (GTDB taxonomy): Bacteria > Desulfobacterota > Syntrophia > Syntrophales > UBA2210 > JALNXD01. The sequence continues at coordinate 338,778 of JALNXD010000001.1, forward strand.
ATGAAATAAGCGGCTTCAGGCTTTTTCTGTCTGACATTCTTATTTACATACACTCAGTTGATGAGTTTCACTTTCCTGGAACACAGGATAATCAGGATCATAAAGATGGGGAAGGGGCTTCACATTCCCTTCCCGCTTTAAAATATCAGACTCTGTTTTGGGAATACCCTAGTGCGGTGTTGGCAACGATCATGGTGTGCATGTTCGAAGTGCCTTCCAGCGTCTCAAACTGTTTGCAGTCTCTTAAAAACCTTCCGCAGGGGTATTCATTCGAATAACCGTAGGAACCGTGCAGCTTCATACATTCATTCGCCGCATGAACAACCGCTTTAGCGGAAAAAAGTTTCGCCATTGAGGTTTCCATCACATTCGGCAAATTGTGATCCTTCAGCCAGGCCGCTTTATAGACAAGGGCCGCCAGTGCTTCATGCTCCATCTTCATTTCAGCGATCTGCTGCTGAATCATTTGATATTTGCCTATCGGTTTGCCAAACTGACTCCGTTCGGTGGCATATTGAATTGATGCTTCCAGACATGCAGCTGAAAGTCCCACTGCTCCGGCTGCACATCCCAATCTCGTGGCATTCAATTGAGTCATGCATATCGCGAACCCTTTATTGACTTCCCCAAGAACGAGCTCCTTTGGAACTTTTACATCTTCAAACGCAAGCTCTCCTGTATCGGATGCCCAGAGTCCCACCTTATCCAGCATTCTTTTTCGAGTAATACCGGGAAGACTGTAATCCATAATAAAACACGTTATCCCCTTGGCGCCTGCATCTTTATCCGTTTTGACGTATAAAAGCCCTTGATCACATACCGTTCCGTTGGTGATGAACATCTTCGAACCATTAAGCTGATAGTGGTCCCCCCTATCCTCAGCCCGGCATTTCATTCCTGCCACGTCAGAACCGAAATCGGGTTCGGTCATTGCGAAGCTTCCTACATACTCGCCGCTTACGAATTTAGGGATATATTTTTTCTTCTGTTCGGCTGTCCCGAATTTCTGAATTGTGAGCGCCGGTCCCCAGTCCTGCATATTAAAAGCCATCCTCCACGAGGTATGCACTTTCGATACTTCTTCTATTGCCAGCACACCTTCCAGGAATCCCATTCCATTTCCGCCGAATTCTTCATTGATGCTAAATCCGAAAAAGCCAAGCTCCGCCATTTTATCGAATATTTCTTTCCTCCAGTGGTGATGCTCCTCATCTTCTTCAACGTATGGCGCAATCTCCGTTTCGGCAAAATTCTTTGCCATATCGCGGAGCATTCGCTGTTCTTCTGTCAATGCAAAATCCATTTAATTCCTCCTCATCTGACACCTTTTTAGTTGTAATTTTCAATGATTACAGATAATGACTGACCACCCAGAGCGCCTACATTAACCAACCCGTATCGATTGCCTGTCCGGTTCAGCTTTACAATCATATCGATCATCAATATTGCACCGACAGCTGCACCCGAAAGCCCAAAGGTCAGAGTACCACCGTCGCTATTAATTTTCTCCTTTTCGGCTTCACCAAGCATTTCCCGCACCGCCAGAGCATACGCAGCCGAAGGAGTATGGATATTGTAAAAATCTATATTTCCTCGTGAAAGACCACAGGCAGCCAGTGCCTTATCGATCGATTTTATCGAGGTCCTCTCCAGCAGAGTCGGATTGCCCGCCGCAATCCCAAAACCGCACATCTTTACCAAAGGTTTGCATCCAAGCTCCTGTGCTCTTTCGGCCGAAAGCATTATAAGAGATGCGGCTGCATCGGCCCATGGTGCTATATTGGCAACCGTTGCGGTACCGCCTTCATTAAGAGTCGGCAGTGCCATTAACTCTTCGACTGTCAGTTTTCCTGGAAACTGATCGTAGTTAATGCTCACTTCTTTTTTCTTCATCTTTATTATATAAGGATCCATGAAGGAGCATTCACTTTTCCTATCTACTGGATGTAAGGCCTTTTCGTGATCCTGTATGGTGTAGGTATCAAGATCCTTACGTGTAAATCCGTAGTTATCCGCAATAATATCAGCCAGCACAGACGCCGTGAGCTCTCCATATCGGCCCTGCGGCTGCGCGTTTGTTTCGACCTCGATTTTTTGGTCGTGAAAGCACATACTGTGCGGCCCCATTTCGTATCGGGGATGAAAAATATAATATTGCGCCATGCTGTAGCTTTCCACTCCGCCAACAAGCATGCCCTTATATTCCTCTCCGACTATCTTGTTAAACCCGCTGATGATGGTCTGAAGTGCACCCGCACAGAGTGCATTCAGCGTAAATCCTGCAGGGTCTTCGCTCAGCCCCGCCAGTGTCCAGGCGTGTCTCCCCACGTTCGCCGGCAGGCTGCTCTGAATGGACTGGCTGTAAATACACATATCGAGTGCACCCGAATCTATTCCTGCCCGTTCGACCGCCGCTTTCATCGTATGTGCCGCCAGGTCCTGTATCCTTACGCTTTTCAATGAGCCCATATATTTCCCGATCGGTGTCCTCGCCGCGCTGACAAATACCGTTTCTTTCATCGGGCGCCTCCTTCCTCTCCTTCAAGCCTTTCGATAATAATAGCTCCTCCGATTCCTCCGCCGCAGCAAAGGGTTGCAAGGCCGAGTTTTTTACCTGTACGCTCCAGTCCGTAAAGCAGTTTGGTTGTAATAATGCATCCACTGGCACCCAGAGGGTGACCAAGTGCAATAGCCCCGCCCCAGAGATTTACGTGTTCATCGAGCCATCGATCATCGATGCCGTACATTTCCTTCCACTCACGCATAACGGCAAGGCTCTGACCCGCAAAGGCCTCGTTCAATTCGACGACTTCCATATCGGTAAGCGTAAGGCCGGCCTTGTTCATGGCAATTCGGGTCGCGGGAACCGGCCCCCTTCCCATTATCTTTGGATCGACACCGGCAACTCCGCAGGAAATTATACGGGCACGGGAAGACACACCCAGTTCGTCCGCTTTTTCCCGGGACATGATAAGAGCGATGGCGGCCCCGTCATTTCTTCCGGAAGAACTTCCCGCAGTGACGGTTCCATCCTTCTTGAAGACCGGTTTAAGTTTCGCCAGCCCTTCCATACTCGTATCATTCCGGGGGAATTCATCGATCTCGAAAATGCCGATCGATCCATCGTTTTTTTTGTACTTTACATGGACTATTTCTCTTTTGAATTCCCCGTTCTCGATCGCCTTGACCGCCAGCTGCTGGCTGCGAAGCGAGAACCGGTCCTGTTCATCCCTGGGGATTCTGTGAAGTTCCACCAGGTTTTCGGCGGTGATCCCCATGGGAATGTTACCATACCGTTCCACCGGCGCCGCACCGGGGCCTCCTGCCGTAATGGAATCCTTCAATGTAACGTCTCCGTTTCCAAAAGCATGATTATCTTCATCGGAAAGGAAATATTCGCCGCCGCTCATCCATTCGACACCACCGGCAAGAATGACATCGGCGAAGCCGTTCTTTATGAACTCATAGCCTTCCATAATTGAAAGCATTCCAGAGGCGCAGGCGATCGTATCGGAAAAGCCGGGAACCTGTTCCGGAAGTCCGATCATCAGGACAAGATTGCGGGCCGTATTTGCACAAATCGTATTCTGTTTCACATGTCCCATGATAACGTAATCATACATTTCGGGTTTGATTTTTTCGGAATTTCGATCCACCACGGCCTTTGCAGTCTGACTCAGAAGCTCCCAAAAGGGGAGGTCTTTGATAGTGCCGCCGTGCCTGCCGATGGCGCTTCTTGCCATATCAACGATTACCACTTCTCTCATTCGATCCTCCTTACTATCCCCGGCAAGATTCCCGGCATTATTTCAGCGAAAATCTTTTTGTCAGGGAGAACCTTATTTTCCAAAAAACCGGATCCGCGCTTCTTTTGAAAAGAGCAAAATTATGCGTTTTCAACTTATTTTAAAGGATATTTCCGCTTTGTGTTTTTTTTTGTGCTCCTTTAAATTTTCAGATCCGTTCTCGGTTTCTTTTCCCCCGAGGTGTAATCATACCACCCTTTTCCAGTTTTCCTTCCCAGATCTCCGCTTACAACCAGTTTTTCCAGAATCAGGGGGGGAGCAAACTTCGGATCCTTATACCCTTCATAAAGGGTTTTAAAGACGTTGTATCCGATCTCCGTGCCGACAAAATCTGCAAGCTCAAATGGTCCCATAGGATGATTAAGACCAAGCTTGATTGCTTTATCAATATCTTCAAGACTCGCCACCCCTTCCAGAAGGCATTTGAAACATTCAGCTCTGAAAGCGGCGTTCGCACGATTCACAAGAAAACCCGGCACATCTTTTACTCGTACCGTTTCCTTTCCCATTTTGGCTGCAATATCTTCAGTGGTTTTTACGGTGCGTTCGGAAGTTTTTAATGCAGGAATCACTTCGACCAGTCTCATGACCGGAACAGGGCTGAAGAAGTGCATCCCGATAACACGATCCGGCCTTTTAGTCGCCGCAGCCAGTGTGGTAATGGGAATGGAAGATGTGTTGGATGCGAATATGACTTCTTCGTGGCAGATATTATCCTGCTTCTGAAATATGGATTTTTTTATATCAAGGTTTTCGAATGCCGCTTCTATTATAAAATCAGCGTCTGCGGCAGCTTCAGGTTCAACAGACTTCAGGATACGGCCCAGAATCGTATCCCTTTCGGCCGATGAAATCTTTTCCTTCCTGACTCTGCCCTCAAGGAGCTTCGCAATGGTATTATATCCTTTATCAATTAACTCCATCTGCACATCATTCATTATGACATTGTAGCCTGCCTGGGCTGCAACCTGAGCTATTCCCGCACCCATCAATCCTGATCCAATTACCATGACAGTTTTTATTTCCATGTGAAACTCCTTTATTTAATTCGGCACATTTTTCGTTACTTCCAGGAGCCATGCCTTGTATTGTTATTTTCCCTCGAACTTCGGTTTACGTTTTTCTATGAACGCACACGCACCTTCTTTCTGATCCTGCGTCCCGCAGAGATAACTCCAATGGTATGCTTCGATTTCGAGACCTTCATCAAGCGTCATATTGAGCCCGTGATTTATCGCCTCTTTGGCTGCTCGAAGGGCCAAAACAGGTTTGCTTGCAATGAGCGAAGCCGCTATTTTTGCTTCCTCCATGAGTTTTTCCGGTGCCACTACCGCATTTATCAAACCGATTTCATAGGCACGTTCCGCACTGATGAACTTACCAGTATATATAAGTTCTTTGGCGATTCCCGCCCCTACCAGCCGTGGAAGGCGCTGGGTCCCGCCGCCGCCGGGAATGAGGCCAAGGTTGATTTCTGGTTGCCCGAATTGGGCTGAAGATGATGCAATTCTGATATCGCAGCTCATGGCGAGCTCAAGTCCTCCACCAAGACAATAGCCATTAATTGCGCAGATTACAGGGCGTGGGAAATTTTCCATTTGGCGATAAAGAGGTCTTGTTGTCTTCAGCCTTATTTTTGCCTTCTCCTGGGTAAGTTCCGGAAAGGATTTTATGTCGGCACCTGCGACAAATGCCTTGGATTCACTGGACCCTGTAAGTATCACCACCTTCACTCGGTCAAGATTCGACTCCAATTCTTTCATAATCTCCGATAGGCCCTCCCGCACCGCAACAATCAGAGGGTTCATCGGAGGATTGTCAATTGTGATCACGGCAATTTCATTTTCAATGGTATACCGTACTTCCTGCCGGCTCATCGTTTTTCTCCTCTCATAGCAAAGGCAGGCGGGGATTCAGGTTTCCCCGCCTTGGTATGGATACTATCAGTCCTTTGTCATTCCCGCTATTTTTCTCACCATATCCTTACGCGCTTCTATATCATACTGGGTCGTAATGGCTATTTCTTCCATCCGAGGAGATCCTCCGCCATGCAGGGCGCCGAAATTGGCAATACCTCCTTTCGCGGAACAGGCCAGGTCGCCGATATGACGCCAGAGCTGCGCCTGATTTTCAGGCGACATTTTGCTGCTTCTTGTTGTATATTTTCGCGCATACTCAGCAGTTTCAGGGTTGACGAATTCAGCTTCATGAGGAAAGGTCGCCGGAACTCCGCCTGAAATATCCGCCAGCATTTCCATTTCATGAAATACCGCTTCTCCGGTCAGACATCGCCCGACATTCGCATATATGGAATGGGGGATATAGTTACCGGGACCATAGGGGATGAACCCTACACCCGGCATATACACCTCGGGTTTCCCAAGTTCCGAAGCAGTGAATCCGGCAGCATATCCTAATTCGGTAATCTTTATAATTTCCGCAAATTTCGAAGCCACATGCTTCGCTTTTGGAATACCGTTTGCGTCGGCAGCCAGGGCACAAGTTCCCAACATCAGATCTCCCAACGCCGGCTTGCAGCCAGAATAGCTGTGCCGGTGAAAAAGAGCGAAAAGCAGCGCAAGGATGCCGCCATGCTGATGTTCACCGCAGAGAAATACACGCTCCCACGGCACAAATACATTGTCGAATATCAGATATGAATCATTACTGCCTGAATTGAATCCCTTCGGAAAATGCTTTCTGTCACGAAAATTATGAATCGTCACTAAATGTTTCAGGCCTTCCCAATCGCCAGGAATGGCGAAAGATACGGCATAATCCGCATCTTCCTTAAGCAGCGCCCGCGTCGGCACCACGAGTATTTCGTCGGCAATTGCCGCCTCCGAGATGTGCAGCTTGGCACCCCGCACAACGATACCGTCTTTATTTTTTTCTACAACATGCACGTACTGGTCCGGATCGGGCTGCTGATGGGGGCGCAGCATCCGGTCACCTTTCACATCTGTTTGCCCGCAGCACCCGACCAAATCTTCCGTCTGAAACCGCTCCAGCCATTTTTTGAAATTTTCGTGATATTGCGTGGCGCCATTGTTCTGCTTGTCGGCTTCATAGGACACCGTATAAATCGCATTAGTGGCGTCTATTCCCATACAGCGCTGTACACAACCGCCCACTGTCTGGCAGTAGAGACGGGTCATGTCCTGCTTTTTGTGCAGATCTTCCCTGTTCTGGTGTATGTGATTGAACCTGTTAATTTTCTCTCCTGTCAAATGCGAGGATGCAGTCAGAAACCCTTCGTATTCCGGTTTCAAGGCCAGTTCGAATGTAGTTCCCATGACATTAAAAGAGGGAATAAAAGCCTCATTATCCCTGCCTATTTTCTCACCGTTGAAAAAGAGATTCCGTTTCATTTTACTCAGGCCTTCAATGTACTGTTCTTTTGTTCTCATGCTCTTTTCTCCTCCTTTATTGTTTTTCAGTTAATATCTGAACTTGAGCTTCGCAAAAACTTTTTATGCCGGCCATACCGGCATTTTAAAGTAAGTGACGCTCCTTATACTCTCCACCCGGCAATGTGCTCAAACGCAAAGGGTTACTGACGCATCGTTAATGTAATTCGCATGCTGCTGGCGCCAAATGACGCAGCACACGCAAATCGACTTGTTACCACACGATCACATGCGCATCCTCCTGATGAGGGAACGGTCCGGTATTATGCTACAGAGGCATATTCCCGTGTTTTTTCCAGGGGCGCGTTACGTTTTTTCCTTCCAGCATGCCAAGAGCGGAAATCAGAGCGGGCCGGGTATGCGCAGGCTCGATTACCTGATCGATAAGTCCC
>JALNXD010000002.1 GCA_023230565.1 Syntrophales bacterium
CAGTGGTTCAACGATTATAACGAAGTTCATCCACATAAAGGCTTGAAAATGATGTCTCCAAAAGAATATAGATCTTTTAAATCTAAGTTAGAGGAGTGTCCGGTTTAATGGGGGCAACTCCAGATCTAAACTTACCGAATTCCTGACGATATTTAACCCAAAAGGCACTTTTCAGATCTCGCCGCAGATGACTTGTTTATTAACGTTCATTAACATCAGCCATAAAGTATTCACAGTCCAATGTCGAGAAATTTTCAGAACGAGAAAATTATTCCGTTGCAATACATGCCTTTCACACCACCGGCACGTATTTTACTTGACCGGATAAAATATTACATTCATAGGTGTACGAAAGGAAACATACCCGGAAAGGAGAAAAAATATGCAAAAAGAAATTATACATATGGTTGCCGTTCAGTGCCCTGAAGAAGAAGATGAACGATTCAATAAATGGTATGATGAAGTCCATATTCCTATGCTCATTAAATGCAAAACGTTAAAAGAAGTGAAAAGATACAAAATAGTAGAAGAAATTGAGGGCATTGCTAATTATTTGACTGAATATCGCTTCGATAGTTGGGAAGATTTCAAAACCTATTCTGAAAGCCCTGAACTTTCTGAGGCACGGAAAGAAATTCTTCAATCGTGGGGAGACGATTTTCCGGTAAAATGGCGCGCTCAGTACAGGATTATCAAAAAATGGAAGAAAGAATAGAAGATTTTGAATCTGTCGGATCTGTCACAGGTATTCAAGACGGATATTCCCATATTGTAAATGAATTGTGCGCTGCCGGCGATCTTCTGCGTGCAGCCTCCGGCAGCATTACACACTTGTGCCGGGCCGATAATAATATAGTGGAAACAGAGACGCCCGAACGCTGCTCCGCTTACGATAGTCCCGGAGTTTTTTTATTTTACAATAAATACCCGGCTATGCTATGTTTCGTCAGATTTTACCATCCCTTACGAGGAGTTTTATATGTCAGGCCATTCAAAATGGAGTACAATTAAACGCAAAAAAGGAGCAATCGACGCGAAGAGGGGGAAAATTTTCACTAAAATAATAAAGGAAATTACTCTCGCCGCGCGTGTGGGTGGAGGCGATATTGAAGGAAACGCAAGGCTTCGGCAGGCGATCCTCGCAGCGAAAGCGGAAAATATGCCCAAAGATAATATAGAAAAGGCAATCAAAAAAGGAACAGGAGATCTCGACGGAGGGACCGTGTATGAAGAATGGGTTTATGAAGGGTATGGTCCGGGCGGAGTCGCAGTTCTTGTCGAAGTGATGACCGATAATAAAAATAGAACAGTTTCGGAAATACGTCATATATTTTCAAAGCACGGCGGAAATCTCGGTGAAAACGGGTGCGTCTCCTGGATGTTCGAAAAGAAGGGAGATTTTATCTTCGCAAAAGAAGATGTTGAAGAAGACGTACTTATGGAAATCGCATTGGACGCCGGAGCTGAAGATGTGAAAGATCAGGATGGCGAATACGAGGTCATTACTCCTCCAGAGATTTTTGAAGACGTGAAAAATGCATTCGACAAGGCGAAACTTAAATATCAGGTATCAGAAGTAAGCATGATTCCACAGACGACGGTTGAGCTTGACGAGCAGAAAGCAACACAGATGCTTAAGCTCATGGAAAAGATGGAAGACAATGACGATGTACAGAACGTCTATGCCAACTTCGATATTTCTGATGAAGTAATGGAAAGAATTTCATAGCCGATTGCCTGTACGTGGGCGAGAAAAAAGAAGAAGTGATAATACTTGGAATAGACCCCGGCACCCGGATCACCGGGTATGGAATAATTGAAAAATTAAAAGGAGAACTGAGATATCTCTCGCATGGCGAGATCAAAAGCCCGAATGACAGCCCTCTTTCAATTCGTCTTAAGCTTCTTTTTGATTCTCTTATGGCTGTCGTGAATAAATGGCAGCCTCAAGCTCTTGTAATTGAAGATATCTTTTACGGGAAAAATGTGAAAAGCCTGATCATCCAGGGGCATGCCAGGGGAGCGGTACTTTTGATCGCTCCTTTCAATAACATACCCGTGTATGAGTATAGCCCTCTGGAAATAAAAAAAGCAGTAGTAGGCTACGGCAGAGCAGAAAAAAAACAAGTTCAGCAAATGGTAAAAACGATACTCAATCTATCCAAAGCGGCACCTCCTGATGCCTCAGATGCACTTGCCGCAGCAATTTGCCACGCGCACTATCAAAAAATGGAATTCCTGTAATGATTGCAAGTTTGAGAGGCATTATAATTTTTAAATCGACCCATTATATAATTGTGGAGGTTCAGGGAGTCGGATATGGAGTGTACGTCTCCTTGAGCACCTTTTATAAGCTTCCCGAAATCGGAGATACGGTATTTCTTAATATACATACATATGTAAAAGAAGATCTCATACACCTCTTCGGATTTTTTTCACCGGAAGAAAAACAGATCTTTCAGAACATTATTTCTGTTTCAGGGATAGGGCCCAGGCTAGCCGTAAATATTCTCTCAGGCATATCACCCGAGGATCTGACTGATGCCATCGCATCAAAAAATACGACAATACTTACCGCCATTCCGGGTGTAGGTCCTAAAATGGCGGATCGTCTTATTTTTATGCTTAAAGATAAGTTAAGCCTCACGGCAAGGAAAGAAACAGCCGTATGCAGAAGGAGCACAGATAATGAGGTGTTCGCCGATGATGCACTTTCGGCTTTGATTAATCTGGGTTACAAACCGGCAGTGGCAAAAAAAGCGGTTGACCGGGCCTGCAAAGAATGTAAAGATCGGTCGACGCTGAAAGCGATTCTTACAGAATCGCTCAAATATTTATCCCAATAGTGATAGATGATCACAATGAAAGATTCGATCGTTAATCCGGTGCAATCAACCGAAGAGCGAGGATACGAGTACTCCATACGTCCCCATGCCTTAAAAGAATACGTAGGGCAGAAAAGAATAAAAGAAAATCTCTCCATTTTTATCAAAGCTGCAAAAAATCGCTGCGAATCTCTTGATCACGTTCTCCTTTACGGTCCACCGGGTCTGGGAAAAACGACACTGGCCTATATCATGGCCCAGGAAATGGGTGTTGATATTAAAGTGACCTCAGGTCCTGTTATCGAAAGACCCGGAGATCTTGCGGCAATGCTTTCGAATTTGAACCCTCATGATATCCTCTTTATAGATGAAATACACCGCCTGTCTCATATAGTTGAAGAAATTCTTTACCCTGCCATGGAGGACTATTATATTGACATCCTTATCGGCCAGGGGCCGTCAGCCAGATCGGTGAAACTTGATATTCCAAAATTTACTCTAATAGGCGCCACAACACGGGCAGGTCTTTTAACTTCTCCTCTCAGAGATCGCTTCGGTATGAGTTTCAGACTCGAGTTTTACACAAATGATGAGCTAGCCGAAATAATAACCCGATCGGCAAGGATTCTGTCAATCGAAACAGAGCCGGACGGCGCAAAAGAAATTGCACGGCGTTCACGCGGGACCCCAAGGATTGCAAATCGACTGCTTCGCCGGGTTCGCGATTTTGCTCAGGTTAAAGGTGACGGAAAAATTACCCGGAACATAGCGGAAGAGGCTCTTATGCTGTTTGAGGTGGACCACCGGGGATTCGATCTCATGGACAGAACAATCCTCCTTACGGTAATAAAAAAGTTCGGCGGAGGACCGGTCGGAATCGACAGTCTCGCTGCCGCGATCGGGGAAGAGAAGACCACGATAGAAGATGTATACGAACCCTTCCTCATCCAGGAGGGGTATCTTCTCCGTACAGCCAGAGGAAGAATCGCGGCCAGATTAGCCTATGAACATTTCGGTATGACCTGGAAAGAAAAAGAAGGACAGGAGATGCTTTTTTGATTAAAATCGCATTTTTACATACCTCTTGCGCTGGGGAATCCTTCTTTTTAAGTGAGAGAAGGGAATGAAGATATTACTGCATATTTGTTGCGCACCCTGTGCAATGTATCCTCTGAAGATATTGAGGGAAGAAGGGTATGAAGTAACCGGACTTTTTTACAATCCCAATATCCATCCTTATCTTGAATATAAAAAGAGGCTTGATACCCTTCGCGACTATGCAGCGGACGTTCAAATGAAGCTTATAGTCCCCGATGATTATCCCATGGAGGATTTTTTGAGAGAAGTAACCTTCCGTGAAACAATGCGATGCCGTTACTGTTATTTTTCAAGGCTTACCTATGCCGCCGGAATCGCTCGAAGGGGGAAATTTGATTATTTTACATCTACACTGCTGTACAGCAAGTTCCAAAAACATGAAATGATACGACAGACAGCCCAAAATATTGCTGCAGCCAAAGGACCAGGTTTTCTCTACCGGGATTTCAGGGAAGGATGGAAAGAGGGTATTGATCTGTCAAAAAACAGGGGAATGTATCGACAACAGTATTGCGGCTGTCTGTTCAGCGAAAAAGAACGCTACTTCAAACCATCAAAAGATCGGAAAACCGCTTCGAAATAATGCACATCTCTCATTGTGGCTTTTTAGACACACGCAAAATGTTTGAAATTACACCGGCGCCACAGATTGAAAATCCTGCCTTTTACATATGGTTTGAATTTTCCGCTACTTATGCTAAGTTTAATTATGGCATTGTACTTGCTATCACTATACCTGACACACACTTGGCGGAGTAATTGAATGAAGAATACACAAAAGACATTGAAAAGAAATATACAATGTAAAAGCGTAGGCCTCCATTCCGGAAGAAAGGTCAGTATGACCATTAAACCGGCCGGTGCGGATCAAGGTATATCCTTCGTTCGCAAGGATATGGCTGAAAATAATATCATAAAAGCTCTTCCTTCCAATGTATCCGATACGACACTGGCAACTACTCTCGGCCTCAACGGAACGCGAATTTCGACAGTTGAGCATATTCTTTCCGCCTTTTCCGGTTTGGGAATTGATAATGCGATCATAGAAACCGATTCCTTTGAAATACCGATTATGGACGGCAGTGCATTGCCATTTGTATCTATGATCAAGGAAGCCGGACTTAAAGACCAGGAAAAAGAAAAAAAATATCTCGTAATTAAAAAGCCCGTCTCAGTGAATGACGAATCAGGAGAAGGCAAAGTTTCATTGATTCCCTCGTCTCGATTCGAAATTACATATCATATAGATTTTAATCACCCTGCCGTTGGAAGTCAGTTCTATAATTTTGTATTCTCCCGCGAGATATACGAAAGGGAAATATGTCTTGCCCGAACCTTCGGATTTCTGCATGAAGTGGAATATCTGCAGGCACGAGGACTTGCTTTGGGAGGATCGCTTCAGAACGCAATCGTTCTTGATGATAACAAGATCATCAATAAAGAAGGACTTCGTTGTCCCGATGAATTCGTCAAACATAAGATACTTGATGCAATAGGAGATTTGTCCCTCCTGGGAATGCCCATCATAGGACATCTCATCGCATATAAATCGGGACATAAATTAAATAATATGCTCCTTCGCACACTGCTGGCCTCTCAAGACGCCTGGGAGCTTAAGACAAGCGGATCGTTAGATAAATCAGTTTTCTTGCCCTCAGTAAAATCGCACGCAAGATTCCCCGCCTCTTATTGACCTTTGCATATTTAAATAATCTCTTGCTTTTTCCCCTCCCCTTTCCTAGTATTTGGAATTCTATGAATGAATACAGAGGGAATAAATACCCCAAAAGGTCGTTGTTCCACGATCAATGTATGAATATTCATCGAGAACCTTAATATTGCTATAGGTGGTGCAAAAGACGTATCCTCAGGGATACTGCATTGATGAAATTGCATATCCCCGGAAAACGGCAGATCCATCAGTTATTCATCATGGTTTATAAAATAAGCGAACCGGCATGCCACAGATGAGGCGTATTTTTGAATATATTCTTCTTGCTTTCTTTTTATTTGAACTCTCCTTTTCTCTTTGTGCATTTGCTCAAACCTATGATGGAAAAGTAGAAATTGCCGATTTACTGGTTACTAATACACAAGAACAGGTGCTTGTGTATTTCAAACTCAAAAATGCCTTCAAACCAGAAATAAAAGAGGCAATTCTTGCAGGCATTACCACCACAATTATCTTTACCATAGAGCTGTATCGAGAAAGGAGTCTATGGAGCGATAAAAAGATATCTTCGCTCAAGATTAAACATTCGTTGAAATACGATAATATAAAGAAAGTATTGTATTTATCCTATTCTGAAACGGACAAGGATCCGGAGCAATTTAAAGAATTGATGAAAGCCGAAAAAGCCATATCGGATATAAGCGGGATCCCGGTTGCCTTCCTGAAAAATCTGGTGAGAGATAAACATTATTATGTCCGCGTCAAGGCACAGCTCGACAAAGTTCATCTTCCTCTGGAATTGAAAAATACTTTACTTTTTTCATCCCTCTGGCATTTCGAAACGAAATGGGTCCGCCAGGATTTCGTATATTGAGAGTGTAAAATGCTCCAGGAATCAGATATCAAAGAAGCAAGAAAACGCCGGCGTGAACGAATAATAATCATCATCACAATCGCCGTAGTCCTGGCTTTGACTTTTATTGAAAGCCGACTTACAGAAGTGGAAGCCCGCCTGCCTCTGTCCGACGAAGTCCTGATTTTCGGTCTTGTCAATATAAACCTTATTCTTATCATACTTCTTATATTTCTGATTGTGCGGAATCTGGTAAAACTTGTTTTTGAACGCCGCCATGGAATATTAGGTTCAAAAATCAGAACAAAACTTGTTGCCGCTTTCATAAGCCTTTCACTGATTCCGACAATCGTTCTTTTTCTGGTTTCGATAAAATTCTTGTCCAACAGTATTGACAACTGGTTTAATATGAAATTGGTCACAGCCTTGGGATCTTCACTTGAAGTTGCCCAGATTTATTATCAGCAATATACGGACAACGCACTGTATTATGCCAGGAGTATCAGCGAAACGATAAGCAGGGAGAAGCTTTATGACAAGAATTTGAGCGAAGACCTTACCAAGTTTCTTGCTGAAAGGCAGAAAATTTTTAAATTGGGACGTATTGAACTATCACTCGATAACAGAAAAGAGAAAGTTATTTTAAAAGACCCTTTCAATCCCGATATAATTACACCTAAACTCTCTCCGAAAATGCAGGAAGACCTTTTCCGCGGCAAGGAAATTACAGCCGTACAATCGGTAAGTGGGGGAGATCTTGTGAGTGGTCATGTTCCCCTTCATAGTAATTACAGTCCGAAGGAAGTTATGGGAGTCGTATCGGTCGGGTATTTTATCAGCAAAGATATTATAGAAAGAATGGATGATATTTCCAGGGCATCAGAACAGTACAAACAGCTCACTCTTCTAAAGAATCCAATAAAATTCAGCTACATGATCACTCTTTTCATCGTAATGCTCTTAATTGTCTTCTCTGCAACCTGGTTCGGCCTTTTTCTTGCAAAGGGAATTACAGTGCCCATTCAGGACCTTGCTGAAGCAACTCACGAAATTTCAGGCGGAAATCTCGACTATCATATTGATGTTCTTGCAGATGATGAAATAGGCGTTCTCGTTGATTCTTTCAATCAGATGACTGCCGATCTTAAACGAAGCAGCGATGGGTTACGACAGGCAAATATCGATCTTGATCAGCGGCGGAAGTATATGGAAACAGTTTTGAGAAATGTATCGGCAGGCGTAATATCGATCGACAAAGATGGCGTCATTACGACGATTAACAGAGCGGCCGAAGAAATGTTGAGTATAAAGGTAGCAAAAGTACTCAATAAAAAGTACGGACACGTTCTGCGGCCGGAACATATGGAGATGGTTCAAGAACTTTTAAAAGAATTGCAGGAGCAGGAAAGTGACTTTCTTGAGAAACAAGCACAGCTTATACTCGAAGACAAGGTTCTCACTATCTTAATATCGACTACCATCCTTAAGGATGATAACGGAACCTATCTTGGAATGGTAATAGTCTTCGAGGATATTACTCAGCTTCAGAAGGCAGAGCGTGTTGCCGCCTGGAGGGAAGTTGCACGGAGAATAGCTCATGAGATCAAAAACCCTCTTACGCCGGTCAAACTTTCGGCCGAACGACTGCAACGAAAATATGGCGACAATATGAAAGGTGATGAGGGAACGATATTCCGCGAGTGCACGGCAACAATTGTAAACCAGGTGGATGTGCTGAAAAATCTGGTAAACGAATTTTCTAAATTTGCGAGAATGCCTGCAACTAACCCTGCTCCCAATAATCTGAATGAAGTGATTGAACATTCTATTCTTCTTTTCGAGGAAGCTCATAAGGAGATACACTTCTCGTTAATTAAAGGCCATTCCATACCGCAGGTCATGATAGATGCTGAACAGATAAAGCGTGTCATGGTAAATTTACTGGACAACTCAGTCACTGCCGTTTCATCGGTAAAAAAGGGTGAAATACAAATTGTCACTTCATATATACGTGAGACGCAGAAGGCACGAGTGGAAGTAAAAGATAACGGATGCGGAATCGAGCCGAAAGATAAAATGAAGCTTTTCGAACCGTATTTTTCAACTAAAAAGTCAGGAACAGGGCTTGGTCTGACAATCGTTAGTTCGATAATTTCAGACCATAAGGGAACGATAGGGGTAAAAGATAATTCGCCTGCAGGAACTATCGTATTTTTTGATTTTCCAGTCGCATAGGATGAAATAATGCACAAGACCATACTTATAGTCGATGATGAAGATAGTATCTGCCTTTCATTAAAGGGAATATTCTCAGATGAAGGGTACGAAGTTTTCACTGCCTCAAGCGGAGAGGAATGCCTTGCCCTCATCGATGAAGAATTACCGGGTTTGGTATTGCTAGATATATGGCTCCCGGGAATCGACGGTATAGAAACACTTACGCGCATAAAATCGAAATATCCGCACATTCCGGTTGTAATAATCTCAGGGCACGGTACAGTCGAATCAGCGGTGAAAGCAACCAAGCTTGGCGCCTTCGATTTTGTCGAAAAACCGCTTTCGCTGGAAAAAGTCGTTCTAATAGCAAATAACGCTCTCGATCTTGCCCGCCTTGAAGAAGAAAATAAGCAGTTAAAAGATAAGTTCAAGCAGGATTTTGAATTACACGGTGAAAGCAGAGTGATAAAGGATTTGAAGGAAATGATTCAAATTATCGCCCCGACAAATGCCTGGATCCTCATAATGGGGGAAAACGGAACGGGGAAAGAATTAGTCGCCCGCTCTATCCACAGATACAGCAGGCGACACGATAAGCCTTTCACCGAAGTCAATTGCGCCGCAATTCCGGAAGAACTGATTGAAAGCGAACTATTCGGCCATGAAAAAGGTGCCTTCACAGGAGCAACTACAAAAAAACGAGGGAAATTCGATCTGGCAAATGAAGGAACTCTTTTTCTCGATGAGGTTGCAGATATGAGTCTTAAAGCACAGGCCAAGATACTTCGCATTCTTCAGGAAAAAAAATTCCAGCGTGTCGGAGGCTCCAGAATAATCGATACCGATGTGAGGGTTCTCGCAGCTACCAATAAAGATCTTGAAAAGGAAATGGAAGAAGGTCGTTTTCGCCAGGACCTGTTTTATCGCCTCAATGTTATCCCTCTTTTTGTGCCCCCGCTTCGTGACCGGAAAGAAGATATCCCCCTGCTTGCCACTCACTTTATTAAAGAATTTTCAGTCAAAGAGGGCAAATACATAAATGGAATTACTGAAGATGCAATGAAAATACTTATGACTCACAACTGGCCCGGTAATGTCAGAGAATTAAAAAATATTATCGAACGCCTCGTTATTATGTCACCGGCCGACTTTATTACAGCGGGCGACATCCCGATCCTTTTCAAGGAGGCGGGCATTTCTTTGGCCCCTTCCGCGCCGTCACAAATTTTTACAGGATCCTTCAAAAAAGCAAAAGAAATTTTCGAGAAAAGTTATCTTGCAAGGAAACTATCGGAAAATGACTGGAATATATCTAAAACAGCGGAGGCTATCGGGCTTGAAAGAAGCAACCTTCATCGCAAAATTAAAAATTACGGACTGGATGACAATAAAAATGATCAGGCGCAATCCAAAGAGAAAGGGAACCTTGTCAACTGATTATAAGTTTTGAACAATCATATCATGTATTCGCTGAGAAGCCAGACTGTCTCCCAGTAACCCTACCCGCACTGATACATGGGTGAGGTCCTTCGCTTTGTACTTGACGGAAATATGAACTTTTTCGTTATCAACATTCGCATCGATACTTCCATTGCCTATTTCTTTAACCGGAATAACGTCTACGGCCTTTATGTCTGCCATTGTTTTTTCACAGGCAATCCAGACCGAATCGAAATCCTGACGATAATCTGTTTGCAAATCTCCGTTCATGTATATGTATGTTCCTGCGCCTGCTGTTACCGCAGCACCTCCGACAACAAGGGGAGCACAACCTGTAGTGCAAAATGCAAAAATAGAAAGAAACAGAAAGAAAGCTTTAATGTGCCTCATGGCACCTCCTTTGAGAATATAAAGTGAATTATTATCTTTCCTGCCGAATGCATTTGCCGGATTTTATAATTTATATTTCAGCGATTGTCTACATTTTTATTGCCGCTCTGTCTCCAAGTGTTTCTTGTCTGCTGATATGATGTTGTTTTCAAAGCAGACAATAAAGTTAGCAGGAGAAATTGTCTCACGGGGAATTTTATTGATCAGTCCGATAGGGGGAAAGACCCTCAAAGCATTGTAAACAGAGATTTTCCTTAGATGTGAGCAGCGCTGCCACAAAATCATGCATTGTATTGAATTTTACAGAATCCGCTGCAATTTTCCCTGCGATCCATTTTTCAAAATTGCGCAGGGTATCCATCGAGGTTATATCGCCTCTTTTCATAAACGACCGGGCAATCAGCTCGTCGTAGGAACGTGTCGATATGCCGAATTCGCAGGGATATAAAAGAGGGGGGCAGGATACTCGTACATGAACCTCTTTTGCGCCGGCCTCCTTCAAATCCAATACCTTGTGCATAATTTGCGTTCCTCTCACTATGGAATCATCGCACAATATAATCCGCTTCCCTTTGACATATGGAAGAATGGAAAGCTTTCTTTTCGCCATTTTTTCCCTGGCCACTTGCGTTGCCTGCGTGTAACTCCTGTCGGCGTAACGATTATACAAAAATACTTCCTGATAATTTATTCGCGAACGTTTATGGTAACCCAAGGCATGTCCGATACCTGACATAGGAACCGGGGCTACAATGTCTGCCAGAATACCTCCTTCATCGATATCTCTCTGGGCCAGGCTTGCTCCCAGATTATCTCGAGCCTCCTGAACATATACACCGTCCACAATGGAATCCATGCTGGCCGTGTAGGCCCATTCAAAGGCACAATGCGCTCTCCTGGGAGAATCGAGTTTTGAGAGCGTCTTGAATCCTTCACGATCGACAAGAAGAATTTCTCCAGGTTCGACATCGCGGTAGATATCCATATCAAGATTTTGAAGGGCCCGTGATTCTGAACTTACTGCATAACGGGTGTTATCATATCCTAAAATAAGCGGTCTGAAGCCGAATATATCCCGGGCCGCGTATACGCCTTCTTCAGTTAAAACGACGAGAGAATAGGCACCTCGCACCTTCTCGGCAAGCTTCGATATTCCGGCTACCATATTAGGCTCTTCTATTATGATTTTCGATATGATCTCTACGTCGGTCCCTTCTACGAAAGATTTCCCCCGTCTCATCATCTCTTTCAATAACGCCGCGGCATTTATTATATTTCCACTGAATGCAACCGATATTTCTCCAATTTGGGTCAGCCATCTCATAGGCTGACGATCCTGAAGGCTGACATGTCCTATTCCATAATTTCCGGTAAGTTTCTTCAATTCTTCTTCTGTAAAGGCGTTCGCAACTTTTCCATGATGGGTCTCATGGTGAATCACTCCGTCATATGTGGATATACCGCAATATTCCTGTCCTCTGTGTTGAAGAAAATCAATTCCCTGATAAATATCTCCGACACAATCACTTTCAGAATAAAGTCCGAACACGCCGCAATTTTCGCGAATTGATTTCATCGGTATTAAAAATTTTTTCCTTTCTTATCTGCTACTTATGTTTTCCATGCCGGCGGCATAATGAAAATGATTCTTTATTGCAATATATCTTTATGATAATTCTGAAGGGATTTTACGGCTCCATGCCCCAGCCTTACTGCCTGAATACCTTTTACAGTCGCAACAGCCGCCGCCATAGTTGTTATATACGGCACCTTATATTTGATTGCCGCTTTTCTTATATACGAATCGTCAAACTGACTCATCCGGCCGCTTGGGGTATTGATAATTAACTGGATTTCCTTGTTTTTGACTCCATCAACTATATTCGGCCTTCCCTCATGCATTTTAAGAATAACTTCTGAAGGAATTTCATTTTTATTCAAAAATTCATGGGTTCCGACAGTTGCCTTAATTTTAAAACCGAGTTGGCAAAACTCTCTGGCTATTGAAAGCAAAGCCGGATTTGTCTTGTCGTAAACTGTTATGAGAACCGTCCCTTCATAGGGAAGCTGCTGCGATGCAGCTTCTTCCGCCTTGTAAAACGCAAGACCGAAAGAATCCGCCAGACCAAGAACCTCCCCGGTCGATCTCATCTCAGGGCCCAATACAGGATCCACTTCAGGAAACATGTTAAACGGGAATACGGCCTCCTTTACTCCAAAATGCGGAACAGAATGCCGATTGAAATCGAAATCGGATATTTTTTTGCCAAGCATGCATAATGTCGCAAGTCGAGCCATGGATATGTTACAAACCTTTGAAACCAGCGGAACAGTCCTTGAGGCACGTGGATTCGCTTCCAAAACGTATACTACGTCTCCCGCAATCGCATATTGAATATTCATCAAACCTGTTACACTGAGTTCGGCAGCTATTTTTTTTGTATATTCATAAATTGTTTTGATGTGTCGTTCAGGAATCGTAATCGGCGGGATTGCACAGGCGGAATCGCCTGAATGAACACCCGCAAGTTCGATATGTTCCATTACAGCCGGGACAAAAGCATCTGTTCCGTCGGCAATTGCATCCGCTTCAGCTTCTATTGCATTTTCGAGAAATTTATCAATCAGCACGGGCCGCTCAGGGGTTACATCCACGGCAACAGCAAGATAGCGCCTTAAACTGTCTTCATCATGTACAACTTCCATACCCCGGCCCCCCAGAACATAAGAAGGGCGAACCATTAGCGGATATTCTATTTCTTCCGCCACGGCAAGAGCTTCGTCAATATTTATTGCCATTCCGGACCGAGGTTCAGGAATGCCTATTTTTTCCATAATATTTCTGAAACGATCCCTGTCCTCCGCCAAATCAATCATTTCGGGCGATGTTCCTATAACCTTCACTCCGGCTGCGGAAAGCTCATTGGCAATATTAAGAGGTGTCTGTCCTCCGAACTGCACGATAATACCGTCAGGTTTTTCTTTCTCATAAATGCTCAGCACATCTTCTACCGTGAGAGGTTCGAAATAGAGCCTGTCTGATGTATCATAATCAGTAGACACAGTCTCCGGATTGCAGTTGATCATGATCGATTCGATCCCTTCATCTCTCAGAGCAAATGCAGCATGAACACAACAGTAGTCGAATTCGATGCCCTGGCCTATCCTGTTGGGACCGCCTCCAAGCACAATGATTTTTCTTTTCCCGGAAGCAGGAGGCGTGTTATCTGCATCATTATATGTGGAATAATAATATGCCGCATCGGTAACACCGCTTACCGGAACCGGCTGCCACCCTTGTGCAATGCCTAATTCTTTTCTTCGTTTCCTGATTTCTATTTCCTGCACATCCAAAAGAAATGCCAAATAACGGTCGGCAAAGCCGTCTTTTTTTGCATACGCGAGAAGTTCATGGGGGATCTCCTTTCCCTTGTACTTCAATATCTCCTCTTCCATTTCCACCAGTTGCTTCATCTGTTCTATAAACCATTTTTTAATATTTGTCTTCTGGTGGAGCGTATCTACTGAAGCTCCTTTCCTTAAAGCTTCATACATGATAAATTGACGCTCGCTGGTGGGTTTGCTTAACAACCCCATGAGCTCTTCAAGAGATCTTGAATTAAAGTCTTTTGCGAAACCGAGACCATACCGGTTGATTTCAAGGGATCTGATCGCTTTCTGGAGCGCTTCTTTATAGGTTTTTCCGATACTCATAACTTCGCCGACAGCGCGCATCTGAGTCCCGAGGGAATCCTCGGCGCCTTCAAATTTTTCGAAGGCCCATCTTGCGAATTTCACCACCACATAATCTCCGGAAGGAACATACTTATCCAAAGTTCCGTCTTTCCAGTAGGGAATTTCATCCAGAGTCATCCCCGCTGCAAGAATAGATGAAATGAACGCAATCGGAAATCCTGTTGCCTTTGACGCAAGTGCCGATGAACGGGATGTTCTTGGATTTATTTCAATCACCACTACACGGCCTGATTCGGGATCATGGGCGAATTGAACGTTTGTGCCTCCGATTACCTGTATTGCTTCTACAATTGAATAGGCATAATTCTGAAGTCTTTTCTGAAGTTCGGGAGAAATGGTAAGCATAGGCGCGGTACAGAAGGAATCTCCGGTATGCACTCCCATAGGATCGACATTTTCGATAAAGCAGACTGTTATCATCTGATTCTTTGAATCCCGGACCACTTCCAGTTCAAGTTCTTCCCATCCCAAAACAGATTCTT
The DNA here is from genome assembly GCA_023230565.1 of Syntrophales bacterium. GTDB lineage: Bacteria > Desulfobacterota > Syntrophia > Syntrophales > UBA2210 > JALNXD01. Next base: position 14,734 of record JALNXD010000002.1, read on the forward strand.
CAACCAGTATCTGACCTATAAGACTGGCTGAAATTCCCCTGCTTGCTACGGTTTGAAGCTCTTCTTTATTATATACCAGCCCGCCTCCCGTTCCGCCCATCGTGTAGGCAGGCCTGATTACTACCGGATAGCCGAGTTCTTCGGCTATTTCTTCTGCTGTCTCGACTGAATATGCCGGCTGACTTACAGGCATTTCTATATTAAGACGACTCATGGTTTCTTTGAAGGCAATTCGATCTTCGCCTCTTTCAATCGCATCGATGTTTACCCCGATCACCTTGACCCCGAATTCATCGAGTACTCCTTTTCGCGCAAGTTCAGCAGAAAGATTCAAGCCCGACTGACCGCCGAGATTTGGAAGAAGTGCATCGGGCCGCTCTTTTTCTATAATCTCTTTGAGTGATTGAAAATTGAGAGGCTCAATATAGGTATAATCGGCCATACCAGGATCGGTCATAATCGTAGCCGGATTGGAATTTACAAGTACAATTTCATATCCCAGGCTTCTCAGAGCCTTGCACGCCTGCGTTCCGGAATAATCGAATTCACAGGCCTGACCGATAATTATCGGACCGGAACCTATAATCATTATTTTTTTTATATCTTTACGCGCCGGCATAGTGTTTCCTTTTTGCTATTTTTTAAAGAATTGTAAAACTGTCGCGGTTATAGATAAGTCGCTATACTCTGTCAAGAAGCAAATTCTTCTTCTTACTTTTTTGCAAGCTGGAAAGGCATTTATATATGGCTGGTCCAAAAAACCTGATGCAAATGGCTATATTTCGTTACGCAGTGTGGCAAAATCCTTGAGAAGTTTCTCTTCTTTTTTACTAAGATCCTTCGGTATTACAATTATCGTAATTATGAGCTGATCTCCCCTTCCGAATCCTCGAAGATGGGGGATTCCTTTACCTTTCAGCTTGAACTGATGTCCCTGCTGAGTCCCTTTCGGTATCTTTATTTTTTCGAATCCCTCCAGTGTAGGTACTTCTATTTGTCCTCCCAGAACGGCAATGGTCATCGGAATTGATACCTGGCATACTATATCATCTCCATCTCTCTGAAAATATTCATGAGGCGATACACGGATGAACACATACAAATCCCCGCTAGGACCGCCGTAGCTTCCCTCTTCGCCTTCACCTTTCAGTCTCAGCCGAACCCCTGTCTCGACACCCGCCGGAATTTTCAGCTGTACCATTCTTTTAATCTTCTTTTTACCTGTCCCGTGACATTCTTTACAGGGGTGCTCAATAATACGGCCGGCACCCTGGCAGTGATGGCAGGTTGAACTGACACTGAAAAATCCGCTCGATCTGGTAACCTGTCCCGTCCCCCTGCAAGTGGGACAGACAGAAGGCTCAGTACCCGGTGCAGTTCCCATTCCGCCGCAGGCGGCACAATTTTCTAATCGCTCCAGATCGATTTCCGTCGTTTTGCCGAACGCAGCATCCATGAAGGAAATCGTGAGATCATACCTCAGATCCGCGCCCTGCCTGGCGGCTGTCCGGGAATAACTTCTCCGGCCGGTAAATCCGAATACATCTTCAAAAATATCCGAAAAACTGGAAAAAATATCATCAAACCCTGTAAAACCCCTGTACCCGGCGCCATTTAATCCTTCATGACCGTAGTGATCATATATACTTCTTTTTTCCGAATCACGCAGCACTTCGTAAGCTTCGGCAGCCTGTTTAAATTTTTCCTCCGCCTCTTTGTCACCGGGGTTTCTGTCAGGGTGATACTTTAATGCAAGCTTTCGATAGCTTTTCTTTATTTCTTCATCCGATGCACTGCGATTTATGCCGAGAATAGTGTAATAATCCTGTTTCATAATAAATTTAACTATGGAAGCACGGCCGCACTCCCCGTTTGCCGTACCTGCTGACTTTATATTAATTTTTTGCCTGCTCGGCGGGATTTACATAAATTGCCTTTGATGCGCAGGTATTTGGAACCCGAAATTCTCATACCCTGCAAGCGAATATAAGATAATAACAGGACACAGGCCTGTCAAGGAAGAAAAGCTTTTTCCCGCACAATTCGTCTGAATACTTCCTGATAACGCTCTCGCGTTTTTTCCACTATTTCCGCCGGTAATACCGGTGAAGGGGGTTCCCTGTTCCACTGAATCGAAAGCAGATAATCCCTCAGATACTGCTTGTCAAAACTGGAAGGCGCCCTGCCTTTCTCCAGATCAATTTTCGGCCAGAACCTCGACGAATCGGGCGTAAGCAGTTCATCGATCAGAATAAGCCTGCCGTCAATAATACCGAATTCCATTTTTGTATCGGCAATTATAATCCCTGCCTGATCGGCAATCACTGATGCACGATTATAAATTTCAAGACTTGCGGCTATAACTTTTTCTGTAAGTTCCGTACCTATTCTATCTGCCATTTCATTCCTGGTTATTGGCAGGTCATGCGTTCCGGCCTCCGCTTTTGTGGTAGGGGTAAAAATGGGCGCTGGAAGTTTTTCAAATTCTTTGAGCCCCTGCGGAAGTTGAATCCCTGAAACCGCTTTTCCTTCGCTGTAATCCTTCCAGCCCGATCCCGTAAGGTATCCTCTCACGATACATTCTACCGGTAAGGGCGCCGCCTTTTTGACCAGCATGCTGCGCCCGTCTATTTGTTCAGTATATCTGCGGCATTCTTCAGGATACTCATCTGCGTCAGCCGAGATAAGATGAGTTTCAATCACCTGCTCCATAATCCTGAACCAAAAGACTGACATCTGTGTTAAAATTTTACCTTTATCGGGAATCGGCGTCGGCATTACTACATCAAAAGCGCTAATACGATCTGTAGCTACAATAAGGAGACGATCACCCGCTGCATAAATGTCTCGCACTTTCCCCCTGCTTACCAAATTCAGCGATTTGAAATCCGTTTTGATGCACGCCATAGAGTAAAACCTTCTTTTTTATAAAAAGGGATTATTTTTCTTTTCGAGGGCGATTGTTGATGTCGCTCTCATTCCGTAATTATGCCCCGGTAGAACAATTGTATCGTCGGGAAGCGAAAAAAGGCTTTTTTCAATAGATCTGAGCATTACTGTCCAGGATCCGCCGGGCAAATCCGTTCTTCCCACTCCTTCGACAAAGAGAGTATCGCCTGTAAATACATATCCTGGCGTGTACAGACTGATTCCGCCCGGTGAATGCCCTGGCGTATGAATCACTGTAAGTGTGATCCCGCCAACCGACAGGGTATCTCCGTCTTTTACTCTCGTATCCGCGGCAGGAGACGGTTCTGCTCCGAACATTCTCAGAACTGGCAAGGGAGTTGAAACAAGCATGTCGGCATCATCCTCGTGAATCACTATTTTTGCCCCTGTCATTTTTTTCATTTTGGCATTGCCCGAAATATGATCGACATGGCCATGGGTGTTTACAATATATCGAATCGAAAGATTATTTCTCTTTGCTTCATCAATAATAGCTTCAACATCTGCTGCAGGGTCGATAACCAGCCCTGTTCCCTCTTCCTCATCGCCGAGAAGATATGCAAAAACGGCCATATTTCCTACCTGCATCTGTCGCAGTATCATCACTTTATTACCTCCGGATTTTCCTGGAATAAAGAAGGGATTGGATACCTTTTTTTCTCATCGATGTCAATGACTTTATAGTAATCGTGATGGAAACGGGTATTACGCACAATATTCACTTTTCCTTTCCTGTAAAATGAAATACGGGCATTCAGATTTGTCTGCACACTTATCGGCCCGCCAAACCAGTTTCATGAGCTACCTCACGCATCCCCATTATCGTATCCTCGATAAGCTCTTCAATATCCACTCCCATCATCTCGGCACCTTTCTGAATGATATTCCGGTTTACCCCGGCAGCAAATGCCGGCACTTTCCATTTCTTTTTCACTGATTTGACTGTCATATCGAGTACGCTTCCCGATGGACGGACCAGGGCGTTGGCTGCCACAAGTCCTGTAAGTTCGTCTATGGCATAAAGCGTCTTTTCCATCCGCGACTCCGGTTTTATATCTGAGCAGAGCCCCCAGCCGTGCGAAACGGCTGCACGGACATATTCCGCCGGCCAATTATGAGTCTCGAGTATTTCTTTTGTCTTTGCGCAATGCTCTTCGGGATATCTTTCATAATCAAGATCGTGGATGAGTCCGACAATCCCCCATTTCTCTTCATCTTCCCCATGCTTCCGGGCACAATAGCGCATGACACCTTCAACAGCATATGCGTGCCTGATCAATGATTCATTTTTATTATATTCCTTAAGCAGAGAAAGAGCATCCTGCCTGGTCGGTGTTTTCTCCTCCATGATTCGGCTTCCTTCTTTTTACCGGTTTCCGGTTTTTTTCAATATTGCCCCAAAAAATCCGTCGGCGCCATGGCGGTGGGGCAAAGTCCTGAAAAATCCTCCTGAATCGATCGTATCAGGGCGGGGAAATTCACGTGGTGTGCAAAGAGACAGGGAAGAATCCCGGGCCAGTACACAATCTATCAATTCTTCATTTTCTTCCGGTTCCGTCGTACAGGTTGCATATACCATTGTTCCTCCACTTTTAAGATAGAGTGAACAATTTTTCAAAAGCGCTCCCTGAATTTTTGCATAGTGCATACTGTCGCCCTCATTTGCAAACCATTTTATTTCAGGTTTTCTCCTCAGTGTTCCCAGACCGGTACAGGGCGCATCTACAAGAATTCTGTCGAATCGTCCATAAAATGCGTTTCCGAAATCCTTTTCTCCGTCAGCAGCAATTCTTTCGATAATTCCTATTCCGAACCTCTGTGCAAGTTCCGCCCCCTGCGCAAGTCTGGCTGAATTCTTGTCTACGGCCAAAATGGAACCTTGATTTTTCATAAGTGCGCCTATATGGGTCGACTTGATGCCGGATCCCGCACACATATCAAGCACTGTCTCGTCCGGCCCGGGATTGAGGAGGTATGAAACAAGCTGCGATGCTTCATCCTGGAATTGAAAAAAACCCTGAATATACAGTGGAGATTCCGCTAACGGATAGGGATGGTGATCAACCAAGACAGCATCCGGAGAAAGGGGTGACGGTCTTGGATGGAACCCTTCTTTTGACAGCTCGCACATCAGTTTTTCCCGAGTTGTTCTCATGAGATTGGCTCGGACAGCCAGCGGGGGTATCCGGTTATTCGCCTCGCATATTTCAAGAGTCTCATCGATACCGAAATATTCAGCCCACCGGGCGACAAGCCAGTGAGGATGTGAATGAAAAGAAGCAATGAATTCAACCGGATTTTGACAATACCCGGGATAGACAATTTCCTTTTTCCTTCTGGCTGAATTCCTTAAAATCGCATTTACAAGGCCTTCCCTGCCGGGATACATACTTTTAGTGAATTGAACCGCTTCATTAACGGCCGCATACCCGGGTATTTTATCCATACAGAACATCTGATAAAGCGCTACTCGCAATATATTTCGGATCCCGTCTTCCATTTTCTGAAAATTACCGCTGTAAAAATATGTGATTATGAAATCCAGGCGATTTTTCAGCCTGAGAGTACCATATACCAATTCATTGAGCAGCCTTTTATCCTCCGTTTTTTCATAGCGAACTTTCAAAAAAACCTTGTTTATAAGAGGTTCGGCATAAAAGTGATCCCTTTCCACCATGTTCAAAATTTCTACGGCATTGCTTCGAGGATTTCTGTATTTAATCATTTTCCTTTTTCATAAGCACAATGTTCCCAAAATATGCATTGACTCCCTCATTGGTATCTTCGGTATCTGAAAGGACGAGAATTCCTTTTAATCCCTCTGCATGCCCGCCGAATATGTTTTTATAATCTTCAACGAGGTTTCTTTTTTCCCATACCCATCGATCTGCCTTCTTTTCACCCGATTCGACAAACATAATTTTGTGCCGGGAAGAACCGGGGTAGTCGATAATGGTGCCGCGGGGAAAACCGTTTCCCCAAATGTAATCAATTTTATAGCCGGCCGGCTCTTTCGGCCATAGCGAAAAACCAAAATTTTTTAAAATTCCGTCAACGAAGGATGGCGAAGTTGCCTCCTTTGCACCATAAACCGCACGCACCCTTGCGACACTGTCATTCCTGTCTATTGTATCTTCTCTGGCCATCCCTGTTACCCGGTCAATTTTCCATCTCCATGCGAGGATCGGATATTCATAAAGATCGACCGATGGAACCGTCAAAAGCGATGAATAACTGTTAAGACTCTTCATGTGTACAATAATACTTTTCCCTTCGCGTTCAAGAAGTATTGTATTTTCCTTTTTTCCGGGTTTCGCAACATGCTTCCATTGGGATGGCACGGTATCCTCGCCGGGCTCTTTCTTGAAACCAAGAACGATACGGTCACTTTCATTGCCGTGAGCTGCTTCGATTTGAAATCCACATGGAAAGAGGGAAAACATCAAAAGAGCCGCCATGATGATCCCCGTGAAGAAACCCGTAACGCAATTGTCCGCACGTCCAACCACACCGCCGCTCCTATTCAAGAACGTCTTCACTCGATATTGCATTCCCTCTGAGAAAATCGGCTACAGACATTCGCTTTCGGCCTTCTAGTTGTATTTCCCGCAGGTAAACATGGCCATCGCCTGCCATTACCTGCAAACCTGATTCAAAAAGCCGGCCTACACGCCCCGGTTCTTTTTCCCCCGAAGCTTCCTGGTCACCTGCCAGAGCTTGATATATTTTTAATTTTTTGTCTCTGAGGAATGTAAAAGCACCGGGTGAAGGGGATAGGCCCCGGATTAGATTCACTATTTCTTTGGAAGACTGCCTCCAGTCGATATGGCCCATTTCCTGCGACAATCTGGGGGCATAGGTCGCTGCCGATGAATCCTGCGATATCGGCCGGGCAATTCCGTCGACGACTTGTCCTACTGACTTGATAAGCATGCGCGCACCTATGGCAGCCAAACGAACAGAAAGTTCACCAAAGGACTCCAAAGGGTCGATTTCCGTCTCTTCTTGAAGCAGTATATCTCCCGAATCGACACCTTCATCCATTTTAATAATTGTGACACCTGTTTTCTTTTCTCCTCTGATGATTGCCCAGTGTATCGGGGCCGCTCCTCTTAAATGGGGTAGAAGAGATGGATGCAGATTGATACAGCCGAGGGGAGGGGAGTTAATAATTTCAGAAGGCAGGATCTGACCGAAGGCAACAAGGACGACCATATCGGGAGCGAGCATTCTGAAAGTCTCGAGAAAAGATTCACTCCGCACACGTTCGGGTTCATACACAGGGATCCCCGCAGCTTCCGCATAAAGCTTTACCGCTGTCGGAGCTCTTTTTTTTCCGCGCCCTTTCGGTTTTTCCGGCTGGGTAACGGCACCAATAACCGGATAACCGTTCTTTACAAGCAAATCAAGGGCCGGGATGGAAAAATCAGGGGTTCCCATAAATAAAATCTTTGGCTTCATAGATGAAGTTCCTTTGCATACTTTAGGTTATCGTAAACGCTCTTCATGCCGGCCGAGCTGGCAGTATAACGGGAAGCAAGCGAAGCTTTCACATATGTGTCCTCCGTATATTTACATGCATGAGATTCTGACCGTGAATCATCTGTGCGAAGCGCCCGCCCCGGCTCTACCTGTGCTTTTATTCCAATCAACTGCTTCTTCCTTTACTGCAATGCGACCAGGCATTACAATTCAACGGCCTGAAATCAGTTATCAGTAAATACCGAAAGCTACACCGGCAGCAAGGGTTTTGCCGAGTTCTTCACATTGCAGAATAATTTCCTCAGTTACCATTCCCTTGCATATTAAAGGATTATATACTTTTTTGAACTGATACCCAAGAGCGATTCGCTCAATACTGTGTACCGCTCCAGATCCGTCATTGCCTGCACTGACAAAAACGGCATAAGGCATTCTAAGAACTTTTCCACGGGCATGAATATAGGTCCTGTCAAAAAAATCCTTGATCAGGCCCGACATATAGCCGAAATTTTCAGGTGTCCCTATGGCAAGCCCCTGACAGCCCAAAAGATCATCGATCATTGCTTCGGAAGCTATTTTCAGAACCGCTTCGATATCCTCGATGGAGGAGGCACCCCGATATACTGCCCTGGCCATTTGTTCCGTATTGCCCGTCTGGGAAGAGTATAAGATGAGTATTTTTTTCATAGTATTCAAAACCTCAAAAACCTTACCATGGCAAAAAACACAATGTATCGCTTCGTACCGGCACGAAAAACCCCCGGCGCTTCTCGCACCGGGGGTTCTTTCACCTTATTGATTTCCGGACCGGCTTCTTATTCGGGAGGAGTTCCGGCATCGGTTTCTTTTTCAACAGCCATCGACTGCCAGACGATTTCCGCAATATCAAATGCTTTCATATTCTCTTCCTTTTCACGATCCTTGATGCCGTCAGACATCATGGTCAAGCAGAAAGGACAACCAACAGCTATCGTATCGGCTTTCACGTCTATGGCCTGATCGGTTCTCATATCATTAATCCGTTCTCCGATATCTTCTTCCATCCACATACGCGCACCACCGGCCCCGCAGCAGAATGACTTTGCGCGGTTGGATTTCATTTCCACCATACGCATACCCGGAACAGCCCCAAGCACCTGCCTCGGCTGATTGTATATATCATTATACCTCCCGAGGAAACAGGAATCATGATATGTAAAGAGCCCTTCTACCGGCTTGGTGAGTTTGATCTTCCCTTTGGCAATCAAATCGGCAAGAATTTCCGTGTGGTGAAAGACCTCAAAATTGCCTCCGAAATGTCTATAATCCTTCTTCAATGCATTATACCCGTGGGGGCAGGTGCATACTACCTTTTTTACACCATAGCCGTTCATGGTCTCAATATTCATCTGAGCAAGCGTTTGATAAAGGTACTCATTGCCGCCTCTCATTGCCGAATCTCCGCAGCAGCCTTCCTCTTCACCAAGAATACCAAAACTTACACCCGCTTCTTTCAGTATTTTTGCAAATGCAACAGAGACCTTTTTGCCTCGATCGTCAAAAGAGCCTGAACAACCAACGTAGAAGAGATATTCGACATCAGGATCCTCGGCCAGTGTTTTAATGCCGAGATCTTTCGCCCAGTCACCCCGCATATGGGCACCTATGCCCCATGGATTGGAATTATTTTCCATATTCCTGTAGGTCAGCTGAAGCTCAGGCGAAAAATCCGCTTCCATGAGAACTTTATACTGTCTCATTTGTACAATTTTAGGCACATGTTCAATGAGGGCCGGGCAATGCTCCATGCAGTACATGCAATTTGTGCACGCCCAGAGCTCATGCAAATCTATTACCTCTCCCACCATGGCCTTATCGGGCTCCGGTATAGCAGCTTCCTCACCTTCCTTGGTCTTCTTCCCGGCTGCCAAAACTGAAGGCGCCCTTTCAAGCCAGTAGGTTTTTATATCCTGGATTACTTTCTTAGGTGACAGGGGTTTACCTGAAATATAGGCGGGACATCCGTCCTGGCATCGCCCGCATCTGGTGCATGCCTCGGAATCAAATATCTGCTTCCATGTAAAATCCTCAAGTTGTCCTGCGCCGAAGGACTCTGCGTTCTCGAAATCGGCTATAGGTTTCAACGTTCCCGTCGGTTCGAGATTTTTCATGTAATAATTAGCCGGGGTCGTAAAGATATGAAGCAATCTGGAAAACGGAAGATAGGCTATCAAGCCCAGAGTTATAAAACTATGGACCCACCATGTTATTTTATGTAAAATCCTAGTTGTATCATAGCTTACACCGGCAAGTGTTTTTGAAAGAGCGTAGCCCACGAAAGACCAGTCTCCCCAGGTAAATCCATCCACATTAATATTTACATGGAGCCTTAGCGCCTCTATGATAAATCCAGTTACAATGATCGCGCCGATTCCAACCAGAACTATGGCATCGTCAGGTCTGTTATCCGGAACCCCTTTATAGCCAAGGAAATCCGGCTTGAAGATATATCTGCGCATGATGGCCATCACTATCCCTATTAAAACAGCCAAACCGAATATCTCCATAATCAGGGAAAACCATAAATAGAAGCCGCCGTGGAAAAATGGCAGACCTATATGAAATTGAGTCGCGTCAATAGCAGCCCCAAATATAAGAACAAGAAACCCGAAAAAGATCAGTCCGTGAAATATCCCCGGATAGGCCTCCCTGAAGGTTTTAACCTGAAATAAACCATTCATTATCAGCGCTTTGAATCGTTCGCCCGCATTATCAGTTCTATTCTCGGGAAGCCCGATGGCTTTCCACATCTGCCAGCGACGATAAATCCCATACGCAAATATTACGAGTGCGATAGCCGTAAAGAAAAAGAGAATTCCCTCGTAGGGGGCATTCCAGAATACCTCCCTTCCTTCATTTCCCACTTTAAGGACGTGTTCGCCACCGTGTGCCATAATTGCCTCCCTTCTTAGTACTCAATCCAATCGAGCTTACGATGGTCGTGATTCGCTGCATGTTATTACTGATTTAGAATGAAACGTCGCACGGCGGCCGTCCATTCGCAACAGATCTTCAGCGTTCAATCTATCAAAAAAAAAGGGGGGAACCGTATCGCTCCCCCCTGATATCTACAAAATCTTTTTTACTTCAGCCGTTAATTCAGGAACTATCTTGAAAAGATCATCCACTATTCCATAATCGGCCTTCGCAAAGATGGGCGCTTCCTCATCCTTGTTAATGGCAACTATATATTTGGAAGAACTCATTCCAGCCAGATGCTGGATCGCACCGGAAATACCGCATGCCACATACAGATTTGGGGAAACAACCTTTCCGGTCTGGCCTACCTGATCGGTCTGAGGCCGCCATCCGGCATCGACGGCCGCTCTCGATGCACCCACCGCTGCGCCGAGCAGATCCGCGAGCGCTTCAAGTATCTGGTAGCCCTCGGGACCTTTCATTCCCCGGCCGCCCGAGACGATAACCATCGCTTCAGTAAGCTCTACTCTGCCACTCGCATCCTTCTGCACATCGACAATTTTTGTTTTCAGTGCTGCAGCGTCGAGGGCCGGATCAAATTTTACCACTTCTCCCGCTTTCGCACTTTCTACAACAGGAAATACATTGGGACGAAGTGATGCCATCTGAGGCGAACCATCCACTTCAACCTCTGCAAAGGCCTTACCGGCATACATGGGCCTAAGGGCGATCAGCTTGCCTCCTTCAATCCTCAGGTCGGTGCAATCCGAGGCCATTCCGGTCGCAAGTGATCCTACCAGCCGGGAAGACAGATCTTTTCCCTCAACAGATGCGGCAAGAAGCAGTATCGCCGGGTCGTTTTCTTTTACCGCCTTGGTGACTGCCTGTACATATGCATCGGTGGTATATTTTTCAAAGGCGGGATCATCGGCCACATATACCTTGTCCACCCCGTATTTTCCAAGTTCGGCCGCGATGCCCTCGATACCGGATCCGAGCACCATTGCGCTGACTTCATCACCAAGCTCATCGGCCAGTTTTCGCGCCGCACTTGCTATCTCAAAGGAGACCTTTCGAAAGGCTCCGTCTCTCTGTTCTGCAACTATCCACACACCTTTTGCCATTTTATCTCCTCCATTTGATTCGATTAAATTACCTTGGCCTCTTCCCTCAGTAACTTGACCAGTTGAGCGGCCTTTTCGGCAGCTTCCTCGCCGCCGACTATTTTGCCGGGGGCCCTTTCCGGAGGAGGCATCATTTTGACGATCTTCGCTTTTGCCGCAACGGAAATTCCCAAGGCAGCGGCATCTTTTACATCCACTGGTTTCTTCTTCGCTTTCATGATGCCGGGAAGAGAAGCGTACCTCGGTTCATTCAACCCCTTTGCAGCAGTTATTACACAGGGAAGAGAAGTCTCAATCACAAGTTGGGCGCCCTCTATTGCCTTTACCGCCGTCGCTTTACCATCGGCAACCTCAAGTTTTGTAACTACCGTTACCTGGGGTATTCCCAGGAGCTCGGCAAGAATCGACCCGACTTGCCCGGCATCGTCATCAATTGCCCGCATCCCGCAAAAAACGATATCATGAGGTATTTCCTTGATTGCCGCTGCAAGTGCGCTCGCCGTTGTGTAAGCATCAGCGCCTTCAAGCGCGGGATCATTTATATGAATACCTTTTTCCGCACCCATTGCCAGGGCAGTTCTGATCGTTTCCAAAGCCCGTGCAGGACCGACAGATACTATTGTCACATCACCGCCGTTTTTTTCCTTCAGTTTCAGCGCCTCTTCTACTCCGAACTCATCATATGGATTCATTACCCACTTGATTCCGCCTTCGTCGATGCCGGATCCGTCCGCCTTCACTTTAATCAAGGCTTCCGTGTCCGGAACCTGCTTCACACACACAACTATGTTCACAATGACCTCCTTTCACCGACAAATGCCGGCACGGGTCCACCCCATGCCGGACTTTTGCCGCGATATAAGTATGTTACACGTTTAGGCCTGACGTCCTTATATGAGAAAAGAACGCCCTTTCAACTAAAGCCTGTTTTTTACAATGTCATCCACTACCGAAGGATCAGCCAGAGTCGACGTATCTCCCAATTCTGAAATATCACCCGCTGCCACCTTTTTCAGAATCCGGCGCATGATTTTACCGCTTCTTGTCTTGGGCAGACTGTCCGCCCATTGTATTTTTTCTGGAGTTGCAATGGGACCGATTTCTTTTCGTACATGCGCGATAAGCGCCTTCTTTAATTCTTCCGACTTTTCTACGCCGGCGTTTAAAGTAACATATGCGTAAATAGACTGTCCCTTGATCTCATGAGGATAACCGACCACAGCGGCTTCGGCGACCGATTCGTGCGCTACCAGGGCGCTTTCCACTTCCGCCGTTCCCATGCGGTGACCTGATACGTTAATGACATCATCGATACGGCCCGTGATCTGGTAATATCCGTCTTCATCTCTTCTTGCGCCGTCACCTGCCACATAATAACCGGGGAACTGTTCGAAATATGTTTCCTGAAATCTCTGGGGATCGCCGTAAACGCCTCGCATAAGACCGGGCCAGGGTTTCTTCATACACAGCGCTCCACTGGCCACTTTATCGGTGATCTCTTTTCCTTCATCATTAAGGAGGACCGGCCATACGCCAAAGTAAGGCACTGTCGCCATTCCCGGTTTAATATCGATGGCACCGGGAAGCGGGGTGATCAAGATCCCGCCGGTCTCTGTCTGCCACCAGGTATCTACAATCGGGCACCGCCCTTTACCGATGACATTGAAATACCAGTTCCAGGCCTCGGGATTGATCGGCTCGCCTACAGTCCCTAGAATGCGCAGCGACGAAAGATCGCTTCCCTTGACCCATTCAAGACCTTCTTTCGCAATTGCGCGGATCGCAGTGGGTGCAGTATAAAAAATATTTACTTTGTATTTGTCGACTATTTTCCAGAAACGGCTCATGTCGGGGTAATTCGGTACGCCTTCAAACATGACCGTGGTTGCGCCATTTGCCAGCGGACCGTAGACAATATAACTGTGACCGGTAACCCATCCGATATCGGCTGTGCACCAATAGATGTCTCCCTCATGATAATCGAAAATCATCTTGTGTGTAAACGCTACATACATGAGGTAACCGCCTGTCGTATGGAGCACGCCCTTCGGCTTTCCCGTTGATCCAGAGGTATAAAGAATAAAAAGAGGATCTTCCGCGTCCATTTCCACAGGTTCGCAATTTTCGCCGGCTTTGGCCATTTCGTCGTGCCACCAGAGATCTCTTCCTTCGGCCCAGTCGCACTTGATTTTGTCGCCGACGCGGTTCACTACGATCACTTTTTCCACCGAAGGGCATTGAGCTACGGCTGCATCGGCATTCGCTTTCTGAGGGACGGCTTTTGAACCGCGGAATGTTCCATCGCAGACAACCACCATTCGTGCTTCGCTGTCGAGCAGTCTGTCGCGAAGCGCATCGGAGGAAAATCCACCGAATACGATACTGTGAATGGCGCCGATCCTGGTACAGGCCAGCATTGCGATCGCAAGCTCAGGAATCATAGGCAGGTACAGGCAGACCCGATCCCCCTTTTTAATTCCATAGGATTTCAGAACATTTGCAAATTTGCAGACCTGCGCGTGGAGTTCTTTGTACGTAAACCCCTTATCCTCGCCGGGTTCATTGCCTTCCCACTGGATGGCAATCTGATCGCCCCTTTTTTCCAGGTGCCGGTCGAGGCAGTTATAGGACACATTGAGTTTTCCGCCTGCGAAATACTTCACGTAGATGGGCCCTTTGTTTTTGTCGAAATTGTAATCTTCGACCTTGCCGTCCCACTTTTTGAACCACGTTACATATTCTTCGGCAATTTCGGCCCAAAAGCTTTCGGGATCCTCTATAGACCGCCTGTAGATGGTTTCATATTCATCTCTGCTTTTGATGTATGCACCCTCTCTTATGCGCTCCGGCACCGGATATACGTCTTTTAATTCAACTTCTCCCATCTTCTACCTCCATTTTTCTTATTTATCTATTCCGCTTCGGTGAAACACCTGCCTTTTTTTCGCCCTAAACCCGTTGCTATATAATGTGCCAACCATTCTCTGTCAAGGAAAAACTTCCCCAAAAAACACTTGACATTGCTGGGTTAAGGTGCTACTTGTCCATCAAATAACGTTCTACGGCGTGGTATGTCCGGGATCGAGGGAAGGGGGTGAAAAAAGAGAAGTCCAGTCAAACGTCATATAAATTCGGTTTACAATTCAAAGGTTTAAAGCAGAATACATCTTTTAGGAGGAAAGATATATGAAACGTTTGTTAGTAGCTCTGCTCGCGCTGGGCCTCATATGCGCATTTGCAATGCCCGCAGGCGCGACTGATATCAAGTTTAACGGCCTTTATTATGTCGAGGGATGGTACAGCGCCAATCCCCGGCTGGAAGAAGATAACTCGTCAAGCGCCTGGTACAACCAGCGCATGAGAATCAATACGGTATTTCAGGTGAGCACGGGCCTCAGCCTTACCACCCGCTTCGATGTCATGGAAGGTGCGTGGAAGGGCGCGAATTCCGTCTATGACAAAAACGGCAATGTCTATGCCGATAGCTTTGCAAACAATGCACTGGCCGAATCCGATATCGATTTCGATTTTCTCTATCTGAGCTTCAACACCAAATGCGGCGCAATTCATGTAGGTCAGATGTCCGACAGTATTTTCGGAACCCCCTTCGGCAACGGCGAGATCTCCCTTCCCAAGATCGGCTGGAACCTGCCTTTCGGAGGCGGAAAGTTCCTTAACGTATTCCAGCTCAAAAAATATGACGATTCGGAATACATCAATGCAAAGAATAATGTAAGGTACGAGTCGGACGCTCAGATGGCAGGCTACATGGACATCATCTTCTACTTCGACAAGACCACCGAAGCGGCGTTCCTGTATCAGTACACCCCCAGCTCAGCCGCATCCGGCATTGCGGCGGCCCTTGGACCAAACAAGAGCTATTCGCATACAATTCTTCCTTACATCAAGAAGACCCTCGGCAGCTTCTATATCGAAGCCGAGTTGAAGTGGACGAAGGGCGAAGTGGAATACGAAGACGAGGCGATCGCATTGGGCTTTACCGATACCGATACATCTGGCTTGAGCTTCTTCCTTCATGGCAAGCAGACGATCGGCGCCGGCTATCTGGGCGCAATGTTCGCCTATTCCCAGGGTAACGATATCACGACCCCCGATGAAAACGAAGGCGGAGCGACCGGCGGATATGAGTGGGATCCCTGTCTGATACTCTGGAACCACGACTATGCCGACTGGGGCACCAACGCGGGACTGGGAACAGCCGCGGGACTCAAAACGGGCCGCGAGATGGGTAATGCACTCTTCTATCAGGTCTATGGCGGCTTCAAACCTATGAAGGCTCTGGAACTCTTTACGTCCATATCCTATGCCACTGCCGACGAGGATGTGGTACTCAATCAGGTTGATGATGACTACGGCGTCGAGTTTGACGTAAAGGCCACCTACAAGCTGTTCGATAACCTCGAATACATGGTAGGCTTCGGCTATTTCTGGGCAGGAGACTACTACAAAGGTGCGGATCCCACTCTGGAGATCGACAACGACTACCTGCTCATCCACAAGCTGACCTTGAAGTTCTAAGGTTCGGCTGATGTACAGCATGAAAAGCCCCGGGAACTCCCCGGGGCTTTTTTTATTGACTGTGCCGGCAGGGAGGGCTTACTATAAGCCCGTCAATAATGGTCCCCGAAAGACCTGAAATTGATAGTTCATCACAGGAGTTACCAGGCCATACCCCGCATATACGGAAACACGACCGGACTTAAGCCGAGCGAGATCAGGGAAATCGAGCAGCTCTACAGGAGACGCATACCTCCCGAGCGCATAATTACGCAAGAATATGCCAGGCGCCTCACGGAACTTTCTTTCCGGACGGGCCGCCAGCTGGGCGTTTTGATCAACCGGCGCGGTGAAACCGATTATGTGATTGCAGGTGACCACCGCCAGATCGTCATACCTGGACTCACCGGGTTCCGGGCTGCATCAACGCGCCTGAAAGGATTGCGGCTTATCCACACGCACTTGAAAGAAGAGAGGCTCAGCCGGGACGATCTGACGGATCTCGCGCTGCTGCGCCTCGATCTCGTAGCGGCGCTTACTCTGGATGCGCAAGGTCTGCCGGATACTGTGCATTCAGCCCATCTGATTCCTGAGAACCCGCAAGGCGAATACTGGCAGATTCTCGAGCCGCAGCGAATATCGGAGACTGATACGAATTTCATATCTTTTATCCAGGCTCTTGAAGAAGAGTTCGCCCGCCGGCAGAAGGTTAGAAAAGTCGAATCGCGCGACCGGGCCATTCTTGTCCGGGTTGAAACAAACTCCTTCTTCGACAGCGATTCCTCCATAGAAGAACTGAAAGAACTTGCCCGGTCTTCGGACGTCGAGGTCTTCGATACCGTGATACAACATCGGAATGCTGCGGACCCGAAATTTCTCATGGGAAGAGGGAAACTCGCAGAGGTTGTTATCAAAGCGCTCCAGATGGGGGCAAATCTTCTGATATTCGATCAGGAGCTCACGTACGCCCAGGTTCGCTGCTCCATTACCGATTTTACCGAAATGAAGGTAATAGACCGGACTCAGCTCATTCTGGACATCTTCGCACAGAGAGCTCTTTCGAAGGGCGGCAAGATTCAGGTTGAACTGGCACAGCTTAAATATCTTCTTCCCCGCCTGATTACGAAAAATACCGCCCTTTCAAGATTGACGGGCGGCATAGGGGGAAGGGGGCCCGGCGAAACCAAGCTCGAGATCAACCGCCGAAGAGTGCGCGACCGGATCAATCGTCTTGAAAAAGAACTCGGCCGGATTCGGAAAGGAAGAACAGAACGCCGCTCAAGGAGGAAAAAAGAGGGCCTTCCGGTTATTTCGATTATCGGGTATACAAATGCCGGTAAATCGACCCTCCTGAATGCACTGACGGAAAGCGCGGTGCTCGCTGAAAACAGGCTATTCGCGACGCTGGACCCGAAGAGCGCCCGTCTGAGGTTCCCGCGGGACCGCTCAGTAATAATAACTGATACGGTGGGTTTTATTCGTGATTTGCCCAGGGAACTAGTGGCGGCCTTCAGAGCGACCCTGGAAGAACTTAACGAGGCCGATCTCCTTCTGCAAGTTATTGATGTTGCCAATCCCGCTTTCGAGGACCATATACGGGCAGTTGAGATAATTCTGGAGGAACTCTCACTCGCAACAAAGCCCCGCATCAAGATCTTTAATAAGGAAGATCTTTTCCCCGACAGGGAAGTTCTCTCGAATTTGTGTGTGAGATATAATGCCCTCGCGCTTTCTGCGCACAACCCTGCAACCTTTACGCCTCTTCTTGATTCGATTGAGCGCATTCTTTTCTCATCATAATAAAGCTCAATAAAAAATGATTTGACTTTTACCTGCCTTTTTCATAAAGCAAAGTCATAATTTAAAAGGCCTCAATAACGACATACCCCGAAATGAATGTAAAAAAGAAACATCGGTCACTTCTCGCGCTGACTCACTTGCGCCCCGCTCTTCCCGGGGCGACATACCGGGCCTTGTCGTCTTGAGAATAGATTCCCTGGGAAAGAGCCATGATAAGGCCACGGACATAATCCGCGGCCTTTAATTTTTTTAAAGGAGCAGCATATGTACGAAATAATCTGGCACGGCCGCGGCGGGCAGGGAGTCGTCCTTGCATCGGAAGTCCTTGCAGAAGCGGCATACCTCCAGGGATATAAGGGAGTTACGTCTGCACCAACCTTCGGTCCGGAAAGAAGAGGAGCGCCCCTTGCGGCATCAACAAGAATATCGCATGAACCGATACGGACTTTTTCGCAGATCGAGCATGCAGATATAGCGGTCGTACTCGATGATTCCCTTTTTAAAGTGGTCGATATATGGGGAAGGCTCAAAGAAGGAGGAATCATGGTCGTAAATTCCTCCGCACCTCCCGCGGAAAGCTCCATTGTGAAAAAAGTGATGATAATATGGATCGATGCTGCAGCAGTTGCCCGCGAGCACCGTCTGACAGCGGGAGGCACACCGGTTGTAAATACTCCTCTGTTAGGCGCTCTCGTAAAAGGCTGGAACTATATCGCTCTTGAAAATATAGAGCAGGGTCTTGCAATCAAAATGGCTGCATCAGGTGCATATAAAAATTTTCAGGCGGTAAAGTCGGCTTTTTCAAAAGCAGTAATCAGAGAGTATCGGGGTACGCACGCATAAATGCAAATTAAAAACCGAGGATGAATATGATAAAACAAGATGAAAATATATCCGGTATCTGCACGCCTGCTATAGGAGAAGCGGGCAAGACAGGCGATTGGAGCGATGTCAAGCCGGCCATCGATCATTCCAAGTGCACACCGGCCGTAAAAGGAAAGGCAGCCTGCTTTCTCTGCTGGCTCTACTGCCCTGAGGGAGTTGTTCACATGACAATTCCCGTTCAAATCGATCTGGATTACTGCAAAGGGTGCGGAATATGCGCCGAAGAATGCCCCCCTAATGCAATCACCATGGTCCGAAAGGAAGATATGAATGAGTGAAATTCGTATAATAACGGGAAATGAAGCAGCAGCGCTTGCCGTTACCCTGTGTGAACCGAAGGTGGTTGCCGCATATCCGATCACTCCTCAGACAAAAATATCGGAACTCCTCTCGATGTATGTGGAAACCGGAACCCTGAAAGCTGAATATGTCCGTGTAGAAAGCGAGCATTCTGCCCTGACTGTCCTGATTTCAGCCTCTACGGTAGGTGCCAGAGTGTTCACAGCAACAAGTTCCAACGGCCTTCTTTATATGCACGAACAGCTTCATTGGGCCGCCGGATCGAGGCTGCCTATCGTCATGTGCTGTGTAAACCGGGGCGTAGGCGCCCCATGGTCTATTTTCAATGATCAGCAGGATTCGATGTCCCAGCGGGATACAGGGTGGATCCAGCTTTACTGCAGAGATAATCAGGAAATCATTGATACAGTAATTCAGGCCTACCGGATTGCCGAGCAGGTCTACATACCGACGATGGTCTGTTATGACGGGTTTGTCCTTTCACACACCATGATGCCCGTGGAAATTCCGGAAGCGGCACAGGTAAAAAATTTTCTACCCCCCTACCGCCCTCATACATTCCTTGATCCGGAGCGGCCGCGCACAATTAATCCGGTATTCTTCCCCTGGCGGCGGGAAAACGCCGAAGGCGTGCTCTGCGACGGTTACATGGAGATGCGCTACAAACTCCAGCGCGATTTTGATACTTCACTGGAAGTGATAGAAGACGTCAACGTACAATACACAGATCTATTCGGGCGCAATTATGGCGGTCTCATCTGGGAATACCAAACCGGGGACGCAGACATTTTTGTCACCGGCATGGGGTCAATCGCCCAGGAAGCGACACTTGCCGTTGATGCACTGAGGGAAGAGGGGATCAAAATCGGCGTTGTCGGTATCCGCTCCTTCAGGCCATTTCCCAAAGAAAAATTAATTCATGCTTTCAGCAGGGCCCGTATCATTATCGTGTTTCAAAAAGCGATAAGTTACGGAAATGAAGGAGGCCTTTCTACGGAAGTGAAAGCGGCGCTATACGGCTCCGGAATTGATGCGCCGGTACATGATTATATAGCCGGCCTGGGGGGGCGCGACGTAAAAACGCGGGAACTCATCGCAGCAATACGGGACACCCTTGAGCGTTCCGGCGGCGGTGACTGCAAAAATAAAACAACCTGGCTCAACTGCCACAGGGGATAACGGGATGCATGAAAACCTCTTTAAAATAAACGAAAAAGAATATATTCTTCCGGGAAGCAGGGCCTGTCAGGGCTGCGGTCTTTCCATCGCTTACCGCTATATTTTGAAAGCACTCCGCGAAAATACGATCGTGGCAATCCCGCCAAGCTGTCTGTGCGTTCTTCACGGCCTTTATCCCAATACATCCGTTACAGTACCGGCTCTGAATATCACCTTTGCGGGAAATGCAGCTTCAGCCTCTGGAATTGTAGCAGCTCTCACAGCTTTGAACAGACCTGACATAACCGTGCTCGCCCTTTCCGGGGACGGGGGCACCTATGATATAGGCATTCAGTCATTGAGCGGGGCAGCCGAGCGGAATACCGATTTCATTTTTGCCTGCTACGACAATGAAGCATACATGAATACGGGCACACAGCGCTCGGGAGCCACGCCTATGGGCGCTGTAACAACCACTACACCTGTTTTGACAAAGAAGGACCATAAAAAGGACTTCATCAGAATTATGGAAGCACATAATATACCCTATATCGCTACGGTATCCCCGGCATATCCGATCGATCTTTACGAGAAATTCGTCAAAGCCAAACGCATCAAAGGAACCCGGTATATTCAGATCGATACGCCCTGCCCCCCTGGATGGGGCTATCCTGCCAAAGACACAGTAAAAATTGGCAAACTCGCTGTTGAAACAGGAATTTTTCCTCTTCTGGAAATAGAAGACGGAAAGCTTCGGTTAACAGGCAGAAGCAACACATTGTCAGTAAAGGGCAAGCGTATGCCTATCATTCATTACGTTGAGCGTCAGATGAGATTCAGAAAAATGAGCATCGAACAGCTCAATCAGCTGCAGAGCTGGGTCGACAAACGGTGGAATGATTTCACAAACAGGGCTGACAACTGAGGAGGACTGAAGAGATGAGATCGGCATAGCGCAGCGACGCCCCCCTGTTTTTTTGAAGAACGCCTTTCCCCGCTTCTCCCCGAAGGCGGCGTTCTTCCGGTTTGCTAAACATGGCGTTTATCCCCACTGCAAGATCTTTCGCACAGGTTACCGTAATTCCAGCTCCTGCCGCGACCAGTTGATCGCGCTCACTAATGAAATCTTCCATGTGCGGGCCGAAAAAAACGACCTTGCCCCATGCGGCCGCTTCCAGTGCATTCTGTCCTCCCCTCGGCACAAGACTTCCGCCGCAGTACACTGCATCTGCACATCCATACAGTGCAAAAAGGATTCCCATCGCATCAACAATGACCACCTGGCGCCCGTCCCTGTTTTTCCCTTTCACCAATTCGGTGAAGCAGATGGCTTCACGATCAAGCCCTTCCTCAATGAGCAGGTGCCGAATTGCCCCGACCCTCTCGATATGCCTGGGAACAATGAACAGAACAAGATCGGGAAACTCTTTTTTCAAGATTTTAAACACATCAAAAAGGATCTTTTCTTCACCCTCATGCGTACTGCCGGCAACAAGAACGGGAACCTCATCCGAAAGCGCCAGCAGGCGCATTAATTCCTGCAGCCGTATTTCATCGGCACCTGTATCGAGACTGTCGTATTTCGCATTGCCTATGATGCTGATTTTATGAGATTGAGCCCCTATTGCTTCGAACCTTTCGGCATCTGTTGTTGAAATTACTCCAATGGAATCGACGGATTCCAGCACCTTTGCCCAAAAAAATCTCGTAGCTTTATATCCGGCAAAAGATCGCGGAGATATCCTGCCGTTCACCATCACTACCTTCACTTTCAATTTCCGGCAAATGTGAATAAAATTAGGCCATATTTCGGTTTCCACAGGAACAAATACATCAGGAACAACCTTTCCCATTATCCGGTCTATTACCCAGGGAATATCAAGGGGGTAATAAAGATGGGCCGCCGCGCCCCCGACAAGCCTCTTCGCAGTATCATGCCCGGTCTCGGTGCTCGTTGAAAGTATTATGCATCCTTCAGGATATCTGGCACGAAGTTCCTCAATTATCGGCTTCGCCGCAGATACCTCTCCTACCGATACGGCATGAACCCATATTCTCGGAGTTCCATTCAAATTCCGGAAAGTTTCCGGAGAATAAAAGCCTAATTTCGCCCCCGCACTCCTTTTGTACTTGCCAGTGAATGCCAGACGGAAACCGTAATAAGGTACAAGGATGATAGCTGCAGCACCAAGCACTAAGTTATATAGAAAATATCTCATTTACCGGACCCGGCGTCCAGGGCCTTTCTATTGATTTTCGGATTCAATACCATGTTATCGGCGCCCTCTGCAACTGATACAATACAAATTAAGGAAGACCGCTCTTTTCCGGCTATTCTGATAACTGCAGCGGCATGCGTATTCCGTCACTTTCGTTATTTCCCCCCTTCAAATGAAAAGATTGACAGGGGAAAATCTGGTATAGTAAAGAAGTATACAATCATGAAGACAGATCATCTCGCAAAGGAGCAGAAAATGGAATGTATAAATATAATGCCATGCCTCGACATAAAGGATGGCAGTGTCGTCAAGGGAATTCACTTCGTCGATCTGAAAAACGCAGGCGACCCTGTTGAGCAGGCTCTTTTTTATGAAAGGGAAGGCGCTGACGAATTGGCATTTCTCGATATAACCGCAACGATAGAAGGGCGAAAAACAACGGCAGACCTGGTAAAAAGGGTTGCAGAGGCAATCAAGATACCGCTTACAGTCGGGGGAGGGATAGGAGAAATATATGATTTTGAACGGCTATTTACGGCAGGAGCGGAAAAAATATCGGTAAACACCGCTGCGTTCAGAGATCCGGGACTCCTGAAAGAAGCGGCAGACGCATTCGGCAGAGAGAGAATAGTTGTTGCAATAGATGCAAAAAAGACAAATAGCTTTCCATCAGGATATGAGCTTTATATAAACGGAGGCCGTACCCCGGCAGGAAAAGATGCCGTTGAATGGGCACGCCGCGCCGCAGAGCTGGGTGCCGGAAGCCTTCTCCCCACAAGCATCGATACAGACGGCACTAAAGACGGATATGATCTCATCCTTACAAAAAGTATCGCAGAGGCTTCCGGCCTCCCGGTCATCGCTTCGGGCGGGGCGGGCACTCTCGAACATCTCTACCTGGGTGCAACCGAAGGCAAGGCGACCACTCTTCTTGCCGCTTCGATTTTCCATTTTCGCGAGCTGTCAATATACCAAGTAAAACATTACCTTCGCGAACGAGGGCTTCCCGTCCGAATGCAATTCACGGAGACACAAGGAGTTTGAAATGAATCGAAGGTATTTCGCAGTAATAGGTCTTTCACTCATAACATGTGCTGTTTTTATCTTCGTTTCAGGCTGCACACGATACGAAAGAAAGATCGTTCCCTTTAAAATGCCCGCAGCTTATCCCAATGCAACAGCCGCCGCGGGAGCGTTAATCGGCGCACAGGCATACTCCGATCAAACGAAAGCAAATTCCGCATTCGGATTCGACATTCTGGGAACAGGCGTTCTGCCGGTCCAGGTTGTATTTGATAACCAGGGAACCCATCCGCTGGAAATTGTTCCGGCGAAAACATATTTCATCGATTCCAACGATAATCTTTGGCCTATTATTGATGAGAGACTTGCCTATGACAGAATTTCTCAAAAAACTCAATTCAGCGAAGTCGCCCCGAGAGTGTTAAAACCGGGACTCTTAGGAGGAGCCGCCGGTGCGGTAATAGGCGCTGCAATAGGTATAGTCACAGGAACAAATGTAGGAGAAGCCCTGGGAAAGGGCGCGGCAGTGGGGGCGGCAGTCGGAGCAACGGCAGGGGGAATTTCAGGGATTGATGAAACCGACGTTCACAGACAAATAGGCGAAGATCTGCACGCAAGAACTCTTGAAAAAAGACCGATTCCCCCTAATGAAATAGCGCACGGGTTCATCTTCTTTCCTGCCGAGGCGGCAGAGGCAAAAGAGCTCCGCCTTGTAATCAGGGAGATAGATACGGGGACCATTCACAATCTGAGGTTGAAGTTCTGAAAATGAAAAAAATCGCACCTTCAATATTGTCTTCCGATTTCAGCAGGCTGGGCGAAGAGATCAAGGCCGTGGAAACGGCAGGGGCCGATCTCATACATGTTGATGTAATGGATGGA
This sequence comes from Syntrophales bacterium, assembly GCA_023230565.1. Classification (GTDB taxonomy): domain Bacteria; phylum Desulfobacterota; class Syntrophia; order Syntrophales; family UBA2210; genus JALNXD01. Next base: position 39,032 of record JALNXD010000002.1, read on the forward strand.
CATTTCGTTCCCAACCTCACAATTGGTCCGCCGATCGTCAGATCCATAAGAAAAATAACTTCTCTTCCATTTGACGTGCACCTGATGATCGAGAACCCGGATGCCTTCATCGCAGATTTCATTTCAGCCGGAAGCGACTGCGTGACCGTTCACGCAGAAGCCTCATCACATCTGCATCGGAGTATCCAGATTATAAAAGACGGGGGAAAACTGGCCGGTGTTTCAGTAAATCCGGCAACACCGCTTTCGCAGATCGAATACATTCTCGCCGATATTGATCTTCTTCTTATAATGACAGTGAATCCAGGATTTGGCGGACAGAAATTCATCGGCACCATGCTCCCTAAAATCCGGGAAGCCCGAGAAATGATCAACCGCATTTCGCCTGCGGTGACTCTGGAAGTAGACGGAGGAGTAACTCTGGATAATATTGGATCCATTGCGCAGGCGGGCGCCGATATCATAGTGGCGGGATCATCCGTATTCGGAACCGACGATTATGCATATGTTATCAAACGCATGAAGGAAATAGTCGCACAATTATAAAAATGATTTGTGAAGACATGGGATTCACTATAGGTTCGACTCAGGGATAAAAATGGGCATTCATACTCTGTCATCATATAATTTCAAAGGGTTTCTGGCCGATGCCGAGGCGCAAAGACTTTATGACGCGGCAAAAGAAGCTTCCAGTTTCGGCCCCTGCCTTGAAATCGGGAGCTACTGCGGCAAATCGACTGCATTTCTTGCGGCAGGCTGCAAAGAACACAATTCGATTCTATTTTCAATAGATCACCACCGCGGTTCGGAAGAGCAGCAGCCGGGTGAAGAATATTTTGATCCTGACCTTCTGGATACAGAATCAGGTATGATCGATACTTTCAGAATATTCAGAAAAACGATTGCCGATCTCGATCTGACCGAAACGGTGGTTCCTATTGTCACTTCCTCGATAACTGCGGCACGCCACTGGAAAACACCGCTCGCGCTGGTATTCATTGATGGAGGGCATAGTTATGAAGCCGCATTCCGCGATTACAGCGCCTGGTCGCCTTTTATACTATCCGGCGGGTATCTTCTGATTCACGATATTTTTCCGGATCCTGCCTTTGGGGGGCAGGCTCCTTACTGCGTGTACCGTCTTGCCGTACATTCTGGTCTTTTTGAAGAGCTCCCCTCTGTTGAGACCTTAGGCGTATTGAAACGCATACGGCCGGGTTCACTCTCACAAAAAGCAAAAGAAATCTGGAAAGAGCGAACTGAACCCTCTTAAAGTTGGCTTTTTTTTGAATCGTAAGGGTAAAACCTGAATACTCAACCCAAAATCCGGTTCATGGTTCACGTGCTTATATGATATGAGAGCAAAAGGGTGGACGTGTATTTTACAAATGAGAGTTGAGGTGTCGGATTTTTTTTAATAAACGGGTTACAATTCCGGTTTGTTTCGCATTACTGCAGTGCCGACATAGAATATCTGCAGAATCGTCGCTTAATCCTTCTATAACTTTATTATAGGAATCATTATTAAATAATGAATTGTAATCCTCCGAAATCAAATTACCCAGGATATGCCGCATTCCGTAATCCATGCAACACAGGATGACATCCCCATTTGGCAGCAACACATTGTGATTTAACAAACGGCTGCAACTTTTACACACAATTTTTCCTGTCAGATATATACAGTGATTGACCTTTCCGATATCGCCGATGTTCCCTGCCCGGTTAATACATTCATCTTCCCTGATATCCGCCGCAGATAAAAGCTTTTTGATTTCCTCATGGACTCCTCCGATACTCATATAGCGTAAGCCGCTTATACTGCTCTCGGAAATCCTGCCAAGTCTTTTCAGATACTCTTCATCTACTTTTATAGCTGTATAATTTTTATTATCGGGCAAATGGATTTCAAATATCCGGAAGGGGATATGTTTGATGGCATCTATATCCGCCAATGACATGCCTGTGGTAGTTGTATATACCGAAATTTCAAATCCGCATTCATAGGCATGTAAAATCATTTGTGTACAATTCGGATTGAGCCATGGCTCCGCCATTCCGGAAAAATGGATATGAACCTGCGGCGGTATCTTATCCAGACATACCTTGAACGTTTCGAAAGACATGCATACTATGTTACTTTTTTTGATATAAGCCCTTATAAATATATCCTGCGGACAGTATACACACCTGTTTCTGCACCCGATCACTGTGGTTATTTCCATGGTTCCCGCTACGGCCACCATATAGCTTAACCTCTCGAATTACTTCCTTAAACCTTTTTTACAAAAAAAGGGGATATTTTCCCTGTTAAGATACTCAATATTCGCCCCCTCTCTCCAATGCCTGTTTCCCAATTCCTTCGGATGCCACAAATGGAGTACCTTTGCAGAAGGTATGATCGAACGGCCTCGAAATCCGGCTTTTATGAAACGCAACGCCAAATCCTCATCCTCGCCACCCCAGCCTATAAAATTTTCATCGTACCCGTTCACAAATTCCATGTCTTTTCGATGTACGGAGAAATGGCTGCTGCATTTTTGTTTTCTCGGATTAACTGCCCTGAATCTCATCAGAATGCCATATTTTATGAAATTAAAATGTTCTCTCGTCACAGGTTTCTCCGGCAACTCGTGATAAAGATTTTCGAGCAACTCCTTTGAAATTTCTTCATGCAATATTCTCTTTGCCTGTTCCTGAGTAGTATATTTACAAAGCCCGGCAATGAATTTCCCCGGCTTGGCCGCTTTTACGTGGCACTCGATCGTGCCGGGCAATACCAGAAAATCACAATCCAAAAAAATCAAATACTCTCCGGCAGCTTTACGAATACCGTTATTGCGGGCAAGTGCAAGCCTGAATCCGTTTTTTGGCTGCCATACATGTGTTATCGGAAACTCATACGCCGGGATGAGATCTTGTAATCTATTGACAGTCTCAGTACCTGAACCATCATCGGCAATAATGACTTCATCGAAATTGCCTCTGCAAAGCCTGAGAGAATCAAGACAGCACCGTAAATAATCCAGCCGTTCATAAAAGGATATTATTATGCTCACCATGATGAATTGTATCCTCAGTGTTTAAAAGCAGGAGCATCTCTTTTCTGTTCATCTGCCGCACATAATGATCGTAATGGGTCCAGGTTCAAATTACGAATGCGTTTCCATCCCTTTGATATTTTCTTCATCAAAAGCTGAAGAATTGAGCCTCCATACTATGGTTATAAGGGCAAAGAGTATATAACAAATGTATATTGGCACATTCGTCAAGGCAGGCTCGAACATACCTTTTACAAGATAGACCGCCATTGACGCAACTAATGTCCATACCCATTCTTGCCCCAGATGGTTCTTTTCACTTCTGCTGACAGCCAGAACCATTTTTCCATAGATAATAAAGAGATAAAAATAAAGGATCAGTCCCACTATGCCCGTCCTGACCGCTACACTAACCACAATATTGTGCGGGTCCTGCATTACAGCGCGCTTATCCTCCGGAAGTCTTTGCGAATATTTTTCCCATAGTGTTTCGTCATACCACATCTGCATGCCGTATCCGATACCTGTTACAGGATAGTCTTTTATCATTTCATAATAGGTAAGCGCTATTTTATATCTGTCGTCTCCCTGGATTTTTCTTTCGAGTGCTTCCGGATTGATCCTTTCTTTGACAGGGAAAAAGAATAAGCTGATTACTATTACGAAACCTATGCAAAGGACTATTTTTGTTTTATTCAGTGAAAGTATAAGCAGAGAAACCATCAAGGCAATTACGGTGCTTATGGATTGCGTGAGCAGTGTGATAACAGCCGTGCTTATAATGGAAATGATAAGCCATATGCGAACATGCCACTGTCTATACCGGGGCAGCAGGTTTATAGAAAAAAGAAAAGATATTATTGTAAGGAATCCGATAATATTTATTTGAAATTCTTTGAAGTCAATCCTGCTGGATACAGGATTCTCTTCTATCGCATAAAAGTAAATTCCGCATGTAATTGAAAATATACTGGCTGAAGCGATCAGGGTGTGGACAATCGTCAAAAAGCCCTTTTTCGAATCAAAACTATTGATCAGAATAAAATAGAAAATGATATATCGTACCAAATGGCTGTAGAAATCTTCTATGCTGTTTGGTTTATTCAAGGCAAAAAACAATCCTAAAAAAGACCAGGATGCGAAGAGAAGCAGCGTAACTGTAAACGGGGACCGGAAGTAGAAAAGGCTCTGCTTTACTATAATCAAGCCGACGAACAAAAGGCCGGAAATATAAAAACAAATTTCTCTGATCGCTGTCGTGTGGGGGAAAGGCATCAGAAAAACGAATGCAGCCATCAAACAGACAATCGTCTTTTTAATTATTTCAATGTTTCTTTCTTGCTCAAAATGTTCCATCTTCTCCAACTTCATCTTCTTCGTAATAATTCTTTCATTATGCTTTCGCTGCAAAGAAGTACCCCGGTACGTAACATAAGCCTGCCGCAGGATTCAAGATTTTCTTATAGCGCTGGTAAAACAAAAAATCCGAAAACGGAATCATTTTTTTATGTTGACGCAAGGGACCTTCTCTGATATCACAAATATCAAAATTAACATTAACTATTTGAAATAACATAACAATAGGAAGCTGATCTACTGCGGTACAATCGGTGCTCCCTACCATCAAAACGAGTATACTAATGGATTACAGGGTCATTCTCGGAATCATCGGCGGTCTTGGTCTTTTTATTTACGGAATGCATCTTTTGAGCGATTCGCTCAAAAAGCTTTCACTCACGCTTCTTAAAACCATGCTCGAAAAGCTCACTTCCGACAGAATACGGTCGGTTCTTGTGGGGTTGGGCGTAACCGCCATTATACAAAGCTCAAGCGCCACATCAGTCATTCTCATTGGATTCCTCAATGCAGGAATAATACAGCTTGCAGCTGCTCTTTCCATCATGATAGGAGCAAATGTAGGAACGACGGTAACTGCCCAGCTCATTGCCTTTAAATTCACTGCGGCAGCTCCGCTGTTCGTTTTTGCAGGGGCGATAATATTCTTTTTCGCACGAAAAAATAAACATAAAAACAAGGGCCTCGCTCTTTTAGGATTCGGGCTTCTTTTTATGGGCCTCGCCCTCATGAGTTCGGCGGTCAAACCGCTCGCGGGAAACGAGGCTGTAAAAAACTCCTTTACTTCTTTCGGAAGCCAACCATTTCTTGGAATACTGGCTGGCTTGACCGTGACGGCAATTCTTCAAAGCAGCAGCACCACTGTGGGTATGATTATCGCGTTTGCATTAGCCGGGCTGCTCGATCTGTCATCTTCGATTTATCTTTTGTTTGGAACAAACATAGGAACCTGCGTTACGGCAATCATTGCAAGTTTTGGAGGCAACCTTTCAAGTAAGAGGCTCGCCCTGGGAAACACACTTTTCAATGTCGGCGGAACCATTCTTGGCGTGTTAATGGTTCCGCTATACTTGAGCTACGTGCCGCTGTTTTCAGAAAGCATAGCCCGCCAGGTTGCCAACAGTCATACGATATTCAATGTCATCAATACTATTCTTATTGTTCCGCTGATTCCGGTTTTTGTGAAAATCCTGGAAAAAATGATTCCCGGAAAAGATTACAAGAAGCAGGAAATAAGATATCTTGACCACAATCTCCTTTCTACTCCCCATCTGGCTCTTTCGGCAGTTATAAAGGAGCTTACGGTGATGCTCAGCATATGCGAGGAAATGCTTGAAAAGGCAGAAACATGCGCTTTTTCATATAATCACAAACTTAAAAATGAAATAACATTCGACGAAGAATCAGTTGACGAGATGCAGAAAAATATAACGAATTACCTGGTTGAAATCACGAAAAATGAGCTTACCGATCGCCAGCGAAGGCTTGTGCCGGCAATCCTGCACAGCGTAAACGACATAGAAAGAGTGGGTGATTACTGTGAAAATATCGTTACACTGGCACAGCGTACCTTTGAAGAAAACCTTAGTTTTTCGGGCGCTGCAAAGGAAGAACTGGAACGCCTTTTTTCGAAAACAAAGACAGTCCTGAAACATACTATCAAGGCGGTAAAGTATGACGATCACAAATCTGCCCACATCACTCTGACGATAGAAAAGGAATCCGATGAACTGATCAGTCAATATAAATTGAATCATATCCTGCGCCTTGAGGCGGGAACCTGCGTCAGTGAATCAGGACTGGTCTTTTCGGATATCTTGACTGACATAGAAAGAATTAACGGACATCTCTGCAATATAACCAAAGGAATACTGCACATCGGCAAACGATAGTTCAAGGAAAGAACCGATCAGTTCAAAAAATTTTTTCTGATGCTTTTTCAATGCTTGACAGAACTGATTTGATGTTTATTTTAAAGCTGCTGATTTATAAAAATAAAGGATTTTTCTTACCTTAATTAAAAACCATCTATAAGGAAAGGAGAGTAATGAAGTATGAACATCAGACCTTTACATGACAGAATTCTTGTTCGACGCCTCGAGGAAGAAGAGAAGACAAAGGGTGGCATTATCATCCCTGACAGTGCCAAAGAAAAACCGATGGAAGGTGAAGTCATCGCAGTCGGAAACGGGAAAAGGACGGAAGACGGCAAACTGATCCAGTTGGATGTCAAGGCAGGTGACAGAGTGCTTTTCAGCAAATATGCGGGCACAGAAGTCAAAATTGAAGATGTGGAACACCTCATAATGAGGGAAGACGATATTCTCGGAATCATAGAAAAGTAATAAATATAGACAGATAAAGGAGGAAAATTCTACATGTCTGCTAAAATCATACAGTATGATGAAGAGGCCAGGAAATCCATTCTTAATGGCGTCAACATCCTGGCTGATGCCGTAAAGGTTACTCTTGGCCCGAAGGGCAGAAACGTAATCCTTGAGAAAACCTTCGGGGCGCCGACGGTAACAAAGGATGGCGTTACCGTTGCAAAAGAAATCGAGTTGGAAGACAAATTTGAAAATATGGGCGCCCAGATGGTTCGGGAAGTTGCAAGCAAAACAAGTGATGTTGCCGGCGATGGTACAACGACGGCGACTCTTCTGGCTCAGGCAATCTATAGAGAAGGTGTAAAAGCTGTTGCAGCCGGAAGCAATCCCATGGAAGTAAAAAGGGGAATTGACAAGGCGATCGAAATGGTGGTTGCCGAACTTAAGAAGATGAGCAAGCCTACTAAAGACCAGAAGGAGATCGCCCAGGTAGGAACAATTTCGGCCAATAATGACGAAACTATTGGAAATATAATAGCAGAAGCCATGGGCAAGGTGGGTAAAGAAGGAGTTATTACGGTTGAAGAAGCGAAAGGATTACAGACCGAACTGGAAGTTGTAGAGGGTATGCAGTTCGACCGGGGATATCTTTCGCCTTACTTTGTCACAAATGCAGATAAAATGGAAGCAGAGCTGCAGGAAGCGCTCATTCTTATTCACGATAAAAAAATCAGCAGCATGAAAGATCTTCTTCCCATCCTTGAACAAGTGGCAAAAATGGGGAAACCGCTTTTGATAGTGGCGGAGGACATTGAAGGAGAAGCACTTGCGACCCTTGTCATAAATAAAATTCGCGGCACATTGAATGTCGCAGCCGTCAAAGCGCCGGGTTTTGGGGACAGGCGAAAAGCAATGCTGGAAGATATTGCCGTTTTAACGGGCGGCCAAGTGATTTCTGAGGATACGGGATCCAAACTTGAAAATACACAGCTCGGCGATTTGGGCCAGGCCAAGAGAATCGTTATCGATAAAGATAATACCACAATAGTTGATGGTGCAGGTGAAAGAGCCCAGTTAGAAGGAAGGGTAAAGCAGATACGAGCACAGATTGAAGAAACCACTTCCGACTATGACCGTGAGAAATTACAGGAAAGGCTTGCAAAACTCGTAGGAGGCGTAGCTGTCATTAAAGTAGGCGCGGCGACCGAAACGGAGATGAAAGAAAGAAAGGCGCGCGTCGAAGATGCCCTTAACGCAACCCGTGCTGCCGTTGAAGAGGGAATTGTTCCAGGTGGCGGCGTTGCGTATATCCGAACCCTTCCTGCTCTCGACAAGGCAAAACTCTCCAGCGATCAGCAGATAGGCCTTAATATTGTAAAACGTGCAATCGAGGAACCGCTGAGAATGATCGCGGCAAATGCCGGCCATGAAGGTTCTATCATTGTGGAAAAAATTAAGGGCAAAAAGGATGATTTTGGATTTAATGCCCAGTCTGACAAATATGAAAATCTTCTGGAAGCGGGTGTAATCGACCCCACAAAGGTGACAAGATTCGCTCTCCAGAACGCTGGAAGCGTTGCATCGCTCATGCTGACAACTCAGTGCATGATTGCGGAAAAGCCGAAAGAGGAACCGGCTATGCCTGCAATGCCTCCAGGAGGAATGGGCGGAATGGGCGGAATGATGTAACGGGACAGCTCCCGTAAATTCCTCGACTAATCCGGTAATCCTAAAGAGGCCTTTCATCCCTATAAGATGGAAGGCCTCTTTTTTTCAAATGCCCGCCTATCCGATGGGGGTTGATTTCAAAACACATTGAATCCCGAATTTTACCAATCATTGCTTTTTGCCGCGCCTCATTTTCAGGGGTTTACAAAAATATTGCCTCATTTGAATAATTTGTGTTATACAGACCCGTTACATTATACAGGAAAATTAGGAGAAATCGATGAACTATAAAGATACACTCAACCTTCCCAGAACCGGCTTTTCCATGAAAGCGAATTTAGCAATAAAAGAACCGGAGATGCTCGGGAAGTGGGAGTCTATAAATATCTATACGAAAATAAGAGAAACATTAAAAGGAAGAACACCTTTTATCCTTCATGACGGCCCTCCCTATGCCAATGGTGACATCCATCTGGGAACGGCGCTCAACAAGATTATAAAAGATATCGTCATCAAATCCAAAAATATGTCAGGCTTCGACAGTGTATATGTCCCGGGATGGGACTGCCATGGACTGCCCATTGAGCATCAGGTAGATCAGAAGCTGGGAGATGAACGATTTACAATTTCACAGGCGGAAAAGAGACGTCTGTGCCGCGCCTATGCTGAAAGGTTTGTATCCATCCAGCGAAATGAATTCAAAAGGTTTGGCGTTTTTGGTGAGTGGAACAACCCTTACATCACGATGGACTACGATTATGAGGCCACGACGATCGAAGAATTCGGCACGCTTCTGCTGGGCGGCAATGTATATAAAGGAAAAAAGCCCGTATATTGGTGCGCATCTTGCAAAACAGCCCTTGCAGAAGCCGAAATAGAATATGCGGACCATTCTACACCTTCCATATATGTCAAATTTCCGCTGGTTTCAGATATCTCATCTGTTATTCCTGCATTGACGAAAGAAAGAGTATCGGTTGTCATCTGGACGACGACTCCCTGGACGATTCCCGCAAATCTTGCAATTGCCCTGCATGAGGATTTTGAATACGTCGCCGTAAAAGTTGAAGGAGAAGTTTTAATATTTGCAGAAGAACTGACGGATTACTGTCTGGATGCCTTCGGTTTAAGAGGAAAAGATACTGAAATCCTGGCCACTTTTAAAGGATCCCTTCTTGAAGGACTGTCATGCCGACACCCTTTTATAGATCGGGAAAGCAGACTTATCGTCGCCCCATTTGTGACTCTCGATGCGGGAACCGGATGTGTGCATATTGCACCCGGTCATGGTCAGGAAGATTATGAAATCGGTTTAAAATACGATTTGGATGTATATGCTCCGGTAAATGATGAAGGCCGTTTTACCTCGGATGTAGATTTATTTGAGGGACAATTCGTTTTCGATGCGAATCAGGCTGTGATTGATACATTACAAGAGGTGGGTGCTCTTCTGGGACACATGGATATGGTACATCAATATCCCCACTGCTGGCGCTGCAAAAATCCGATTATATTCCGCTCTACAGAGCAATGGTTCATCTCCATGGAAAAAAATGCTCTACGCAAAAGAGCTCTCTCGGCAATTGACAGCGTGACATGGTTTCCCTCCTGGGGGCGTGATCGGATTTACGGCATGATCGAAAACAGACCCGATTGGTGTATCTCAAGACAAAGATCATGGGGGGTTCCGATTACCGTCTTTTATTGTGCAGGCTGCGGCCGGTATCTGGCAACTAAAGAAGTTGTCGACCATGTAGTCTCGCTCGTGCGTGCAAGCGGAGCCGATATCTGGTTTGAACGGGAATCGACAGATCTTCTGCCGCAGGGAACCGTCTGTCCGCATTGCGGTAAAAATCAATTTCTAAAGGAGACCAATATACTTGACGTCTGGTTTGATTCAGGTGTCAGTCATGCCGCCGTACTTCAGAATTCTTCGAAATGGCCCGATCTTTCATGGCCGGCGGATCTTTACCTCGAAGGCAGCGATCAGCACCGCGGCTGGTTCCATTCATCTCTCCTCGAATCGGTCGCCTCCAGGGGTGTCGCCCCGTATCGGTCGGTTCTCACACATGGATTTGTGGTCGATGGAGAGGGGAAAAAGATGTCGAAATCGATGGGTAATTTTATCGATCCTCAGGAAATGGTGGACCAATATGGCGCAGAGATCCTCCGCCTATGGGTGGCGGCAGAGGATTATACAATGGATATACGGATTTCGGAAGAAATCCTTAAACGGCTCGTGGAAGCGTACCGCCGAATCAGAAATACCAGCCGTTATATTCTCGGCAATCTCTATGATTTTGCTCCCGAAAAAGATTCGGTTTCTTATGATAATATGGAGCAACTGGACAAATGGATTCTCCACAGGCTCGCCGAAATCAACGGCCGCGTTCGCAAAGCGTATGATGATTACCAGTTTCATATCGTATATTATACCCTGTATAATTTCTGCACAGTCGACCTCAGTTCCCTGTATCTGGACATTCTTAAGGACCGGCTTTATACTTCAAAGGCCGAATCGGCTGAAAGAAGATCTGCCCAGACTGCAATGCACATTATCCTCGATTCGATGGTGCGTCTCCTGGCGCCGATTCTGACCTTTACGGCAGAAGAAATATGGGAATATCTCCCCCTTTATAAAAGCAAAGAAGAAAGTGTGCACATGGCGGAGTTTCCGAAGATTGGGTCACGCTATTTTGATGAAAATATCGGTGAGCAGTGGAAGACAATTTGGGCCGTCAGGGGAGAAATTTCAAAGGCTATAGAAAGAGCGCGCCGTGAAAAAATTATCGGACATTCACTGGACAGTCGCATCGAAATTTCGGCACCGGAAAACATTGAGAAACTGCTCGATAACCGTATGGATGAATTAGCGACATTATGCATTGTTTCCTCGGCAGACCTTACGCCTCTTGAAGAACTGCCGGATTCCTTCGAAAGCGCAGAAATAAGCGGACTGAGAATACGAGTCTCAAGGGCAGAAGGGAACAAGTGTGAACGCTGCTGGCATTATAGTGAAACAGTGGGAAGCGATGCAAAACATCCGGGCATCTGCAGCCGTTGCCTTCAGAACCTCTCAATGTAATGAAGATAATGATTTCCGGTTCAGCATCAATTAGACGCGTGCAGAAAGTCTTATGAAGAGAATTCGATTCACAAAGGAACACGCTGTATTTTTACCGGTGTCGCTTTTCGTCATAGTTTCAGACCAGGTAACAAAATTTCTAATTCGGGACTCCCTCGGCCTTTATGAAACGATTCCCGTTATAGAAGGGCTCTTCAATATTACCTATATCAGAAATCCTGGTGCTGCTTTCGGCTTTTTATCAGGCGCTTCCCCCTTTTTCCGTTCTCTCTTTCTGACCTTAATCACAGTCGCTGTTATTGCTCTTATTATTTATATTTTAGGAAAAAATGACAGGCAGGAGAGACTATTACACGTATCTCTTTCACTTGTACTCGGCGGCGCCATCGGAAATCTGATAGATCGAATTGTTTTCGGTGAAGTAACTGATTTTATTGATTTATATATCGGTTCCGCTCATTGGCCGGCCTTCAATATCGCAGACATGGCTATTTCAGCAGGCGCATTCATGCTTATTTTTGAAATGATAAAAAAGGGCAGAAATCAACGCCGTTGAGTTTTTTATCTGCGAAGTTACGCTTCAGGGCTTTTTTATTATTACATTTAAATATTTTTTACCCCATTTAAGGGCATCATCACGGTCGGGAAAAAATATATCGATATGCTCACCTTTGATCGCCCTTCCGCGGTCATGCACTTCTCCCCAGCCGTAGCCCGGCACATACATTTTCGTGCCGAACGGATATTTCGGGTCAGCAGCTATTGTGCCTTTTCTTGCCTTTGTTCCATCCGCTGTGATCCCCACCCGCTTTCTTTTCCCTTTTAGTGGTCCGTACGCGTATACAGGCGGACCAAGACACCAGTATTTCTTTTTCCAGCCGCATGATTCAGGACCGGCGTCATAGGCTGTCACAAGCATTCTCCTTACTTCACCTTCACCCGGTTCTGCTTTTATTTTTGGAAAAAAACAGCATCCTCCAAGGAGGATCAACGTATAAAAAGAAATGATCAAGATAGAAAAGCATTTTACAAAATTTTCTCTTTTATAACATTTGGGGGTCAGAGCAGTCGATCCAATCCTGAATAATGGAAACGATTCCGGTGCCGATGGAACTGATCTGAAAATTTGTTTAAAAATCATTAATACTCCTCTTTTTAAACCTCCGTCACTCTCGATAGGTATTCAGCCTTAAGGTGTCGATACATATTCATAAGAGCATTATTTGAGACTACGGCAAAGGACGTACTTACCATGATTTTCTTTACTTCATTTCGGCTTATTTTTATTTTATGGCCGTCAAGCAGATCTTCATTCTGCTCATTAAGCTTTATCAAGGTCTTAATAGCCATAAATAAGGGCCAAAGGCAAAAAAGGCGGTATCTTACGCATGCTCTTGGAATATCCAGGGTATAGAATAATGCCTCGTCAAGATTTTCAAGAGCCAAATTCGTGAGACGTTTGAAAATCCTCATGCATACTACCCGGTTTGATTTGATTTCATTTAAGTTTAGTGTTATTCCTTCCGCTTCAAAATAACTCTTTGGTACATAACACCATCCCCGTCTTAAATCCGGGAAGAAATCTTTTGAAATATTCGTAAGCTGAAGCCCAATTCCAAACTTCACACTTCGTGATATCAATCTTTCTTCTATTTTTTCAGTAATGCGCGGCGCACCTTTGGAAAAAATCGATGTAATCATCAGCCCGACTGTTCCTGCCACATAATAGCAATAATGCTTCAGCTCCTCTTCCGTATTCAGACATACAATGCTTCCTTCAGATGTTTTTTTCTGAAAATCAGCCATTCCGAGAGCCATTTCCTTCACATATTCCGATATAATATCTACATACCCAACGGGCAGATCAAGAAGCTCCCTGAAGACGCGCGGCATATCACCTACAAGGACCGAATCATCGCAGACAGTACCGAAAGATACACTCTCCACAAAACTTCGAGTACGGGCATCCCACCCGGAGGACGGTGGGAAAAGACCGGCAAATGTGTTGAGATGCCCGATCTTTTTTTCTGCGGGTAATAATGGATCGTCTTCAAGGGTATCTGCAATTCGGCATAAAAGATATGCGATAAGAAGCGCCCGGTATACATCGCCTCTGAGAACCTGAATATTGATTGCAAATGTTCTTGAAACCTTAGCAAGGTGTTGTTCACATATTTTCAAGTCGTCGCCCTTCATGAATGCACATTCCTCTGCCTTTCACCAATATTCAGGACGTACTGTAAATAAATATTAGCGCTTATGTCAAAATTTTTATTGGAATTATAGGGAAAAGAAAATAAATAGAAAACAGGCGCACACAAAAAGAAAGGGAGGCTTTAAAAGCCTCCCTTACAAGGGGGGTTACCAACCAATGTTTTAACCCGTATCGGATAAACCGAACTTTCAACTGGTTGATTTAACTCAAATATTACCCTCGCACTCTCATTCCACTCACTGCACCATCCGAGGGTTTTAAACAATCGGTCGGTTCAAAGGTTTAAACCAGAAAATAGGAGGGATTTTCCGGTTCGATATTGTCTAAAGCATTATTTATGCCAAAATGCAATTTTATCCAAGTTATCCTAATGTCTTCAGAATCTCCGGCCCCGCATAAAAGATTATTTCTTCACAAGGAAAAAAATGTCGAGACGGATCTGATTCAGTGTAATATCAGTAATAATTTCAATGTGTATCGGTTTGTCATATTTTTCACCCATTCGACAAAATTGTCGAAATTCGTTTCCGGACTCACATTTTCCGTTTAACATAATTTCTTGTATTCAAAGGAACAGTGCGATATGTTGGCTCAAAAAGACTGAATATGTCAAGCAGTTAAATACTTGGCATATACCGTTTCCGATCTGCCGGATACCGGAAATTATATGTACGTTTCATGAGAGCTTCTGAATTCAATGTTTCTCGTTTTTAAAAGATCGGCGTACCTATACCGGGAACAAGGAATTAAAAAGTTGAATCTGAGGTGATAATGGAGCGAACAAAGCTTTCAAAATACATCATGCCCCTTACATTGTTTTTGGTGGTTGCAGTATTCATTGTGCTTATTTTGATCATGGGCTTCATGGATCTGCGAAGGCTTGACAGTACGCTGGTTGGATTCATGCAAAACAGAGGGCTTGACATAGTAAAAACAATTGAAAACGTGGCACAGGAAGATCTTGATTTTCTCCGTCTCACTCTTAAGGAGAACAGGAGCGAGCGCAGAATTTCGCCTATTCCTCTCTCGGATAAGGAATTTTCGATACAGGAATCCCTTGTAAAGGCCCTGGTTGACGTGGCGCGGGCAATTGACCTTAAATGGCACCAAAAAGATCTTTCGGAACAATCCCTTAAAGAAATTGCTGCACTGGAAAAGTTGTCAATAATAGCAATATTTGATGAGCAGGGAGAAATTGTTCTTCAGAATAGAAAGTTCGATGAATCTTTCGCGGAAAAATCGGATTCAATGAAATCGGCTCAGGAAAAGATCATGATCGATCTTTTTGACCGTTTGGGGAATCTCGGTGAAATGGGCTATATTGCCCTTAAAAGGAAAGACGGCAGCGGAACCATTCTGATTGCACTTGATGCAGAGAAACTTAAATACTGGGGAACAAAAATAGCTGTTATCAAAGTAATAGAAGAAATAGGATGGGAGCAGGAGCTCGCCTATTTAACTGTCGCAGATAATGATGGGAAAGTGCTCGGCACTGTAGGGAAATTACCACAAGAACACCAAGAACGATCACGTATTGTGACTGATGAGATACTGTCGGGGCGGCTTGATATATTAAGCCGCAAACTAAGACATAAGGATGCGGATTTTCTTGATATCATCGCTCCGCTTCATCTCGATAGCTCTGTTATAGGGTATGCGCGTTTAGGTTTAAAGTGGGATCGGGCCCGGGCAATACTTGCAGAAAACAGAAACAGAATGATAATCAGCACAATTCTGATTATATTGATCGGAATTATGTCAATTACAGCCCTTTATCAAAATCAAAGCAGACATTTGGCAAGAATGGATGAAATGGAAAAGAAGCTCCGTCGAGCTGAGAGACTTTCCGCGCTTGGCCAGCTTGCTGCCGGTGTAGCCCACGAGATCAGGAATCCCCTAAATGCCGTAAGCATTGCGAGTCAGAGACTACAGAGAGAATATGCCCCCGCAAATGAAGAGGAAAAGAAAGAATTCTACCGTATAACTGGCATTATTCGTGAAGAAATCAGGCGTCTCAACAATATTATCGAAGAGTTTGTAACTTTTTTCCGGATAAGGAAAATGGAACTGAAGAGCCATCCCCTTGAGGAAGTCATATTGAAAATAGCAAATCTAGTAGAAGGGGAATTTAAATCCAGGAATATTGACTTGAAAACATATCTGAACGGTCATAATTTGCGAGTAATGATGGATTCTGATAAATTGACGCAGGCCTTCCATAATTTACTAAAAAATGCGATGGAATCGATACCCGCATCAGGCATAATTTCCATTTCCGTGGATCCTGTCAATGGCGACCGGCTGGCAGTGAGAATTTCCGATACCGGGACAGGGCTGACGGAAGAAGAAATTGAACAGATATTCAATCCCGAATATACCACCAAAGAAAAAGGTCTCGGTTTGGGTCTGACGCTTGCACATGAAATTATTCAAAGTCATAAAGGCGAAATATCCGTGACAAGCCGAAAAGGTTCGGGAACGACATTTGAGATCATCTTACCCAGAGATCATGAAGATTCGAAAGAATTTCAGGAAAGTTAACCATGAAATCATTGAATATACTTGTCGTCGAAGATGGGCAATCGCAAAGGGAAATGCTTAGAGATTTCCTTGTGAAGGAGGGTCATCTTATACGCGAAGCTGATACAGGCACCAAGGCTTTACAGGAAGTTCTTGAAGGACATTTCGATTTGGTTCTTCTCGATTACAAAATGCCTGGAATGAATGGACTCGAAACGCTGAAGAAAATCAGGGAAATAAACCCCGAAATCGATATTGTTATGATGACGGCCTACGGAACGATTGAAACAGCCGTGGAAGCAATGAAGAACGGTGCCGTCGACTACATAACCAAACCGATAGACCTGGATGAACTTATCATTTTGATAGACAGGATCTCGGAGCGCCGCATACTTATAAAAGAAAACGAGATCCTCCGGCACAAGCTCTGGAAAAAAGGTATGAAAAGTTCACAGATAATTTACCAGAGCTCAAAAATGGAACAACTTATCAATATGGCAGGCCGAGTTGCCGACAGTAAAGCAACTGTTCTTATTGAAGGAGAAAGCGGCACCGGAAAAGAACTTTTCGCCCGCCTTATTCACACTATGAGTCCCCGGTCCGAGAATCCCATGATGGTAGTTAATTGCGGCGCTCTTCCTGAAACGCTGCTTGAAAGCGAACTTTTTGGACATGAGAAAGGCGCCTTTACCGGCGCTACGGGCAGAAGAATCGGACGGTTTGAAGAAGCTGACGGAGGAACCCTTTTTCTGGATGAAATTGGAGAGCTTTCTTCCCCGGTTCAGGTCAAATTGTTAAGATTTCTCCAGGAAAAAGAATTTCAGAGACTTGGAGGCAATCAGACACTTAAATCGGATGTAAGAATTATCAGTGCCACGAATCGCAATCTCGAAGAGCAGATGAGAAGGGGACTTTTCAGAGATGACCTTTATTATCGGTTGAATGTAGTGGTAATGAAAATTCCACCGCTCCGGGAAAGAAAAGAAGATATTCCTCTTTTAATTCAGCATTTTATAAATGTATTTGCCCTCGAAAACAAGAAGGACATTAAAGGTGCAAGCCGGGAGGCACTCGATATGCTGTTGAAGTATGAATATCCTGGCAATGTGAGGGAGCTGGAAAATATTATCGAAAGAGCTGCAGTCATCACGAGAGATTCTGTGATTTCAATCCGTGATCTTCCTTTCAGAGACGAATCCGATCATGGTATGGGCGAATCAAAAAGACATGGCAGCCTTATGAAAGATTCCGTTGAAACACTGGAATGTCAACTGATTGAACAAGCCCTTGGAGAAGCGGGTCAAAACCAGACAAAGGCAGCCGACCTTCTCGGAATCACGGAAAGAACCCTTCGATACAAGATAAAAAAATACGGACTGAAATAAATCAATACTTCAAAGCTTTCTTTTACCCAGGCACAAGATCAATAGCCACTACTTCAGGAGGCGACAGAAATCTCATTGGAGGGCCCCAGGTGCCGGATCCTCTGCTGACATAAAGAATATGCCCTTCCCCGAGATCATATCTGCCTGCAAGATAGGGATAAAAAAGCGCTGTTATCAAGTTAAAAGGTGCAATCTGACCTTTATGTGTATGGCCTGAAAGCTGAAGATCAAAAGGTGTTTCACCGTTTTGCTGCGCTATTGTAGGTTGATGCTTCAGAAGGATCCGGAAGTAATCTCCTTGAAAACATTTCATATTTTTCATTTCCGACTGATTTCCGTTCAACCCGAATCCTTTCTCTGCCGGGTCGTCCACGCCGGCTATGAGTATCGATCCTTTCACTAACGCGGCCTCATCACGCAGGAGCCTGAATCCCGCCGCTTCAATAAACGCGGTCGCCTGATGTATGCCCGCATAGAATTCATGGTTTCCCGTTACGGCAAATTTTCCGTAAGGAGCATTGATGTCCTTCAAGAAAGAAGAAAGATGATGAAGATCATTCATTTCGCCATCCACGAGGTCACCTGTCGAAACCAAAATGTCAGGGGCCAATTCCTCTACTTTGTTCAAAATTCGCAACAAGCGATCTTCACGCATTATAAGGCCGAGATGTACATCTGAAATTTGTACGATGCGGATTGAATCTGCGGCGGATTGAATAATGGGCGTTTTAATTTTGACGGTGGTGACACCAATGGTTTTCGCCTCAAAATATCCGTAAAAACAGATAAAGGCACCGGCTGTAATGGCGAATGCGTAAATCAGGCGGATCACTCCGGAAACTTCGCTCTTTTGTACTGTGCCCGTCAGAAAAACTGTTACCCAAAATACATCGAAGACTAAAAGGAAGCAAAAGCTCAGAAAGATAAATCCCATCCAGCTATAGCTTAGAAATGCCAAATGGCGAAGCCAGCTGTCCCATCCGGATTGTTCAAGCACCCTGATCAATATGGGGGAGACGACCATGAACATCAAAAACAATGCAACGATGAGGTTCACAGGGAACCCAAAGCCGAAGAGGTATTTCAACTTCAGGAAAAAATACAGATGTACTCCTCCATACACCAACAAAAGGGCGATTAGAAATAAAGCCATACCGTCTCCATCAAAATAACTGACATTCCGTCCATTTCACCATCACTTGCGCTTTGACCTCCAATTCGGATTTTTTCACCGCACCGTATTTGCATCCAATTCAACCCGGTATGGAAATATCATGGAAGCGTATGTAACTGCACTTGAAGTCGCTTTTTCATGGTACACACGATGTGCGAGACATTTTCCGCGAAAACCTTCCATTACTTTTGTAAATAAAATAATTGAAGGAAGACCGCATACGTTATACCGGTCTTCTGTTTTAAGCGAATGCTCGAATATCGCTCCGGCATTTGGGTCTTTGATGAATGATAAAATCAACCGGTCATTGAAAAGAGCATTCGAAAGCAAATCATCCGCAGTTTTTTGATGCCCGAATTTTAAACCTATATGAGATAAATCTACCGCCGAAATAATTAATGTCCGGGAATTCGAGCCGGTTACGGCCTTCAATAGCATTTCTGCTGTTTTCCGGAACCTTATGTCATCAAAAATGCTTTTTCTTTCATGAATAAATTCGTGAATCGAACCGCAAAGAATCGGAACTATTTTAAAGGAAGGTGTAAGATAGTGGTGCAGAAATGTTGTCTGAAACTCTATCGAATGCTCCATTTTGTGGCCGAAATCATCTGCCGTCAGTGTTCCCTGAGGAAGAAATTTTTGCAATTCGTTTATAAAAGGAATATCAGGTTCAATTCTTCCAAAAGGAGTAATAAAATTCTTACTGCTCACGCAGTAAAGTCCATCTTGTACTTGATGGTTGATTCCCAGGATAATTACTCTTTCATAACTTTTTCCTTTTATGCGCCGATAGAGATCTACATATGTTGATTTGGCTACTCCGATATCGATATGGGGGGCAAGAATTCCTGCTATCGGCAAATCCGAGGAATCATCGTGAATGAGGGGAAGCTCCTCTTCAATAGAAGAAATGTCTGCTGCAAGTTGAAGAGGATCGCCTTCATATGCTTTCCCAGCATGGACCGGGCGCCGAAAGGAGAGAGCCTTGAATTCTTTATGAAGGTTGTCCATGTGATTTCTGAATCGATCGTTTTCAAGAAGATAATATTTGTCGAGACTGTCGAGAAGGGATCTCAATGGAGCAAGTCCAATTGTAACACCATCTGGCGCTTTGACCAGTTGCTTCTTAATTTCATCATAGCTATGATTTCCATCAAGATGTACAAGCACTGTAAAAAGTTCCATATCACACACCAGATTTCCTTCGGCAAGCCTCAAAGGATCCATAAAGACGATTACCCGCCTTCCTTTGACAGCAGCCGGTATCAACTGAAGATCTCTTCGCAGTTGAGGTTTTTCCATCAATTCTCCTTTTTGCAGTATAGTAATAATTAACAAAAAGCTTGGTGACAACTCATTTCTTTCACCCTCGAAGCACCTGTGGTCAAAGCACCTGGAGCATTTGCCGTTTTTCTATTATAAATAAGGAGAAAGGAGCCAGGCAAGGGCATCACGCACTTTGACAGGCAATGACCGCCCGTCTACTTCTTCAAGCGTAAGTAAGCGCGATCTTTCAAGCACTTTTTCAATATGAGTGTTCAATTCGCGCGAAAGTAATGTATCATATACCTCAACAGCCAACTCAAAGTTCAGCCTGAGACTTCGAGGATCAATATTTGCCGATCCGATATTAATATACGTATCGTCGATCATAAAAAGCTTCGTATGAACAAAAGGAGCCGGCTGATAATATATTTTAACTCCCCGCTCCAGAAGTTCCCATAAAAGATTACGCGTTGCCCAGTGTACGAGAGACAGATTATTTTTTTCGGGCAAAACAACAATAACTTCCACTCCCTTAAGAGCGGCTGCCTGCAGTGCGGCTAAAAGACCCCGAGGAGGGATAAAATAAGGGGTCATGATTATAATTTTTGATTTGGCGGATGAAACCCCGCCTATCAATATCATAGACAGCTTATCGAGATCTTCATTCGGACCTTCCGTAATAACTCTGCACGCTGCAGATCCTTCTGCCCGAGAGGAATATGGAATTTGTTTCTCATATCTGCCGGTAACAAATTGCCAATCTTCCCAGAAAACTTTTCCTATCTGCTCTACTACAGGCCCGCTCAGGCGGAAATGAATATCGACAACTCTATTTTGATTTTCAGTTCTATTCGCTAAATGCCGGTCTCCTATGTTCATACCCCCTGTAAATCCTATCTCATCTGCTAAAAGTATTTTTCTGTGATTTCTAAGATTGATATGGAAAGTGGGAGGAAAAAGCTTCGGTGGAAGAAATCTGGCAATGTCTACTCCCTGCTTCTTAAGGAGTGTTCCGGCTCTGGGGAAAGAATACAATTCTCCTATTCCGTCTATAATCACTTTCACATCAACACCCCGCAGGGAAGCATTTCCAAGGGCATTGATAAATCTGCGACCGGTTTCATTGGTTTCAAAAATATATGTACTCAGGTAGACTGATTTGCGGGCATTTTCTATTGCACGCAACATCGCCGGAAATGCCTCTTCTCCATTGTGAAGTATATCGACAGTATTACCTGAAAGCAGCGGTCTTACTGCAACTACATCCGATATATTGACAAGCTCGCGGCCGTACGGAACAAACTCGCTATTTAAAGGCGTCCGGATAATTTTTCGCCCTCTGTGATCCATATCCGCTTCCTGTAGATATCCTTTGAGTTTTTTGGCTCGTGTACGTACTCTGTTGATTCCAAAAAGAAAATAGATAAAAGGTCCTATAAACGGAACAATGAAGCAAAGCGCTATCCACCCGAGAGCAGCTTTCGGATCCCTCTTGGAAAGAAGAGCATGTCCGGCACTTAATGCGGTTATTACGAACGCAGAGAAAGTAATAAAATAATCAATTACATTACGCATCTCATCAAACGGCATAACTCTTACCCTTATATCTGAAACTGACAGAATGAATATTTGATGGATTCGCAAAAAAAATTATTATACCAATACGTCGGCATTAAAATAGAAGAAAATGATGCTGTCGAACCAAATCCAGTTAATCCTGGTGTAAAGTTTCTGCGAAAGCAGGAGTCCATAACTATTCAAATTCAGGATTCCATGTCAAGCACGGAATTAAGAAAAGAGAGCATCAAATACGATCTTTTCTTCTTCTTGACTTTACGAAAAATAGACTTATGTTAATACTATACAAAAAGAAGGAGGAACCATGAAAGAACAAGTAGCGAAAGCTCTCGATGAAATAAGACCGGCGCTTCAAGCTGATGGCGGTGATGTTGAATTAATCGATGTCAGTGATGATGGAATTGTGAAGGTCAGATTAATGGGTGCCTGCGGTGGGTGTCCAATGGCTATGATGACATTAAAAGGCGGTATCGAAAAAAGATTAAAACAGGCTGTCCCGGAAGTGAAAGAAGTTGTTCCGGCCTGACAGAATTGTTGAGGAAGAGCATAACCCGCGCGTGAACCCGCTTTCAAAAAAAGCGGGTTCTTTTTATTTGCTGATTTTATTCAAAAAGCTTTTTGTATTCTCCATAACCTTCTTTTTCCAGATCTTCCAAAGGTATGAAGCGTAACGCTGCCGAATTGAGGCAATACCGTAACCCAGTCGGTTGAGGTCCATCTTTAAAAACATGTCCCAGATGTGAGTTACCGTTGACACTCCTTACTTCCGTCCTGGTCTGAAACGCAAGTTTTCTATCCTCTCTCTCAATGATGTTTTCCGGTGCCAGAGGCTTGGTGAAGCTGGGCCAGCCTGTTTTAGAATCATACTTATCAAGAGAACTGAACAGAGGCTCACCGGAAACAATGTCTACGTAGATGCCCTGTTTTTTATTATCCCAATATTCATTATCAAAAGGAGGTTCGGTTCCTTCCCGCTGCGTTACTTCAAACTGCATTGGTGTAAGACGCCTTTTAATCTCCCGGTCGGTCCTTTTTGTCTCCGTTTTTTTACCTTCTTTGCCCCAAACCGTATTCAGGAAATCATCACGACCGGAACCTGTTCTGTATGTACGATACCTCTGCGCCTGTTTTCTGTAGTAATCCTGGTGATACTCCTCGGCAATATAAAAGTGTTTGAATTCGAGGATCTCAGTCGCAACGGGCTTTTTGAATCTTCCCGATGTATCGAGCTCATCCCTCGATTCCTCAGCCATTTGCTTCTGTTCGTAATCATGGTAGAAAATAGCGGTCCGATACTGAGACCCCCTGTCAGCGAATTGTCCTCCCTGATCTGTCGGATCAATATGGCGCCAGAACACCTCGAGGAGATCCTTATAGGTGACTTTTTCAGGATTGTACATAACTTGAACCGCCTCGAAATGTCCCGTTTCCCCAGTTGACACCTCTTCATATGTGGGATTTTCATTCTCTCCCCCCGTATACCCCGATATGGCTTCATATACGCCTTCAACTTTCTCGAAATCGGATTCCAGACACCAGAAACATCCTCCCGCAAATGTGGCCACAGCCTCCTTATCTCCCCTCTGTCGATTCATGACTCCCTCCTTTTTGTCTTCACATGCCCCGTTATTCGGAGACAACTGAAGATTCAAAATAACAAAAAGCACGATTGCACTACCTGCCAACCAAAGCTTGTTTGACTTCTTCATATCTCTTTCCCCCGGTCCTCACATATTAAGTATTATATTATATAATATTTCCCGCCGATGGGAACTCTTGTTTGCAGCCTTTTCCCAATATATTGAGAGTTAAAAATTTGGAAATGGTGAAGAGTTGATACAGACTCCGGCCAGACAGTATGGAGGCATCAATGAAGGCGGCTTTTGAGTGCCATGATTCTCTTATACGATGTATTGATCCGTGCCGGACTTATCAGATTTTTTTGTAACACGAGCTTCCTGATGATCGAATGGGCGCGGGACGCAATCATTTCATCATAAATCGAATTGTTCGCAAAAACAAGCATGTCGCAACCGGCAAGAATAGCACGATATATCGCCCGTTCGAGACTATAGTTCAATCTGATCGCCCCCATCTGAAGGTCATCGGATATCACGACTCCCGTATACACAAGATTTATTCGAAGAATGCCGCTTAGTATATGGGTCGACAAGGTTGCCGGCCACAGGGGATCAAGTTTTCTATTCATAACATGAGCAGTCATGACGAAATCTGCCTTTTTCAACCGTATAAGGGCCTCAAAAGGTAAAAGTTCTTCAGGGGCCCAGGAATCAGTAACATCGACAAACCCCTCATGTGAATCTGAATCGGAGCTGCCATGGCCTGGGAAATGTTTGATTGCGCAAAGCACTCCATATCGGTGAAAGGCATCGATAGTTGCTCTCGCATGCCTGATTACCACAGAAGAATCAGGAGAATAGCTTCTTTCAAGTTCTCCGATAACCGGATTTTCAGGATTTCGATTGAGATCAACGACAGGGGCGAAATTCACGTTTATTCCCAAATCCTTCAATGTTTGAGCCGTAATTTCCGCAGTTCGCGAGGTTTCATCCAAATTATCAGCATGACCAAGGAAAGAGGCTGATACCGAATCAGGAAACCCGTAACACGATTTAAGCCGCGATACCTTTCCACCTTCCTGATCAATGGCTACAAAGAGAGGCACATCGGAAAAAGACTTAAGTTTTTTTACCATAGTCTTCACTTGATGGGGTGATTGAATATTTCTTACGTGACTTCCTGATGGCACATCATAGTCGAAAAGAATCACTCCGCCAATGGTTTTCGATCGAATATCTCTTACTATCGGACTTCCTTCATCAACTAAAAGGCCCCGGAATCCCACCAGTATCATTTGTCCGATTTTGGCATCCAGGCAATCCGACGAGGGTAATTTTTGAACTGCAAATGCGGGTTGACAAAAAACCAAACCTGCCGAACACAATAGAAGAAAAAGAAATTTTTTCATTGTAAAGCCGAATCGAATAGAAATCCGGATATTTTCCGTCCGGGGAGAGCTCATTTTTCATTCATTATCCACACACCATCCCATCCGGCGCCGGGATTCTGTAATTTGAGAGTTTTACATCTCTGGAGGTACATTTCAGTCACTTTATCCTGGCAATTGAGGCTGAGTGCCTCCTGAAATGCGTCAACTGCTTTTTCCCAATTTGCTCTACGATAATGGTCCAATCCATTTTTGAAGTGAGTAACCACCTCCATTACATTCGGAAAACTTTCATATGTATGATAATCAAGAACTTCGTATATTGCGACAGGTGCACGTTTACCCTTTACCACCACCCGGTCAACTTCGCGGATCCTGTATGTTCCCCTCAATTTTTTATAGGTGTTTTCGCTTAAAAGAATCTGAGCATGATACTGCTTGCATGCACTTTCAAGTCTCGCAGCCAGATTGACGCCATCACCGATTAGTGTATAATCCATCCGCTTCGGTGATCCTATGTTCCCTGATACCACCATGTCTGTGTTAAGGCCGATTCCGATCCGGACTTCTTTCTTTCCCTGGATGTACCGCTCCCGATTCCATGCATTGAGATGCTCTATCATTGAAATGGCCGACCGCACCGCACGATCTTCATCATCACCGTACGCAACGGGGATACCAAATGCCGCCATGATTGCATCGCCGATGAATTTATCCAGCATACCTTTCTCATTCTGAATACATTCCACCATGATAGTAAAATATTCATTGAGCAGCGATACTGTTCCCTGGGCCCCTAATTCCTCGGTCAGATTAGTGAAGCTCCTTATGTCAGAAAAAAGAATTGTTGCCATTTTACTTGTACCGCCCAGAATATCCTCGCCGCCGGCTAAAAGCTGATCTGCCAGATCTGGATCCATGTAACGGGACATGGTCGATTTCATTCTTTTTTCGCTTGTAATATCGTCAAATATGATCATGGATCCCAATTTTTTCTTTTCGACACTCAGAAGAGGCAATACAGTCAGATTCACAGAAATATTTTCACCCCCGAAAGTCAGTACCGCATCCATAGTGACATCAGATTCCTGACTTTCCTCGACGCGATGAATTTTCTCCAAAATCCAGTCATTGTCGCCGGTAAAAAATGCATCTGCATTTTGTCCTATAATCTCGGCTTCGTCTACTTTCATTATCTTTATGCCCGCTGCATTGCAGGTCACTATTGCTCCTTCATCATTCAGGGTTACAACACCGTTGGTCATGCTCTCAAGTATGCTTTCACTGTAATTTTTCATGTTCTGCACATCATCGAAGAGCTTTGCATTCTCCAGTGCAATTGAAATCTGAGCGGTAAAGGCCTTGAGCCGGGCCTCATCCTCTTCCGTGAAAGGACCTCCCGTTTTATTTAGTACCTGTGTTACCCCGATGGTTTTGCCGCTTTTATTGATGACCGGCACACAAAGAATTGAGCGTGTAAAAAACCCAGTCTGTCTGTCAAAAGAAGGATTGAACCGGAGATCAGCGTATGCATAAGGAATATTGACAGTTTTGCCCGAAGTAAACACGGCTCCTGCGATTCCCACATGATTCGGCAGCCTTATTTCCGTGCCTAACCCTTCTCCTACTTTTGAAAACAGCTCTTTTTTCTTTTCATCATGTAAAAAAAGCGTAGATCTTTCCGCTTTCAGCATACGTGTAGCTTCCGACATCACCTTCTGCAGAATCGCTCCGAGATCAATTTCAGATATGACATCAGAAACAATGTCAAAAAACTCCATTTCCTGCACGCGGGAACGCTGCATCCGTTCCACAAATTGTGTGCTTTGAAGGGTAACGGCCGCCTGAGCAGTCATGGCTTCAAGTAATGCAAGGTCACTTGCGGTAAAAGGGCCTGAGCTTTTATTAAGGGCCTGAGCCACACCGATTATTTCCCCTTTGGCAGTTCTGATTGGTGCACAGAGAATCGATCTTGTCACAAATCCCGTCTGTTCATCTATGGCACGATTAAATCGGCTGTCTGCATAGGCATCGTGAACTATTGCACCCGCTCCGGTTGTAAATACATCTCCTGCCACACCAGAATTATTGAGGATTCTTATTTCACGAAGATGAGTTCCCTGAGCCACCCGTGAATACAGTTCTCCTGTTTCGCTGTCATTCAGAAAAATTGTGCCCCGTTCCGCATCGAGTTCGCGAGTGGTGATCTCGACCAATGTCTTAAGCATTTCATCAAGTGTTTCATATGCTGCTATTGTTTTCGAAACATCAAGCAGCATTTCGGCTTGTGTCAATTTTACATTTTTATCCTTAGGGACTAGATTTACATGATTTTTTTGCACTTTTTCTAATTTATTTTTTTGTCCCATTTTGCTCCTCTAGCCGCTGCCGCAATGCTTTAATTGTTTCTTTTAATTGCAGGATCTCATCCCTGGACTCCCGTGTGCAATTTTGTATCATCTCTTCGCAATGTATCCGATACTGCTCCAGTTCATCTCGCAGAGCCCTGATAGTCTTTTTCAGCTGGTCCATTTCAGCATTTGCTGCAACTTCTTTTTTCTGTAAACTTTCCGCTTTCTCGAATGCAGCTTTCTCCAATTCTTCTCTTAATGCAAAGGTAACAGATTTCAACTGATTGATCTCATCATTTGCACTGCCAAGAGCCCGTTGAATCGCTTCATCCCGGACAGCATCAATCTGCTCCAGCTCGTTTCTCAGCGCCTGTATCATTTCTTTAAGATAACGATTTTCCATCTGAAGAGACTTTGTATCCATAAAAACTTATTCCGGGTGCGGGTCCGTAATTCAATGAAGATATTAAAACCTGCCTTTATTCTTATCAGCTGCTTGAAAGCCCGGACGTGTCTGATTAAAAACCGGGCGATTCTATCAGCGATATTTTTTTACTTTTTCTTCCCCTCCAAGAACTCTCAAGGCGCTCCTCGCAAGAGATCGCATTTCATCCTCACCTGCAAAAATAAAAAGAGGTGCAATGAATTCCACGTCACGCCGTATCCATCTCACAAGCATCTTTGAATGGGCCAATCCACCTGTTAATACTATCGCGTCTACATCACCTTTAAGAACAGTGCTCATTGCCCCTATTTCCTTGGATATCTGATAAGCCATCGCACGATAGACCAATCTGGCTTTCCGGTCACCTCCCCGGATCATAGATTCGACTTTTTCCGCCGATGCCGTTCCTAAATATGAAACCAGCCCGCCGGTGCCTGTTAATTTGGCTTTAAGCCTGTCCGTATCCAGTTGCTCCGAAATTGTCAGGTCTATCAGATCCAACACGGGAAGGGTTCCGGAACGTTCAGGAGTAAAAGGCCCTTCATTCAAACCATGATTGCTGTCAATTACATGCCCATTTTTGTGAGCGCCCACAGTGATACCACCTCCCAGGTGCGCTATCACCAAATTAACAGCATCATATGGCTTTTCCATGCGTTCAGCAGCCAGTCTGCCTGCGGCTTTCTGATTGAGAGCGTGAAGCGCGCTTCTGCGTTCGATACCGGAAAGACCCGATATTCTCGCAATCGGTGCAAATTCATCGGTACTTGGAGGATCGGCGACGATTGCTTTTATTCCACGGCTCTTTGCAAAAGCAAGGGCAATTAGAGGCCCAAGCGCTGAGGCGTGAGAACCGTAACGCGCCATGCGAAGGTCCTCACACATTCTCTTATTGATTTCATAAACCCCCGCGGGTCCGGGTCGCATGAGTCCGCCTCTGCTCACTACTATATTGATCCGTCTGCCGGAAAACTCCTGAGCCTCGGCAAAATGCAAAAAATCCTTCCAGCGAATCTCGTATTGGCTGGCCAAATCTAAAGATTTCTGCCAGGTTACAGATTCATAATTCACTTTTTTCTCTGCAATCGTTTTGGAACCTTCATAAAAAGATAGTTTTGTGGAGGTAGAACCGATATTGACAACAAGAATGCCCGGACTGATCTTCTCACTACGTATCATGGCCACTTTCACATAAGAGAGATGCGAGAGCAAGCTCCGTCATAAATGAATCATCGGAAATAAAATTAACATCAAGAATTATTGGACAGATCGCTCCCACAAGTATTCCTGCAGTCGGAAACCGCCCTGCAAACGTCAGAAGTTGGGCCAGAGCATATCCCGATTCTATATCAGGCGTCATGTATATATGGCAATGCCCTGCAACGTGTGTCCGGACACCTTTCCGGAGCGCCGCATTAAGATCAAGGGCGCAATCGATATCAATTGGTCCCTCAACGCAGGTTCGTCCCCAACGCCCTCTCCCGGACATCTTGGACAGAACTGCAGCATCAAGTGTCGATGGAATCTGAGTATTCACCTGTTCAATTGAGGTCAAAGCCGCAATATTGGGATTCTCAATTTCCAGAACCGATGCAATTAAAAGAGCATTTTCGATTATCGAAATTTTTTCCGTAATATCTGGATAATTATTCAGATAGCAATCCGTTACCATCATAAGACGCTTTTTCTCTGTTTGCTCAAAAAGCGCTACATAACTGGGGGCATGATTTGTTATCTTCAACGCTCCCGGTGAAAGTATGTAATCGACAAACAAAGCCTGGTCTATGATGCCTTGCACGATAATATCGGCTTTGCCTTCAATCACAAGATCAACAGCTGTCCTGAGTGCCGACAACTCGCCTTTTGCTTCTATGAATTCTTTTTTAGCAGGCGATTGTGTTCGTGCCCATTGGTTCAACAACTTGCTGCTTCCGATAAAAACGGGACTAATGAAACCGGCAAGACCTGCTTTTACAATCGCCGCCAGCTTTCTTTCTTGCGGCTGTAAAACAATTGCAACTTTTTTGCAGGATCTGTTCTTTGCTTTTTCGATTACTTCGGCGAATGATGTCAACATATTCAAGTCACGCGGCCGGGGTCAGGTTGAAGGTAGAGAACCTCATTTATGAGGTACACACAATATTCTCCAAATCATCCCTGCAATTCAGATTTAAAAACATTTTTCCCTCTTCATCAAATGAACGGATAATAGAGTCCGGAATTTCTATATATTTACAGTGCTTATAAAATCCTCTGATCTTCAATAGATCCTTTTCGATGAGCTTTTTGATCGGATGTAGACATCTTTTAGAGTAGACTGCATGAAGCGGTTGAATACCGTCAGCCGGAGAGGGAACAAGAATATCATAGTTCTTCTCATGTTTTTTCATGTAAAGGATAAATTCACTATTAAGAAAAGGCATATCGCAGGATGTGACAAAGGCAAAACCGAAAGAAGAAAAAAACAGTCCCGTATACAACCCTCCAAGAGGTCCTTTGCCGGGGAAAATATCGGTTGCTATTTTGACATCAAATTCAAGATAGGCAAGCGGATCATTGGTTACTATGATGGTTTCCTTAAAAATTTTCCGGAAAATGCCGACTGTTCTTTCTATTATACGCTCTCCCCTTACTTTAAGAAAGGCCTTATTCTCCCCCATCCGAAAGTTCTTTCCCCCGGAAAGTATTATTCCGGTCATTGAGGTATTTCCATCTATCGTATGCAAAAGCTTAAAATCTCCTCGAAGACATCAGGGGCATATGATTCATTTCGGAAGCACCTGCCGAGATGTCAAGAACCGCAGATATCGGCATTACATTTAACTGTCTTTTTTAAAATGAAAAATCCCGGAGATCGCCATCTGTCATCACCCCTGCCGCAATTGATTTGGGCTTCTCCACCCGAAAATTCTATGATTTCAATAATGGCTTCTCTAAGAGAAGCAGTAATATGATCGTATACGCCGTTTTTCTTATGCCGCTCATAGTATAAACGAGAATAACCGTTCAGTAATTCCTGAAATTCTATACATTAAGAGCCTTATCAATGTCAATCTCTCCTTTTACTGAAGTGTATGCATGGGAAAACCCTTTCTTCAAAAAAGCAACTCCTTTCTTTTTTAACTCACATGTGTTTATATAAGCAAAAAAATATCACAGAGGATATTTTGAAACCTGTGGAGAAAAAAATTATAAATCGGAACAGTTTCTCCAAAGAAGATCTTTACAGAATTCTGGCCAATAAATCCCAGGTCGGAGTGTATATTATGCAGGACAAGAGATTCAAATTTGTAAATCCGCACATTCTGGATTACACCGGCTATTCCGAAAGTGACATCAAGGCCCTGGATCCATCATGCATAATTTATCCGCCCGATCGGCGAATGACCAGAAAATACGCAGTGCAAATGCTGAAAGAACAAAGATTTTCCCCGTATGAATTCAGAATCATTACCTCCGATGGCCGCACGAAGTGGATTATGGAAACGATTACATCCATATCCTTTCAAGGCCAGCGAGCTATCCTCGGAAATTCACTTGATATAACGGAGCAAAAAGAAGGCCGCAAACGCCTCGAAGAACTTGAGGCTCTTGAATCTTCCATTCTGGATGCCATTCCTCAGGCAGTCGTGGGACTTCAGAACCGTTATATAAACTTTGCAAATAATGCAGTACGGGATATATTCGGCTGGAACCGAGAAGAGCTCATAGGGAAACATGTATCCATCTTCTACCATACTAAAGAAGCTTCAAGAAATATAGGAGATCTCTTCTATTCAACATTGGAAAGCCAGCGGACATTTATTACCGAATTTCCCTGTATCCGAAAGGATGGAAAAGAAATCCTCTGCAGAATGAAAGCATCGCGTATAGGAGAGAAACTCAGAGAACGCCGTATAGTGGTTACCTACGAAGACATTACCGAGAAAAAGAAAGCAGAAGAAGAACTCGAAAGGTCTCATGAGGAACTGAGAAATCTTTCAGCTCATCTTCAATCTGTCCGGGAAAAGGAAAGCACGCGTATTGCCCGCAGGATCCATGATGAACTGGGACAATCTCTCACGGCACTCAAAATGGATCTTTCCTGGCTTGAAAGCAGACTGCCAAAGAAGCTGGAAATTCTCAAGGGAAAAGCAAAAAAAATGGCTTCTCTTGTAGATACCACAATCGAGAGCGTTCACCGGATATCTACTGAATTGAGACCTATACTGCTTGACGATCTCGGCCTGCTCGCAGCGATCGAGTGGCAGGCGGAGGAATTTGAAAACCGGTCGGGCATTCCCTGTGATGTCACGTTCAAATGCAATGATATCTCTATTGATAAAGAAATAGCCACTGCACTCTTTAGGATTTTTCAGGAAACACTTACCAATATCGCGCGCCATGCAGGTGCTGACAGAATCAGCGTTACTCTGAGGAAAACAGAAAAAGATCTTGTTATGGAAGTCGCTGACAACGGTCAGGGCATTACGCATGAGCAAATTGAAGATCCTCGGTCATTTGGAATTATGGGAATGAGGGAAAGGGCATCTCTTCTCGGAGGCACCGTATACTTGACAGGAGAACATTTAAAAGGAACTCGCGTAACCGTAATTATCCCTGTTCCGGAAGGAGAAAAAGATGATTCGAATTCTTG
Organism: Syntrophales bacterium; assembly: GCA_023230565.1. GTDB lineage: Bacteria > Desulfobacterota > Syntrophia > Syntrophales > UBA2210 > JALNXD01. The sequence continues at coordinate 71,047 of JALNXD010000002.1, forward strand.
TCGCCGATGATCACGCCGTCGTTCGTGAAGGGGTAAAGCAGATCATTGCCGACGTCCGTGATATGGAAGTGAAGGATGAAGCAGTCAACGGGCAGGAAACGCTCAATAAGATAATGAAAAATCAGTATGATGTGATACTTCTCGATATATCGATGCCTGGAAGGAGTGGCCTGGAAATATTGGAAGAAATAAAATCTCAGCAGCCAAAGTTGCCTGTTCTTATATTAAGTATGCACCCTGAGGAACAATATGCCATCAGAGCATTGAGAGCAGGAGCATCGGGATACCTGACCAAGGCGAGCGCTCCCCAGGAACTGATTGGCGCAATAAGAAAAGCTGCTATAGGCGGGAAATATGTTACTTCATCTCTTGCAGAAAAACTGGCTCTGGAACTTGATTTAGGAACTCACAAACCCCGCCACGAATTACTGTCAAACCGTGAATATCAGGTTATGCTAATGCTGGCGCAAGGAAAATCCGTGACGGAAATTGCATCTGATTTGTACCTGAGTGTCAAAACTATCAGCACCTATCGAAGCCGGATTATGGAAAAAATGAATATGAGAAAAAACGCCGAACTGACTCTTTACGCAGTAGAAAGCAAGCTGCTGTAAAATTTTTGTACTCCTTTCACTGCATAATGCCCTCCTTTTGCGGCCAATTCCTGCAATTCATTTTGTAAGATAAATACCTTCAAAATCATAGCCGGCACTCCGACATAAGAAAGAGATACCGCCTGATACAACGTTATATGTACGTGTGGTATTTGCCTTACAATGCTTATTTCAAGCAGAAAACATCAATACCGGTCTTGGGGGCGGAAGACGGCACACTATAAAGGGGCAGCACGATGGCAAGCGGCGATATGATAAAAAAATTGCAGGGTGCGAAAATCTGCGTCTTTTCCGCCGAAAAGAAAAAAAGGGTGGATATCGGAGAAACCGAAAGGGAAATTTTATGCCGGGCTATTCATGAAAACCGCAGTTATTTAATGGAAAATGAATGCAAGGAAATCCTCGAAGGACTGGGAATTACAACAACGGGATTCCTTGTCGCTGCCACTGAAGATGACGCGGTAGCGATAAGCAGGCGAATTGGATATCCTGTGGTTTTAAAAATACTGTCACCTGACGTGATCCATAAATCAGACGCAGGTGGAGTCCGGCTGAATCTGACGGGGGATGAAGCGGTTCGTGCAGCCTACAGGCAGATGATCGAAAATTTCAGATTCCGTCATATTATCGGAGTTTCTGTACAAAAAATGGCGGAACAAGGCCTGGAAGCTATTGTAGGGGTCATAAGAGACCCTTCTTTCGGGCCAGTATTGATGTTTGGCTTAGGAGGGATATTCGTCGAAGTGCTCAGAGATGTTTCTTTCAGGGTACTTCCCGTAAATGAAAAAGATGCAGACGAAATGATAAAGGAAATCAAGGGGTATGGACTTCTGAAAGGATACCGGGGACATTGTGCAGATATAAATGCACTGATTGACCTGTTGTGCAAGATTTCCCTTCTTGTTACCTCCCATCCGGAAATAAGGGAGCTGGATTTGAATCCGGTTTTACTCTATCCGAAAGGCTACATGGTCGCTGATGCACGGATTTTTGTCGAGGAGGTTTCAGCGAAAAGATCGAAAGAAAGAGAAAAAAAGGATCTTCATGATTTCTTTTACCCTGAAAGTATTGCAGTAATCGGCGCCACAGATTCGAAAAACAAATTGGGGCACAACGTGTTCCATAACCTCGTATCTCATGACTTTAAAGGAAAGCTTTATCCTGTAAATCCGGCAAAACAATCAATACTCGGCTATACCGCGTATCCGTCAATCAAAGAAGTGAAAAATTCAATAGATGTAGCTATAATAATTGTTCCGGTTAAAGCGGCAATCAAGGCAGTTGAAGATTGCTGTGCCAAGGGAGTCTCCTACATAATCATGGAAACAGCCGGTTTTGCAGAAACAGGTGAAGAGGGGAAAAAAGTCCAGTCACAAATAGAAGAAATAATACGAACCAAAGAATGCCGTATTCTCGGCCCCAATTGCTCGGGTATAATAAATACGCACCATAATATGGTACAGTCCTTGGGAATACTTGAAGATCTCAAGAAAGGAAACATCGGATTGATTGCACAGGCTGGAGTGTATGCCGCCGGTATTCTGACGGGACTTCGTCATATCATAAATTTCGGAATTGTAGCAACTATCGGAAACAAAATGGATATCAATGAAACTGATATTCTTGAATACCTGGGTGAAGACAAAAATATCGGTGTGATTGGCATGTATATGGAAGATGTAAAAAGCGGCAAACGGTTTCTAGAGGTAGCGAGCCGGGTAGCCGTCAAAAAGCCTGTCATCGTTCTCAAGGCCGGCAAAACGGAGGCTGGAAGAAAGGCAGTTTCATCGCATACGGCATCCCTGGCGGGAAATGAAGAGATAAATGGTGCCGCTTTCAAGCAGAGCGGATTGATAAGAGCAAGGGACAATGAACATCTATTTTCTTTACTGAGAGCTTTTTCCAAGCAGCCCCTCCCGCGCAGTAACGGTGTGATGGTGATTACCTATACCGGTTCACTGGGTGTTGCGGCCACTGATATGATGTACCTGAATAATTTAAGATTGGGAGCTCTGGAACCTTATCTTAGGAATAAATTAAAAAATGTGCTTCCCTCGTATCTCAATATTGGAAATCCGGTAGATTGTTCGTTCAGCATGGACCCGGAGCAGGTCAAGACACTGATTGAAATAGGGATCGAAAGCGCCGAGATAGATAGTTTTATTGTTATTATCCAAGGCGAAATGCTTGCCTCTTTTGTGGATACCCTTAAAAGTATAAACTATAAAGGCAAACCGATTGTCTGCTGCGTCGCCTGCAAGGAATTCATGATGGATAATGTGATAAAAATGGAACAAAATGGGATTCCGGTGTATTCTACGTCTGAAATGGCTGCTGAAGTTCTGGGTGAAATGTATCGATATGGCCAAAGACAGCGCAAGACCCTTTCAGATTCAATTGCCTCCAACCTTCATGATGATGCAATTGTAATCGATAATACCTTACTGCGGCTGCGTCTTATTAACCAAAGCGATATTCAATCATGGACGGATTTTGTCAATAGTTGTTCCCCCCAGTCTCTCTGGATGCGTTTTCTTTCTCCCTTTATTCCCACTCCCCAGAGAGCGGAGAAATTCTGTAATGTTGATCCTAATCATGAAATCGCGGTAGTCGCAGAAATGACGAAGGATGATCATAAAAAATTAGTTGGCATTGCGCGTCTTCTGAAAGATGTTCACCGTCATGAAGCCGATTACGCTTTGATCATATCTGATCCTTGGCAGAAAAAAATGCTGGGATGCCTCATGTCTGAACGATGCATCGAGCTGGCAAAAAACTGGGGGGTTAAGAAGATAAAAGCAGAAACGATCCAGCAGAACTTCCCCATGCTCCGTGTTCTGAAGCACTGCAATTTTGCACTCGAACACAAGGATGGCAATATGATTTTTATGTCGCGTGATTTGCAATGATTCACAATTTCCGCTGCGGGAGATTCGCCCATCGATCATGTGATCGACTTCTCCCCGGGAGGGAAGCTGAGGCCTCGGAGACCACGGTTTCCCTCTCTTTTTTTCATATAGCTACACAAAATATTGGAAAAATTGCTTGCGTAAAATGCCTGCCCATATTAGCATTCGAAAGTCTTATTATTTGTACTTCTCTTAAACTGTGTGCGTCAATTGAATGCTGAAGGGGGGAACCTGATATGGCATATTCGACTATCTTTGTGACAATCGATGACGGAATAGCAACAGTAACCTTGAACCGGCCTGATGTCATGAATGCCTGGAACGCATCTATGGCCGCAGAAATCAGTGAAGCGTTTACCGTACTTAACAATGATGATACGATTCGTGCCATAGTCCTGACAGGAGCGGGATCCGCCTTTTGCGCCGGCTCCGATTTAAGCGGCAATAATGCTTTTAAGGCCGGGACACAGGATATGAAAGAGAAGCGAAAGGCTCTTGCCTTCCCTTCTATCATGCCCTGGGAACTCAGAAAACCGGTCCTTGCTGCAATCAACGGACATGCAATAGGCGTGGGAATCACATTTCCGATGTCTTGCGATATGAGATTTGTGGCAGAAGACGCAAAAATCCAATTTGCCTTTGTTCGCAGAGGTATAATTCCTGAATTGTCATCCCATGCACTCGTAGCAAGGATAGCCGGGTTCTCCGTCGCATCTGATCTGATGCTTACGGGAAGAATCATCCTGGGACGGGACTTTGCTCGCTTAGGGCTCGCCTCTGAAGCTCTGCCGGCAACTGATGTACTGCCTGCGACAATTGCGCGGGCACGAGAATTTCACAAAGCTGCCCCTGTATCGGTAGCAATATCAAAAAAACTTTTGTGGGAAGGGCTCGATATGCCGGTTTCTGAAATTTATGAACGGGAATTCTCACTTTTCAGCTGGATATGCGAGCAACCTGATGCAACAGAAGGGGTAATGTCATTTCTTGAGAAAAGAGATCCTCTGTGGAGTATGAAAACATCGAGAGATCTTCCCGATCTTCTGTAAGAAAGATGATTCCCAATATCCAGATGAAAGTGCGTAAAGACACACTGCTGCTGCACGCAGGTTATTATGTTTTTCCAGGCACAAAAATCCACAGGAGAATGTAGAGAACTACCCCGAAACCAAAGAATATCACACAGAGGCAAAAGGCAAGCCGCCACACCCAAGAAGGAAGCGGAGTATGTTCACCAAGCCCTCCGCAGACGCCTCCGATCCACCTGTCTTCACTGGATCTTGTAAGATTTCGAAGCCATTCAACCATGTTCGTCTACTGAATCCGAAGAGTTCAAAGCAACTAGTTGCCATCTAGAGGCAAAACTAAAACAGGGTTACAGTGCAGCCTGTAACCCCTTGAAATCATGGTAGGCGGTACTGGATTTGAACCAGTGACTTCTACCGTGTGAAGGTAGCACTCTCCCGCTGAGTTAACCGCCCCGATAAGGTCTGTGACATTAGCGCAAAGCACCTATGATTGCAAGTCAAAAAATCCTGGCAGAAAAGGAGAAAAAGAAAGAATGGCGATGTATCGATTGAAGGCATTGGTTGGGAAAAAATCGATTTCTCTTCATTTTAATTCATCAATTGACGGCGGATCTTTTTTTCTTTACTATTAGCAAAGATCGAAACATCGGTCCGAGGGAGGCCAAAGATGAAGGCAAGTATCATTTTCACTGGTACAGGCCCTATCCTTATTCTTACCTCATATGAATCTCTGACTGATCCAAAATTAATCGATAAGCTGGCATCGAAAGGGATAAAAAAATTTATCGCAACGGAACTTCCTATTGAAGAGGTAGAAAAAAGGTATAAGGAACATTTTAAAATCGTATTGGATGATCTTCATCAAACGGATGATCTGCGGGTTCTTGACTATAACGGTCATAACATTCTTGAATCTTTTTCCTTCGCTGAAATGGGAAAACCGGTGTATTACGAACCGTAAGATATCTCTCGCACATCAGGAACAGCGGAAACTGCGTAGAATCTCCTGTTACCGAGCACACCGGCCTTAAAGGTAATAAGTGATGCTGTCGCATCACTTATTAAAACGTCCTTTTTTACCTTCTCCGCTTTGAAAACGGAGGGCGCCCGCGTGCGATTCACCGCTTTTGATCACCTTCATACCGAGCTTAAATTCCAGAGAAAGGGCATCCCCTAAAGCAAGATCGAAGCCTTTATATACCGCCTCTCTGTCACTTCTAAGACATATTTGAGGGAATTTTGAAATTGTATATGCAATTTTTTCTGCTTCCGCTCGCGCCTGGCCCCTTTCGACCAGCCTGTTTGCGAGTCCCATTTCAAAAGCTTCTGTTGCGCTTACAGGTCTCCCCGTCAGTATCATATCCAAGGCTCTGCTCATTCCTATAAGCCTCGGAAGGCGCTGAGTCCCCCCATCTATAAGCGGTACGCCGAAACGGCGGCAGAATACTCCGAACACAGCATCCTTTTCTGCAACACGGAGATCGCAGAGACAGGCAAGCTCCAGGCCTCCTGCTACAGCATATCCGGAAACGGCTGCAATAACCGGTTTGGAAACGCTCATCCTCGTTGGTCCCATAGGACCATCAGCGCTCATGTCATCCTTAAGACGAACAGACTCTTTTTCCATTTTTGAAGCCAGTGCATTCAGATCGGCTCCTGCACAGAAAGTCCCTCCAGAACCCCAGAGCACTGCGGCATTGAGCGTATCATCATTTTCGAAAGCCCGGAACGCATCGGCCAGCAAACGAGCCATTTCAGCGTCAAAAGCATTGCGAACCTCCGGGCGATCCATAATGATGGTCAGAACAGGTCCGTTACGTTCCAGTTGTATCCCCAAATTGCTCCCCTTTCCTCTCCGCCTTCATCAGGCCCCCTGGAAATCGGGTTTTCGTTTTTCGGCAAAGGCCTTCATGGCCTCCTTACAATCTTGTGACGGGAGCAGCAACATGTTTTTATGGACGGCCAGCGAAATTCCGTCGCGAATTGATGCGAATCGGCTGTAATTGAGTACTTCTTTCGTATTTTGAACGGCCAAAGGAGCACTTTCAGTGATTTCCATGGCAAGCTTCCTGGCAGCAACCATAAGAGTATTTTGATCGGAACAGACTTCTGTGACCAGTCCCATCCGCTCAACTTCAGCGGCACTGAAAAATCTGCCGGTGAAGGCCATTTGCCTGGTAAAAGCTTGCCCTATAATGAAGGGAAGTCTCTGAAGCACTCCCATGTCCGCGACAATCCCTATGCGTGCCTCACGCAGCGAAAAAGTGGCGTCTTCCGTACAGAGGCGAAGATCACACGCTGAAATAATATCGAGTCCTGCACCAACGCACATTCCGTGAACGGCAGCTATTACCGGCTTCTTACATTCTTCAATTACATGACAACAGTCGAAGATTGCCTTATCACGCACGGGAATATCGAGCATATTGCGCGGATTACCCATTAATCCTCGCGACATGGCATCCTTTAAGTCAAGACCGGCCGAAAAAATTCTGGCATTACTTTTTAAAATTATTACCCATACATCATCACGTATTCCCAGTTCTTGAAAAATTCCGGTAATCTCGGTGGCAAGCTCGAAGCTCAGTGCGTTTAAGCTTTCTTTTTTGTTCAAAGAGACGGTGGCTACGTGATCTTCCGTTACTACCTCAATCCATTTGTAACTCATGAGAACCTCCTGTGTATGCTTTCAGTATTTTTTTAGCCACCAATCAGGCTGGCACGAAATGCGATGGAACAACTGTAACTATCATCAAATAAAAGAAATTACAATCGGAGAGCGTATAAAAGTTCTCTGGAACTAGATCCGAGGCTGTGATAGCGTCGATATGGAGGGAGATGATGAAAAAATTTGGAAAAAACAATTATTCGGCAATAGATAGGCCGGAGATTCTGTCGTATATTTTTTATCCCCGAAGGGAAAATACGAATTATCGATCCGAAAGTTGTGCCGAAGATATGCTCATTCCTGTGGAAGGCAACGATATTTGCATAGGAGTCCGTTTTCATTTCGTTTCGAATAAAATGCCCACAATTTTGTTTTTTCATGGAAACGGCGAAATTGCAGCCGATTATGACCACATCGGGTCTCTTTACACTTCAATGGGAATCAATTTCGCAGTAGCCGATTACAGAGGATACGGCATTTCAGCAGGACGGCCTACAGTGGCGGCTATGATGACCGACTGTCATATTATTTTAGAACACCTGTTGAAGAAGCTGTCTGATGAACACTGCTCGACCTCTGTAATCGTCATGGGCAGATCACTAGGCAGCGCATCGGCCCTGGAGCTTGCATATCGTCATCCGGAGCTGGCCGGTCTGATTATTGAAAGCGGGTTTGCATATATGATGCCTCTGCTTCAGCGAATCGGCATTCCCCGCACTGTAGATATTTCAGAGGAAGATGGGTGCATGAACATCGAAAAGATCAAAGAATTCAAAAAACCTACACTTATAATTCATGCCCTGTATGATGACATCATACCATTTTCCGAAGGCAAAGCGCTGTACGAGGCCTCGGGAGCATATGAAAAGCGTTTTCTCACTATACCAGATGCAGATCACAATACCATTTTCATAAGAGGATTCCGGGAATATCTCTCTGCTGTTGCGGATTTCACGAACGCCCTGACCGCATAAGGCACAGGGGAAAGAAGCGCCTTCCATCGAACACAGCCGGAAAACCCAAATTTTTCAGTGAAATTCCTCGGCTTTAATGATAACAGCATATATTTTTTCCTTCCGGAAAAAATGCTGCCCGATATCGTAGCGACGGCCGGAATCCAGATCCAATACTATGCGTATTTTACGTTCAGGTATTCTGTGTGTACCAACCCGGATCTGCTTTATCAGTTCGCCTGACGTATATGTGGTACGTTTTACTCCTTTTGCAATTCCCACATCGATAAAATCGCAGACAATTCGATATTTCTCACCCTCCATCGCGAAAATTTCAGGAAAATACTCCCCATTGAACTGTAAAAAAACCCTCTCTTCACCATTCGAAATTTTTTCGAATCTAATCTCTTCAAGTAAAGGGTCTTCCGCAGATAACCATATGGGTGCTGCACACACAAAAATACATATCGCCACCGCTGCTGTAATTAGTTGTCGTAAGGTAGTATTCTTTTTTGCGCTCACCTTCCGGTTTAATCTCTTTTATGCAATTAAGAAAGCTGTTTCACCGCGAGTTCCGTCATACCGAATATTCGAGCAGGACTATTTTTCAGGACCGCGGCCCGGCTCATTCATTTTTTTCTGAGCAATTCTTTTTTGCTCGTCCAGAATAATTTGTGTTGCCATACGCGCCGTTTCTCCAACCAACGTCGAACACTTTTCGGGCATACCCGCTTTAAAGGCAGCTTCCATCTCTTTCGGATCGTAGAGATTAAAGAAACGGCCTACCATTTTTTTCTGAATATCTTCACATCGGCAGGTTCCATACTTTTCAACAAAGGCATCATGAAGCTTTTTCGACAACATGCACGCTTTCAGCTGTTTTGTGATATTATCGAATTCTTCCATGGATCTTCCGAAAAAATATCCGATGGCGAGTGTTCCTCCTGAAAGGGCTCCACAATGACCATCGCCGGTCAGTCCGACCCCGTCGGCAAGGCCTGTTGCCGCCTTGAAAACTGTCGTATCTTCTACTCCCAGTGCCTCAAAAATTCCCGCAAGTGTGCACTGCGGACAGCCACCGCTTGCAAGTTCATGAGCTTTTGCACGATCAAAAGCTTTTTGCAGAACAGCTTCTTCTTTTTCCATCGAGTGCATCTCCTTTTTAATTAAAGTACTGTAAATGTTTTCAATTGCAGATTTTCTTTTTGCACTGCATCTTCTATAGCGCTTTTAGAACCTAAAATCTTTATTGAACCCCTTTTTCGTACTTCCTTGAGCACTTCTGCAAATTCACGGAAATGATCCGCAGTTGTGGCCAGCACTTCATCACGGACTTTCTGGCGTTCTTCATCATTTATTCCTGCAAGTGTTCTTGCCAATGATGCATACCCCTTCGCATCGGGAAGCATGTAGGCATCCATATCGCCTATAGCGCCGATTATCGCTTTTGTCAATTCATCCTTATCTATCTTCAAATCCTCCAAAAAATGCACAGTCTCATCAAAAGATTTTAAGGTTAAAATCAGATTTGGATCCCGGTAAGAGAGAAAAGTTAATATACCGGTAAGCCGATCAAAGGAACAGAAGGCTCCGTAGGCCCCCCCTTGAACTCTGATCCTTTCCCAGAGCCAGGTAGCTCGCAGATAGCGAGTAATCACATTTATCGATCCATTGTATGTATACCCCAATTCGTAAAGATCGGCACCCTTTGCCACATAATTCACTTGTGAAGGCGTTATCATTCCTTCATTTTCAATGGTTTCCTCACGTTGCCAACTCTTCTTTAATTCATTCTTTTCCGGCACAGAATCAATAAATCGATTAATCTGAGGCAGTATTTCATCAAATCCTTCTCTGTCGACTGTTACATTGATAAGCATCATTTTCTGATTCACAACAATGCGAAGCATTTCTTGAAGAATTTCATATACAGACCCCCATTCATCATCGATGGCTTTCACAAGTTTCCGCAAGAAAAAAAGATAACTGATTCCTCCCATCTGCTCGGCCACCCAATCGGCTTCATTAAACTGGGACCGAAGACGCAGATTTACCACCTGATGACCGCCCGGGATCAGTTTCTGCTCCATTCTTGCTTTTTCTTCGAGCGCCATCTGCCTAAAGCGCTCCCGGTTTTCGAACCGGGGTTCAAGCACCAGATCCCTGATAATTTCGAGAACATCTTGAACCTGATGAAGCATTCCTTTTCCTCTTAGAAACAGCTTTGCCACAATGTGATCGCTATCTTTGACGAGCGAAAGCAGAGGCGAAAGGTGAATGCCTCCCGTTTTTCTGCCGATCCTCTGAAAGATCTTTACGTAATCCTCTTTTTGAGTCCCCATTTCCAAAAGAGATCTGCTAAAGAGAGGAAGATAAGAAATATATTCCTGCGGTATTGTGTGGATATCAAATCCTACATCGATATAGGCAATACCGTTTGTAAAAAGATCGTGATATAAAATCGACGCACCGGCATAATCGATTCGCTGACATGGGATTGTCTTATTCTCCCTGTCAAGATCAGAAATCTCCAGTGATGGAATCGTCCTCAGTGCCTCAGGTGTATCAGGCGTTTCCTGCATTTTTTTCAGTGTGCGGGTTTCCTGTAGTATCTTTTCGAGACTTTTGCCATCCAGATTCTTTTTAATCTTTTCAAGGGATTTTCTTTCTTCTTCTTCTTTCCTCTTCCTCAAGTCAGGATCAGGAGTAAGTACCACACTGCTTCTATGCTGATTATCAAGGAAATAAAAACGGATCAGTTTTTCAAAAAACGAGTGATCCGATTTTATCTTTTCTTTAAGACTTTCAAGCGGCCTTTCGTAAGCAATCAGCGCCAGGGGGTCGCCTCCGTAAAGCCAGCTTGTCAGCGCCCTCAACATGAGAACCAGACCCCTCGGATAACTTCCCGTGTTTTGTTCTCTCAGGCTGAACTCCAGCGTGTTAATTGCAGCCTCTACAGCCTCCGCATCTATACCTTTTTCCGCAAGATCTGAAAGAGTTTGTATGATCAATTTTTCCACGGCGGACATATTTTTATACTCAACCCCTTTCATGCCCACCGAGAAAAACATCTGGCGCAACTCATCCTCAAGTCCTCCTCCGACAATGTCTTCACCAAGACCGGATTCTATCAGAGCCTTCCTGAGCGGTGATCCCGGCGTTCCAAGAAGGATATAGCTTAAGACGTTGAGTGCCATATTGGCATCCACAACTCGTGTCTCACCGAAGAGCCAGTTGAGAGTCATCATTCCCTTTGCATCGGCTTCACCTCCTGTTGCAAAAATACGGTCCACCTTACGCGGCTGTTCGAATTCCGGTTGCAGCGGCACGAAAGAACTCACTTTCAATTCTTTGAAATCTTTCAAATATTCATTTATAACCTGCAGGCGTTTTTCAGGATCATCATCGCCGTAGAAGAAAATCCGGGAATTTGACGGGTGATAATAGCGCTGGTGAAATTCCTTGAATTCTTCGTAGGTAAGATCGGGAATTTTTTCAGGATCTCCTCCCGAATCAAATCCATAGGTAATATCCGGAAAGAGCGATTGCTGAGATGCCTCGGAAAGAATATTGTCCGGCGATGAATAGGCTCCTTTCATCTCGTTGTATACGACTCCAAGGTACTTGAGAGACTCCCCGATATCCTGAAGATCGAAATGCCAGCCTTCCTGTTTGAATATCTCCGGAGTTATACGGGGATAGAAAACGGCATCAAGATATACATCTATGAGATTATAGAAATCTTGCACGTTCTGACTTGCTACAGGATAGCAGGTGCGGTCGGGATACGTGAATGCATTGAGAAAGGTCTGCAAAGATCCCTTAAGAATTTCTACAAAAGGTTCTTTGACGGGATATTTTCTGGATCCGCAAAGAACAGAATGCTCGAGTATATGGGCAACACCGGTGGAATCCGAGGGAGGAGTCCGGAAAGTGATGCCGAATACTTTATTTTCATCATTATTTATCAGAGACAAAAGCTCGGCTTTCGTTTTCATGTGCCTGTACATCCGGGCTACTGTTTTTAATTCTTCAATTCGCCTCTCAAAGATGAGTTCAAAACCGTATATTTCATTCATATATCATTCCTTTCTTACTCAAACTAATACTTGATTTTGCCCTCTCCTTCAACTTTTTCTTGAAAATTTCCCTTCTTAATCTCGTTTATCACTCCATCGAAAAGATCGCTATATCGAAAAGATTGACATGAAAAGGTTCAGCCGGTAACATGCCGATCAGAATTGAAGGAAGGCATCCATAACTATGATTGCTGATGAATATGAAAAGGCCAAAGTAACCGCCCAGGAAATTGCAGCCACTTTCGAACCACCTCTTTTCTATCGTGAAAAAAAGATCGAATGTGTGCAGTCCGGCAATACGTTTGAAGAAAATCATACAGCGCAGGCATGTCTCTTGATTCTGAAGGATAAAAAGGCCTCCTACGGCCACGGATTGTCACATGCAGTAAAAGTGGCCGTCGATGCCGGGGCCATAATAATAGTGGAAGGATTCAGTAAATACAGATCGCAGGATGCCAAGAGGCTTCTTTTTCTCGCCCACATAGCCGGAGTTCTCCATGATATTGAGCGATCGAGTCCGAATCATGCTCAGAAGGGCTCAATGGAAGCAGAAAAAATTCTGCTCCGCTTCGATTTAAGCCCGGCTGAAATAGAAGCTGTAACGGGGGCGATAAGAAACCATGAGGCCTTCCAGCCTTACACAATGATGAAAGATCCCGCTGCGCAACTCCTTTCAGATGCGCTTTACGATGCCGATAAATTTCGATGGGGACCAGATAATTACACCGAAATGATATGGGATATCCTGGCACCTCGAAAAGTTCCTGTGGCGAAACTGATGGAAAGATTTCTCCCCGGGCTGGAAGGGATTAAAAAAATCAGAGATACTTTCCGTACGGAAACCGGGAAAAAGTATGGACCGGACTTTATTGACAGGGGAATCGAAATAGGGCTTGAACTTTATAAGCGTCTTGGCGGCACTCTCGCAGTCTGACCGCTGAAGGGCTTTGAGCCGGATTATCGCAGCTTCATTTTATTGGACTTCCGGATGTCTTAAGGGATAGTATAAAAAAAAGTATCTTATAATGGAGAAAAAAATGTTGACTGCTCGCGACATAATGACCAAAGAAGTAATAACTGTTTCACCCGATACAGAAATAGTGGAAGCTGCCAGACTTCTTTTGAGTAATCACCTAAACGGCCTTCCGGTTGTTGACGAGAATGGAAAGCTTGCCGGCATCATCTGCCAGGAAGATCTTGTGGTACAGCAAAAAAAAATTCCACTGCCTTCGTTTTTTACTGTTTTAGACGGTCTTATTCCTCTCAAGTCTCAAAAATCCATAGAACAGGAAATAGAGAAAATTTCCGCAGCCACTGTAAAACAGGCAATGACAAAAAACCCCGTCACAATTGAACCGGAGACAGAGATCGAAGATATCGCTACCCTTATGGTCTCAAAAAATATTCATACTCTTCCGGTACTAGAAAAAGGGAAACTTGCAGGAATTGTAGGCAAAGAGGATGTGCTTCGGACAATCATGCCTTCCGGTTAACTCGCACCGCAGAGGTATTTCCGGCCATTTCGATCCAGGTATCGAGAGTTCCTGCTGAGATACGGGACTGCAGTTTTTTACAAACGAGAAGATCGGTTGGAAAAGCCATATTTTCGGGGATTTGATCTATAGGAAAAAAACCGGCTGCACTTGCATCTGATCCCGCCCGAAGGATACCTCCTGCATATTCGCCCCAAAACCAGATTCCCACAGTTTGCCTGTCACGGTCGTGAAAATTGGAGTGGACAGCAAATACGGGACCGACCGTAACGGCAAGACCGGTTTCTTCCTCGAATTCTCTGGCAGCCGAAGCACGGACGTCTTCATCCCATTCAACATGGCCACACGGAATGCACCACATTCCTTCATAAGAGCCAACACGTTTGACAAGAAGAAGTTTGTTGCCATCCATGTATATAACTGCAACTCCGACCGTTGGATTGCGATACTGGACTGTGTTGCATCGAATGCAGTATGCTCTTGTCCTATCTCCTATCTTTCGAAATTCAAGTTTTGCCCCGCAGGCGGAACAAAAAAACAATTTCATTGAAATCTCCCTGTGGCCTGGATTCTTTTTTTATTCACGTCTCATGCCCCTGAACGGAGAATGAATAAGTTATCGCATCACCCGTTTACTTAACTGCCTTCCTGGTACATCCTTTCGTATAGTAGGAAAAAACGAACAGGCCTGTCAAAAGAAAAGATATTTGAATCGCAACTGATTTTCTTGACAAAATGAAATCTCTCATATATGCGGAATGGTCGGCACAGGAGTGATAATGAAAATAGATGAAGCAACCATAGAATCAATAAAAAATATTTTTGAAAAACAACTTGTTAATCCGATAGAATGCCTTCTTTTTACCTCTGACATGCTCACAGGAAGTTGCGATAACAGGAGCTATAATGAATTCGCTAAAGAACTTCTCGAAACCTTTTCGGAACTGAATCACAAAATTTCGATTACCCATTTAGATCTTGCCGATACAGAAGGACAAAAGAGAGGACTTGTTATTTCTCCAACAATACTGCTGGGCGCCGGGGGACACTGCAGGATTCAGTACTGGGGCGCACCCACAGGACATCAAAGCGGACCATTTATTGAAGCTATGCTAACGGCTTCCAAGACGCATACACCATTGAGCGATCGATCCAAAAAAAGCTTACGGAGGCTTGATCATGAGATTCTTATCGAATGTTTTGTTTCTCCCGATTGTCCTTACTGCCCCGGAGCCGTCCGCCTTACAAACCATGCAGCCCTTGAATGCCGCTACATTACATCCAGAATCATTGACATTACTCAATCCATGAATGTGGCGCTCTTATATCAAGTATCGTCTACACCGCACCTTGTGATCAATGAAGACCCTGAAATTTCGATTTCAGGTGCGCCTGATGAAGAAATGCTGCTCGAGAAAATACTTTTTGAAAAAGATCCCTCTCCCTCCTGATACTCCGATCACCGCAGGGACAGCTTCGCGAAACGATGCATATCGGAACATTCTTAACCGGGCAAAATTTCATGTCTCTAAATGACATAGCGCTATAAATGAGCATTGCGTATGCTTTACGTATTTTAAATGACATAATCGGCATGAGGATCCAAGTTAAGTAACTATGCAAAAGCTTCAGTTACTTCCCGGAATGGTTTCAGCGGACTACTTCAGGAGGGATGCCGTCGATTAGTCCTATCGTTACTACCCCCCAAAAGCCGGCGAGAATGGCCTCTGCGGCATCATGTCTCAACGAAGTCGGTTGACGTGCCCCGGACCCCATTCGATAACCCGCCGGGCTAATACCACCGCACTTTTCTTTGCTGCTTCTCCACTTCTTCGATATCGGGGTATCAAAAGAAGGTCCCGCCATTTTTCAGCGGATATCTGGATTACCGTAATTTCTTTTTTATATGCTTCTACTGTCCATAAATCCGCCACTTCACCTCCTCCTTCAAGGATAAGCCAACGCACATCCTTCATCTCTTTCATCATCCCCTTAATGCCGCGCTTTAGACGTAACACAGCTCCAAAATTTTGAGACCGGTACCATCTGAGGCGACCATCATACCCATAGAGGGCAAAACCGGTCTTTATGCCACAGTCAACTGCAAGCAATGATCCCACACACAAACAACCTTTCAACCGGCCGGATGTCAGTATTCCAGTATTTGCCGCTTTACAAATTTCCCGACTGCTTTTTTATTGCCGCGCTCTTCTCAACTTTCTCAAAAGTCGATTATGCCGGTGAACAAGAATTTTGCAGAGTTCCGATGATTCTTCCGCATATTGAAGCGCCTGCTTTACAAGACTCGTTGCTCTTTCCAATTCGTCCGCCCTGTGTTCGCACCATTTGGCCATTTCCGTGAGGGCAAAAAAATCACCGGGATTTTTATCGATCATTTCTTCCCACATCGCCACTGCTCTTTTCCACTGTCCGCATCGCTTGTAAAGAAGCGACAAGATTTTTTTCGCTTCAAATGAAAAACGCCCGCAACCTTTATCTGCCGTGGCTTTCAGTATTATCATTGCCGAATCCAGTTCTCCCCTTTCGATCAGAAGCCGCGATGCCGCAATAAGATCGGCGTCATTGCTTTCATCCCGGCAGAAAGCGGGATCGACAAGTTCCGCAAGATGCACCGCCAGTACCGCCATAGAGATTATGTCCAGACGGTTATGAAGAAACACATCTTCCAAAACAGCGGCATCTTTCCTTCCAAGCCAGTCGAAATACCGCCCTGGAATTTCATATCCCGGAATATCTCCCCGCCGTCGAAAATCGAGAATCTGCTCTTCCAATGTCACCAGTCTGCTGTTTTCAAGTCGATGTCCTAAAAGGCGCCGGGAAGGAAAAAGAAGGTCCAGATGAGGAAGACCGATAAAAGGGTCTCGCTGTCGATTCAGGATGAAGCGGGTGCTGAGGAGCCCTATATCGAAAGCCTTGCCGTTGAAGGTTATCAGAAACTCCCGTTTTGCTGCAGTCTCCCGTAAAAAGACCAATGCTGCTGTTTCTTCAGAAAAATCCCTGAGAAAGATCTGTTCTGTAACAAATGACCCATTTTCCCACCAGCCGAGGCCTATAAGAAAAGCCGTTGTTCCCGTTCCTCCGGACAAGCCGGTCGTTTCAGTATCGATAAAAAGCCCTCGTTCCAAATCTGACCGGGCAATCCTTTCATCCGCGGCAAGCAGCGCCGCATGATTCATGTTGAGCCCGCCGATTTCGCTTATTGTGCGACATCCATGGCTGTCCGAACCCTCAGCGACTGATCTTGAAACATAAAATGTGCCGTAATCGTTGCAAATTTCCGAACCATGGATCACATCTTCAAGAACTCGAGTAACGGCATACCGATTTTGGCATTTGTAAGCCGAAGACCGGGGCTTGCGAGCCATAATGGCATCTATCCGCCGACGGAGCGTAAGAATCTCTTCGCGTATCTCGGTTTTTTCTCTTTTTTCTGCTTCACCGGTGAGACGGTTCAGCCGATCTCTCACATTCATGATCACTTCAATTTGTCCAAAATAGAAAGGGCGACTTTCTTTGCCTTAAGCCCCACCTCAAGGGTCGGCCCTACACAGGTAGGGCATCCGAAAGCGCAGGGGCAGCCTTCAATAAGATTTCGAACCGATGTCAAGAGTTGATCGTGTTCGTTGAAAAGCAGTTCCGAAAAACCTATTCCGCCTGGATAGGCATCAAAAACGAATACTGTAGGATCGAAATCGCCAGCCCTCATAGTTTCATCCTCCAATCCTTTCGAAGCGGATTCAGTGATTACACGCCGTCCGCCTCCACTCTGAACGAACCATTCTCCCGATTTGTCTCCGATACAGCAATCAATGTCGTGTATATCCGACATAAGGAGCATGGCAGCGAGGTGGTGTACCCCGTAGGCAAGGCCATTCATTCCGTCTATTATGTCTTCCCGTGTAAATGGAAGGTCCGCCAATATGTCACGGGGAACGGTAAACCAATAGCTGGTGGTATGCATATCTTTTTCTGGCAAAGACACGTCACCGTATCCGACATTTTCCGAAGTATAGAACTTTATCTTTTTATAACCGACCACCTTGCGCACTACCTGCACCTCCCCGTGCTCTACAATGATTCTCTTATTCCTGCGAGTATCAAAGGTATCTATAACACGTACATTCGTATAGGTCATGGCATCGGTAAAGTAATCCACGTCTACTTTTCTCACGTACGCTTTCTTTCTTTCCAGATCAAATTTATCCACGTGATACTGCTGTGATTCTACCATATAGATCGCCTCGTCATGCACGGCAGTAAATGCGCTGTCCCAATCGATTTCTGCAATCACTTTGTGGTTGCCCCTGTTGGTTGTATCAACGATAACAACATTTTCCGGATTGATGCTTCGGAGGCTTATTTCGTCGGCCGGGTAACTCTCTGCGGCCCAATGCCACCGGTCGTCAACCCGATGCAGAACACCTTTTTCATGAAGATAATCCAGAAGTTCCTCGAGTGGTTCAATCCCGAACTTTTCTCCTTTTTGAAAAGGAAGCTCGAATGCGGCACTCTTTACATGATGCAGAAGAATAAGAAGATTATCGGGATTGACTCGGCAATGTTCCGGCGATTGAGAAAAGAAATACTCAGGATTATCGGCAATAAACTGGTCCATCGGATTGCTTCGGGCTACCATTACTGCGAGACTGTGTCCCCTGCGTCGACCGGCTCTGCCCGCCTGCTGCCAGGTGCTCGCCACCGATCCCGGATATCCCACCATAATACACGCCTCGAGATCGCCGATATCAATTCCAAGCTCCAGAGCATTCGTGCTTACAACTCCCATTACCCTCCGATTCCTGAGACCTTCTTCGATCTTGCGCCGGAGATTCGGAAGATATCCTCCACGATATCCCGTAACGAACTGCTCGTCTATCGGCCCCCATTTTTTCAAAATGTCCTTTAGATATTTAGTGAGGATTTCCACGTTTAAACGGCTTGTTGTAAAAATAATAGACTGGATTCCGTTTTTAATCAGCTCTGAAGCCATTTTTCGTGCCGGAGTCAGTGCAGATTGCCGTATTCCCAATTCGCGGTTGACAACGGGTGGATTGTAAAGAATGAATGTCCGCTTCGCCCTGGGGGCACCGCTCTCATCAATGAGAACGACCGGTCTTTCAAGCAGCCGCTCGGCATGCTCCTTCGGATTTGCCACTGTAGCGGAACAGCAGATAAAGACGGGTTCATGGTTGTAAAACCGGCAGATTCGAAGAAGACGCCGTATGACATTGGTGAAGTGGCTCCCGAAAATACCTCTATACACATGAAGCTCGTCGATCACTACATATTTGAGATTAGTAAAAAGTTTCTGCCATTTCGTATGGTGGGGCAGAATACCGGCATGGAGCATATCCGGATTCGTCACTACAATATGGCCTTTCTTTCTGATTGCCTGCCGGGCATCATCGGGAGTATCGCCGTCATACGTATACGTACCGATATCGGCGCCCAGTTCGCTGACAAGACTATGAATTTCATGCATCTGGTCCTGAGCCAGAGCTTTGGTGGGGAAAAGATAAAGCGCTCTCGATTCCGGCGCTTCCAATATATTCTGCAGCACCGGAATATTATAACAAAGGGTTTTACCGCTGGCCGTCGGGGTCACCAGGATCACATTTTGTTCCTGCCTCACGAAACCGATAGCGCTGCCCTGATGGCTGTAAAGTTTTCCGTATCCCCGGGCTTCCAGCACGGCTTTAAATCGAGAATCGATCCATTCGGGGTAGGGAACGAATTTCCCCTCGCTTGCAGAAATATTTTTCACCGCCATTATATTATCTGAAAAATGCCGCTGGTTTTTTTTTCTGGCCAGCCATTCATCCATAGTCAGTTTCGCCATATCGAACACCCTTGTAAGATGATTGTCTTTGACTGCTTCAAAAAAAGTCCCTTATGCCCACCAGGACGGTCTTGTAAGAACAACAGCCGGCTGGAACGAGGAGCTTTTTATCCCATTGGCCGGTCATTGTACCTTTTCACGGCCGAGTATATGAGGGCGAAGCGGGACTGTCAAGAAGTGATAGCATGAGCATGGCCCATAAACAATTGAACACTTTATAAAAACGATTTGAGGGCTCATGGAAGAAGTCATCCATTGGTATTGCATGCAAAACCAAAGATACATCCTCGCGATTTGAGAATACTGCCGCAGGATGCTCATGGAAATACATGGTTGACCCCATGGACAATTCACGGAAACTCTAATAACAATGAAATAAAAGCAGACCGGCCTGAATTCACTCAAAGATACTAAAAACATTGTAATTTTCATATCAAAAAAATGGAAAGACACCGCACGGGATGACCTGAAAAAAGAAAAATCTGCTTTATCATTAATTCGAAGATCTGCGTAATACCGATTTGAATTAATGAACGCGACTCGATAGCGGGGAATAGTCAAGTACGCGACTCAGTTTCAAAGCGGGGAAAACAAAGGAGATCCGATGAAAAAAACCCCTGCGGTAAAACAGAATCTGTTCACGGAAATGAACGAATTACGACTAAAACTCGATAAAGCAAAGAAGCTTCTGGAGGCAACTTTGAATGACAGGCAGGATTTGCAATCCTATGTTGCAGAAAAAAAAAGGAGCAGTGAATTAGAAAAGAAAAACAAGGAACTTGAATATCGTGTCACACAGCTGAGGATGCAACTGGAAGGAGCCTTTTCCGAAATCAAGTCTTTGAAAGCCAGACTCGAAAATGAAAACATATACCTTAACCAGAGATTAAAAAGAAAGGATAAGTATTGTAACATCCTCGGCCAGAGCGATGGTCTCAAATATGTTTTTTATCGTGCAGAACAAGTTGCACCTCTAAATACTACAGTCCTCATACTCGGCGAGTCAGGAACCGGAAAGGGACTTATTGCGGATGCCATCCACAATATGAGTCCGCGAGGGAACAGACCGCTTTTCACTGTGAATTGTGCAGCACTTCCCGTCAATTTAATGGAAAGCGAATTATTCGGCCGTGAGAAGGGCGCCTTCACAGGAGCAGACAGCCGTCAAATAGGCCGATTTGAAGCAGCGGATGGCTCGACACTTTGTCTGGATGAAATAGGAGAGCTGCCACTGGAAACCCAGGCAAAACTTCTTCGAGCAATTCAGCATAATGAATTCGAAAGACTGGGTTCATCCAAAACTCTGAAAGTCGACGTGCGGATTCTCGCAACAACAAACCGCAATCTGGAAGAAGAGGTCCGAAAGGGAAGGTTTCGGCAAGATCTTTATTACAGACTTAATGTTTTTCCTATTACCGTTCCTCCTCTCAGGCAGCGGAAAGAAGATATCGTGACTCTTGTGCAGGCTTTTACGGAGAGATTTGCCAGAAGAATAGGAAAGCAGATCGCATCAATACCTAAAGACGTAATGCAAACTTTGCAGGAATACCCCTGGCCAGGAAATATTCGAGAACTGGAAAGTATTATCGAGCGGGCGGTGATTCTCAGCCCCGGTCCCCACCTTGTACTTGCAGAAAAACTGGATATCGATTCCGGCCCCGCTCAAACGCGGCTGAAAACCCTTAAAGAGGTGGAAAGAACTCAAATACTTACTACTTTGTCGGAAACCCGGTGGCGCATAGAAGGAAAAAAAGGGGCGGCAGAAATACTCGGTCTCCATCCAAGCACATTAAGAGCAAGAATGCATAAGCTCGATATATTGCGGCCATAATGAAAATACTTCTATACAACAAAAGCAGGTACGCAGACGGGCAGCCTCAATATTTAAAGGATCTGCCAAATACTGAGGGACCAAGCCTGAATTAAAAGCCTCTTGCTGCCATTTTAACATACGTAACGTATTGAAATACATTCCAAAATAAAATCACCTGCTGTTGGTATGCTCTTTGCCATGTGTATCATATGATTACTGTCACTATAAAGATGAAGGTGATTTCGGAAAAAAGAAAAGAGCTCTCGCAGACGATTGCTTCATTAATAAGGCATATTCGAACCGAGGCGGGTTGTCTCGATTGTGCCCTTTACGAAAATGTTGAGGATAAAAACGAGTTTTGCCTTATCGAGGAATGGTCAGGCGAGATAAGCCTTCATAATCACTTCGAATCAGATCGGTTCAGAGTATTAAGAGGCGCCATGAATCTTCTAAGGGAGCCATATGAAATAAAATGTCACACCATCTTTCATACGGCAGAAAGACAGGAAATCTAAAAAATAAGGAAGGGGGGTGAGGGATGCATCATTGTAGAAACAGGAAGGAAGATAAACCAAAATACATGAAAAGGAGGTATACTATGAAAAGGTTTATAGTAATGATTGTCGCTGCAACATTTATACTCGCACCTGTATGTGTCCTTGCGGCTGAAATGACAGGCAGCATTCAGGGACTTACTTGTGTGACGCAGGGAAGGGTGTGTCCTGTCGGAATGGAAGATCCTGTAATTGCGGCTGAAGAAGTTTTCGTACTCCTGGTTGATGCCGCGCAAGAAAAATACTATTTTATTCCAAATGTCGACAGAGCAGTTCTTGCCCGGCACATCAATGAACAGGTAAAAGTCGTGGGCACTGTCAATGAGAGACTTAAATCTATCAAGGCAGATGAATTATACACGATGACCACTGATAATAACTGGAAAAAGGTGTATACCACCGACTGGCGAGACGATATTTACAGGGACTTTTCTCAAATGGGTGCTCGCCCTGTACCGGACAATTAGTAACGGAACGGGGCATAAACCCCCGGATATTGTGATCCGGGGGTTTATCCTCTTTTTACTCACTTCTCTCTAAAATTCACCCGGTCCCTTACTTCCGGCCCTCGGGTAAAAAGGAGATTTCATGAGAAAAAATATTATTGCCCTTGTAGTTATTACAATATTTTTGGTTTTCATCTCTGGCAAAATCAACTGGGCCGCTCAGGATCTTGCAGCAGGCGATCACATTCCGCCTTTAACGCTTTCGACACCCGCCGATGAATCCCAGCGTGCATATTTAGGTATATCGCATGATAAAAGTTTCCTGCTTCCCGATATCAAAGCAGAGGTACTCATTATAGAAATTTTCAGCATGTATTGCCCGCACTGTCAAAGAGAAGCAGCTAAAATCAATGATCTTTATTATCTCATGGAAAATACCCCCGAGGTAAAAGGAAAGATAAAAATAATCGGTATCGGCGCAGGGAATGATGACTATGAAGTAAAATACTTCAAGAAAAAATACAATGTACCCTTCCCATTATTCAGTGATAAAAAATTTAATATCCATGAAAAACTCGGATCGGTAGGTACGCCATATTTTTTTGCCGTACGGCTCACTGGTGATAAATCCGGTCTGATACTTCATACAAAAAAAGGAGGATTTGAAAGCCCCCAGGAATTTCTGAGTACAGTTATGAAAAAAGCTGCATTGGAATAATGCAGCGCAAAAACCCTCCTTCTCCTCAAAGCTGATCGTCTTGGGGATTATTCCCTTTTTAAAACCATGATCGGCAATCAGTGCTTTCCGTAAAAGACAGTCAGGCTTTTTTACCTAAAAAATGAAATATCGACCGATGGTTCTTTTACAAACAAAAAAGTAAAAAGACCATACGAAAACATTTGGATCTCGGAAAAGAAACGACTCCTTATTTTGCTGCTCGTATCTCTTGGGGCGTTTTATTCGTGAATGTATCACTTGTACAGGCAATTCATGTGATGGAGAAGAACGATGGAAGAAAAAATCTACGACCCGGGCGAATGCTATCATTATCAATTAACATTGGATAAACTGCTTCTAACTCCTAAATATTACGCGCCTGATCAGGAAATAGTCTATCGTGACCTCAGCAGGCATACATATCGGACATTACTGGAACGAATCCATAGAGAAGCCAGCGGTCTGGAAAATCTTGGAATCAAAAGAGGTGATACGGTCTGTATATTCGATTACGACAGTCCGCGATATCTTGAAACGTATTTTGCAGTACCAATGATGGGAGCAGTGATGCATATGATGAACTGGCGATCATCGCCGGAACAGATTCTTTATATGATGAATCACGCTCAGGATGATGCCGTTTTGATTCATGAAGATTTTCTTCCTGTCCTCGAAGAAATCTGGGACCAGCTCTCCACCGTAAAAAAGGTCGTTCTCTTGTCCGACAGCGGTCTTACACCAGATACAGGCATTCCGATTGACAGCGAATATGAAGCAATGCTCGCCGGTGCTTCTTCAGACTACCGTTTCCCCGAATTGGATGAAGATTCACGAGCCTCTCTTTTCTATACAACCGGGACGACAGGACTTCCAAAGGGAGTTCATTTTACTCATAAGCAGCTCATGCTTCATATTATGAGTGCAGCGATAATGACCGGCAGTTTCCATTCTATCGGAAGGTTTCATTCAAATGATGTATATATGCCAATTACTCCCATGTTTCATGTTCATGCCTGGTGCTTCCCTTATGTGGCTACTCTTCTTGGAGTCAAACAGGTATATCCCGGTAAATATGAACCGACAAAACTTCTTCAGCTTATTCGGGATGAACATGTAACCTTTTCTCACTGTGTTCCTACAGTTCTCCTCATGATCCTCTCTCATCCGATGGCCGGGGAAATAGATCTTGGCAACTGGAAGGCCATCATCGGCGGATCCATGTTTCCCAAGGGCCTTGCAAAGCAGGCACTTGACAGGGGTGTTCAGGTTTTTGACGGATATGGTATGTCCGAAACATGCCCTCTTCTCTGTCTTGCAAATTTAAAACCGCATATGATGGACTGGGATAATGATCAAAAATCGGAAATTTTAACAAAGACGGGTCTTCCCGTACCGCTCGCCGATCTTAGAATAGTCGATAAAAATGGGGACTTCCTTCCCCACGACGGGAAAACTGCGGGCGAGCTTGTAGCCCGGACTCCCTGGGCTACGAAGAGCTACTGGAACGAACCTGAAATGACAAAAGAACTGTGGAGGGACGGCTGGCTTCACACTAAAGATATCGCTGTTATCGACAATGAAGGATATGTAAAGGTTACTGACAGATTAAAGGATGTAATTAAAACAGGAGGCGAGTGGATTTCCTCACTTGATCTTGAAAATTGCGCAAGCCAGCATGAAGCGGTTTCCGAGGCGGCAGCCGTTGGAATCCCCGATGAAAAATGGGGTGAAAGACCTGTAATAATGGCCACGCTGAAGGAAGGATTCAAAGGAAAAGTTAGTGCCGATGAATTGAAGTTATTTATGAAAAAATTCGTTGACGATGGCGTAATTCCCAAATACGGCTTGCCCGATCGATTCGAATTAGTCGACGCCATACCAAAAACCAGTGTCGGAAAATTCAATAAAATTGAAATCCGGCGAATCGTGGCGGCAGCATAACCCCTCTCCTTTTCAACCGGGGGTGGCGTATCGTCTCTTGATGATTGCCATCCCCGAAACTTTTTTATCACCCTTCATGCCACCCTTTAAAAAAATGTCTCTTTAACCCGGACGTATTCTTTGTTTTTACATGTGCCGGCCTGTTTCCAAGTCTCTCAAATAGACGATGTATTACAACTTGACTGCATCTTTTTCCTAGATATACTAAAATATATACAATTATATGCAGGGAGATCGATATGCAGGGAAAAAAGCCCCGAACGTTAAGAGAGCTCAAATCAAGAATAAACCGACTTCCGGGAGTCAGAGAAGAAATGCGGGCGAATCTTGTGAGAAAACTGGCCCTTGGCGAACCTCTGTTTCCGGGTCTTATAGGATACGAAAATACCGTTATACCGGGACTTGTCAATGCCCTTTTATGCGGGCACAATATTATTATTCTCGGTGAACGAGGTCAGGGAAAAAGTCGCATAATCAGGCAGATGACCGGTTTCCTCGACGAAGAGATTCCTGTAATTGAAGGATGCCCTATCAATGATGATCCTTTTGCCCCTGTGTGCTCCAACTGCAGAAGAATGGCCCACGAATTAGGAGACAACCTTCCCATTGACTATGTCCGCAGGGACAGAAGATTGATAGAAAAATTAGCGACCTCCGATGTAAGCACTGCCGATCTCATTGGTGAAATTGATCCGATAAAAATAGCAGAAGGAAGAACTCTTGATGATGAATCTTCAATTCATTTTGGTCTCATACCGAGAGCGAACCGGGGCATTTTTGCGATTAACGAATTGCCGGATCTTGCGGAGAAGCTCCAGGTTGCCTTTTTTAATATAATGGAGGAAGGAGACTTTCAGATCAAGGGGTTTCCTTTACGGCTTCCTCTGGATGTTCTGGTAATTGCTACGGCAAATCCGGAAGATTATACCAGCCGAGGCCGTATCATCACCCCGTTGAAAGACCGCTTCGACGTGCAGCTCAGAACACATTATCCCGCAAAGAGAGAGGATGAAATAGACATAATGGTTCAGGAAGGCAACCCTCCCGTCCTGAATGGAATAGAAGTCAAAGTTCCTTCGTTCATCAATCAAATTCTATCCGAAATGACTCTTCAGGCGAGGCACAGCACTGAAATCAATCAGCACTCGGGAGTAAGCTGTCGCATTTCAATACGAGGTTTTGAAACAATTATTGGAAGCGCCATTGCCCGTTGTCTTGCAACAAACGAATTGGTAGCCGTGCCGCGCATCACGGATCTTGAATCAATGTACCCTTCCATGCGAGGGAAATTGGAACTTGAATATGAAGTTGAAGAAAAAAAAATAGATCAAGTCTTGGAAGCTCTGAAATCTTCTGCACTGAAAACTGTGTTTGACGAGCATTTCAATATAGAAAATCTTACCTCGGTAATAAAAGCTTTTTCTAACGGAATGTCCGCGGAAGTGTCGCGTATACTTCCTTCTTCGGAGTACCTTGACGGATTTACGGTCATCCCGGGTCTGAAAGAGGCGGTGCAATCCCTTGCAGATCCTGATGTCCCTGCCGAAGCGGCTTCAGCGATAGAGTTTATTCTCGAAGGGCTTCATCTTTCGAAAAAACTTAATCGAGAAGTGCAAGAAAAAGGGGCAGTATACAAATGAGATATTTTATTTACAAGAAGTGGGACGGCACTCAAAAGCCGTTGTCAGAGGCAAGAAAGAAAAATATTGCTGATACGTTCATGGAAAATATCCTGAAAGGCATGTCACCGGAAAGTTCTATGGCGAGCATGTTCTGGGAGGGGTTCTCTCTGGCGGGTATGGATTTCAGGGTGATGGGGCTTGAAGAAATGCTGAACGAGTTGACGGAAGTGAAAGATCAACTTTTTAACAAGTACTCTCTCGAAGGCATTTTTGACACTCCCATTGAAGATGTGAAAAGTCTGATTTCAAAAGAAAATATTGCAAGGGCCGAACTGGGGAAACCCGAACTTCCGTATTACGAACAACTGCCTTCAGGCCTGATCGAAAAAATGCGCCGTCTCGAACGAGAAACCTTTTTCGACCGCGAAAGTGAAGAAATTTTTGATTCATGGCAATTGCGGCGGGGAGATATCACCGAACTTTATGATTTTTACAGCAACTGGAATCAAAAATTTAAAGGGGAAGAACGATTGGATTTCGATCAGGCTCTGGAGCTTATGCGCCGAATGAACGATATCGATACGTTGCGGCACAAAATAATGGAGGGAAAGTTCGGAGAAATCGATCCGGAGAAAATATCCGGTCTTTTAGGTCAAAAAGCGGGCGATTCAATGAGTATACTTCTTCAACTTCCCCGTATTGTCACGAATACGGGAATTGCCTCTGTCGACAGAAGCGGGTTGCATATTACTCCGAGGGGAATCAGACGTTTGGGTGAGCTGGCGTTCAGTGGATTGGATAACCGGATGAAACGGGATAGAACGGGAGATCACCAGGCGAATTCCTATTCCGGGGGCGAAATCGAACCGGATTCTTCACGCCCCTATCAATACGGTGATAGAATGGATCTCGATATTACGAAAACTATTATTACGGCTATTTCACACAGAAAAGCCGCAGGCGGAAGCGTCACTCTTTCAGCCGAAGATTTTCATGTACGGCAACGAGAAGGGCAAACTATTTCAACGACAGTGGTACTTCTCGATCTTTCGTGGTCCATGGCCTGGGAAGGCCGTTTTGAAGCTGCAAAAAAGGTCGCATTGGCACTTAATCATTATATTAGAACCCGTTTTCCCAACGATCGCCTCCATATAATAGGATTTTCCACTTTGGCCAGAGAGCTGAAAGGCCGTGAACTTGCCCTCATTACCTGGGATAACGAGCATCCCTTTACGAATTTGCAAGATGGACTTCGGATGGCAATGAAACTTATCAAGAATAGCGGCTCTCGAAATAATCGAGTCATCGTTATCACAGACGGACAACCTACTGCATACTTTTCAGGAAAGCATCTTCATGTGGAACTTCCCAATAATACTCTCGGTATCAGTCCAAATGCCTGTAAAGCCACTTTGGCTGAAATACGGAAAGTAACCGCGCAGGGAATGCAAATCGATACATTCATGCTCGATACTACACCTGCCCTGGTTGAGTTTACCCGACAACTTTCGAAACTCAATGGAGGAAAAGCGGTAATCTGTCAACCTGACAATCTTGGAGAGCTGATTCTGGTTGAAGAAATTCGCAGACGCCGGGGGAGAATCTGAATCGGTATGAATCCATACCTGTTTCTGGAACAATCGACTGAAGAAATTTTATTTTGTGTGCGATAGAGAAACGTCACGTATTCCATTTATGAAGCTGGAACCAGGCGGAACCGGGCATGCCGGAACCGCCGAATATATGTCAAAACACCTGCAAATAGGCAGGAAGTTCCTCCTCTTCCTTTCCTTGAAAGCTGCAGAGAAGCTGGCATGTTTTACAAGGTGTTTTCGTTGCAGGCAGGACGGGTTCTCCCTTGATTTCTTCTATCAGATCCATGCAATCATTGACGTCATCGTCATCTCCCTCTATTACGATCGTAACCGATCCTTCACTGCCGCCATATCCTCCTGATCCAAAATGAACCGCGTCTATGTCAAAAAGATCCTGGAGGGCATCCAGTTCCGTATAGACTATACCATCTGCGACACATACCATTCCCACTCTGGCCCCTATGCTTCGTTCGATTGCGAGAATCCCGCCCATGCGTGAAGCTTCTTCCACCGATGCAATCATTTTTTCCAGTCCCACCGGATACACTACCATTCCGCCTCTGGCCTGCATAGGCAAGTAGAATTCGCCCATCGTTCCCCCGACAGGACTTGCCATATACACGCCTATTTTTCCTTGAGGATCAATCGCGTTGGCTCCTTTGAGGAGGATATCTCCCGGGCCGAGCCTGTCGAGTATGCTCGAAGGTTCTACATCGAGAACTTCTCCTTTGTGGAATACAACCGGCTGAAGCCTTATTCCTTGACCCAGAGCACAGAGGACTCCACCGATAACCTGTCCGGCGACATATTTCTCTTTTTCGATTTTTTCTCCGAGAAGTTCCTCTGCAATATAGGCGTTGGTCGAGCCGCGCCCTACTATCAGGTATCCTTCATTCATGGCCTCCTGGACCTCAGGCATCGAGGATATTCCTTTTGCGATCAAACGTTTCGATTCTGACGGTGTCAACGTAAACAGGGCCTGCATATCAACCTCCTATTTGAGTGTTTTGCTGTACGCATGGGTTCCCGCACAGGGTATTTTCGCTCTCGCATTTTCGATTAAGAATGCCACTATATCATCTTTTATTCTCTTTTCGCAAAGTATTGCGCTCTTCTTGCAATGAAATTTCAAAGAAGATAAAAGTAAATTATTCTCTCGAAGAGAATTCCAATAAAAGGGAGGATCTCATATTGTGAAACTTATACTGGTCAGACACGGTCAGACACGATGGAATATCGAAAAGCGGGTACAGGGTATCAGCGATATCGAATTGTGCAACAGGGGACTTGCCCAGGCGGGAAATCTGGCGCTGGCTCTCAGCAGGGAAAAAATCGAGGCAATATGTTCCAGCCCCCTGAAGCGGGCTCTTCAAACGGCCCGGACGATCAACGGCTTTCACCGGCTCCCGATAGAAGAAGACCAAAACCTCATTGAGCTTAATCAAGGAGATTTCGAAGGGCTGACATTTCCTGAAATCATAAAAAATCATGGCGGATTTCTTACACAGTGGATGGCTGATCCTGCATCAGTAGTTATGCCTAATGGAGAATCACTCGAACAGTTGCAGAAGAGAACATGGACTTCAGTAGAAAGGATCCTTGCACACGGGAAAAATACAGTGATTGTTTCTCATAGTTTTGCGATTTCAACCATTCTTTGTAAAATACAGGGAATCGATCTCCGGTTCATCCGTCAGCTGCATGTCGATTTGGCTTCAAGAACCGCCATTCAGTTCACAGGGGGTAAAAGCCGGATACTTTTTATGAATGATATCGAATACCTCAAGGGTTGTGAAAAAATAGAGGATTAAATATTCTATAAAAAGCCTGGAACCGACCATTCGTAAATCAGGTTCGGGCATTCACGCCTTTAATGAAAAGCAGTTACATACATTTATAATATCTGAAGAACGCTATCAATTCGCATGAGCGCGGACAACAATGCGGATGCTTCTTCGGGGCTGATCACAGTCAGGCTTTTATCCGCAAGTATGCCCCTCACACCGTCGAATGCATTTCTTACGTTCAGATCGTTATTCATTGCCTCTGTAAAAACCGTGAGTATCTCTTCGGAGGGATTACTATCGCCGCCTGCACTTTTTTCGGAAAGTTCATCAAGAATATTTTTGAACTCACGAAGCATGTCCGCTTGGGTTTGCATACTTTTATTCGAATAATTCAAGTCCTTTCGATAATGGCCGTAAATAAGAAAAAATCTGACTTCCTCCGCAGAGTACCCTTCATTAAGAAGAGTTTCGGTATAATAGATGTTCCCGAGACTCTTCGACATCTTTTTGCCTTCCACAGACAAATGGTGGCAATGCATCCAGTAGCGGGCCATGCGATATGGTGCCACCGACTCCAGAATCGCCATGTTATAATCATGATGACGGATCAGATTATCGATGCCTCCGCAATAAATGGACAATGGTTCTTTGACATTTTTTTTAACGACACTGGCATCCTGAATATTCCATGACGGTCTTCCCCGACCGATTGGAGTTTCCCAGCATACTTCTCCGGCATCAAAACAGCCGTGCCACAGAATAAAATCACCCCTGTTCCAGCGCATTCCAGGGTAAGTGTCCTTATGAAACCGGCGTCTCTTTTTCGGCCACCGGCTCATATCGAGGCCGTACAAGGTACCGAAGCGCGGATACTGCAGGGGATCGAAATAGATATTATTATGAAATCGATACGCGACGCCTCTTTTGAGAAGTTCTGCTATGATTTTGACGGATTCATCCACCGCATCGGAGGCGCGTGCAAGATATTCAGGCATTTTCATTCGAAGTAAATGCATTTCCTTGACAAATGCATCTATATTATTTTGGGTAATCGTTTTTACATCAGTTCCTTTTTTTGCCGCTTCAATTATTGCCTTGTCTTCCACATCAGTAAAAATGATTCCCCGCCGGACCCGGTATCCCAGGAACTCGAGATACCGCAGGAGAACATCCTCGAAGAGAAAGGTACGGTGATTTCCTATATGAGAACGCTGATATACCGAAGGCCCGCAAGTAAAAATATTTACTACTTCCGGATTGACCGGTTCGAACTTTTCCATTTTCCTGCCGAACGTATTAAAGATCTGCAACATAATAAACCTCTCTTCAATAAATAAATATCTTCTTTCCGGGTTGTTTTTTCACCATCTTTATACAGATCCGATTACAGCAAATCCATACTAAGCATAGGAGATTTTATTCAACGGCACTGTTTTTCCAGTTACCCTTTTTGAAACGAAGGGCCATCAGAATGCCTTGAATAATCATCGATATCACCATGGCTATCCAGGCACCCGTAGCGCCCAAGTTTACCCAGAATACAAGGCACGCGGCCAAAGGAAGCCTGACAAGCCACATGGCGATTATAATTATCCACATATTACCCCTGGTATCTCCCGCACCCTGAAGCCCCCCGGCAAGCACCAGGCTCATGGCCATAAAAGGTTCCGAAAACATATTTATCCGCAGATAGAAAACTGTTTCCTTCATGACCGCTGGATCTTCCGTGAGAAGCTCTGCCCAGTATTCCGCCCATATAAAGACGGCTGTGGCCATTACAGTAACAAAAATCATTGCAGCCCTGGAGATTCGCCACCCTATTGTCTCCGCTCGATCCGGTTTTCCGGCTCCCAAATTTTGTCCCACCAGAACTGAAGCGGCCATATTGAAGGCAAATGCAGGAAGAAAAATTATCGCCTCTATTCGAAGACCGTTTGTCAAGGCAGCAAGGACCGCAATATTGGATTCCCCCAGTCGTCCAAGCATATTGTAAAGCACAAGACTTCCCGCATTCCAGGCAATCTGAAGCATTGCGGCAGGCCAGCCGAGAGCAGCAATAATTTTAATCATTGCCCATTTCGGAATCCAGCCCTTTGAATAGATCGCTCGCCACTTCTTTGCCGCAAGAAAAAGCAAATTACTGCACATTGCCGATACTGCACCCAATGCGGTCGCTACGGCAATTCCAGAGAACCCTAACTCAGGCAGAGAAAATAAGCCGAAGACAAAACCGAAATCGCCAATAATGTTGACAGCGCAGAAAACCATCATAGTAATCAAAGGCGTTGTGACTGAACCGGATGCTCGAAAAAATGCGCTCGATATGATGACAAAATAATTGGGAATCAGGGCAACAGCGAAAAAGCGGAGGAATATCTCCGCCACAGGCCTTATTTCCTCGGGGAATCCAGCCCATTTCGCTATTTCACGATAAAATAACACCATGATTATCGTAAGAAGTGCTGATATGAAAACCCCTGCCAAAAGTGACTGTTTGGCAAAATGTAAAGCCCTCGGTATATTCCCCGCTCCCACCGCCCGTGATACGAGGCTGACTGTGCCGATACTGATCGCATTGCCAAGTATAATCAAAAAAAAATAGAGCTGACTGATGAATCCGACTGCCGCCTGTACTTCGGCACTTATAAGTCCTGCCACATAGACATCCGTGAGGCCGACCATAAATTGAAATACCATAATCAGGAGCATAGGCCATGATATCCGTTGGATACTTACCCAGAGCGAACCTGTCGTTAAGGAATCATCACCTTTATTCGATAGCGGCACCATTGTTTTATTAAAAATCAATTTAAAAATACGATCCGTCGAAGTGTTTTTGCGTTCCATTGAAATGGAAGGCCCCTCTAAATTTAAATGCAGCGGCCTCAATTTCCCCGCACTTCTTTTTTCTTCAACTTGACTTCTTGAAGTAAAATATGCACTATTATTGTAAATATATTTGCCGGATTATGCAATTATCAGGCTGATGAAACCCGGCACGGGACGATCAAAAGTCGAAGGGTGATCAATGAAAGAAAAGGCATCGTTGCGCAAGGAGCTTCTGCAATCTTTATTTCCCACAGGTATTCCACGTCTCTGGTGTCCCCTTGTCACCCACTACACCGAGGGAGGAGTCATAGATTTCAGCCGGATGGCCGCACAATTCCACTATGTTTTCCCTGATGCGGAAGGATTCCTAATGCCGAGCTCTACTGGCGACGGTTGGAAACTGGATAATGAAAAAACAATTCAAATCGTCGATTTCGCCGTATCCATGTCCCAGGAAACAGGCTGTCACCTTCTGTTGGCGGTCCTGAAGCCGGATGCCGAAAGCACAAAAAATTCAATTGACGCCATGCTTCGGTTTTTCCGGGAGAAAACAGGAATAGACGATACCGCTGAGTGCCTCAATGCCATCAATGTCCGGGGATTTGCAGTGTGCCCGCCTTCAGAATGCAACGACCAGGAGATCATTTACAAGGAACTTTCCACTGTTGCAGATCTGGGGATCCCGATTGCCCTTTATCAGATACCGTTCATTACAAGAAGCGAAATTGCTCCTTCTACATTTCACGCACTTGTGGAAAAATATCAAAATATTTTTCTTCTCAAGGATTCCAGCGGAAACGACCTGATTGCCCGCTCTTTTGGTCACCGGAAAAATGTTTTTCTCGTAAGAGGCGCAGAGGGGGATTATGTTAAATGGCTTAAAGACAATGGCGGACCTTATGACGGTTTTCTTTTAAGCACGGCAAATAGTTTTGCAGGCGAATTGAATGTAATAATCGACTATATCGAACGCGGAGCTTTTCCTGCAGCCGATACTCTTTCTCATGCCATTTCCTGTGTAAACAAAGAAATAAACACACTAACGAACTCACTGCACAGCGGCAACCTGTTTGCAGCCACCGTAAAAACCGTGGACCATTTCTATGCTTTCGGTCCGCGAGCAGCTGGCCGGGAAGGCCCTCTGCTTCATGGCGGCACTCGTCTGCCTGCTGAAATAATCACTGCCGCCGGCCAAATTCTGAAACGATACGATCTTATGCCGGCCAGAGGATATCTTGGCTAAATCCCGCGCAATACACTGCTCGACAACCATGAGAAAAGAACAATCACAACGAGTGTAATCCCGCCATATCCTACTGTCGCCTGAGGACCTAAAACGTCGGCAAAAAGGCTCATGACAAGGTTTCCGAAAGGGGCAGCCGAAAAAGTGAGCATATAGACACTCATTACCCGCCCATGATAGCGAGGTTCCGATCTATCCATGATGAGTGTTGCGTTGAGAGCAAAATAGCCAGACGATACGGCACCGGCGGCAAAAAGAATCGGCAGGCTGAGATAAAAAGATTCATTGAATGCAAAGATCGAAAGAGTTATGCCAAAGAGGACACCAAGCGAGAGTTGCACTATGCCGGCTCGCTTCAGCGTGTGAATGGAGGCAATGACGAGAGATCCGAGTAAAGCGCCGACCCCGTTTGCCATCATGAGCATGCCGAGACCGACCGGCCCCACATTAAATACTCTTTTTGCAAAAACCGGCATCAAAGCCTGGAAAGGCATGCCAAATATAATCGGTGCGACGCTCAAGACAAGAAGAACTGTAAGGGTTCGATTCCTCCAAATGTAAGAAACCCCTTCAACCATTGAACTCCAGCCCCTGGAATCATGAGTCTGAATGGCGGAACCGCGGTCTTCGATCCGGAAAAGCGTTACTATTACAAAAGCGTACATGAGGGTCATAATGAGATAAACCCCGCCTGTATTCATCCACGATCGTCCTATCAGCCATCCTGCAAGAGGAGGACCGGCAATCCGGCAGGCATTAAGCCCTGCTCCGTTTAATGCAACGGCATTCATTAACCGTTCCCTGGAGATAAGTTCAGCCACAAAAGATTGACGCGCCGGCATGTGAAAAGTAAAGGCACTCCCGAGAAAAAGGGATAGCACTACCATATGCCACAGTCTTATCGCGTCCGTAATCACCAGCATCGCCATTGCAAACGCAGAAGCAACAGTTACCAATTGAGAAAAAAGGAGAATTCTTCTCTTGGAATACCGGTCGGCAACGACACCCCCCACAAGAGA
Source organism: Syntrophales bacterium (assembly GCA_023230565.1). Taxonomy (GTDB): domain Bacteria; phylum Desulfobacterota; class Syntrophia; order Syntrophales; family UBA2210; genus JALNXD01. The sequence continues at coordinate 106,218 of JALNXD010000002.1, forward strand.
AAGGAAGAGCATCGGGATACCGAATCCCATCGATATAAAACCGATCGATGATGCTGCACCCGTCAATTCAAAAGCAAGATAACCGTTCGTGAAAAAATTCATTTGCATAGCCAGAACGCCCGGCAGCATTCCAATCCAAAGGACCCGGAAATCCCGTTCCTGAAGGGCAGGAAACATTTTAAACGCCGACTTGGGGGATTTTTCTTTCTGGATCATGATGGAACCCAAATTCAACTTTCAATTGCAAGGTTTCCAGAGGTTTCCTCTTTTTTATCAAACACTGAATCGTATGCTCAGAATATCTCCATCATTGACCGTATATTCTTTCCCCTCCAGCCGGAAACGCCCCTGATCTTTGACGGCCTTTTCGGAACCGCATTCAATGAAATCCTTGTAAGAAAAACATTCGGCGCGTATAAACCCTCGTGCAAGGTCGGAGTGAATTGAACCGGCCGCATCCACCGCGGTCGCCCCCTGTTGTATAGTCCAGGCCCGCACTTCATCGGCCCCTACGGTAAGAAAACTTATGTACCCGAGAGTTTCATATGAACACTGTGTGAGCCGGTCTCGGGCTGAATCGGAAATTTTCATGTCCTTCATAAAAAGCATTGCCTCTTCGGCATCGGACAGTTTCGACAATTCCATTTCAAAGGTACCCGCAAACTCGATTACTCTCCATTTTTCACTTATTTCGCCAAGCAAACCGCTGTTTTTACCGAAGGCGCTCTCGCTGGAATTAAGGATAACAAGAGAAGGTTTTTTCGAGAGATACTGGAATCCTGATATAATTTTTTTCTCACTGCCGTCAAAAGCCAGTTCCCGAATGGGACGAGTATCATTTAACTGAATCTCAATCTTTTTGAGAACCCTCTCCTCGGCCTCCAATTCGGCGGTTTTTTTCCCCCTCTTGCAACTCCATCTTATTTTTTCAAGACGACTTTCTACCGCAATCAGATCGGCAAGGATAAATTCCGTTTCAATAGTCTCCAAGTCTTTAAGTGGGGTTGGATCACCCGTTAAATCATCACGGAAATTTCTTACTACGAGTGCAAATGCATCGAGAGATTTAAATGCGGTTAACTGATCGCCGGAAAATCCCCCTTTTTTTGCAGATCCTTCAGAAAAACCTGCGAAATCTACTATTTCGATTGTGGGATATGTAATTTTTTTCGGCGAGTAAAATTCAGCAAGACGGTCCACCCGTTCATCTGCCACAGTAATAACAGCTATATTCGGTGCCGCCTTCGCTTTCGCATATGCAGTCACCTCAGCATCAGATTGTGTCAAAGCATTAAATATGGTTGTCTTGCCGGAATTAGGCAAACCGAACAAGCCGATTTTCATTGTGTCGATATTCCTCCGTTTTATACAATTTTTCTGATTTTTAATTAAAAATAGGGAACCTAGGCCTCGCACCTGTATTTGTCAAGTATTATTTACTCGTTCATCCGGCGATATGTACGCATCAATGTCCTATTACAGTTTGAGAGCCTCGGGAAGTGATGCATGATCGAAATAAAGATCTGAGCCGGTCAAAATTCTATGCCTCCAAGTGGCAGAGAGCTACAAATGATCATTGCGATAGCGTTCACTGAGTTTCCGTCATATTGCCAGCTCTGCCGGCATAAAGAGCTTTTTATGAAGCCCAAGATTGTAATTTGAAAAAAGGTAGCTATAATAAGTAAAAAAAGGGTTATGAATATGCAACCCTTTTGGAGGCAGTATGCAGGAAATACTTATTCTCATCCTCATTGCAGGTGGATGGTATGTACTTCAAAAATGGATTCTTCCCAAATTGGGAGTGGATACTTGACTGAGCCGGTCCTGTCAGGTGACAGACAAGAAAAAGGGAAAAGAAGCAGAATAAGAATGCCGATGCAACCTGTTATGTTAATTTTTTTTCTCCATCCGCAATAGCCTGGAGGCTGGTTCGATCTCTGATTACAATTTTTGCACCCTTGACCTCGATAAGATCCGTATCTTCCATCTTTCCCAGAATTCGAGAAAGAGTCTCCGGGGCAGTACCGAGAATATTGGCCAGATTTCCTTTCGTAATGTCAAGAATAAGAAAATTCTTTCCAGATTGTTTCGTCTCGAGAAAAAGCAGGTATGATGCAAGCCTGCCGGACGCCTCCCTGAGCGTAAATCCTTCGATCAGATGCACGAACCGGCGCAGGCGGACTGAAAGAACTCCGAGCATCGCCATCGCAAAAGAGGGATCCTTCTTTATCAGATGCATTAATGAATCACGCCCCACAAAAAGAATCCTGCTTTTTACATGGGCTTCGGCATAGGCAGGAAAAGCCGCTCCCGAAAAGAGCGCCCCTTCACCAACGGTTTCCCCCGGACCGGCAAGATGCAGAATATGCTCCCTGCCTTCAGGTGAAAGCTTGTAAACCTTGACCCGGCCTTCAAGTACGACATACAATCCTGATGCAATTTCCCCTTCTGAAAACAGGCTCGTTCCCTTACTATACGAACGGATCAGGGCTATGTTTGACAACCGCTTTTGCTGCTCCAAAGAAAGTCCGGAAAAAATAGGTATTGACACAAGCTGCTGGAGAATTTCATTCATCAGGCGCCTCTTTTTACCCTCGAAATCGTCGATGCACCTCCAAAGACAAATATCGCATACAGCGATGTTCCCATGTACCATATTTTAAGAACTCAGTCAGGTATCTTTCGTTGTAAATGAATGGAATCTTCCCCATTGACGATTCACGTAACTTCCGGAATCATGGCATAATAAAAAACCTCCGCTGTCCTCGGCCGCAGGCACCTTTTCCTGAACCAGGAGATTCCGGAACAATTTAAATCAGAATTTATTCTATTTTATTTTTGCAATTTCCTCTTCTCTGAGAATCTTTCTCATGATCTTGCCGATGCTCGATTTCGGAATGGATTGCCGGAATTCTACCATCTTCGGCACTTTATATGGAGCAAGTTTCTGCTTGCAGAATTCGATCACTTCTTTTTCGGTCAGTTGCTCACCCGGTTTCAAGACAATAAAGGCCTTGAGAGTCTCTCCCCGGTATGCATCAGGAATACCTGCGGCCACAGCTTCTGCGATTTTCGGATGCTGAAAGAGAACCTCGTCTACTTCGCGAGGGTAGATATTAAATCCTCCCGCAATGATCATGTCTTTTTTCCTGTCGACAATGTAAAGGTATCCGTCTTCGTCAGCCTGTGCAATATCCCCGGTATAAAGCCAGCCTTCCTTCAGCTGCCCCGCGGTTTCCTCAGGATTGTTCCAGTACTCTCTCATAATCGTCGGACCTTTAATCAAAATTTCTCCCGGCTCTCCCTGTGAAACTTCATTCTTGCCGCTTTCCGTATCTACCAGCTTCACATCGAAGTCAATCTGCGGAATTCCTATCGCTCCTATTCTTGGATTCATGATAGGGTTGCTGATACCGCTGGAAGTCGTTTCGCTCATTCCCCACCCTTCGCTGAAAAAAATCCCCATATCTTGCACTTTCAGTATAAGTTCCATCGGCATAGGCGCCCCCCCGCTTGAGAGGAGGCGAAGATGATCGCCGATTTTGATCTTTTCGGCCTTCGGGTGATTGACAATGGCCGTTACCATTGTGGGAACCGATGGGAAATAGGTAATTTCGGGAGTATGAGCGATTATGCCGAGCACTTCATCAATGTCGAATCGTGGCAATAGAATCTGAGTACCGGCATTAAACATCGACCAGTTAATGCAGCAGATATTCCCGTATACATGGAAGAAAGGAATCACCGAAATCACCTGCCTTCTCGCATGGGGCACATACTGATTGATTGATTCGCCCCATGTGCTGCTTACAAATGCAGCAGAAACTATATTCCCGTGCGTGAGAACCGCCCCTTTCGGAAGGCCGGTTGTCCCTCCTGTAAATTGTATAAGGGCCGGATCACTGGAGCTGATCTTTACACGCGGAATCCTTGTATCGGCAGATCCGTCCAGCAATTCGGAAAAATGATGCCATCCCTCCTCCAGGTCCAGACTTTTGGCCGAACTTTGGGCCGCGCCGTCCATGTAATCCGAAATTTTGGTAACTATAACGAATTTCAGTCCTGATTCTTTCGCCAGCGGACGCATCAACGACAATGCTCCGTCGTATGTAAAAATGGCCGTCATCCCCGTATTTTCCATCATAAACTTGAGTTCGTCATGAGTGTATAAAGGATTCATGTTGACAACAATGCCGCCCACTGAGAGAATTGCGTAATAGCCGATGATAAACTGGGGACAATTGAGCATGGCCATACCAATTCGATCCCCCTTTTTAATTCCCAGCTTTGTAAGCGCATTCGCCATCCGAAGCACCTGATTTCGAAGCTGAGCAAAACTCAATTCAGAACCATAAAGATTTGTGGCCGCTTTGTGGGGAAACATCGCTGCGCTGATATGAAGCATCTGCTGAACCGGATAGCCGGGGTACCTGAGCGTCGCAGGAACATTATGCTCGTAAAGTCTATGCCATGGTCTTGTTTCCATCGAAGCTTCCTTTCTTTAACAATTCATATTGTCGCTGTATGGAGCGCTTTAATAAAATTATCCTATCCGACGTGCGAGAAGGAATCTGGACACACCTGATTACGAATATAAAAGAAACTCTTCGATTCAAACTTTTTAAAGTTATACAAAGACTTGCATACTCTGAATTGAGTGCCGCCCACAGGGCGGCACTCAACATAAGACATTGTTTCCTATTCCTGAAAAAAATCTATGCGAATTTTATTCACCCCACCCGTTTTTCCCTTTGCAGCGGTCCAGCTCCTTATCCATGTAGGGCAGCACATTACCTGCAGGAATCACACTCACAGGTCCGGTAAAGCAGCGGTCCTCAAACCAATGGTAAGGCGGAATATTGTAGGCTGCCTTCTGTTCCTCGGGAGGAACGATTTCAGTCACGGCCAGATCATAAATTACTCTGTGATCGCAGGGCCTCATCTTCCAAACGCTTCCGTTAAGGACGCGGAACGTATCGTCCTCCCAGACTTGAATAATTTTTTCCGGATCGGTGCTCTTCGCTCTTTCGATCACGCTCAGCAACCAGTAAAACTGCATCATCGTATGACCTGAACTCACCTCAGGGTATTTGTATTTATCAATATTATATGGAAGACTCCACTTCGCCCAGAGATCGATCCACATTGTATGAAACTTCTTTTGCTCCTCCGTTTTGAAAACCGGATTGGCGGCATAGTTCGGGGAAATACTGAAGAGGTTGCGCGAACCATCCATGCCGAGCTGAAGTGTCAACTGGGGATTGTCCATGTCCTTGGAGGCGATGGGAATCATGATGTTCAGTTCCCGCGCCTGTTTGATAAGGTTGGTCAAGTCGGGATGCCAGTCGGCAGTAAAAATCGCTTCGGCACCTGACGCTTGAATTTTGGTCAAATAGGGGGCGAAATCTTTCAGGAAAAGGGGATGGTAGTCTTCACCCACTATTACAGCATCGGGGAAATATTTCTTCAGCCCTTCCATGAATGCACTGGCAGTCGAATGGCCATAGCTGTAATCCTGACAGAGAACATAAAATTTCTTTTCTTTCTTGCGAATCTGCCCATAATAATAGGCAAGACCTGTGCCGAACTGATTGGTATCATACAATGTTTTGAACGTGTAACGATTGAAGTTCTGGGCATCCATTAAATTATCGGCCATACCTCCGCAGTTGTGGCCTATTATTTTGTATTTTGCGGCGGTGTTCTGCATTACAATAGTATTCGGTGTACTTGCGCAGCCGGCAAGAACATGAACTTTCTCCACAAGAGCCATCCGCTCGGAAATCTTTTTGGTCTGAGTCTGCTTGGACTGATTGTCAGCCTTTATGACCTCGACCAGCTTTTTTTTGCCGTCCACGAAGATGCCGCCGCGCTGGTTATAATCGTGCGCCGCCCACTGCAGAAACAGATACCAGGTCTCCCCGATTACCGCGGCCGGCCCGGAAAAGGGCATGACAAGCGCGATCTTGATCGTATCACCTGTGGGGGTGACAGGATTTGAAGGATCAAAACCCGACATATCGCCCATTTTATCGACATCAAAGGACGCTTTGGCCGAGCTTAGCCTGTCCGCCTCTCCGGCCGATGCCGGAGATAAAAAGCAAACCGTGGAAAAAATCAGAAAAAAACATGCGATGACAATTGCATACAACTTGTTAACGGACTTCATAATGTCTCCTCCTTCACTATATTAATTGAGCATTTCTACAAACGCTCTTGCTACATCCCGCTATTTTGTTGTCTCAAGCTCCTTTAGAATCCTTTCCTTCAACTTATATTTTTCAATCTTATTCGTGGCCGTCTGGGGCAGTGCGTCAATAAATCGTATATGTTTCGGCCACATGAATTTCGGCATCTCCGATGATATCCATTTCCGCAGTTCGTCCTCTTTCAAATCCGCGCCCTCTTGCAGCGTAACATAGACAACGATATCGTCCTCATCACCCTCCCGGGCGGGTACAGGAAAAGCGGCGCTAACTTCAATATCCGGATGAGAATTGAGTATATCCTCGATTTGATACGTGGAGACATTTTCACCCCTCACTCGAATAAAGTTTCCCATTCTGTCGGCAAAATAAAAAACATTATCTTCATCACGAAAACAGGCATCACCTGTATGGAACCACAGATTTCTGCAGGCCTCGACCGTCGCGTGCGGTTTATTAAAATAACCGGTGGTCATGCAGAAAGGGAATTTGCTGCGGAACGCGATCTGTCCATATTCTCCCGGCCCAAGAACTTCATCTCTCTCGTTGAGAATCGCGGGTTCAAAAAGGACCGATTTCCCCATAACACCTTTTTTAAAATCTTCCGTTCCGGAAAACACCGGATAACCGAATTGCCTGTATCTGTCGAATATGTACTCTTTTGGATGCCCTGTGTACAGTTCTTTCGGTGTTCCCTCCTCACCACCAAGTTCATCGATGCATCCCCATATCGGCAGTCCCGTTTCGGTCGAGCCGTACCCCACGGTAACAAAGTCAATTCCGAATCTCCGGGCAATCGTATTATGATGCGTGGGAAGAGGTTGCATGTGAACCCATTTCAAGCTGTTATACCGGTCTTGTGGAGTCTCCTGCGCATTCATCAGCCAGGGCACCATTACATCTAACAGTGTTGCGGAATTTGCTTTAGATTTGCTGATTCTTGTCCAGAAATCGGACGGGCTGAATCGGTTCCATAAAGCGAGCGTGGCGCCAGTCCAGACAACGAGGCCGAAAGTACCGCATGCGGCCGAAATATGATACATGGGAAGATCGGTATACTTCACATCGTCTTCATGGGCTATTATCCGTCCCGGAAAAGTATATTGAGCTATCCAGCGGTGGGATTGCACGACTCCCTTCGCCGGTCCTGTTGTTCCGGAGGTATATATGATGTTCGCAGTATCCCAATAGTTAATTTCTTCCTCCGGATTCCCGCCATCGCCCTTCAGCACATCATCAAAATCAATCTGTTCGAATTTTTTATCTAATGGTATATGGGCGATGTCAGATACATAATCGCACTCACTGCGTTTCGGCTTTCTTAAGATTACCTTTAACTCAGGCAGGTCGGATTTCACATCATTGAGACAGGAAACCCTTGCCTGTTCTGTAACAAGCACCTTCGGAACCGTATCTTTAATCTGGTAGCTCAGCAGTCGCCCCCTGTAACTGAAATTGATCGGACTGAAGACCGCCCCCGCCTTCCAGATGCCCATCATCACCATTGCAGTTACAAAAGGATTGGATAAGTATACAGAAACAACATCGCCTTTGGCAATACCTGTCGATGCCAAAAAACGTGCAATTTTGTTCGTTGCGGCATTGAATTCTCCATATGTTACCGTACGATCATCCTCTCCGTAGTATATAATAGTTTTTTCCGGATTTTTCCGGGCGTATTCATATAATTTATGTACAACGCTCGGCCCCGCGCTTTCCAGTTCCCGCTGCAATATTTTCAAATCCATAAATTCCTCCTTTTTGTGACGTATCAATTTCAGCAGCATTAACAGCCCAATATGATTACGCGAAATGGCAGGCCACCAGGTGGCCGGACGAAACTTCTTTTAGTGACGGTGTTTGCCTGGAGCATATGCCTTCTGCTTTAAAGCATCGAGGGTGAAACCTGCATCCCGCCGGTGGATTCAACGGGCTGGGGACTTCTCCGGGAAGGATTATCATCTTTCGGGGAATATCCGGATGGGAAGGCAATGCAGCGGAAAGAAGAGCCTGCGTATATGGATGAACCGGATTGGAATAAAGTTCTTCGCTTTCGCCGATCTCGACAAGTTTTCCAAGATACATAACGCCGATACGATTGCTCATATGTTTGACCACCGCCAAGTCATGGGCAATGAGAAGAAAAGTCGTATGCATTTTTTTCTGGATATCATGAAGAAGGTTCATTATCTGAGCACGAATGGAGACGTCAAGAGCTGAAACCGGCTCATCAAGAACGATAAGCTGTGGGTTCGGAGCCAGAGCTCTGGCAATGGCAATCCTTTGTCTCTGACCTCCGCTGAACTCGTGCGGATACAATTCGTGAGCGTCCTTTCTCAATCCTACGAGTGCAAGCAGTGCACTGATTTTTTCCGAGACTTCCTTGCGGGGAGCACTGTTATTGACGATGATCGGTTCAGCAATGATATTGCCTACTTTCATTCTGGGGCTCAGAGAGCTGTAAGGGTCCTGAAATACCGCCTGAACAGACGCACGATAGCGGTCAAATTCGGCAGGATTCATTTTACTTATATCTTTACCTTCGAAAAGAAGAGTGCCGCCGGTAATTTTCTCAAGAAATAAAATGAGCCTGGAAGTTGTGGTTTTACCGCACCCGGATTCTCCAACCAGACCGAAAGTTTCACCTTTATGTATAGTAAAGCTTATATCGTCTACAGCCCTTACTTCGGCAGTTCTATTCGAAAAAAAAAGCCTGTTTTTTACGACCGGAAAGTATTTCGTAAGGTTTCTCACCTCTAACAGGGGTTCGCTCATTCTGATCTTCCTCTTAACCTTTCAACCAGCACCGTGCAAAATGTCCCGGTGCTACTTCTTTTTGTGGCGGGTATTCTCTCTGACATATTTCCATGACATGTGAACATCGGGGTGCAAAACTGCACCCCGGCGGCAGGGCATGCAATTCAGGAGGCTGCCCTTCTATTGAATAAAGCGTGTCTACTTTCATTTCCATCTTTGGAAGAGAATTCAATAAAGCGATCGTATAGGGGTGCGCCGGATTATTAAAAAGCTCCCGGGTTTCCGCATTTTCCACAATTTTTCCCGCGTACATGACGGCGACGCGATCGCAGGCGCGCGCGACAATGCCGAAATCATGGGTTACTACAATCATGGAAAGATTGGCCTGCTCCTGTATCTCTTTAAAAAGACTTAGAAATTGAGCTTGAATCGTAACATCAAGCGCAGTAGTCGCTTCGTCGGCGATAAGAACGGAAGGCTGGCACGATAATGCGATCGCACCTGAAATCCTTTGCCTCATTCCTCCGCTCATCTGATGGGGATATTCTCTCATCCGCACCTCAGGAGAAGGAATACGGACAAGCCGCAGCATCTCTTTTACCTTTTCCCAAATCTCCATTTTCCCAAGTTTCTGATGTACCCGTATTGTTTCGGTAATCTGCTCTCCGATTGTGAAGACCGGATTTAGTGACATCATCGGATCCTGGAGTATCATTGTAATACGTTTGCCGCGGATTTTAGTCATTTCTTTTTCATTTTTTGTCAGCAGATCTTCTCCTTCGAGCAGCACCTTTCCACCGACAATACGCCCTGCCGGCCTGGGCACGAGGCGGATCAGTGAAAAGCACGTAATACTCTTGCCGCATCCCGATTCGCCCACAAGGCCCAACGCCTCGCCTCGCTTCAATGCAAAGCTGACACCATCAACCGCTTTCACGACACCCCGGCTGGTATAAAAATGAGTTTTAAGATCTTGAACTTCCAGGACATTATCATTACTGATCATTCTTTTGCATTCCTCATACTTTAATCTTTTTTACCTGATAACGATTTCAATCAAGGCGTTTGTCCGTATACAAAAGCGACGGCTTCGCAAAAAGCTCCTCATGCACCTGCTGAGCCGAAAATTATTGAAAGTACGCGAAGCTGACGTAATGCCCATTCAGTAGCTCTCTGACATTTAGATGCATGAAATTTTGACCGGACTTGTTTTCCGGCCATACAGCGCGCCTTACCTCTTGACTGAAGCTTCTTCAGGCGCTCTTAATACCCCGGCAAAAATCTAAAGTTGTCTGAATTTCGGGTCAAGCCTTATTCTGAGCCAGTCGCCCAAAAGATTGGTGCTCATTACTACAAACAGAATAGCCATCCCCGGGAAAAAAGAAACCCACCATGCGCTGAAAATGAGATCTCTTCCATCGCCCACCATCGAACCCCAGGCCGGAGCCGGCGGTGGAACACCCAAGCCGAGAAAACTCAAGGACGACTCGGCGATTATGACCTGTCCCAGTTGCAATGTGCCGAGAACAACCAGGGTATTTACTATATTAGGAAAGATATGTCTCAACATGATTCGGGTCTTGCTGCATCGGGCAACCCGGGCCAACAGCACGAAATCTCTTTCCTTGATTCTCAGGACCTCCCCCCTCAACACTCTGGCATAGCCGGCCCAGCCGAGCGTAACCAGGACAATGATAATATTTTTTGTGCTCGCCCCCAGAACCGCAGCCAGGACAATGGCAATCATCAGGAAAGGCATCGAAAGGAACATATCGGTAATTCTCATCAGAACCGCATCGATTCGCCCTCCGAGATATCCGGAGAGTAACGCCACCACAACTCCGAGTGCTCCAGCAAAAAAAATGACGATAAAGCCGACTTCAAGTGATATTGTGGCACCGCCTATTATCCGGCTGAGGATATCTCGCCCGAGATGGTCTGTCCCGAGTATATATTCGGCGCTTCCTCCTTCCTGCCACATCGGAGGGGTGAGCACATCTCCAAAATGTGCTTTCGTCGCCTCATGAGGCATAAAATAATTGCCAAATATACCGAAAACGATAAAAACTAAAAGAATCAAAACTGATACCACCGGCACGTGCCTTAATATCTGCCTCACCTGTGTAAGACGTCTTGCCCATGGTAGTGCGGTCAGAATGTGCTCCACTTCAAAACTCCCGTCTTTTTCTGTCGCAATTTAATAATTTCCAGCTGTTTTAATGATAATGTATCCGCGGATCAATATACGCGTACAATATATCAACAAACAGGTTGGTAGCGATAAACAGCATCGAGGCGATCAAAACGCAGCATTGAACGAGAGGGTAGTCCCGGGCAAAGATTGCGTCGACTACCAGCCGCCCGATTCCCTCCCAATTGAACACAACTTCGGTGATAACGGTACCATTTAACAACATGATCAAGTTAAGCGCCGCCAAAGTTATTATCGGAATCAATGCATTTCTGAAAGCGTGCTTCATAATAACCAGATACTCGGGAAGGCCTTTGACTCTTGCCATCTTGATATACTCACTGTCCAGAACATCAAGCATGGCAGAACGGCTAAGCCGGGTTGTCGCTGCCGTAAAATACCATCCGAGAGTGAAAGCCGGCATAATGAGATGCTTCCAGCTTCCGTGCCCTGAAGTCGGCAGCCAGCCCAGATTAACCGAGAAAATCAGGATGAGCATAAGCCCCACCCAGAAAACGGGCAGAGACTGACCCATGAGAGCAAAAATTTTACCGAACTTATCGAACCATCCCCCCACTTTTACAGCTGACAAGACACCGGTAAGAATTCCTACTATCAGAGAAAAAGCCATCGCTGCGGACCCGAGAAGCAAAGTATTCGGGAATCGGCTGAGCCACACGTCAATGCACGGCTTGCTCCATTTTATGGACTGGCCGAAGTCGCCCTGCACAACGCCGGAAATAAACACCCAGTATTGGACATATAACGGTTTATCCAGCCCGAGAGTTCTTCTAAGTTCTTCGATATCCTCCTGCGTGGCTTCCGGTGACGCCATTAAAAGCACGGGATCACCGCTTAGATGGCTCAAGAAAAAAATAATTACGCTTATACCAATGAGGCATATGAGCGCCTGCCACAATCTTTTAAGAATATAATTCGCCATTTGAACCCTTATTTGCTCTATCACTTGAAGAGGGGCCTTCAGCAGGAAACCGGCTGAAGGCCCGGCACTGATCTACTTCTGTTTGAGTTTTAAATATTCCAACCGAAAGGCCCAGTACTGTCCCGGGATGTTTTGATAGCTTTCGACTCTCGGTCCGGCTGCAAAAACAACATTACTAAATAATAAGGGACGCCTCGTCCACTTCTCCAGCATCAGGTCATCAACGGCTCTTGCGGCTTTCGCCTCTTCTTCCGGTCCTTTCAAAATGGCCTTGTTCAAATTTTCGATTGATTCCTTGAGCTCAGGATAGGGATGGCCTTCGGGAGCCCAAAATCCGGACACATGTGCCTCAAGACAGGAGCCCGGACCTCTGCCCGCCCACCAGGGACCGGCACCATACCCTATACCGCGGAATTTTCCTTCAGTGCAGTACCGGGCCCAGGTTCCGGCCTCGGGCATATCCAATCGGGCCCGGATTCCCACTTCATTAAGCATCGCCACTGTCGCCTGCCAGAGTGTCGGCTCCGTTATATGACCGGTGAATACAGTATCGAACCCATTGGGATACCCGGCAGCGGCGAGAAGCTCTTTTGCCTTCTTGGGATCGTACGGGTCTGGTGTACGGGAAGGATCATACCCGGGATGATATGGCGCCAGAAAGCTCCCCCACGGTTCTACCGCACCATACAGCAACTTGGAAAGCGCTTCCCGATCGATGGCATAGCTTACCGCCATACGCACACGTTTATCCTTAAACGGACTTGGTTCATCGGGAAATCCCATATCATAATAAATCAGTGTCCTGAGAAACGCATGCTTCGTCCACATAAGCTTTATACCGGGATCTTTCTGTACCTCCGGAATATGTCCGGGAAACAGGAAAATCATGTCCGCTTCACCTGTCTTTAACATCGCGAGCCTTGTAGCGGGTTCCTTGACCGTCTTGAGAACCACTGTCTTGATATACGGCACCTTGCGATGGTGATTCGTATTCGCCTCAGCTATAACTTCAGCATCGGCCCTGAAACTGACCAGCCGGAATGGACCGCTCCCCATCGGCTTTTCTGCAAAGCCGTCATCACCGACTTTCTCGGTATACTCTTTGGGCATTATGGCAAGATATTCAGCAACAACGTCAATGAAGGCGGGATCAAACTGCTTGAAATGCACATCGACATGGTAATCATTGACAACCTCAACCCGATCGACGGTTCGCCTCAGCTGGCCTCCTCTGAGAAACTTGAGCTCCGGACGCATACATCTTTCTATGCTGAATTTGACGTCTTTAGCCGTGACAGGAGTTCCATCCCAGAATTTCGCTTTTTTGGTCAAATAAAAACTTGTTTTAAGCCCGTCCGGAGAAATCTCCCATTTTTCTGCCAGATCCGGAACAAGCTGACCGTCCGGATCTTTGTACAATAAATAATCAAACAGAATACGGCTTGGTTCTTGAGCCGATGAGCCAACGATGGTATGGGGATCAATTTGTTTGAATTCCCACGCCCCGCTGGGAGAGACATACGTGAACTTACCCTTGGGCTCGCCTGTTTCGGCAGAAAAAGAGTACGACACAAGGAAAACACTGATGAGTGCGAAGACACCCACCGCAACAGCCAACTTAACACCTTTCATAAACACGTTACCTCCTTTTTGGAATGCTGTTAATTACCTCTACTGTACTTCGGACTTCCTGGAGTGATTATCTTCTCCCAGAATTTAAGAACTAACTCATAGCCTGCAAGCATATGTGTAATTCTTTTTGCGGTAGGGCATCGCTGATCGGCTTTTCTACACACGCATAACGGAACTTCTCCTGATTGCCTGCAAATAATCCCGTTAGATTTGTGCAAGTGCTGTACCATATTTGAGCTTTTACGGGTCAGCGCCTTAATAGTATTGGTCATTCTTCCTTATTCAGGAACAAAAGCGGCACACAGTCTTTTTTATCCGGATACCCTTTTTTCAAATTTTTGAGACAGATTTGAGACTGAATTGACACAGAAAACATCATTGTGTAATTCACTTTTTTAACGATTCACCAATTCTCTTTTCAGCACCTTTCCTGCGGCATTACGGGGAAGGTTTCTCATGAACTTCACTGCCCTTGGAATTTTGTATTTTGCCAGATTATTTTTACAGTGCGCCAGAACCTCTTCCAGCTCCATTGTCTCACCGGCCGCCGCAACTATATATGCAGTGACTGATTCACCCCATTTTTCATCGGGGGTCCCGACTACCGCAGCTTCGGATATTTTCGGGTGCAAAAGCAACACCTCTTCGATTTCACGCGGATAAATATTTTCGCCGCCGCTGATAATCATGTCTATCTTCCGGTCAACCAGGTAAAGGTAATGTTCATCGTCCCATTTTCCCATATCACCGGTGTGCATCCACCCGTTTCTTATCGCTCTGGCGGTCTCTTCCGGTTTCTTATAGTAGGTATCTATGCATTGAGAGCTTGAAACCGCGATTTCACCCACTTCTCCTGCCGGGACGTCGTTTCCTTCATCATCCACCAGTCTGACCCGCATTCCTCCTACAATCTGGCCGACACAATTTACCTTTCGCCTCTGATCCGCATGTCTCAAATTGGTTATTTTCCCCCCCTCAGTGGTTCCGTAAAACTCGTTCAATTCGGCATTGGGAAATGCTGTCAAAAGCTTGTGTTTCGTTTTGTCAGGCAAAGCTGCGCCACCGGAAGTCAGAACTCTCAATGAGAGGAGATTGTAGCTGCCTATCGCCGGGTAACTGGCTACTGCTTCCCACATGGTGGGAACCATGAATACAGTCGTAATTTTTTCATTTTGCAATGTTTCAAGTACCCCTTTTACATCGAAATGCTTCATTATAACGATACCGGCACCCATCATCAGGTGCGTGGTCGAAGTATGAAGAGCCGCTCCATGAAATGCCGGGCCTACGCAAAGAAAAATATCATCATAATCGAGCTTCCATTCGCTCGCTCCGGCTGCCAGATTCGCAAGAACCCTATTAGTGAATACTGCACCTTTGGGAAATCCTGTGGTTCCCGAAGTATACACTAATGATACAGGATCATTTTCACTTATTTCGTAATCCGGCAATACAGGAGAACTTTTGGCAAGCAGATCCTCATAATCCTGTGCATACTCGGAATACTTTTTTTCATGTCCTATACATATATAGTATTTGACTTTGGTAAGATTCGATTTGATAGATTCTACACTTTCCCGAAAATCTTCAGTAAAAATAAAAACTACGGTATCTGAATCATCGAGAATATAGATCAGTTCTCTTCCCACAAGACGGAAGTTAATCGGCACCATTACCGCCCCGAGTTTGCAACAGGCCGCATAGACCTCAAAAATTTCGTGACAGTTGTAAGCCAAAAAGGAGACCTTATCCCCTTTTTTTATTCCCATTTTCGAAAAAACATTTGCAAGCCGGTTTGTTCTATCCCGCCACTGCCTGAAAGTGAAGCGCCTGCCATCAAAGGTCAACGCCATTTTCTCCGGCTTATTGAATGCCATTCGATCCTGTTCATACCCTAAATTCGCCAAATCCACGTTCCTTCTCCTTTAGTGTCCTTATTTTAAATCACTTCACCGCAGGAAATCAGCAAATCCTGAAATCACCCAAATACATTGTTGTCCGATTTGATTACCGAAACTGCCTCCATGCGCAATGGATTTTTGCTGTCATGTACAATGCTGGATGAATGCCTCCTCCGGCAGGTGAGCACACATTCCTTCTCCCTCGACATTTTTACCAGTGTAATGGGGCAATCACGTTATTCGATCCCTGCTAAAAGGAACTGTGTGCATGCAATTGCCGCGCCATGGGGATTCCAGCAGTACGATCAGAATTATCAAAGATTTTCGTACGCTAAGAAAGGCCAGGGAAAAAAATGAACCGAAACCATTCCACTGAGACATGGCTGAAACAAATAGTGAGACAAAATGCAACATATATGATACACATTGCCAAAAAATGTATATTTCCCCTTAAGTACGTTACAGACCGCCAAGGAAGAAGTGATGAAAGCCAAATCTGAAGAATTCCAGCTTTTTACCGTTACCAAACATCAGGAATTAAACTATTATAAAAATCTTTACAGAAATACGCTTCGCGAATGGAGAAAATTTGTGGCAGGCGAGGACCATCCGGATCCGGAAGTAATACCGGAAGAAATATGCCAAGCCTGGCTGAGATGCCGGGATTACGGGATCGATCCGATGAAAATGCCGGCCAAAGTCATACTGACAGGAAAAAAACTTGAAAGGTTAATGGTAAGAAATAAGGAATTTATTGATGTAAGTCGCCCTTTTGTTGAAAATATCTATCGATTTCTCAAGGGATCACATTTTAATGTATGTCTTTTTGATAAAGAAGGATACCTGCTCGATACAATGGGAGATCATGATACTCCCAATTTCTGGGATAATGCAGGCGGTATCGTCGGAGCTTTATGGAGTGAAAAATCGGCAGGCCACAACGTATGCGGAACCATTGTGGAATTGAAAAGACCGATACAGATTTATGGGAGTCAGCATTACATAAGAGATTATCATGGGGAAACGGGATCGGGCGCACCTGTTTTTTCTCCTGAAGGTGATTTTTTAGGAGGTATTACTCTCACTGGGCGCAATTTCAGAGTAAATGCGCATACTTTGGGAATGGCTGTTGCTGCGGCCTATGCAATTGAAAATAACCTCAAAAGTATAAAGGCATTCACCGAAAGCCGGCATGCCTACAGCTATCAGCATTCGGTCATCTCATCTATAAAAGAAGCTCTTACCGCCTTCGATGGTAAAGGCCGGATTTCCTTGATTAACAAACATGCGAAAGACATATTCTCTCTCAATTCAAAATCAGTTGAAGGAAAAACTCTCAGAGATTTACTGAACAACAAGAATGTCGAATTTATCAGGTTAATGGAAAGTCATGATTCCTTGACAGATAAAGAAGTGAGCATATTCTCAAATGATTCATGGAATGACTTTACTGTATCTTTGACACCGATAATCGCCGCAGATGGAAAATTGCTGGGCAAAATCCTTACGATCAATGAAATAAGAAGGGCGAAGGCCATGCTGACCAGAATACTTGGGTATCGCGCAGCTTTTCGCTTTGATGATATATGCGGCCGGAATCCGAAATTCTTGAAAGCCCTCGACCAGGCTAAAATGGTCGCACGCAGCGATTCGAACGTGCTTCTGCTCGGGAAAAGCGGCACAGGAAAGGACATAATTGCCCAATCTATTCACAATGCAAGCAGCCGCAAAAATGGGCCTTATGTTGCAATAAACTGCGGGGCCATTCCTAGAGATCTGATTGCGAATGAGCTTTTCGGCCATGAAGAAGGGGCCTTTACGGGCTCGCGGCGCGGAGGGAATCAGGGCAAGTTCGAGCTTGCAGAGGGGGGAACTATTTTTCTCGACGAAATCACCGAAACTCCGCTGGAACTGCAGACTGCGCTGCTGAGGGTGATCGAAGATAAATCAGTTGCCAGAATCGGAGGGAAACACCTGCGTAAATTCGATGTACGGATTATAGCCGCTACAAACAAGGATATAAAGGAAGAGATCCGGAAGGGAAATTTCAGGGAAGACCTTTATTACAGAATAAATGTGTTTACTATACATTTAGTTTCGCTGCGAGAAAGGCCGGACGATGTGCGCCGTCTTTCTAACTGGTTCATCAAAAAATACGAAAAACAGCTGGGAGTGAGAATAGAAAGTATTGATGAAAAAATCTTTGAGGCATTCGTCAGCTATTCATGGCCTGGGAATGTAAGGGAATTGCAGAATGTGATTGAAAGAATGATGCATTTTACACGTTCAAGTATCCTTTCCTACGATCTTGTTCCCGTGGAAATAATAAATGCAAAACCACTGTTTGATGAAATATCCGAAATGGAATCCCCTGAAGAAAGAGAAAAAAAGATTATTTTAAAAATGCTGGATATGAAATACCGCAAAACCAAAATTGCCGAAAAATTGAATATTTCTCGTGCGACTCTTTACCGCAAAATGAAAAAATTTAATTTTGTATAGCAATATAGGGTATTACCGCCCGTTCATACTCCCTGACGGCGTAAAGGCCTTGCACCTCCTGTTTTGCGCGCTCATCCTCGTGCACTGGAAAAAAGCGGTACCCGCATTTATTCACGAGTACCGCACCGTCTCTAATCCCCGTTTACTTTTTACATCTGTCAAGATCGGCAGGAATATCGGGAGTGACATATTCCGCCGGTACGATGAACGGTTTTCCTGCTGCAGCCGCATTATCATAGAATCTGTTGGGGAATTCATATTCCGACACATACACATCGCGCACCACCTGGTGATCGCATGCCCTCATATGGACGACGCCGCAAAATGACTTGTATGTGTCGCCTTCCCAGGTTTCTATTATTTTATCCGGGTCGGTCGTGCCAGCCCGCTCGACCACATCCCACATCCAGTAAAGCATGTTTATTGCTTTCGGAGTGGAACTTATAGGCCAGATCCACATGTCGGAATTATAGGGCTCGGTCCAGCTTTTTTTATAGGCGCCGTTCCAGATTTCGATGAACTTGTTCATCTCAGGAGTGTCGAGTGCCATCTGGTAATCTTGCAGATTGACCATTCCTACACCTCCTTCGACCCCGACCGCAATCATCTGAGTTGGCGAATCGACATAGATATTCGCAATAGGAAGCATACATTTCATCTGCCGCGACTGAATCAGGAGATTCTGTCCGTCGGGCGCCCAATCTCCGGTGAAGATGACTTCAGCGCCCGAGGCTTGAATCTTCGTTATATAGGGGGCGAAATCCTTCAGAAAGAGAGGATGATAATCTTCCCCTACAATCTGGGCATCGGGTTTGTACCTTTTGAGTCCTTCCTTGAAAGCGTCAGCCACATTATGGCCATAAGAATAATCCTGATTCAGAAGATAAAATTTGGTTTCGGGTCTTTTTGAATAAAAATAGGCCAGGCCCAGCCCGATTACTTTGGTTGTGATGGTCGTCCTGAAAGTATAACGATTGAAGTTCTTTCCATCCATCAGCGATTCATTCATGGATAGGGGATTCATGAAAATAGTCTTGTACTTGCCCGCAACCTGCTGCGCAATAAGCGTCAAATGGCTGCCTGCCGATCCGAAGAGAAGATCAACCTTATCCTCGAGACAGAGCTTTTCCACAGCCTTTTTACATACTGCAGGTTTAGCCTGATGGTCTCCCTTGATAACTGCAATTTTCTTTTTCTTCCCGTCTACAAAGATTCCGCCTCTTTTATTATAGTCATAGGCGAGCCAGCAATTTGCCAGCCAGAATATCTGTCCATTAAATGCACTGGGACCGGAAAACGCTTCGACAACTCCTATTTTGACGACATCACCCTTAGGGTTCTCAAAAGTGGCGGGATTATAGCCCGACATATCGGACATTTTATTGATATCAAATGCAGGCATGGCTGCATCCACTCCTGTGGAAACTGCTGCAATTGCCAATATTACAGCCAGAAACATCAATCTTGAGAATCTCAACGTTTTGTAAGATACCCTCATTTCACTACTCTCCTTTCATTTAATGTCTGTAATCCTTTGAATACTTGAAATTCAAATGGTCCGTTTCGCAGGACTACGCCTCGATCAAAGCAAAAGATGTACCAATCAGAATTGAACCGGACATTAGCCGTTATACTTCGCAAACAGGTCTGAGCCGGTCAAAATCTTTACCTCTGATCTGAAAATACACGAGCTCTCGCACCGCATACCCGGAGGTCTATGCCGAGTTTCGCTTCATATTTAATCACTGCGGGTATGCCTGGGTACACCGGGATTCGCGCGCCTTATCTTTGGAGCTTTTTGCAAAACAGTTATGAATCTTGATGTACGGAGTTTTTACATTGTGTGCGAAAAGAATTTTTATCCTTGTATAGACCGACAGCAAAAGGTATTCTAAAGGCAGAAAAATTAAGGAGGCCGTTATGTGGAAAAGCTTTTTGCTTACCATGGCCGCCGCTTTTTTTATCTCTTCCTGTATGCAGGCTATCTCTTCGGAAGTTCGGAGTCTTGCAGACAAAGACCTCTCATTTCAGCAGATTGTCCAGAATCCTGAAGCATATCGCGGCAAAATAGTACTTATAGGCGGGCGCATAATAGGGACCTATGTGGAGGAGGGAAAAACCTGGCTGGAGGTGTTGCAGCAACCTTTGGGATGGCGAGATAAACCTGAATCTTCCGATGTCTCTTACGGGCGTTTTCTCATCTACTTTCCCGAATACAAAGATCCTGAGGTTTTCCGGAAGAACGATCTGGTAACAGTGGCCGGAGAGATTAAAGAAGCTAGTAAACGCCGGATCAATTCTGTTCAATACCGCTATCCAGTGCTCGTTCCCCGGGAACTGAACATCTGGCAGCCGGGTGAAAGTGGAACTCCTCGCTTCCATTTCGGAATAGGTATAGGAGGTGTTATACGATGATGAAATACCGGCTGGTTGCCACATGTCTTGCAATAATTTTCATTGGCGCCTGCGCGCCCTTTTCGGATGAACTCATGCACCGAATTGACGAGGCGGCCACATTCAACAATGTTCAGGCTTCTCCCGAAGTGTACGAAAATAAAACCGTACTCTGGGGGGGAGTCATTATCGAAACCGCAAACCGTGAAAACGAAACTGCAATAAAAATAATGAAAACAAATCTCGACTTTGAAAAACAGCCCACCGATACAGATAATTCCGAAGGACGCTTTATAGCTGTATACCCGGGGTTCCTCGATCCAGCCATCTATGAAAAAGGGCGCGAACTCACCGTAATCGGTACAATAACGGGAGTAGAAACACATCCACTTGGAGATATTCAGTACAGGTATCCAATTGTTACGGCACAGGAAATTAGACTTTGGGAAAAACAGGGAGCATACAGACCAGTGTATGATCCCTTTTGGCCGCCCGCTCCTTTCTGGTGGCACCGGTATCCCTATTGGCCCTATCACCGGTACTGGTAATCGACTTGTGTTATGAGTTTACAGCTTCTTTCTTTTCGAGTTTTTGAAGATCGGGTTCACTGTACAAATATCAAAAAGAGTATTCCCGATATTTCATGGCCGCGCACTTGCGTATGGTCAGGTTTGAATAAAGACTTTTTCATTGCAGCTGTATCTATCTGTATCAGGCAACTTTCGGCACGTGAGGCATATGCCAAGAATCGGGTGTAAGAGGCACAAGTCCCCATGCAATTCGAGCTTTATCGCACCTTATATTGTGAATACCTTTTTCCCAGGAGGGTTCAAATGCTCGGCAGACCGATGATCTCAAGGAATAAATGCCGCATAAAACCGTTGAGCCGATGTCTCCTTGAAGAGCGATACAGCGGGGGGCCGATCCTGCGGATCCTTTCATGAACACTCGAAACGCATCCATTTTTTCAGTTAATTCTTCAGGAACTCCACCAGGAATCCCTCTGCTGGTTTCGGCCCAGTAAAAAGAAATACGGTAAAAAGCGCAACATGCACCACAGGAAAGACAGGGATTAAGAATAATCATAACCGCTCCTCCACCGATACACATGCAAAAACGGGGAAAATATACACCTATTTAAAAATATATAAATAGATTTTTTTATTATTGATATCTCCCAAAACACGTTCATTGCAAAGGCAGGTTTTTTCAACTGCAAAAGTAAAGAGATATAACTGGTTTTCTCTTCCGGTTTCTGCTAAAAGGCACCGCTTGAGCGCAGTCATTTCTGAATAAAAAGGAAAGAAGCCCTATATTTACAGGTACAAAGCGGGAAATACCCGACGGCAAATAAAAAATGAGAAAAGATACCATAAGGAACATCGCAATTATTGCTCACGTCGATCATGGAAAAACGACTCTTGTTGACGGGATGCTTAAACAAAGCGGCATATTCAGGGAGAACCAGCATATAGCTGAACGTATAATGGATTCCATGGACCTCGAACGGGAACGAGGGATTACCATTATGGCAAAAAATACGGCCATATGGTATGGAAGCATCAAAATAAATATAGTAGACACTCCGGGGCATGCCGATTTCGGAGGTGAAGTAGAGAGAAGTCTCAATATGGTCGATGGAGCACTTCTTCTTGTCGATGCAAGTGAAGGTCCCCTGCCGCAAACCAGATTTGTCGTTAAAAAGGCTCTTGCCAAATCGCTGCCCATCATCGTGGTAATTAATAAAATAGATAGAATCGACGCCCGCATCGATGAGGTAATAAACGAAATTTACGATCTGTTCATCGATCTCGATGCTCTTGATTCACAAATAGATTTTCCAGTTTTCTACACCAATGCAAAAACAGGAGTGGCTCATGCAGTTAAAGAAGATGATTCGAATTCTCTTCGCCCTCTTTTTGAAGCTATTCTTTCGTATATTCCCGGTCCCGAAGCAGATGACAATGCCATTCCCCAGTTCCTGGTTACAAATCTGGAATACGATTCGTATGTAGGACAGCTGGCAGTGGGAAGAGTATCGAACGGCACCCTTCAAATGCAAAAGTCGTATTCCCTCTGCGGAACCGAAAACATCACAACCGGCATCAAATTTTCCGCTCTTTATACGTTTGAAGGGTTGAGAAAAATAGCAATAGATTCTGCAGAGGCAGGAGATATTATTGCCGTGGCAGGCATTCCCGGTGTATCCATCGGCGATACAATTTCGTCAGCGGAAAATCCACATCCACTTCCGCGAATATATGTAGATGAACCAACAGTTTCGATGTTCTTTTATGTCAATAATAGTCCGACTGCAGGCAGAGAGGGTAAATTTCTGACTACGCGCCATCTACGAGATCGCCTTCAAAAGGAGACGTTATATAATGTTGCCTTGAAAGTCGGCTTTCTGGAGAGAAAAGATATGTTTGAAGTATGCGGCCGCGGTGAACTTCAGATGGCCGTTCTTATTGAGACCCTTCGTCGTGAGGGATATGAATTCATGGTTTCAAAACCTCGTGTCATCACAAGAAAGGAAAACGGCGACATTTTTGAACCGGTTGAACGTCTTTTAATTGATATTCCGGAAGAATATATTGGAACTGTGACTGAAAAATTATCGGCGAGAAAAGGGCGTATGATACGCCTGGACAATAAAGGAAGCGGCCGGGCTAAACTGGAGTTTATTATCCCTTCGAGAGGCTTGATTGGATTCCGCAGCCATTTTATGACTGACTCGAAAGGTGCCGGAATTATGAATACCCTTTTTGAAGGGTACCACAAATGGTTCGGCTCCATACCGCAGCGAGCAAATGGTGCCATGGTCGCAGACCGGCCGGGAAGAGTGACGACATATGCCTGCTATGCAATGGCAGACAGGGGCGAACTTTTCGTAGACGCAGGAACGGAAGTTTACGCAGGCATGATAGTCGGAGAGCGAAACAAGCCAGGAGATCTTTCGATAAATATCACAAAAGAGAAACACCTTACAAATATGAGAAGTGCCACATCGGATGCGACGATTACGCTTCGCCCCCCGCAGAGACTTTCACTTGACCAATCGATAGAATTCATTGCAGAAGATGAACTGATTGAAGTAACTCCCGCAAGTATCCGATTGCGCAAAATGGAGCTGGATAAAACAAAAAGACCTCTTAAAATTCCATCCTGATCCGGTTCTTCATGTGGGCTTCACATGCTGAAAAGTGAAATTACAGTCATTGTGCGTTATGGTTTTGAAACCTTTTGCAATGTCTGATATATTTCACTCCGTCAAAAACGAATGAAGAAAGGCCGGCAGGAAAACAGCCGCATTATGAATAAGCGAATGCAAAAGGTCGTAACCATCGGCGGCGGGAGCGGTCAATTTGCCCTGCTCGCAGGATTACGTGATCTGGAAGGAATAGATATCACCGCCATCGTATCCATGGCGGACAGTGGTGGAAGTACGGGCCGGCTCCGTGATGAACTTGGCATCCTGCCTCCCGGCGATGTTTTGAAATGCGTTTTGGCACTTTCACCTCAACGGGATATCGTTCGCACAATACTGCTCAAGAGGCTGAAAGGGGATAACCGGCTTCAGGGCCATAATGCAGGTAATATGCTTTTGACGATGCTTGCCGAATATACAGGGAACTTTGCGACAGGCGTTAATGCATTATCTGAAATTCTCGATGCCAGGGGAACGATATTGCCCGTAACAATTGATAAAACCACTCTTGTCGCAGAACTGACGGACGGCAGCCGCATATATGGGCAGAGAGCAATCAATGTCCCGAGAGAAACACAAAGGGAGAAAATCAAAGATATCTATCTCGTCCCTCATCATCACGATGATGTAGCTCCCTATCCGCCTGTAATAGAGGCAATTCGGAGAGCGGATCACATAATCGTCGGGCCCGGAGATCTTTTTACCAGCATTATACCCAATTTACTGGTTCCCGGCGTAAAAGAAGCCATAATGGACACTCGTGCCAATGTATTTTATATAGTCAATATTATGACTAAATACGGCGAAACAAACACATTCAGCTGTTGTGATTTCGTACAAAGCATTGAGTTTTTTATCGGCCGCCCTGTCGATGGTGTAATCTATAACACGGAAAAACCGGATCCCGGGATCTTGAAGCGATACCGGAAATATGAACAATCGGAGTTTGTCGAAATAGACACTGAAAATCCCTTCTGGAAATCGCGGACACTTTATTGCGCAGACTTGCTGAGTATGACAGGCGGTATCGCGCGTCATGATTCCAGGAAGCTGGCTGACATTCTCCAGGATATGATTTCCGGCACAAGCAAGAAAACCTTTTAATTGCAAAATAGCAGGTGCTGTAGTAAAGGCTTTTTCTTATCTAGCTCGTAAGGAAAAGGAGTTCACTATGGGAAAGTTGTTCGGTACCGATGGCGTCAGGGGTGTTGCAAATGAATATCCAATGACAGCGGAAGTTGCTTTCAGTATAGGCAGAGCAACCGCTCACATGTTCAAGCGCAAAGGTCACAATCCTAAAATTCTCATAGGCAAAGACACGCGTCTGTCCGGATATATGATTGAAAACGCACTGGTTTCCGGAATATGCTCCATGGGTGTAAATGCCATTCTTGTCGGAGTAATTCCAACGCCGGGCATTGCCTACCTCACCAGCAGCATGAGAGCGGATGCCGGTATCGTTATATCAGCCTCTCATAATCCTTTCCAGGATAATGGTATCAAAATTTTTTCAGGAAACGGCTACAAACTGCCTGATGAAAAAGAAGCAGCTATTGAAGAAATGATACTGGAAAATGAGTGGGATAAAGTGTTACCGCCTCCCGCCGAATTGGGGAAGGCCTTCCGTATGGATGACGCACGAGGGCGTTATGTAGTCTTTTTAAAACATACTTTTCCAAGGGAGTATTCGCTCGAAGGTTCAAAGATTGTTCTCGACTGCGGCAACGGTGCGACCTACAGAGTCGCCCCGGAAACGTTTAGTGAACTGGGAGCCTGTGTAACGACCCTTTTTGATGAACCCGATGGGAAGAACATTAATTTTAAATGCGGTTCTCAATACCCCGAGACATTGGCTGCCGAGGTCCTTACGCAGGGTGCGGACGTGGGCTTCGCCTTCGATGGAGACGGTGATCGACTTATCGCGGTAGATGAAAAGGG
This sequence comes from Syntrophales bacterium, assembly GCA_023230565.1. Taxonomy (GTDB): domain Bacteria; phylum Desulfobacterota; class Syntrophia; order Syntrophales; family UBA2210; genus JALNXD01. The sequence goes on from JALNXD010000002.1 coordinate 131,890, forward strand.
AGATATCCTTACGGGAGATCAGGTAATAGCAGTGTGCGCAAAAATAATGAAGGAAGAAGATACTCTTGATAATAATCTGGTGGTGCGCACGGTGATGAGCAATATAGGCCTTTCTGTGGCCCTGGAGAAACTGGGCATCGATTCCGTTATGACAAAAGTAGGGGACCGGTATGTACTGGAAGAAATGCAAGCGAGGGGCAGCTGTATTGGCGGCGAGGATTCCGGTCACATCATTTTCCTGCATCATCATACCACCGGTGACGGAATTATTACTGCCCTGCAAGTTATTGCGGCCATGAAGAAAAGAGGCGAGCCGCTTTCAGAACTTGCCAAAGTGATGGATGTTTTCCCGCAATCTCTTATTAATGTGGATACGAAGTCCCGGCCTGAAATATCGACAGTGCCGGAGCTTGCTGCAGTTATCAAAGTGGTCGAACAGAAATTAGGAACGAAAGGCCGGGTTCTGGTACGCTATTCAGGGACACAAAATATGTGCCGTGTGATGGTGGAAGGCCCTACACCTGAAGAAACACTGGAATATTGCAAGCAGATCGCGGAAATTGTAAAAGAGAAGCTCGGATGACGCAACGGTTTTCAAGAGGTGAATGATGGCATTCAAAGTTATTATAACAGAAGATTTTAACCACATGAGTGAAGTCGGCGCGAACCTTGCCATTGAATATATTCAGCAGGTTTTGGCAGAAAAAAATACTTTTACGCTAGGGTTGGCAACGGGCAACTCTCCGACAGGTCTTTATAGACATCTGGCCCGGGCGGCAAACGAGGGTGTAATTGAAAGCGGCAAAATTCAAAGCTTTAATCTGGACGAGTACGTCGGACTGCCCGGTGAAAACGCGCAGCAGCGTGCGCTTCATCCGGAAAGCTACAGCTTCTTTATGATCCAGGAACTCTTCAGTCTTCTGAAAATGAAATTTAAGGAAACGAATGTCCCCTGGGGAACTCTGATCGATCAGGAAACGCTTATCCGGGAACTCGCAGCAAATCCCTCGGACTGGAAAGAAGAAGGAACCGATAAGGGGAAAGCGGTCGTCATCAGTCAGGATACGAAGTCCGATTATCTGAAATGGATACGTGAATCCATCCTGGATGCCTACGAACAAAAGATCCTCAGATACGGAGGAATCGATCTGCATATAATAGGCGTCGGCGGAAGGGGACATGTGGCTTTTCACGAATCGGGCATCCCCTTTACAGGAAACAGGATGCTTCTGGTTAAGCTTGACGAAAATACAATAGAAAATGCCATCAAGGACGGTCATTTCGCAAGCCGGAGCGAGAGCCCGTCATACGCGATCTCGATGGGAGCAGAACTCGTGTATAAAGCCCGGACAGTCATTCTCCTGGCAAGCGGCAGCCGCAAAACGGAGCCGATTGCAGAATCACTTCTCAATGAACCGACTCCCCTGATTCCTATATCCTACGGAAAGATCTATGCGGAATCGAAAGGGCGCATGATATACATCATAGATAGATCTGCCGCCGAAAAATTGCTTCAACACGTTGATGCCATAAAGAGGCAGGGGATTGAAATTGAGGACCTCAGCTGATGGACGGAATTCAATAGTGCAATTTCCAATGCTTCATCCCCTTTTTCATAATTGATGTTGTACATTGACACAAAAGACATCTTCCCCTATACTTGCCCGCGAAAAAAACATCTTACCGCAAATCTTACACTTCTTTTCATAAAAAGTTTATTTCCAAAATTAATGTGTGAAGCGGATCCAGGAGGAGGTATATGAAAATTGAAGATACGGTAGCTATTGTAACAGGAGGGGGACAGGGGATCGGACGCGGTATCGCACATTGTCTGGCCGAGGAAGGAGCGGATATTGTAATTGTTGATATAAATAATGAAACGGCCGGTCGAGTTGCTGATGAAATTAATAAGCTGGGGAGGCGGTCGTTAATTATAAATGCAGATATTACCGAGAGCAGGAACACAGAATCAGTGGCTCGGAAGACGATGGATGTATTCGGCAAAATTGATATATTGGTAAACAACGTGGGCTGGGCTGTAAAAGTTAAAAGCACGAAATCAAAAGAAGACAGAACCGGCCTCAATTGTGCCGACAGTGAGGAAGAAGAATGGGATAAGACGTTTAATCTTAATGCCAAGTCCCAGTTTCTGATGTGCAGGGCGATCGTGCCTTTTTTTGTAAAACAAAAAAGAGGTAAAATCGTAAATATAGGATCGAGGCTGGCGAAACAGCTGGATATGCTGCCTATATACAGCACTGCGAAAGCTGCCGTCATTCATTATACAAAGCATCTGGCTATGGAATTGGCCCCGTATAATATTAACGTAAACTGCGTCTGTCCCGGGGATGTTTTGACACCGAATATAGCGGCGGCATTAGAAAAATTTGCCGCCGTTAATCCCGAGGCGCAAGGGAAAACACCGGAAGAGCTGTTTCTACGGTCCGCCAGTCCCCGCATCGCCTTCCACCGTTTGCAGACGCCTGACGATATAGGCCGGGCTGTTGTATTTTTTGCCTCTGAGGATTCCAGGAATATTTCAGGTCAGGTCCTCTATGTGGACGGCGGGCAAACCTTTCAATAGAAATTATTTTTTATCGAATGGAATAGAATAACAGCATAAGATAGAGGGAGACGCCGAATGAAGCTGAAGGGCAAAGTTGCCATTGTGACAGGAGGGGGACAGGGAATTGGCCGGGGAATCGTTCAATGTCTGGCTGAAGAAGGAGCGGATATCGCAATTTTCACAAAAACAGGAGACAGCTGCTTGCAGGCAGCCGAAGAATTAAAGGAAACCGGCTGCCGGTCCTTGCCTTTAAAGACGGATGTCACCAACCGTGAACAGGTTTCTCGATCGATTAAGGCAACAGTAGATTTTTTTGGCAAGATAGACATTCTGGTCAATAGTGTTGGAGGCGGCAGTATTGCGATCGCGCCATTTGTTGATCTCGAGGAATGGGTCTGGGACAGGAATTATGAATTGAATATTAAATCGCAAGTGTTTATGTGCCAGGCTGTAGCTCCTTATTTTATAAAGCAGAAAAGCGGAAAGATTTTGAATCTATCTTCTATTGGAGGAAAGAGGGCTGCCGCAATGAATGCTCCTTATGGCGCAACAAAGGCCGGCGTTATTTACTTTACCAAGGCATTGGCCGCTGAACTGGCCGACTGCAATATCAATGTAAATTGCATCTGCCCTGCAGCCGTATTTACGCCCACATTTGCCAAATTGATAGACGATCATATGATTCGCCCCGAGGCGAAGGCGAAAGGAATGACAGCCAGACAATTCTTCGATAAAGTTCTGATGCGGGCCTATCCGATGAACAGGGAGATAACACCTGAAGATATCGGCCGGGCCGCTGTTTTTCTTGTATCAGAAGATGCAAGGAATATTACCGGCCAAACACTCAATATCACGGCAGGCGCCTCAATCGATATCGATTGATGCTTTGAGACCTGCCCGGACATTAATGGCGTATCACGTAAGAAACGCACATTAATGTAAAGGAGAATGCAAATGTCAGATGTGCAATCAGCGTTAAGAGACAGAGTATCGACGATGCGCCCGGCAGCAAGAGTCGAAAAGCTTAGACAGAGATATACGAAAATTAAAAATAAAGTGGTGATCGATGTCGCGCGCATACTGACTCGAACTATGAAAGAAACGGAAGGCGAACCGCTCGTTGTTCGCCGGGCAAAAGCGTTCGCTGCAATAGTAAGAGGAGTTCCGGTTAACATCTATCCCGACGAACTTTATGTCGGCTGGTTGTGGTCGGAGCCTCGGGGATCTGAGATTTTCATTAAGTATACAGATCTTGAAAAAGAGCTCGATACCATAAGTACCAGAAAATATACTCCATTTTTACTTGATGATGCTGATAAGAGAATTCTGAAAGAAGAGATTTTCCCTTACTGGAAAAAGTATTTCTATTCTCCGATAATCCCGCCGGAAGCAAAAAAGATGGGCATCAGAAAAGCCCCGATTACGCCGGTCCTCTTCCATTACGTTGTAAATTATGAAAAAGTCCTGAAAAGAGGAATATCAGGAATCAAGCGCGAGGCGGAAGACCGCATGGCCAGACTCGATTTGACCGATCCCGATGACATCAAAAAAGTTCCGTTTCTTGAAGGTGTAATAGTGGCCCTGGAGGCGGCGGCGGAAATCGGGGAAAGATTTGCTGCAAAGGCACGGGAACTGGCCGCAATGGAAAGGGAGGAAAAACGCAAAGAAGAGTTGCTTAAAATAGCGGAAATATGCGTAAGGGTTCCTGCCAATCCTGCAAGGACCTTCTATGAGGCGATGCAGTCGGTATGGTTCGTCCACATGATGGTCGGATGGGAAGCCGGTTTTCACGGAGGACAAAGCATTGGAAGGGCGGATCAATATCTTTACCCCTTTTATGAAAGAGACATTCGTGAAGGGAGGCTGACAGAAGAGCTCGCACAGGAATTGATCGATTGCTGGTTCATGCGTTTTTCCCAGATGTTTTCTCTTCTTCCTGAAAATGAGGCCGTATTCATGTCGAATCATACGTCCGCTCACCATATCGATATCGGGGGGTTGAAAGCGGATGGAAATGATGCCACCAATGCACTGTCATACATGTTTCTTGAAGCAATGATGCACACACCGGGAATGGTGGAACCGACGATCGGCCTTCTGGTGCACAGCAAAACACCTGAAAGAATTCTGATCAAGGCATGCCAGCTGACTGCGCTGGGAGGCGGGTATCCCCAGTTTATCAATAATGATGTGCTGGTCGACAATCTGCTCTCGCGGGGAGCCACTTCGGGAGGGAAACCGGTATCCCTGGAGGATGCAAGAACGTTCGGCGGCTGCGTCGGTTGTCACGAGCCCAGCCTTCATACGATGGAGTCGGGATGGACCGTGGGGCAGAACCAGCACCTTGCCGCGCTCATGGAATGCGTAATGACCAATGGCTGGTGCCGGGTACACAACACCAGGAGAGGATTGGAAACAGGCGACCCGGGACAGTTTAAAACCTTTGAAGAAGTGCGGGAGGCGTTACGAAAACAGATAATCCACAGAATGAAAGTGGGAGCAATCGCGGCGAATCTCGGCGAAGAGCTGCTGCAACCGACACTCTTTACATCCGCATTAACGGAAGACTGCATAGAAAATGGAACCCCCAGGGAAGAGGGGGGTGCCCGATACAGCCTGGGAGCGGTATCATTCGACGGCGCAGTCGATGCGGGTAATTCCCTTGCCGCCGTCAAAAAATTGGTGTTTGAAGAAAAGAAAATTACCATGGAACAGTTATGCACTGCCCTTGACCATAATTTCAAAGGGTATGAAGATATTCGTAAACTGTGCCTGGAAGCTCCTAAATTCGGAAACGACAACGATTATGTGGATGAACAGGTTGCCTGGATCACTCATTTGACCACGGAAGAGGCAAAAAAATATCTATCACGCTACGGCGGAACAAAATATCCGATTCAGGTGCTCCTTTCCAGTTTCGTACCCCTGGGCATGGGAGTCGGAGCACTTCCGTCGGGAAGGCTTGCAGGGGAGCCTCTTTCTGACGGAGTTTCACCCACTGTGGGCAGCGATACGAAAGGTCCCACAGCAGTTCTCAAATCAGTGGGCAGGCTGAATAATGCCGAAGTAGGCCTTTCGCAAACACTGAACATGAAACTTGACCCTGTCATATTTACCACAGATGAAGGCTTCAAAAGGCTGGCTGATCTTATCAGGGTCTTTGTGGATCAGAAAGTGGATCATTTGCAGATCAATGTTGTATCCTCGGATACGCTAATTGCCGCCCAGAAAACTCCTGAGCATTACAAGGACCTGGTAGTTAAAGTGGCAGGATACAATGCCCGTTTTGTAGATCTCCATAAAGATCTTCAGGACAGCATCATCGCCAGAACAGAGCACGGGTTGTAAGATAGAGAGATCTCTTCAGCTGAAGATCTGAGAACCCGGGGGGTTCTTTTTTTCCGATCAATCCGCTGCTTTGCAGTCTAAGAAACAACAGGAGACAGCATTGAACGAATTAAAAGGTTTGATTTACAATCTGCAGCCTTTCGCTGTTCATGATGGTCCGGGAATTCGTACGTTAATATATATGAAAGGATGTCCATTGCGCTGTCTCTGGTGTTCCACGCCTCAGACACAAAAAATGGGCTATGAAATTATTCATATCGAAAGTCACTGCCGCAAGTGCGGCCGATGCGCCGAGGTCTGTTCAAACGGCGCCATCATGATTCCTCCTGAAGGCAATCTGATGATTGACCGGAAACGGTGCACCTACTGCGCGAAGTGTATTGAGATCTGTCCTCACCAGGCTTTGGAATTGGCCGGAAAGTACATGACTGTGCCAGAGCTGTTTGATGAAATCGAGAAAGACCAACCATTTTTCAGACGGTCGAATGGCGGAATAACTATGGGGGGCGGTGAAGCTACTATGCAGCATGAGTTCGTAGCCGAGTTTCTGAAAAAGTGCAAACAACATTATATACATACCGCCATGGAAACCTGCGGGCATATTGCATGGGAGCATCTGGAGAAACTTCTCACTTATTTGGACCTGATCTACTTGGATATCAAGCATATGGATTCTCCCATGCATAAAACGCTCACCGGAGTTGCCAATGATTTTGTTCTTGATAACGCCCGGAAGGTTTGTTCCAGTCACCCGGTCATTTTTCGAATTCCCGTTGTACCGGGCATAAACGATTCCTATGAAAATATATCGGCTACTGCAAAATTTGCGGCTGCAATGGGAGAAAATCTCTTGAGAATAGAGTTGCTGCCATATCATCAGTTCGGTGCCCAGACGTATTTCAGACTGGGAAGAAAATATGAGCTTTCCGGCATTGAGCCGCCTGAAGATTCTCATATGCGGAGGCTGAAGATACTTGTGGAATCCTTTGGAATAAAGGCCCAAATAGGGGGATAGTACTGTACCGGGACTGCCGGATGCTTCTAAGCCGAATTCACTGAAGTGACCCTTCAGAGCGTGCGGCTGCGAAAAATGAAACTGGACAAGGCGAAACGGCCGATGAAAGCAGTTCTATATGAAAAGCCAGTAGATGACGAGATTCAACAATGTCAAAGGAATGCCGATCGCGGCGAATTCGAAGAATCCGAGAGTTGCGCCGCCGTTCTTTTCTGCGTTCTGTATGATAATGATGTTGCTTGCGGCGCCGAGGATGAAGAGATTTCCGGCGATGGTGCTTCCAGCGGCAAGATAGATCATCTGCTCCGGCGAGGCACCGCCGTCCATAACAAGAGGCAAATACAGCGCCACCAGCGGGACATTGGAAATGAGCTGGCTCAGAAGGACGCTGACGGCAAGAATCATGGAGCCTGCAGTCATATCGAAGGGAATTTTTGCGATTGCCGCCTGGAAAAATCCGCAATCCCAGACACTCTGCATGAGCACAAAAAGGGCCGCAAAGAAGACCAGCGTCGGCCAGTCGATGTGGCGGGC
>JALNXD010000003.1 GCA_023230565.1 Syntrophales bacterium
CTATAGCATAAAATAGGCAATTATAAAACAATATTAACGTGTTATATGTAATTAATGAGATTTTTTATCGCAACCCCCGGGCCTAACCAAGAAAAATATTGAGGGGTTGTGCAAAGGTCTCAAAGGCGGCGGATCTGCATCAGTAAAAAGATCTGATACAAAAAATCTCCTTTTTTTAAAGTCGAAAAAAGCAGAAACATAATTGAAATGCAAAAGATATGGAGAGTAATCCTTCTGAATACCATGAGCGATGATAACGACCTGCGGGAATTCGTGCTCGGTTTAAAATAAGAAAGAGGAAGATGTCTGATTCGAGAATTGAAAAAGGAAGGAAGGTCAGTATGGACAAAGAACGAATTTTAATGGATCTCGGACGCGAATTTGAAGCCACCTTTATTGAAGAACTTATACCCGGAATTCTGCATAATTTTGCAAATCCGCTCAATGGAATCATGGGACGCTCCAAACTCCTGCAGAAGAGGGCACAAGATGTATTTCCTGCTATCGAAGAAAAGGGAAATGGAGTTTCCAGCGAGCTGTACGGAAAAATCCTGAGAGATATCGATCTTATATCACAGGAGTCCGACCGTCTTTACTATCTGTTTAATGATCTGGCAACAAAACTGCACAGGCTTAATAACCGGACGACTCAATCAATAAATCTTTCAGATTTAATAGAGTCAGAGATCGCATTTTTTGAATTCTATCTTGATTTCAAACACAAGATAGAAAAAGAAACAAATCTCAATGTGGATATTCCACTCGTAAAAGGTATTCCTTCTGATTATTCCATCGCTATTTCAACCATCATACGATATGCGATGAAGTCGATGGAGAAGGTGGAAGAGCGCCGACTGAAAATCACGACTGATTACGATTCAGAGTTTGTGTTCATGATTTTTCAAGATACCGGAATGCACAAGGAAGTACCGGAAATAACTGAATTCTGTATGGAGGAGGGCGGCGATTTGCTCCTGACAAAACCTTTGAATGGAAGTCGCAGTGTATGTAATGCAATTGCACTTTTAAGAAGGTATGGCGCCCGTTTTGCAGTTGAACAGGACAGCGGATTTTACCGGTTTTCGGTTTCGATACCCTACGGGCGGTAGCATAGCCGGTTCTGCAAATGCGGATAACCGGCACAGAGTATTCGACTGCTATCCAAAATGTATGGTTGTTTTTTGCCATTGACTTTATTATCCGTATCCGCGTGTCCGCAAAATCAAAAGGAGGTCCGAAATGGTAAAGTCGGAAGGCATTCGGCAAGGGCTGCTGCAGTCAAATTCGATCGAGCGTATTCAGCACGTGCAGCAGCAGAATCCTGATATGCAGCAGCGACAATTCCAGATTGAACTTGAAAAAGAAAAAAGGCGGGCGAAAGAAAAAATACAGGATATTGGAAAAGCCGGGCACGCAATGATAAAAGAAGAAGAAAAAGAAAGATGCGACGGCCTCATTTTTCCCCCGGCCCATGATGGCGAAATAACACGGAATGATCTGGAACCCAGTGATGAAATAAAAGGAAATATTGATGTGAAAGTATGACATGGACCTGGGGCTCATTATAGCAATTCATATATCTGTAGATATAATTCTCTGTGTCATGATCTTTATCCTCCTGTGGCACATTTCTTTTTTGATGAGAGAAAAAGAAAATGGCACACCTGTCTGCACAGATTCTTCAGAAATTCTAAACGCACCGGGTGACCCTGCGTTTCAGGATGCGCTCGACCGATGTATAGAAACCGGTTATGGAAAGAGGGAATGTGAAAGGACCCTGCACAAGAAAACTAATTCGTTCATTTGGACGAAAGCTGCAATTATCGAAAGATATTACTTCGTTAAAAGAGCCTACAAGAAAATCATGACTCCGAAAAAAAAGTATAAAGCAGCGTTTGATTTGGCATCGCAAGGTATGGATCGAGACAAGATTGCATCAAAATTAGGAATTGCCAAAGGGGAAATTGCTTTGATTCTCGACCTTGACCGGACAAAAAATGAGAGTCACTGATGTCTTCTATTTCGGGCTCCTATCCTCTTCCAGCGGCTGCAGAGTTCTTGTCTTCCCTGCGAGGGTCCGGCTCAGTTTCTAAAGGACTGCCTCCTCTATCGGTGGGTGAAATCGTACCGGCGTGTGTCGTTGAATCTAGAAGAAACCAAGCGGTCCTTCTCATCAAGGGCAGTCTTGTTACAGCGCGTACTGATTGCCTTCTTGGGAAAGGCGAGCACCGGATGCTTACAGTGGCTGCATTGAGTCCGAAAGTCATTCTACGGGTGCGCTCGGGAAACATATCCTTGCCGGCCCATGTAAAAGATGCCTTCAGATACTGTCGTGTTGAGCCGCGGTCTGTTGTGCGCATTTTTTCTGGCGCCCTTTCATTTTTAAGGGAGATCAATCTTTCAGGATTTGCCGAGCTCTTCGGCAAGCAGGATGCGGAAAAATTTGCAGCCTTTGTCAGCACTCTTTTGTATACGGGCCAATCTGCTGGCAAGGATCTTTTTTTTAAAAGTTATATTGAAAAAATGGGCTTTCTCCTGGAGCATTATATTGCCAAAACGGCAGCAAAGCGCATGACCGGAAAAGCCGGGTCATTTGCTGGGATTGAAAATCTGAAGACACTTCTCATGAGGATGGAAGAAACACTGCGAAATATTCAACCTGAAAAAAGCAGTCTGCCGGTCGAAAGGCTCCTGCAATTCCTGGATACTTCCGTTAAAGCCATCGAAATGCGCCAGGTGGTTATGAGTATTCTTGAAGAAAATGAGAGGACGTATCTGTTGCAGGTGCCGGTTCAGTGTGCGAATGAAATTCATCTTGCCGAGATTTTTATAGATTTTGGAGAGGGATGCGGTGGAAAAAAGCCCGGAGGAATGACAAGGTGCAAAATTTTCATTGAACTGGACTCTCTTGGCCCGATCGAAGCGGACACTGCAATAAGGGGAAAAAATCTCGAATGCCATCTTTTTTGCGAAAAAGAGGAAATTACAAAATATATATCACCCCTTCTGGAAGAATTAGAAAGATCTCTGAATGATATCGGATACCATATTGATAATGTATCCTGCAAGACGCGTGATCCGCGAACGAGTCAAGAACAGTATATCGGGGTGTTTTCAGCTTTGTTTCAGGCGGAGCCTGTCGATGTCATTGCGTGAGAGTATGGTATGACGAAAGAACACGAACCGGACGTCTCCTTTGCAGCAGCGATCGCCTATGACGGGGAAAAAGACAGGGCGCCGAGGATCACTGCAAAAGGCAAAGGGGTTATTGCCGAAAAAATAATTAGCTGTGCGGTAAAAAATGGAATTCCCATCCGAAAGGATCCTTCCCTTGTGGAGATCTTAAGCCGGCTTCATATCGATGAGGAAATTCCTCCGGAGTTGTATCATGCCGTGGCAAGAATTTTTGCTTTTCTCTATAGAATAAATGAAGAGCATCGCGAATTTTCGAGCCTGTCATAAAGGGGAAATTATTTCCGGCATAAAATTCCGTTTTTCGCAATAGGTAATTACTGCTTTTTGACTGAATCTCAAAATATTTGCCATTCTACATACGTTCAATTTTCTTCGTCTGTATGGGGGCGGACAGCACAAAAAAAGGTGTCCTCGACTTCCAGGTAAGTAATTGAAAAAGCGTATTTATTCTCAGATTTAAAGGCGGGAGCTTTGCCTGCTCGGAGTTGTGTTCAACCATGCATCGCCTCGCGAAGTTGTCCCGGCACCCTCGCGCCTGGCAGCTCAGACACAGCCGGGACGGAGGCTTCGCATCGGTGGCATGATACCTGAAACACAGCTGATTCACGGTCAAAATCTCATACCTGTAAATATACGAAGAATAGTATGTGAAAGCTTCGCGTGCTTCCCATTGTATTGACAGCTCAGAGGCGCAAGAAGCTTTTTACGGGGACATTAAAGAATGGCATATCGTTTGCTTTGAATCTAACAAACTGGAACAGAGAGGAAGAACATGATTGAAAGCATGGGTTCAATATCAGCAGAGTGCGTCAGAAAGATGGATCAACTCGATTGCGCGATGCACAATATTGCAAATGCAGGGACGACAGGGTTCAAGGCGACCATGCTCTTTTACATTAAAGGCGGAGAAGGGGTGAATCAGCCTTCGGAACCGCATTTAACTACGGATTTTACACAGGGGCCGATTCAGCGGACTGGAAATGAGCTCGATACGGCCATATGCGGGAAAGGGTTATTCGTCATTCAAACAAAAGACGGCTTCGGATATACACGTGACGGTCGCTTCACTCTGAACAAAGAAGGAGAATTAGTTACCCTGGAGGGAAATTTTGTTATGGGAAAGGCCGGCAGAATCACAGTTTCAGGGAATGACGTGCGAATCAATGAGAAAGGGGCGGTTCTGGTCGACGGTGCGGAAGTTGATACGTTACGGCTTGCCGCATTTGAAAGACCGGATCAGTTGGATAAATGTGAGGGAGGGATATTCCTTGACACCGATGATCAGGCAGGTCTTCATGAGGCAAAAGATTCGTTGATAGTACCCGAAAGTCTGGAACTTTCGAATGTAAACTCGATCCAGGAGATGGTGAAACTCATAGATATTCACAGAACGTTCGAATCTTACCAGAAAATGATGCAAACGTTGCAGGAGCAGGACAAGCTATCGACCACACAGATAGGAAAACTTTGAAAGATTGATTGATAAAGCAGGGGGCATGCATGATACGCGCACTTTGGACGGCCGCTACAGGAATGGAGGCGCAACAGGTAAGTCAGGATATTATTGCGAACAATCTCGCAAATCTGAACACGGTAGGCTTCAAAAAAGCAAGAGCCGACTTTCAGGACCTGATGTATCAAGTATATTCAAAAGCGGGGGTCGAAACGACATCGGGCAGTCAATTGCCTGTAGGGATAGAGATTGGAATGGGCGTTAAGCCGATTGCTGTTCAGAAGATGTTTTCACAAGGTGATTATCAGCAAACGGATAGTGACTTTGATCTGGCAATAGAAGGGGACGGTTTTTTCCAGATCGATCAAAACGGTCGCACCTTATACACGAGAGATGGAAGCTTTAAGGTCAACAGGGAAGGGTATTTATGCAATTCAGAAGGATTTCGTCTGATTCCAGAGGTATCAATTCCCCCTGAGACATGCCATTTCAATGTCGACAGCGGCGGGACATGGACAGCTGTAGATGAAGTAGGTATGCAGCTTGCCACCGGAAGGATTGAACTTGCAAAGTTTTTGAATCCGGCGGGCCTGAGCAGTCTGGGGCGTGGGTTGTACGAGGTGACAGAAGGTTCAGGAGATCCGATTGCAGGATATGCGGGAGAAACGGGATTGGGAACGATATCACAGCATTTTCTGGAGATGGCGAACGTGAATGTAGTGGATGAAATGGTTAAAATGATCGTGGGCCAGCGTGCCTATGAGACAAATTCGAAGGCAATACAGACAGCCGATTCAATGCTCCAGATGATTAATAACTTGAAGAGGTAAGGAAATGAGATGGGTTTCAGCGGTATTCATGTTCCTGGCTTCAACGCTATTGTGCGAGGTTGCAGATGTTCAGGCGGAACTAAATAAGTTGACTATGAAAGGCGAAGCTCTTGAAAAAATCGTCCTCGATTACATTGAAGAAAAAGTGCCTTCTGCGCGGGTTGAATTCTTGTCCCGTACACCCGATCTCGTCTTGAAAGCCAAAGAAATTGCCTACAGGGTGGACAGTGGCAGAAATGAGGACTACGCGGGCTATTGCGTATTTAACGTAAGGTTTTACGACGGAGAATATTTTATCCGGGAGCAGCCTGTCAGAGTGCGCATTGAAATCCGTAAAAAGTTTGTCGTTTCTAAAAAGTTTTTGGAGAGAGGGAAAAGAATCGGCGCAGATGATGTAAAAATTACGGCTAAGTGGATAGACCGGACTATACGTAATCCGCTTCAACGGCCGGAAGAAGTGATAGGCAAAGTGCTGCGATCCAGTGTCAGAAAAAATACCGAACTAAAGGAGAATATGCTGCAGGACCCTTTATTGGTGAAAAACGGAGCTTTTGTGAGAATCGAATTATCGAAGAGGGGGCTGCATATGTCTACTGTCGGCATATCGGAACAAAGTGGCTCTCTCGGTGATCTTATAAAGGTGAAAAACATTTCATCAAATAAATCCGTATACGCGAGAATAGTGGATGATTCGGTGGTAAAAGTCGATTTTTAAGCAGCTTCGACCAGAATCAGGTTCCATGTTTCAATTAGAGACAGGTGAATGAGTCACACACGGAATAAATAACGCAGGAAAAGAATGAAGCAATTTTGATTCAGAAGTATCGATATTCTGGAAATTGCGCTCTACGGGGGTATTCGTGAATAACCGGATTTTCATAATTACAGCTGCTGTAGTGATGATTCTTCCGCTTGCAGGATGTATCAAAACAGTTGAGCCGATTGAAACCCGAATCGATAGAGTCCTCCCTGTTGCAGTCCGCGAAAAGCCTGAAAGGGCAGCCGGTACAATCTGGCCGGGCGAAAGAAGGGAAAATCTTCTCTTCGTGGACAGCAAAGCTAAATTTGAGGGGGACATTATTACGGTGCTCGTCGATGAAAGCGCAAGTGGGAAGAATAGCGCCAATACTAAAACAGTAAAAAACACCAGTCATACGGCTGGTATTGCCGGGATGACGCAGGCGCTTCCAGATAAGAGAATTTTAGCGAAATATGAACTTGGCGGTTCATCAACAAGTCAGCTTGCAGGTTCCGGAGATACGAGCAGAGACGGAAGACTTCAGGCGGTGGTTACCGCGTGCGTAACGGAAGTATTCGCCAACGGAAATCTCTTCATACAAGGAAAGCGTCTTCTGACTGTGAATGAAGAAGAGCAGTACATCATAATATCGGGCATAGTGAGGCCCGATGATGTATCGGATGATAATGTCGTTTTATCGCAGCACATGGCGGATGCGCGCATTATTTATGCCGGAAAAGGGGTAATACACGATAAGATGCATCCAGGCTGGATGACGCGGATTCTTGATTGGGTATGGCCTTTCTAGACGGACTTACAATGAATGATTCATGTAAAAGCAAAGTACTGGCAGTGTTTCTTCTCTTCTTCTATTTTTGCTCGTACTCTCATGCCGCACGGTTGAAGGATATCGCCGGAATCGGAGGGGTTAGAGACAATCAACTCATCGGATACGGGCTTGTGGTCGGACTTGATGGGAGCGGCGACAGCATAAAAAACGGATTTACCGACCAGACTCTGGCCAATCTCCTGACACGGCAGGGTCTTTCAATGAGGGACAACATGCTGAAATCGGATAATATCGCCTCAGTCATGGTGACAGCTGTTCTACCTCCCTTCTCAAAAACAGGATCCCAAATAGATGTAACAGTATCTTCAATAGGGGATGCCGACAGCCTTTTGGGCGGGACACTTTTAATGACCCCCTTGAGAGGCGCAGACGGAAAGATTTATGCCGTTGCGCAGGGAGCGGTAACTGTGGGTGGTTTTTCGGCGGGGGGGGCAAGCGGCAGAATCAGTAAAAATCATGCCACGGTGGGTACTATTATGAACGGAGCCTTTGTTGAGCGTGAGCTGTTCCATAATTTTCAAGTAAAAAAAGACTTTACTGTCAATCTCAACCGGCCCGATTTTACCACCTGCACTCGTATGGCGAACATGCTCAATGAAAAAATTAATGATATAAGAGCAAAAATTGTCGATTCCGGAACCGTGGCGGTAGAGATAGAGAATTCTTTTGAAGGAAATATTACTGCGTTGGTTTCGGCAATAGAGCACCTGGAGATACCAGTCGACTCTGTAGCGACAGTAGTACTCAATGAAAAAACGGGTACCGTGGTGATTGGGGAAAAAGTAAGGATTTCGACTGTTGCCATAGCTCACGGAAATTTGAGCATCCAGATCAAAGACCAGCAGCAAGTATCCCAGCCTATGCCCTTCGCCCCGGCAGGCCGCGGGCGTGTAATTCACGGAGCAAATGCAGGAACTACAATCGCGCAGGGAGGCAATACAGTCGTAACGACTGATACGTCGGTCAATATAATGGAGGAGAAAAAGAAACTTATGGTCGTTCCTGAGGGAATAACTATTCAGGACGTAGTGCGCGCCCTTAATGCAATCGGTGTTTCGCCGCGGGACCTGATAATTATACTTCAGGCCATAAAAGCTGCCGGTGCGCTCCAGGCTGAGCTTGTGATCATGTAAGAGAGGAACAAAATGAAAGTACATAAAGCACATAGTGATGCAGGATGGAAAATGAGATCGGAACCAGTAACACCGAAACCGGAATTCAGAACCGCGGGCGCGAAAGATGCCAGAATAAAAAAAATATGTGCAGATTTTGAAGCAATATTTATTTATCAGTTACTTGAGACAATGAGAAGCACGATTCCGCAATCCACTCAAGCCAATCAGCAGGGACAGTGGAAGGAAACCTGCAAGGTGCTCTTCGATCAGAAAGTGGCTGAGGCCATGGCAGGCGGCGGGTCCGGAATAGGACTTCAACAGATAATTTACAATCAGATACAAAAATATGAAAAAACGGAAGATTTAATGTAAAGTTTTTTTTCTATCTGCCGATAAGATAGTAAAATACCGCTTAGGAGAAAGGGATCTATGAAGGTATCGGAGACCAGGAACCAGGCCAGTGAACTTGTTTCGCATTATAAAATAAATGAAAAAACGGCCACAGGTCGAGAAACCCAGGTATCCGGCAAAACCGACCCCGAGGAGAAAGTCAGCCTTTCAGCGAAGGCGAAAGACATCAATAAGGTGAAAGAAGCCATAGCGGAACTGCCCGACATGCGGGAAGAGAAAGTAATGGAATTGAAACGCCGTATTGATGAGGGATCATATCGGGTAGAAGGGGAGAAGGTGGCTGATAAGCTGATAGAAGAATCATTGCTGGACATCTTCGCCTGAAAGACCTTTCATTTCTTTACTTCGGTGTCTACTTTCTTACGGTACAACCCGTGAAACCGGTCAGGATTTTATGGCAATGAGGAGAGTGTACCGTGAATCTCGTTAAAAATACCACGTGCAGCGCGGAGCAATGCGGCACTTCGCTCGGAGACCTCTATGCATCTCTTGCGGCTGTGCTGCAGAAAGAGACTGTTTTGTATCATGAATTAGCCGAAATTATAATTCGGGAGCAGGAAGTTTTAATGCAATATTCTGCAGAAAAACTATCCGAGAGCAATTCCAGGAAAGAAACAGTCATAGTGAAAGCAAAAATGCTGGGCGAAATCAGAATGAAACTTGCGGGTCGAATTTCAAGGCACATAGGCATTGACGAAAACAAATGCAACTTGTCGATTCTGATTGCCCATGCCGACAGCCGCCATCAAAATATACTGCTTCATCTTCAGGATATCCTGCGGAATCAATTTGAGCAAATACAGAATATGAATGAGAGCAACCGGGCTCTTCTGGATTCGTCGATTCTTTATGTGAAACAGTCTATCGATTTCATCAGCCGCCTTGTTTCTCCGGCAGCAGTTTACGGAATCAGTGGAGATCTTCACACGGGCGGGCCTGCCGGCAACATCCTCTTAAGGAAGGGATAACATTGTGTCCAATATCAATGTAATGAATATAGCCAGAACAGCCCTTTTAAGCAGTCAAACTGCCATTGATCTGACGGGTACCAATATAGCCAACGTGAATACTCCAGGATATACACGGCAAAGGGCAGTCTTGAGCGAAACTGCGGGCAGTGATGCAGGAGCGGTTCAAACCCGCACAGGAGTTGAAATCTCAGCTATCGAGCGCATGTATGATCGCTTTTTGGAATCCCGGATTATTGAATCTGAAAGCAGCCTTTCCTATTTTCAGACGATGAAGGAAGAGTTGGATAAGGTAGAAATGATCTTTAACGAGTCGCAAGAGGGGGGCATTGCCGATATGATGAACGCGTTCTGGGCGGCCTGGGAAGATCTCTCCGCGAATCCTTCGGGACAGCCGGAACGGGTTGCGCTGGTATCAGTTTCGGAGAGCCTGGCCCATATCCTCCGTACGTCGGGTCAGGAATTAGTGGACCTGCAGAACAGTATAAACAGGCACCTTTCCGATCTCGTAATTCAGGCAAACAGTTGTATTGATGCCGTAGCCGATCTCAATATGAAAATTATGGAAAGCACGGCGCAGCAGGGGAATATTAATGATCTTTTAGATAAAAGGACAGAGTCATTAAACGATCTTGCTCAATCGCTCAACTTTACTTTCACCGAAGGAAAAAGTGGTACATTGAATATCTGCCTGCCCGACGGAACTCCCCTGGTTACCGAAGGGACTTTGTGGCATCTCGAGGTTCGAACGGGCAGCGATAATGCCTTTTCCCCAAGTATAGCCGTAGAGGGAACAGTTGGCGACGATGGAGAGAATATGGGCATCAAAGGGGGAAAAATCGCCGCTCTTGTCGATATGCGCGATGAAATCATAGGCGGTGAAACGGGCTATCTGAACAGGCTGGACGGATTTGTTTCAACGTTCGCCGCTAGGGTAAATGCAATACATTCTGCCGGCTTCGATGCATACTGCAATGCAGGTGGAGATTTTTTCACCTGCGAAACCGCGTCCCATGGACAGAGTGCCCCCTCTCTTCTCAATATCCGGTTGATGAGCGCCATTTCTTCGGATGTAATGAGAATAGCCGCATCAAGTACCGTAAGTGGTGATGGAGCCAATGCGCGCTCCATGGGTGCCTTGAAAGACACTGTGATAGCCTCGGGAGGTGAAGAAGGAACACTGAACGGGCATTACGCCTCTTTCGTTTCACGGATCGGCCAGGATGGAGCGGACAGCAGGCGAGCCTGTAGCCATCAAGAGATTCTTATGAATCAAATGATACATAAACGGCTGGAAAAATCAGGTGTTTCCATAGATGAAGAAATGCTTAATCTTATAAAATTTCAAATGGGGTATCAGTCGGCCGCTCGTCTGTGCTCGGTAGCTGAAGAAATGCTCGATACCCTGATGACTCTGGGCCGGTAACTCCGAAGGGAAAAATGAGCATGCGCATCACGGAAATGATGAAATTCAACACCATGAATACTAATTTATCGGCCGTTCAAAACGATTACGCGGCTCTCATTGAGAAAATGGCGACACAAAAAACAATAAGAAAACCTTCCGATGACCCACTCGGTATTGGCCTGGTATTGAATTATCGTGCACACAAGACATCGGTGCAAAGTTACCAGCGCAATATTGAAAGTGCTGGGGCCTGGATCGAAATGTCTGAAAGCAAACTTAATTCAGTCAACGATATTCTCGTAAAGGTTCGAGAGCTGGCGCTTTCGCAATCTACCGCAACGGCGACGGCTGAAACAAGGAACTACACTGCCCAATCCGTTGCCCAGCTTGTTGAGGAGCTGCGGTCGCTGGCGAATTCGAGGTTTGGTGATCGCTATCTTTTTTCAGGGACAAAAACGCGCACAAAACCCTTTGTTGCCAGCGGATATTCGGAAAGCCGCTTAAGTGAGCCGCGTCAAGGGGCGGGAAACAGTTTCAGTGGAAAATTGGAGGCATCCGGTACGTATACCGGTGACTTCAATAGAACCTATGTGGTTAAAATCGTGGGTAACAGTCCGGTATCGGGGAGCTATGCGTATCAAGTTTCCGAAGATGGCGGCACTACATGGGCGCCTGAAATTTTTGACGATCTGACCCTGAATGTTCCTATAGGCTTGAAAGACCAGGGGGTACAGCTGACCATGAAGGAAATGATTACGGCACCTGCAGCTGGTGATATCTTTTATATAGATGCCATTGCGGCAGGATATTATGAGGGGAACGGCGAAGAGCTGGCACTGGAAATCGGGGAAGGAATTTCCTTTGATTATTCAGTTTCCGGAGAGTCGGTTTTTACCGAATCGAGCCGGGGGGATGTCGATATCTTTAAAACATTATCATACCTTGAAACAGCATTACGTGATAATGATCCGGAAAAAATTGGAGCAGAACTGAGCAGCCTGGAAAAAGCATCCATTCAGGTAAACAGGAATATAGCCAAATGCGGAACGAGAATGAACAGGCTCGATGTCGCCGGGCAAAACCTTACGAATCTTGATCTGCGATTAACGGAACTAATTTCAAATAAGGAAGATGTGGACATTGCCAAACTGGTGACGGAATTTTCAATGAAAGAGATTGTGCTGAAGGCGTCATATCAAATGGCCTCAAAAATCGGCAATATGACGTTGCTTGATTTTCTTAAGTGAGAAGTAAATGCTTGTGCTTGCACGTAAAAGCGGCGAATCTTTCAGAGTGGGCATGTCCGTGAAAATCACGGTATTGGAAATTAAAGGGGCGCAGGTAAAAATCGGCATCGATGCACCCGATGAGGTAATTATATATCGTGAAGAATTATTCCGGCTTGTGGAGGAGCAAAATACCATGGCCGCTTCTTCCAGTGCCGTTGATAACACTAATTTGAGTGAACTATGGGTTGCTCTGCAAAAAAAGGGGGAAACATAATCCTGCCATGAATTCTGTGGAATGGACGAATTATAGAGAAGCGGCACCGGAAAATCGTTTGATCGAAATGAAAAGAGGAATTCTGGGATTCGAGAATCTGAAGCGATTCGTTTTTCTTCCCCAGGACGAAACAGTGCCATTCTGGCAGCTTCGCTCCATTGAAACCGGAACTGTATTTGTGGTGATCAATCCCTTTTTAATCAAGCCGGATTATGCGCCGATCATACCCGGCAGGGATGTACGCTTGCTTGAAATCAGAAAACCATCGGACGTTATTCTTATGAGTATTATCACTGTCCGCCGTGAACCATTGAAGGCAACGGCAAATCTCAGAGCGCCCATTGTCATAAATGCAAAACTGCGATTTGCGGCGCAGGTGGTTCTTGAAGATGAAGAATATCCGTTGAGATATCCGCTCAATACGGAAAGAGCTCTCTGAGGGATCGATTCAGATACGGTCATTGAAGATGAGGCCTATAAGTTCTTCCATTTTCCCGTGAAGGCGCTGAAGTTCCTCAGGGGGTATTTCGCGGATTATTTCTCCCGTTTCCTTGTTTTTGACCACAATGCAGATGCACTCGTCTCCGTCCCCGTAAGTGGAGAATGCTATTTTAATATTCATGCTGTCAATTTCATCCTGGATCATCGACGTTATTTCTCTCACTGCATCAGTACCGGGTACATAAGTTTCTTCTTTTTCTTTCTTCCGGATTTCTCCCAGCGGGTTATTGCGAGATGACTGAGAAATTCCGGGAGACAAAGCCTTTTCAAGGATCTCCACTGAATCTGCCACTCTGTTTCCTTTAACTGCTTCCATTTTCAGATCCTCTTTTCGACAGGAATCTTGAGTGCTTTGTAAAAGCTCACTTACTTGCCACTATAATGCTGGCTCGGCCGGTATCAAGAGCTGTTTTTATAAGAACATCAAGTCCTGGTCATCGTAAATAAGCAGTTATTAAAGCCTGGGAGAAGAGCAAAGCTCCAGGGAAGAATGCGCCATTCTTCAAAAGGGCTTATTGTTAATATCGGCTGTAACGTAAAATTCTTTAGCTTTTTTAGATGAATCAAGGGA
Organism: Syntrophales bacterium; assembly: GCA_023230565.1. Lineage (GTDB taxonomy): Bacteria > Desulfobacterota > Syntrophia > Syntrophales > UBA2210 > JALNXD01. Next base: position 13,545 of record JALNXD010000003.1, read on the forward strand.
ATATGATATTCCAGCTTAAGAAGTTGAGACTTTCTTACAACTGTGTATCAAGAAACCTGGGTGCCCGATTCCTGGTTTGTGCAGATGGCCTGTATGGCTGTTTTGTCGATTTTTTGAGAAGTAATGAATTCCTGAGACTGCGGCAGGCGTATTCAATCGGTGTTTCAAATTTTCGCGTAAGCTCCGCGGCGTTAGTCGCTATTTCTTTAATTGACTCAATAAGATGAAAAAGATCTTTTTTTTGAGGATCTGTCAATAAGGGCAGTGTGCAGTCAGCAAAAGCATCAATTTGGTTGTCCGTTTCGTTTATTTTTGAGATGACCCGGTTTCGCTTTTCGATTACCTGCAAAATATCTTCTATATTGAGATCGTCAGGTTCTTGCATATAAGGGAGAGAATGGGTGAGGAATTCTTCGAAAAGAGCTTTCTTCCTCAGTAATAACCGGTGAAGTGCCTCAGGTGAATTATTATTGAGATTCATCTTGTCAGGACCTGTACTTTCAAATGTGCCCCGTTGAATTAATTTGAACATTTGCATTCTTTCCTTCGGGTATTTTTTTTTGCTGCACTTCATGGACGGAAGACGAAATTTGTTTCCACGATACAAGAAGCTCTTCAACAATATGGATCACTTCTTCGAAAATCGCATAATCCCGCTTCATGTCTGCTTCCATCAGGCGCCGAAGTATGTAGGTATAAATTGAATGAAGAGAGTGCGCTACAGCAGCCCCTCTGTCATGATCTAAAGACAGAATAAGAAATGTCACAATTTCCTGAACTTTGGCAAGCGCATTGCCTTTTTTTTCATAATCCCCGGATTCATATGCGCTCAGGATGTCTCTCAGGTGTGTGAGGGTATCTTCATAACATAAAATGATCAGTTTCCTCGGATCGGCAGTGACTACGCAGGTCTGCCGGTATGCAGCTATTTCCTTTCCGTACATTCTATCCTCCCATGTATTCAGCTTGTGCTTGAAGCATTGCGTTTCATTCACAGTTCTCTGAGAATTTCTACCAATTCCAGCCTTTGAAGGATGCGCTTATCTGATTAGACAGCCAGTTGCTTTGATTCTGTATCTGACTTAGAATCAGCTCCATAGCGACAAAACGGTCAATCATCTGTTCCATCTTTCTGTTCAAAAGCTCGGTCATTCGATCAATCTGGTCATCAGAAGAATCGATTCGCTCCCCCAGTGAATCCTTTTTAAATGCCAGATAGCCGTCGAGCGGATCAGTGATATTTTTGAGTACGCGGTCAAATAGTTCAGCCACACCTGTAGTGAGGCTTACAGATCCCGCATCGAGACCGCTCACGCTTCCGGTATACTTAACACAGATGCCCTCTGAAATATCCGGTTCACTCCCCTTCAGAACCTGGCCGGATCCATCGGCGATCTGTCCATTGATTCTTCCCGCCGTGTCAAGACCGTTTACAGTTCCGCTTGTAAGTCCCAGCGTCAAATCGCGCTCAGCCGTTTCATTGAAGGCGCCCAGATTAAGATCCGCTTCTTCCCCCTCATTATTGCAGATAAGTGTAACCGAGAATTCACTTTCTCCCGCTTCCATATCTTCCACGACTATTTTCCCCATATCGATTCCGGCTTCTATTGACCCTCCGGCAGAAGCGAACGCAGCTTCGATAGCATTTAAAAGACTGGCAATATCTTTGCAGACGCCTCCCTCGTATATGCAATAACTTGAAGGACCGACTTCGGATCCGTCATGTGTCGTTCCGGTAATCATGATCGTATCACCCTCGCCGATGGTCGAACCGTAAAGTTCATCCCAGGCTGTTGATTCTTCCGCATATATTCTGCCTGCCGACGACGAAGTTGTCAGGGCGGTATCAGAAAGTGAGATCCTATGAAAGTTTGATGCCCCCGATTGCGAAACGGCGAATCCGAGACTACTGCCATAATAATTATGAGTGAGAACCAGATAGCCGTAACCGTTGTCAGATGCGGTGACAGGAAGGGACCAGCGCCCTTCGCAGCTTCCGTCGCCCGCCTCCGGAGTCGCATCGACACTGCCGAAGGTCAGTTGGTGGGCATCGGTATAATCGAAGTCGAGGCTGAGGCGGCTTGTACCTTCGTATATATCAGTGATGACGATACGTCCCTCCGTATCTACAGACGCGCGTACCGTGCCGCTAAAAGCCGATTCAATGGCCGAAAGAAGCCCTTGAACAGTATCCGAGGAAACATCAGTAATAGTATAGGAGCCCGATACAGCCTGCCCTGAACGGTTGGTTCCATGAAAAAGAATTTCGTCGCTGTTTTCGAGGTTTGCCGGATTCGCACCGACATAGATTTTGTCCCAGGTCGTCTGAGCCGTAATGGAACTGCTCTGTCCCGGTCCTTCAAAGAGAGGAACGGCTCCGACCAGCGTTTCGATCTGTGCCGTGTTCATTTCAGTATTTATAGCATCGACGATTTCTTCAATGTTCATCCCTGCGGTCAACGGGACGGCGGCACTATTCCCCGATTCAGTTAAAAAAAGCGTGATATTTTCAGAGAGCCCGCCGGAAAGATCTATGGTTCCCGTTCTGCATGCCCGGGTGGCGGCCTGGTCGATACGAACCGGGTATTCGCCTGCGGCGCTCTTGTCCGTGCAGGAGACGTATTCGAGATCCAGTCCCTCAGCCGTGCCGTTTGCCGCGAAAAGTAATTTGATATCATTGAAATTAGTTTCCAGATAGCCGGTAAGTATATCGGAATCAACCGAAAGCATGCCATTCTCATCTACATTGATGCCTGCAAGGCCAAGGATTGAAAGCTCTGAACAAACGCCCCAGACGGTCTGAAGCACAGCAGCGGTGAGATCCGTTTTAACTGAAGAAAGAGTACCGTCACCAAAAAGCACGCCTCCTGTCTTCCTGTTTTCACTGTCATACGATTGCTGTGAATTTATATAGGTCATGACAGTGTTATAACTGTTTACGAAATTATTGATCTTAGATGTGACGGTATGTATGTCTCGAGTGATGTTCAATGATATGGTGGTATCCGCATCGGCCTTTGACAGATCGATGGTTACACCGGCAATGGCATCGGTAATTGTGTTTTCCGGATCAGAGACCGTTACACCATCAATGATGATAGATGCGTCACTTCCTGGAACGACTTGCCGTGCCCTTAATGAGGCTGCCGTACCGAAATCGCCGTCACTGTCAAATATAAGTGTCGCCTCTTCCGATCCATCGGCATTTTTTATTGCCAATTGAACCGCCAGAGTGCTTGCGCCGAATCCATTATCCGTTATGCGAATCGCACCATTGCCCGTAATTGATGCCGTGACGTCACCAAACAGGTTCTCTATGGTTTCGAGAAGATCTCCTGCCGTCGTGGTATCAGAGATAATGAAATTGATATCGGGGAGACCGGTCGTCGTGCCGTCCGTCTTTGTACCGTTCAGATATACATAATCGCCCGATTCATATCCGCTATATCCGTCGATTTCCCTGATCAGTGTTTCCGGGGTAATGGCTTCACCTGCCGCGGTATTTCTGACATCGCCCTCAATACCCATAACATCTGAAACGCCTCCGCACAGTATACCCAGTGTTTCCAGGATATTGTTCTCGTCAATATAAGTGTTGCTCCCTCCTTCGATAAAAAGCCTGTAGGCGATTTCTCCATCCGTCGTCTCCCGTATAACCGATGCATCAATTCCCGCATCGTTAAATTTGCTGGCAATTGTTGAAAGTGAATCCGTGGATAAATCGATGGCGGCGATGCCGCTTCCATTGATCACTATGCCGCTTTCTTCTGATGTCTGCGCCGTGCTCAAGCCGAGGAGAGTCTTGACGGCAACAACTGAGCTTTCAAAGGTATCGCTTTTGTCTCCTCCCGTAATGTGATGTTTGGCTGTCCTCGAACTGTCGGTAAAACCGAGGCTCTGCAGGATATCGGATGCGCATCCGTTTGAAAGGCTGATACCGCCTGCTCCTGTAGTATCGCTCGTCAGTGCCAGCCGGTAATCGCCGGCACTGTAGTTCACGATACTGGCGGTGACGCCGGTGGGATTGCTTCCGCTGTTGATGGCATTAATTCGATCCCTGATATCCGAGAGACTGTCAACGGCAGAAATAGTGACGGCAGTGCCGTTGATGAGAATATTCCCTTCAAACGAAGATCCCAGCGAATCCGAAACGGTTGCAAAGGTATTGGATGATAGTCGCTGCGCTGAAGCCGTGTGGGTAACCACAATTGAATAGGTCCCCACTGCGGCAGACGCAGAGGTTGAAACTGAAATAAGATCGGAGGCTTTAACTGTGGCGCTGTCGGAGGCCATATGTGTACTGAAGCTCAAGAAATCATCGGGACTTTTCAGGTTGCAAGCGGCATTTTTCAGGGAAAGAAGTTTTGTATTAAACGTTTGCCACTCAGAGAGCTCTGATTGGTATGCGTTTTTTTTACCTTCAACGATTTTGATGCGTTGACTGTCAATTGTGATAAGCTGATCTATCATTGACCTCCAGTCGAATCCGCTGGAAAGACCGCTTATGAGATTAGTACTGATGGACATGAAGAACCTCTGGTCAGTTGTTTTATAGGGCTATGGACTGTCTGCTGCCTTGTCGCCCGGTGCCTGTGGCCCCGCGCGTGCGCGATGCGTATAGCTATCTATCGGAAAAATGTTCCCTCTTCTTTAATTTTTTATGGAGGAAGCAAGAATTTTGCCAGAAAGAAAAGAACCGCGCCTTTTCAGGCGCGGTCTCGGGGGGACCATCAAAGAAATTCTTTTGTATAGTTTCTGTTTGATCCTATCCAAGGAGCGACAGCACGGACTGCGGAGCCATATTCGCCTGCGCGAGCATGGCCGTGCCCGCCTGCATCAGGATCTGGTTTTTCGTGAAAGATGTCATTTCCTCGGCCATATCCACATCGCGGATCACGGACTCCGCCGCCTGGACGTTTTCTATTGTGCTTGCGAGGTTGGCCGAGGCGTAGCTGAGACGGTTCATGTATGCACCCACAGTGCTTCTGCTGCCGGACAATGTATCAATAGCTGAATCAATGGTCGTCAGAGCCGCCTGTGCATTCGACTGTGTCGAAAGCATGTCATTTACGAGGCTCAAAGCAGAAGCCCGCGAATCTGAAAGATTGATGCTGAGTTTGTTGTCATCTGTATTCTCGGCACCGATCTGAAAGGCAAGAGAGGTTCCGGAGCTTCCCGCCGTTGTGATGACCATTCCGTCGAGATCATTGGCATCGAATTCATCTCCGAGGGCGAACGAGATACCCAGATTGGAGAAATCCACGGTGCTTCCCGCTGTGGCCGCCACCGACTGATTGGTACCGTCGGCGCCTGTGAGGACGAGATTACTGCCGGAGGTGGACAGTGTCCAGGCCTGGGCTGTCGTTCCCGTATCGACACTTACTGTCGAAATGCCCAGATTATTGAAGGAGATTGTATCGCCGTCCGCATCAGTTGTTGTAGTGACGGTTCCTGCTATGACAAGATCCCCCTGATCCTCGCCCATGCCGTGAACGGTAATAGTGCCTTCGCCGGTATTCACAGTGGCTGTGAAAGACATATTGTTTGTGTTTGTAAGAGTCAAGCCGGATGCAGTTCCGTCTTTTGCGATAGTCCAGGTATTGTTGGTGTCTTCGAGGTTGGCAATAGAGGAATCCAGCGTGCCGGTGATACCTGTTACGGCCGTAAGTTCACCTGTGGCGGAGGCACCGAACCATGATCCGCCTTCGCCCGTTACGGTTTTATCCTCCCCGTCAAATGAAGCGCCTTCCGAAACCGTTCCCGTCATGGTGCCTGCCGCCAGATTTCCTGTGAGAAGATCGGTTCCCGCATAGCTGGTGCTGGTAGCAATTCTGTCGAATTCGGCAATGAGCTGATTCGCTTCATCATTGATTTTGTCGATATTCGAGGTGGCATTTCCCGAAGCCGCCTGGGTTGCCAGTTCCTTGAGACGGGTAAGAATGTTCCCCATCTGATCAAGCGAACCTTCAGCCACCTGTAAAAGGGCATTTGCTTCAGAGGTGTTTCTGCTTGCGACTTTGAAGCTTGCGATATCTGCCCTGAAGGACTGAGAAATGGCCAGGCCCGCAGCATCATCAGCGGCCCGGTTGACCCGATATCCTGATGAGAGTCGTTCAAGAGACTTGGAAATAGCTGCATCGGATGCACTCAACTGACGGTGAGCATTCATTGCTGTAATATTGTTCTGTATTCTTAAACCCATGGTGTATCCTCCTTGACGTGATTTTCCGCAGGCGTCCGTGCCTCGCGGGATTGTATTGAAGTCATGAACTGCCGTTTATGCATTTAACCGGGGAACCTTTTTTGAAAAAAAGCGACATTCACCTCCTTTCCTGAAGTTGGGTATATATTCGGCAGAAGGAGAAATAACTTTAACGTCGATCGCACCGAAGGCGGTAATGATGCTGATATGAGCTGTGTTTACGCCTGCTGCGCTTTTTTATCCAATTCGGCAAAAGTGACAGAAATGCGGTGGGCAAGAGAGCCGTCGGGAATATTTTTCCGGTTCAGTTCATGTTCAATGCGGGCAAATAATTCCCCCATATCTCCAAAAGAGGTAACTTTGATATTCCTTGGCAAAGAGAGGATTCGTAATATCTTGTCGCAATGACGGACAACCTCTTCTATCCTGCCTTCTTCCAGCAGGATCATGGCGGACCTGAGACGGGCAGCCAGATTCCCGAAATCCATTTCTAAAATGGCGGAATACAGAATGAAAGCGCTTTTGGTATCTCCATATCGCAACGCAAAATCGGCAAGTTCGTTAAACCATTCAATTGAAGGATTTGTTACGGAAAGGATTTCGGAACAGGATCGGCCGGTAAGCTCAATGTCTTTTTTGAGAATGCCGATCTTGAAAAGGGCCTCCACTACACGGGTGTCAGTTCGGTTTTTGGAAAGACTTTGACTTTTTTCGAGATATTGGTGAGCTTTTTCAAGATGACCTGCGCGTGCGAATGCAAGCCCTCCGTGGCGGTATACCGGTTCTTTATCCGCAGTGCAATCGAGAGCCCGGCAGTAGAATGTATCTGCCTTGTCAATATTTCCAAGATTCAATTCCGCCGATCCCATCCAGCCGTAAATCTTCCAGGCATCGCCATACGTGGCGACATGTACCAGCTCTGCCCTGCCTGTGCGATTTTTATAGCTCTCAAGGTGTTCCAGATATTTTTTCCCGAAAAAAAGGACCATTTCCCATTTTTTCTTTTCAAAAGAGATCATTGTCCAGGCCGCCAGAATGTCTACCTGGTCTCCGAAACGGTTCTTTGCTTTTTTACAGACATTTTCAGCTTCTTCATAACGTTTTAAAAGTATCAGTGTCCGGATTACACCATAAAAAGCTCTGGTATATGTCCGGTTTTCAATGTTCTGCAATTCTATCAATTCGATGGCTTTTATCCCTTCTTCCAGAGATTCATCATGCATGTCAAGAGATGCATAGGAGCAGCTCAAATACATATGAGCTGCGGCATTATCCGGGTTTTGTGCGATCTGCTTTCTGAGTAACGTTGCGGTTCGTTCAAACTTCTGCCCCGCCGTTTTACGCGTTCTATCATAGCCATAGTGAATAATCCGGCCGAGTGATGCACCGGCTTTTACAAATCCGGTCAGACTATTATGAACGATTCCTTCATAATGTATTGCTCCGTTATTACGGAAGAGCCGTATTGAATCATTGCAGACAGTTTCTTTCCCCCGGTACATGATATTTTCTACTTTCATGACCAGTGAATCGATTTTTTCCTCTTCAGCGATGGCGGTTTCGCTTTTCAGGGTCCGTGCCGGGGAAGGAAGAAACACCTCATCGGCGTCAATAATTAGAATCCATTGTCCGCGGGCGTATGAAATCGACTGATTGCGGTGCGCGCTGAAATCATGCTCCCACTGGTGATAAAAAATGCGGGCTCCGTACCTTTCAGCTAATTCTACCGTTGTGTCTGTTGAACCCGTATCAACGATGACGATTTCATCCACGTGATTTCTTATACTCTCAAGGCAGCCGGGGAGCATTTCAGTTTCATTTTTTACGATCATACACGCGGAAAGATGTATTCCGGTATTCAATGTCTTATCCATTTGCATTTTTTCCCTTCTGTGCATCAGGCAAAAGCCTGGGCAGCTTAGAAAAATGCAAGTCTCATACCGTATTTACCCGGGCAAAGCATTTCTCGAACGCACTAGGGCAGCGTTTAAAATTCTGATCAAAAAAAGCTCAAGTTTTTATCAAATTAATCCGATGAATAGGGCAAAGGTTGCATGCGATAAAATTGTTGCAGAACGTTCATATGGTGCCGGAGGAAATTTGAGTGGCGAAAACTTTTTATTCTACAACAGAGATTGCCGATCTTTTCAAAGTAAATCGTGTGACGGTATACAGGTGGGTTAAAAAAGGTAAAGTCTGCGCGTATGAAATCGGGAAGCATATTAAAATTCATGCTTCTGAAGTAAATAAAATGTTCGAAGACTTTGGGCTTTCCGGAGATGTTCTGGACGATCTGTGCGGCCAGTTTGAAAATAATTGTTCAGGTGAATCGAGAGGATCAGGTGCTGAAAGACCAGGCGTCAAAAAACTTGTAGTGGCGGTAGATGATGACAAAGCGATCCTTGCGTGTATAGAAGATATGTTCGAGCAGACCGATCTTTCGAAGAGTTGCATTCTGAAAACTTTCTCCGACAGTGTAGTAGCGGCGCTTTCAATCGGTGGAATGAAACCGGATCTTCTTTTGATCGATATAATTATGTCCGGTCTTGACGGCATCGAACTGGCTGTAAAGGTTCGATCCATTTTCAAGGACGTGAAAATTGTGTTCATTACCGGATACCCCGGGAAGGATGCTGCTGAAAGAGTGAAGGAAGTCGGGGCTTCAGATTTTCTGATAAAACCTATCAGTCTGGACTCTCTGGCAAGGGTTATAAAGGAAAATTTGAACCTGTAGCGCACCGGTGTGCGCTGCCTGAGCAGCGGCCGCCGTTTTTTTGAAATTTAAAAAGATGCTGCAAATAGGAGGACGTTCGGAAGGAGGAGATGATGCAGTCGATCACAGAGGACAAAAAAGAAGAGACGAAACACAGGGGGTCAAAAGAGGGTAAATTTCTTACCTTCGAACTTGCGGGTGAAGAGTACGGGGTCGAAATTTTGAAAGTGAAAGAAATTATCGGCATAATGAATATCACGTCTGTCCCTCAGACACCCGGGTACGTCAAAGGTGTCATCAATTTAAGAGGGAAGGTCATTCCGGTTATAGACCTGCGCCTTAAATTCGGCATGGAAACCCAGTCATATGATGAGAGAACGTGCATTATTGTCATCGATATCGCGGACCGCTACGGGAGGGGCATTGTAACGGGCATAGTTGTTGATTCGGTTTCCGAGGTTCTCAATATCCGCGAGGAAGATATAGAAGAAACGCCTACCTTCAGTGCGGGCCTTGATACAGGGTTCATTCTCGGCATGGCTAAAGTGAGAGGGAATGTAAAAATTCTCCTTGATATAGACAGGGTTCTCGGATCCGATGAGGTGACCGCCATCGGTTCTATGGTTCAGTAAAAAAGAACAGGGTATCTCCAAGCTACTTTAGTAAACCTGAAAGGATAGAGCAATGAAGAAAATGACACTGAAAAACAAGCTTATTCTTGGATCATTGACACTGGTGATTTTTGTTATGATAGCCTCAACATTGGTGGTATCGTATCTGATATACAGGCAGAACAGTGAAGCCTCGTTCAATCTTCTGAAAAATTCGCTTAATATCGTTTGTAACGATATCGATGATAAAAAAGTCAAACTTTCTTCGGATGCCTCGCAGGCGACAACGATAAACGATATGGGGTCGTCGGTTAAATTCATATGCGAAATAGGGGCGGATTCGAACAATCAAAGCGTGACTTCAAGCACATATCAGCAGATTGCCAATTCTCTTTACCAGATAGGCGCGACGAGCGATCTGTGGAAAATGGCCGTATACGACATGAAAGGGCAGATAATGGCGTTCGCGTTGGAACGGGAACCCGGATTTTATCTTAATGGATATTGTTTTGAAAATTCATTTTACACTTTGACCTCCCAGGACGACAAGGAGCAGATGTTTACCGGCTGGAAGAAGGTTTCCGAAATTAAAAATTTCGGCCTTGACACGCAATTTCAGCAGACTCCTCCCGCCAAAGTGCATTCGTCGTTCAAGCGGATGGGGGATTATCTTTGCCTTGTTTCATATGCTCCAATAATGGCCTCAGGCTATAACCAGAAAACAGGCGAACTTGAAACCAGGCAGTTCGGGTTTGTAGTCGCCATACAAAAACTGGATCAGTCTTTCACGGAAAAAATGTCCTCACTTACAGGGATGGGCATTAACATCTTTATAGAGGGCCGGCTCAGTAAGGGTACAATGGATGATTACACTGTAATGAATCTTGAAGGAGCAGAAGTCTTTGTTTCAGAAAAGGGTGAGGGGGTACAAAAGTATTCTTTAAATCGAGTTCATCTGAAAAGCGGCAATTTCTTCCAGGCAGTTCTTCCTCTCTTGAATGCAGCAGATGAAATCGGGACAATCTCAGCTATGTATTCGGAAGCGGCTGCGTGGGCGAATACATGGCAGATCATCAAAATACTGGCCGTTGTATGCATACTTTGTATTCTCGCAGTAGTCCCCTTTGCGATCGTCATATCGAATGAACTGACCAAACCTATTCATCGCGTCATTGAATCGTTGAGCGCTACCGCCGATGAGGTTTCGGGCGCCTCGAATCAGGTTTCTCTTTCCAGCCAGCAATTGGCCGAAGGAGCAGGCGAACAGGCTTCGTCAATAGAAGAAACCTCTTCATCCCTTGAAGAACTTGCTTCAATGACTAAACAGAATGCCGATAACGCCCGTGAGGCAAATGCCTTGATGCAGCAGGCAACTGACATTGTTTCCGAAGTGAGCGGAAAGCTGGGCGAAATGACTGTTGCGATTAATGAAATAGACCGTAATTCGGGTGAAACTCAGAAAATCATTAAAACAATCGATGAGATTGCCTTTCAAACCAATCTTCTTGCGCTGAATGCAGCGGTCGAGGCAGCCCGTGCGGGAGAAGCGGGGGCAGGTTTTGCCGTTGTTGCTGAGGAGGTGCGGAATCTCGCCATACGTTCTGCGGAAGCAGCGAAAAATACGAATGATCTGATCGGAAATACAGTGAAATCGGTTCAGCAGGGCGCAAAGCTTAATGGAGAAACAAATGTCGCTTTTGAGAGAAATACTGAAATAGCAGGGAAAATTAAAGATTTGATCAGCGAGATTGCCGCTGCTTCCCAGGAACAGTCGCAAGGGATAGATCAAATAAATCGCGCAGTGGCCGAAATGGACAAAGTGACGCAGCAGAATGCGGCTAATGCTGAGGAAAGTGCCGCAGCATCCGAGGAATTGAATGCCCAGGCGGAAGGGATGAAATCTATCGTGGAGGCCATGACTGCTCAAGTCGGTACGCTGAAAGCCAGGAAAAAGGTCAAAGGATCGAGTGCGCCGTCAAACAGAGTGCCGGATATCGAGAGTGAAAGTAAATTAAGGACCTTACCCGACCTTGCAGTTGCAAAGTATCGGGACAAGGAAAAGGGGAATGGTAAGTTTGAATCAAAGAAAATAAAAAAAATAGATCCGGAAGAGATTATTCCGCTGAACGAGGGGAATTTTGAACATTTTTAGGAAGAAAAACAAAAAGTGAGAGGAAACTGCCCGATTCTGGAAAAACACGTAAAGGCACGTGCAAGGATGAGATATGGACTGCTGTGTAAAAAATACCTGTGAACTTGAAGATGCCGATTTCGAGAAGATCAGCCGGTTTGTCTACAGCCTGTGCGGCATTAATCTTCATGAAGGAAAACGGGAGTTAGTCAAAGCCCGCCTCGGGAAAAGGCTCAAAAAAGGGAATTTTGTCTCTTTCAGTGATTACCTGCATTTTGTAATGACTGATGAAGGAAGCGACGAACTCACAGCCATGATTAATTCCCTTTCAACCAATCTTACCGGTTTTTTCAGAGAAGAATCCCATTTTCAGAAATTGAGGGGGATCATTTTTGAAGAATTTTCAATGCCGGAACATTCAAATGAGAAGGTGAAATTGCGGATATGGAGCGCAGGCTGTTCGACGGGCGAAGAGCCCTATACCATTGCTATGGTACTGGCTGAAGCTCTCGAGGGCAGAAAGGCGGATATGAAGATTCTTGCAACAGATATTTCCACGAGTGTATTGAAAAGAGCTGCTGCCGGCATCTATTCCGAAAAAAGCGTTTCCGCGATACCCCCTGTCATGCGTTTCAAATTTTTTCTTCAGGGCAAAGGCCGCTGGTCCGGACAATATAAAATAAAAGAGAATCTGAGGGTCCTTGTGCATTTTGCGTATCTGAATTTAAAAGAATGTACATTACCCAGCGACAGCTTCAATATAATATTCTGCCGCAATGTGATGATCTATTTTGATAAAAATACACAGCATGCCCTCATCACTACATTTTACAATCTGTTAAAGCCGGGCGGATATCTTTTCGTGGGTCATTCGGAAAGCCTGACAGGTTTCGCTCATCCTTTCAGGTATGTGGAACCAAGCGTATACCGGAAATAGACATATGGGACAAATTTTAATTGGTGTTGCTGATTTTCGGGTGAGCCGTAATTTCGATGATTTGCTGATTACCTACGCCCTCGGTTCCTGTATTGCAGTAACAGTATTCGATGCGAAAGCGAAAGTAGGCGGGCTTTTGCATTTTATGCTGGCGGATTCCTCACTGGACAAACAAAAGGCGGCCATACGGCCGGCAATGTTCGCAGATACCGGAATTCCCCTTCTTTTCAAATGCTGTTATCAAATGGGAGCCGAGAAGAGGAGGATACGCGTCAAAGTTGCCGGAGGCGCTTCTATAATGGATAAGGAGAACCATTTTCAGATAGGCCAAAAGAATATAACGGCAGTGAGAAAAATATTCTGGAAAAACAAAGTATTTGTTGACGGGGAAGATACGGGTGGAGATTTCAACCGGACTGTGCGTCTCGATATTGCAACCGGCATAACCCGTGTTTCGAATTCCAAAGGATATGAGATGGTAATTTGAGAACGAGTTCCGCAGGAGTTTATAATATACAAAGAACAAGCAGGTGAACGCTTTGCGTACTTCTCGTTATGTCGTGAGCTGGACTGGCATGAGAAAATTTTTACGAGTCTTGTGTGAAAACGAATATAAAAGTGAAATGGAGTTAGACCATGTCTTTCAATGTCCTTATTGTGGATGATTCAAGTTCCATGAGGGCCGTTATCAAGAAGGTCGTTTCCATGTCCGGCTTTGAAATGGATAACTGTTTCGAAGCGGAAAGCGGGAGCGAAGCTCTTGCCGTTATGTCCGAACGGTGGGTTGATCTGGTGATTTCCGATATCAACATGCCTCATATGAACGGTATAGAAATGCTGTGCCGCATGAAGACGGATGATCTTCTCAGAGCTATTCCCGTTGTGATCGTATCTACCGAGGGAAACGAAGAACGGATAAGAGAGGCTTTTGACTGTGGAGCGGGGGGGTTTTTAAAGAAACCTTTTCTTCCGGAGGAATGCCGGAGCATACTTTACAAGGTAATGGGTGTCGAGGAGGATGGCTGCTATGGCTCGGATGATGAAGATGCTGGAGAATTCGATTTCTGAAGTATTTGAAAAAATGTTCTTCATTCTGCTTTTACCCGATACTGCCGCCGGCAGTGCCGGGGAATATGAAAGGGCATCGGTTATTCATTTCAACGGATTTGAAAGTGGGTGTGTGAAGCTTTCCGTTTCAAATACGATTCTGGAGGTTATGGTTCACAATATGCTCAATATCTGTGAAGAGGATGTTTCGGAAGAAGAAAAAGAGGACTGCATAAAAGAGGCGGTAAACATGGTCTGCGGGAACTTCCTTGCCGCTTTTGATAAAGATTCATTGTTTGAATTATCGATTCCAGAATGCGGGCCTCATGATGATTTTGAACCCTTCGGCTACCGGGCTGCGGGAAAGCGTTTTTTTATCTGTGACGATATCCGGGCGAGGATAGCCGTTGAACTCTTTTTGCGCGATAAAGATCCAGGGATTCAGGTCGTACGGCATCTTTCCCGATGATGTTTTATCCATTGTGCAGGAGCGCATGATGAAAATAATAAAAGTTCTTATCATAGATGATTCGGCCATAGTGAGAAAAATCCTGTCGCAGGAGCTTTCAAGATTCCCCGATATAGAAGTGGTCGGAACTGCGCCTAATCCGTTCGTGGGCAGAGACAAAATTCTCCAGCTTCTCCCCGATGTGGTTACACTCGACATTGAAATGCCGCGGATGGATGGATTGACATTTCTCCGGAAGCTCATGAAATATTACCCCCTGCCGGTCATTGTAGTAAGCGCTTTAACACAAAAAGGGGGAACCATGACTATTGAAGCGTTTGAAATCGGTGCAGTGGAAGTAGTTCCGAAACCTGGGGGTTCCTATCACGTGGGAGACTTAAGCGAAGAACTAGCAAAAAAAATCAGGACGGCTTCAAAAGCAAATCTGAAAGCGATCAGAAGCATGGCCTTTCCGGAAGTTGAAATGCTTGTTGAAATGGAAGCTCTTGAGAGGACCTCTCATAAAGTAATCGCTATCGGAGCATCAACCGGAGGGACCGAGGCTCTGAAAAGGATTTTGTCGAAAATGCCTGCGGATGCGCCGGGAATTGTTGTTGTCCAGCATATGCCGGCAAATTTTACGACGGCGTTTGCCAGGAGGCTCGACAGCATATGTGCGATGAAGGTATCAGAGGCCAGGGATAACGACTCTGTAACTCCTGGAACGGTACTTGTCGCACCCGGAAATTATCATATGGTCTTCAGGAGAAGCGGAGCACGATATTATGTGGAAGTGAAAAGCGGGCCGATGGTTAATCACCAGAGGCCTTCTGTCGACATTCTCTTCAAATCGACTGCCCGCTATGCTGGTTCCAATTCCATAGGAGTGATTCTTACGGGTATGGGAGCAGATGGCGCAGCGGGGCTGCTGGAAATGAGATTGGCCGGTGCTCAGACGGTAGCTCAGGATGAGCAGAGCTGCGTTGTCTATGGAATGCCGAAGGAAGCAATGAAAATAGGGGCTGCAGAAAGGGAAATTTCACTTTCCCGCATGGCTGAAGAAATAGTAAGGATGGCATCGAAATGAATTCTGATAATGTTATCGAAAATATAAATAAAATCACATCAGATTTCCTCCTGCTCGATACATTATCCATTGAAATCCGGATGGCAGGAAAGTTTCTCAATTCACTCGAAGAGATTATAGCACTGGACAAAGACCCAGTATTGAAGGATCTTTCGCGTGTGGCAAAAGGAATAAGTGTTATGCTCGAGAATATGATTCTTGAACGCCTTACCCCCGGCGAAGCATATGAGGCATTTGAAAAGGGAATATCGGTAATGCAGGATATGAGCGAAGATATTCTTGCAACAGGTGTGTGCAGAATACCTGCTGATCAATATCTCGGTGCTCTTTCTCCGTTCATCGATGCCCCCCCGGAAGATGAAAAGAGGGGGGAGGGTATCCAGGAGACGCATGAAAGCGAGATTCCTTCGAAAGAGGAGAAAGCGGAATTCAAGATTCAAGACGAGTCATTGATGAAAGACTTCATCACTGAGGGACTCGAATACATAGGAGAGATTGAAATCAATATACTTAATCTGGAGCAGAATCCTGATAACAAAGAATACATTAATGCCGTTTTCAGGCCGTTCCATTCAATTAAAGGCGTTGCCGGGTTCCTTGATCTTAAAGAGATAAGGGATCTGTCGCACGACCTTGAAACTCTTCTCGATCGTGCGAGGAATAATGAAATAAATGTCAATCCGGACCTTATTGATGTTGTCCTGGAGGGAGCTGATTTACTTAAAGAAATGATCGGAAGTTTAAATGATGTAATTGAAGGCGTCCGTTCTGAACCGGCTATTGTCAATAATTCTGAATTAAGGAAAAAAATTGCGTCATTCAGTGAAGAACCCCTGAAGGAAGAAAAGGGTGTGAAGAAGCTGGGGACAATTCTTGTAGAGGACGGAGTCATTACGACAGAAATATTGGAGAAAAGTTTACAGAAACGGACGGGAACTTCGAAAAAGATAGGCGAAACGCTTATAGAAGAAGGCCGGGCAAATTCCAAGCAGGTTTTAAATGCATTGAGGAAGCAGTCGAGGCAGATCGCTGATACAAATACGATTCGGGTGGATGTGAAAAAACTTGATGATTTCGTCGATATGATCGGCGAACTTGTCATTACCCACTCAATGATAAAACAGAACATTATGCTGCTGAAAAGCGATGACAGAAAACTGATGAGTGATATTTCACAGCTTTCCGGCATTACTTCAGAGTTGCAGAGAACATCGACCAGTCTGCGTATGGTGCCGATACGGCAGACGTTTCAAAGGATGGCGCGTCTTGCAAGAGATCTCGCGAGAAATGCGGGCAAGGATCTTGAAATCCAGATGGTGGGCGAAGATACGGAAATCGACCGCAATATGGTCGAGGAAATTTATAATCCACTCGTTCACATGGTGAGAAATGCGGTAGATCACGGTCTGGAGTCCAGTGAGATGCGTATCGAAACGGGTAAGCCGGCCAGAGGATTGCTGCGCCTGAAAGCCTTTCATAAAGGGGGGAGCATTATTATTGAAATATCAGATGACGGAGGTGGTTTATGCAAAGAGAAGATTCTCGGAAAGGCTCGGGATAAAGGGCTCATAAGTGGTGAAGATGAATTTTCTGATCAGGAAATATACAGGCTGCTCTTTCTACCGGGTTTTTCTACAGCGGAAGCGGTGACCGATGTTTCAGGCAGAGGGGTGGGAATGGATGTCGTCAAACAGACTGTTGATACACTGCGCGGGAAAATCGAGATAAAGAGCATTGAGGGAGAAGGTACGACGTTCACAATATTTTTCCCGCTTACAATGGCCATTATAGACGGCATGATCGTAAGAGTAGGCAGTGAAAAATATATCATTCCCACGACAGCCATACGGCGTTTGTTAAGGCCTTCGAAGGAGAACTACACCCGTGTTGTAGGAAAGGGAGAAATGCTCAATGTGATGGGGGATCTTATGCCGTTGCTCAGGCTTCACGACGTATTCGAAGTTACTCCCATGTACCGCAATCCGTGGGATGCCCTGGTGGTGGTTGTGGATGCGGGGAATCGGTCGAAATGCGTTCTTGTGGACGAGGTACTCGAAAAGGGCGAAGTAGTTATTAAATCTTTAGGAGGAGATTTCAAGAACGTAAAAGGAACGTCAGGCGGCGCCATTCTCGGTGATGGAAATGTTGGACTGATTATTGATCCTGAGGGTCTATTCGAACTGGGTGAAGGACAGATATTATAATTATTTTCACGAGCAACTCGCAGCACACAGCGATTTGGCCAGGAGATTAAAAATGAATAATGACAGTAAGATATTGATTGTGGATGATTTTGCGACCATGAGAAAAGTTATCAGGAATCTGCTTAAGCAGATCGGGTACGAAAATATCGTTGAAGCTGAAGACGGTGTAATGGCGCTTGCGGAACTCAGAAATCAGAAAATTGAATTCGTTATTTCAGACTGGAATATGCCTAATATGACAGGTCTGGAACTCTTGAGGGAGGTACGGGCAGACAGCAACCTGTGCAAAACTCCGTTTCTTATGATTACAGCGGAATCCCTTAAAGAAAATGTCGTGGAGGCGGTAAAAGCCGGAGTGGATAATTATATTGTAAAGCCTTTTACAGCGGAGATATTAAACGAAAAAATTGGAAAAATAGTAGCGAAATACCAGTAACGCTGCTGTAATTCAGAATCGAGGTATGCATGGACGTTCAATTCATAAATCCTTTTCTTGAAGGAACAATAAATGTGGTAAAAACTATGGCGTTTGTGGAACCCAAACCGGGGAAACCGTTTTTGAAAAACGGCGATTATGCGAAGGGTGATATCTCCGGTATCATTGGTCTTGCCGGTTCCGTAAGGGGATCGTTTGCTCTGAGTTTCAGCGAGAGCTGCATATTACGGCTCGTATCAAATATGCTGGGTGAAGAAATTGAGTGCATAAACGCAGATATAAAAGATGCTGTCGGAGAGATTACAAATATGGTCTCCGGTGCCGCAAGACAAAAGCTGGATCTGGTTGGAATCAGCCTGACCGCCGCTTTGCCTACCGTAGTCACCGGAAGTGGTCACACGATCGTTCATCTCCTGGGAGGCCCAAGCCTCGTAATTCCTTTCGAAACCGATTACGGTCCATTTGTTGCGGATGTATGCATAGGGAAACCGCAGAATTAATCATGTTCGGTGTCTTTGCATACGGTGGTTGAGCAGTAAGGTTGTCTCGATTTATTGAGTTCACCGGTGCCGCGATTTCCATCGGGCGATTTTTTCGAACCCGTCCTCAACGGCCTTTTCTATTGAAGCCGAAGAAACGGGTTTGCTGAAAAAATCATCAAACCCGGCTTCGCGGCATTCTTCAATTTCGAAAAGGCCCGACCAGCCGGTCATCGCATAAATTACAGAGAGCGGTTTTTGATTCCTGATTTTACGGCATAATTCTATACCATTCATCCCGAAGAGTTTAAGGTCCAGAAAGATTACGTTGATATCTTCTCTTTCGAGAACCGAAAGAGCATCATCTGCATTTTCCGACGTATGTACCGTACAGCCGGAACCAGCCAGGGTATCTTCAAAGAAATTCCTTATTGACAATTCATCATCTACAACGAGAACGGCACATTTCATCGACAGTCCTGCTCCTTTCACTGTTCATGGATTCGTAAAGAGCTCCCCGTGCCGGCGTGGCCGGCATACGGAGTTTTTTACGTGGACATCAATTTTTTGAAAATTACCATACTGTGCGTGAAATTCCCAGGCAAGTAATAGCTGAACGGTTCAAAAAAAGCTAAAGTATTCGGGACCGGATGACGATAAAACAGCAGAGGGAAGTAATGGCATGTATGGTCAGCAGAATAAGCGGGCTGTGCATCGTTTACTTTAAAATTACATATGCCTGCTGCGCGTGATCCTTCATTGCCGCGGCGAAGATTACATATGGTAGGACGCAATGGGTCTTGTTAAACTTGCCGACCTTGAACCCGGGATGACATTGACTGCGGATGTGAGAAATCATGACGGCAGATTTCTCTTGTCATCCGGAACAATCTTGGCAGAAAAGCATATCAGAATCTTTAAGGCATGGGGCATCATCGAGGCGGAAGCGGATGGGATACGTTCCGAGAAAATTAGCCGGGCAGAGCACTGCGGCCCGGGAGATCTGGAATTCATAAGAGCTTCGGCCGATGATTTCTTTTTTAGAAATGATTTGCAACACCCGGTTATCAAGGAATTGAAAAAAATCCATATTGAAAGGAAAATAGCACGTACAAATCGGAAAGCAAAAAAAATCGTGTCAGATAGTCATCCCGCAATGAAATGTCCCTGCGAGGTGAGAAGAGAAGATGCAGCCCTCCGTAGTGAAAATTCCAATTTTATCGAAGATGACGTAAGATTGCCTACTCTTCCGGAAATATTCAGTAAAATCAATGAAATAATTGCGAACCCGAAAAGCTCGGCCCTTGAAATAGCGGATGTCATCAGTAAAGATACCGCTCTTGCCGCACGGCTTCTCACTATTGTAAATAGTGCTTTTTACGGCTTTCCTGTGAAGATAGATACGATCTCCAGAGCCGTAGTGATAGTGGGGACAAAGCAACTTACAACTCTTGCCTATGGTGTAACCATAATGAAAATGTTTCAGCATATAAGTGCTGATTACATAGATACGGAATCATTCTGGAAACACAGCCTTGCCTGCGGTATCGCTTCCCGGGTAATTGCCGGATACAAGGATATCCGGAACACTGAGAGGCTCTTTGTGGCCGGCCTTTTGCATGATATAGGGCGGCTTGCCTTGTACAGTTACAGGCCTTCTCACATGATTCGAGCAATAAAAAAGGCAAAGGAAAAATCTCTTTTTCTGCACGAAACCGAGCTCGAAGAATTAGGCATTGATCATTGCGAAGCAGGAGGCATGCTTGCAAAAAAATGGAGGCTTCCCTCCATGCTTGAAGATACGATGCAATTTCATCATTTTCCGGTAAAATCCTGTAACCGTTTGGAATCTTCGATTGTGCACATAGCAAATATAATAACCAATGCTGCTGAAATTGGATCAAGCGGTGAAATGCTGATGCCGGTTCTCGATTTTGCTTCGTGGGACTTGCTGGGACTCTCGAAAAATATATTAACTCCGATAATCGAACAGATAGACAGGCAGATACATGAGATCATGGCATTCTTCCTTCCCGATTTGCGAGCAGAACAATGATTCTCTGCTTCGCTATTATGAGCGAAGGGTACAACACCTGGAGGATGTACACCTTTTTACAACAGATGCTCTCGAAATGGCAGCATCTCTTGGTGATTTTCAAAAAAGTATCAATGGGCTCCGGGATGTAACTCTTATTCTCGAGGAAACGCACTCCAAGATAGCAAGCCTGATTCCTTTTCAAATAATGACATTTTATCTGGTAAATGAAGAAGATAATGATTTCATCCATGCGCGAACCACGCCATCCTGTTTTGCCGATTATATGATAAAGGAAATCGAAAAACTTATAGAGAAAGGAATATTCGCCTTCTCTCTGCGTGAAAAGCGGCCTACCAGAATTTCATCATCGAACAGGAAAAAACAGTTTATACTGCATGCGCTTTCAACACGATCCAGAATCAGAGGCATGTTTATCGGCCTTGTTGAAGAGAAGTCCGGTGTTACGGAAGCAAGCCTTTCGCTTTTGTCGATCATTCTTCTCAATAGTGCAAACGCGATTGAAAGTTTTCACCTTTACACGATGATCAGACAAGTGAAAGAAACTCTGCAAAAAAAAGAAACCTACAAAGTTCTTTTCGAAGCCGCTCCTGACGGTGTGGAAGTCCTTGATGCCTGGGGGCACATTATCGATATAAACGAAACCCAGAAAGCGCTTCTCGGCTATGAGCGAAATGAAATTGTGGCAAAACATACTACTGATTTTTTTTCAGGAATATGCAGTGCATCTTTCAAAAAATGCGCATCGTTATTGAGGGAAAAAGGATTTTGTGAAGGGGAAATAGAATTAATTTCAAAAGATGGAAGCCCGGTTCC
Organism: Syntrophales bacterium; assembly: GCA_023230565.1. Taxonomy (GTDB): domain Bacteria; phylum Desulfobacterota; class Syntrophia; order Syntrophales; family UBA2210; genus JALNXD01. Next base: position 34,712 of record JALNXD010000003.1, read on the forward strand.
TGTATGGAGGAAAGAAAAAGCTATTTATGGCAGTGACGGGAAAATTGCAGGTTCAGTTGTATACAATAGAGACCTGACCCAACTTAAGAAGATGGAAAAGGCAAGAAGAAGCCTTGAAGAACAGCTTCAGAGGGCTAAAAAAATGGAGGCTTTCGGCCTTATGGCAGGAGGTGTGGCTCACGATCTCAACAGCGTTCTCAGCGGCATTATGAATTATCCCGAGCTTCTGCTGGCACAGGTTTCCCCGAACGACCCGATGAGGAAACATTTGCGTGCGATACAAAAATGCGGCGAGAAAGCAGCTGCCATAGTTCAGGATCTTCTGGTACTTGCAAGAAGAAAAACGGCCGACCATGAAGCAGTTGACATAAATCGAGTCATTTTTGAGTATCTGGAAAGTCCTGAATACTGCGGACTAATAAAGCGCCATCCACATGTTTCTGTAACAACGGATCTTATCAAGACAATAAGTCCGGTAAAGGGATCAGCGCTGCAGTTATCCAAAGTAGTAATGAATCTTGTTACAAATGCGGTAGAAGCAGTTTCAGGAAAAGGGGAAGTGCTGCTCAAAACGGAGAATAGACTTGTAAAAGAGTCGCATGGACGATTTGAAGAAATCGCAGAGGGTGAATATGTACTTTTTATAATCGCTGATAGCGGGATGGGGATCGATGCTGATGACAGTGAGAGAATATTCGAACCCTTTTTTACCAAAAAGAAAATGGGAAGAAGCGGAACAGGTCTCGGAATGACCATTGTCTGGGGAGCGGTGAAAGATCATGGTGGATACATAGATATGGAAAGCCGCAAGGGGGAAGGAACGACGTTTACCGTCTACTTGCCTGCAGACGTATGTGCAAAAAGGGAATATGAAACGGTACCTGTCGATCCAGTGAGGCGTAATTACAGAGGAAAAGGCGAAACGATACTTGTTGTGGACGATGATGAGAATCAGCGGGAGGTAATGACCTCTCTTCTTGATGTAATGAATTACAAAGTGATTGCAGTGCCAAGCGGAGAAGCGGCACTAGAATATCTGAAGATGCATTCGGCAGACCTGGTGCTGCTTGATATGATTATGGGAAGCGGGATGGATGGCCTCGAAACATATCGAGGAATTGCAAGACGCAGGCCTTTTCAAAAAACAGTAATCGTAAGCGGCTATTCCGATACAGAGCGAATCAGGGAGGCGCAGAAGCTCGGTGCCGGTCCTTACATACGCAAGCCATGCAAACTGGAGGTGCTCAGTAAAACGGTCAGAGAAGAACTGGACAAATGACTTTTTGCGTTCCCCTTGTCATGGTTTTTTTTCCAGCCGCAAGAGCTCTCTTTGCCTTTTGAATACATATCGCGTAATCGTTTCCTGCATTTCCTGGGAAAGATTAATAAATTTTATTGAAACAACGGATCTGTCTTCATTGCCATAAGGGGTTACCGCCACAACTTCTCCCAAAACGTGGAGCCGGGTTGCTGCAGTCGAGGGCATAAAAACTCTTAAAGCAAGAATATCGCCGGTACGAATTTTATTCGCGGTTTCGAATCGCATTCCTGATGCGCTTATGTTGACCGATTCACCGTAAGCCGTTTCATGGACCTGCGTGTCGCCGGTTCGTTCCAGTACATCCAGTATCCGATCAATTTTTACAGTAAGTTGATATACCAGTTTATATAACAGCGCCATTGATATTTCTTCATCTTCCGGAGTGCAGGGGCATTCTCCGAAAATATTTTCAAGAATGATCCGGGGGTTTCCTTTTCCTTTGAGATACATCTCATGTGGAACGTGCTGATAAGTGACTTTTAAAATATCATCAACGCGAGCGTGACTTCTCTTGTGAACTTCTTCAATGCCGATTGTGGGAAAATGAGAAGAATCTATAATATTGAAAAGTCCCATTCCTTTTATATAAATATCAGTGCCATGCGTGAGCGTCACTCTTTTGTCGCGTATGTCAACATCAATGATCATGCCTCCTTCGGCAGTAAGGCTTTTGAGCAGCCCTTTTGCAGTGATGCGAGTATCGCCGTACCCAAAACTCAGATCAATTTGCGATCCTTCTGCAATTTTCTTTTTCATTTTTATGGCCCGTCCGGTTTTGCATTTTCTACGCGCCTTTTTTTTCAAGCCGCTGAGAATCTCCGACGAAAATGTTGCATCATTTGTGCCAGTATGCCAGGCGGGAAAATGAAAAATTTCGATTATGGCTTTGCACGGGTATTCCGCCGGGAAGGGCGTTTCCCATTGACGGCATGTTACCTGCAAAACAGCTGTTTGCCTGCCGGAACCTGGTGCCCTTGTCCGGAAAATAAATGAGCTTTCGTATTATGTGCTGAAGTGCCCCTCAAAATTCAGTTGCTGGCAGATTTATTCGGGGAGTCAAGAGTGCCAACAAAGGCATCAACAATATCCGGATCAAATTGAGCTCCCCGGTTTTTTAAGAGTTCGTCGACGGCCTTTTCTCTTATCAGTCCTTTTCTATACGGCCGATCGCTTGTCATGGCATCGAAAGAATCGGCAACGGAAAGAATGCGTGCAAGCACAGGGATATTGTTTTTTTTCAGGCCATCGGGATAGCCATTGCCATCCCAACGCTCATGATGGTGGCGGACTATTTTCCTTTCCTCTTCAAAAAGAGCGAGTGATTTGATTATGTTTTCCCCGATTACGGAATGATTCATGATGATTTTATATTCATCGGGTGTCAGATGGCCCGGCTTAAGGAGGATATGATCGGGGATGGCGATTTTACCGATATCGTGTAAAAGAGAGGCTGTTTTCAGTGATTCCGTTTCATACGCCGAAAGCCTCAAAGCACGGGCCGTACGCAGGGCAAGCGTCGTCACATTTTGTGAATGACGCTCTGTATAATGATCACGAGCGTGAATTGAATGGATCAATGATTCAAAGGTGTCCATTATACTTCCGAAGAGACTTTCGTAAAGCAATGTATTCTCAAGGTGAAGGGATGCACGTGCTGTCAGATTCTGAAGAAATGAAAGATCTTTCTGGCCAAAAGTACGCGCAGGATTGTCATTTGTAACAGTAAGCAGGGCGAATACTTTGTTGCGAATCATCAGAGGAACCGAAATAGTACAACATAAGATGTCGGAATTTTCATCAGAACCTGTCAGCAGGGCCTTTTTTTCTGAGATAACTTTTATGAAGACGCCTTTCAGTTTGTTTAAAAGTGTGCTTTCTTCCTCTTTGGAGACTCCGCTTTTTGTTTCATATGTCTTTCTGTAAAAAGTATGTTCAGTTTCGTCAAAAAGAACCAGAAGACAACGGTCTCCACCTGTAACATTAAGGGCAAGCAATACTATTTCCCTGAATATTTCCTCATTGCCGCCTTTCATAGTTTCAATGCGATCGTAAATAACGTTTATTGTGGACAGCTCTCTTATTTTTTCCTTGAATTTCCAATTAGAGTCTTCGCAGTCAACAGCATCGGCGGCAAGAATTGATTTTTCTTTGAGGTAAAGGTTTACTTTAAACAGAAGGTCATCGGGATCAAACGGCTTTGAAAGGAAATCAACTGCTCCTTTTTTCATAGCGGTCACAGAACCGCCGATCGAAGGGTAACCGGTAACTATGATTACGGGAATACTCGGATTATACTCCTTGACTTTATTAAGAAGCTCCATGCCGCTTATGCCAGGCATCTTCAGATCGCTGATAATAAGTTCACATCCCGATTCACGGAACGATTCAAAGGCTTCGAGCCCGTTATTGAATTCTCTTGTATTTAAATATCCTCCACTGTGTAATGTTTCAATAATGAGCTCACGAGTAGCGTTATCGTCATCTACTACCAGTATCGATTTCGCCTCCTGTTGATTATGCACCGCCATACACACTATTTCATTTTTTTACGTGTAGAATTATATCAAGAAGACTGTAGGAAATCTTGTCATATGCTCCTTCTTTTGTCTGTCCGGAAAGAGACACGATATCCCGGTGTATGTGCTTTGGTTCGGCTGCACCGAAAGCGGACCGTCTCGAATTGCTCTGCTTGGCGTACGCCCTTAGAACATTTTCGACCTGGTAAGGTGATATAGTCACATTTACACCCTTTCCGTCATTTTAATCATTTATCGGCAGAATGGGCATTAAACTTTAACCATTTTTTTATTATATTTTCGGGAAAGTCCTCATATATTATATAAGTGTACAATTATCCGGATTTAATTCTTCCGGGAAATTTCATGAGGAATATTTTTTGAATTTATGCGATTTGGGGCGAGTGATCTTTTTATGGTTCAATCGGCATTTTACAAGGATTTATTATTGACTATTTGTTCATTTTTATTTACATCACCTTATCTTGAATTACGAAAGTTGTTCACATTACCGGAATTTCTAGTTGAAAATCAAATTACCTCACCTTCAACTGTACATGAGGTAGGCGGCTTTGCAGTTATGCCCTGAATCAATCCTTTTACTGATGAAGATATGAAGAAATTCAGAATACTCATTGCAGAAGATAACGTTCTCAACAGGGAAAATCTTGTGGAAATTCTTTCGGAAGAAGGACGGGAGATTGTCGCCTGTTCAGATGGTAAGGAAGCAATGGAAGCATTTGTGCACAGGCAGTATGATCTGGTGGTTACTGACCTTAAAATGCCCCATATGAGCGGTTTGGAACTTCTTAAATTTCTTAAAGAACGATATCCGGAAACAGTAGTCGTGGTAATTACAGGATACGCTTCGGTATCAAGCGCGGTAGAGGCCATGAAACTGGGCGCCTTCGACTATATCACAAAGCCGATCAAAGATGACCGGGTAAAGTTGTCCTTGCAAAGAGCTCTTTCATTTGCTCAGCTTAAAGATGAGAATGAGGCTTTGAAAGATCAGCTCAGGGACAAATTCGATTTTGGAAAAATAATTGGTTACAGCAGTTGCATGCATTCCGTATTTGCAGCTATGAAAAAAGTTGCCGTAACGGACAGTACGGTAATCATCTACGGAGAAAGCGGTACGGGCAAAGAGTTGGTTGCACGGGCGCTTCATTTCAATAGCGAAAGAAGAGCGGGACCTCTTATTACAGTTAACTGCGGTGCTATTCCCGAGGAACTGCTTGAAAGCGAAATGTTCGGCCATGAAAAAGGAGCTTTTACGGGTGCTATACGGAGCAGGACCGGCCGGTTCGAATTGGCACAAGGAGGATCCATATTCCTTGACGAAATAGGTGATATGAGCCCCTCCTTACAGGTAAAACTTTTAAGAGTCATCCAGGAAAAACAGTTCGAAAAGATCGGGGGAGTGAAAACCGTAGATGCAGACGTACGGATAATAGCCGCCACAAACCAGAACCTGGAACAGGCGGTAAAAGAGAAGCGCTTTCGGGAAGATCTTTTTTATCGTATCAATGTTATTCCTATCTATCTCCCCCCGCTCCGAGAGCGCAAGGAAGACATTCCCGTCCTAATTGAATATTTTATCGATGTGTTCAGAAAATCCAAAAACAAGAATATTTACGGTCTGACAAAGGACGCCGCTGAGCTGATGCTGCGATACCAGTGGCCGGGTAACGTGCGGGAATTGCAGAATGTAATAGAAATGCTTGTCGTTATGAAAGGATCGGGTTCAATAGATGCGGAAGATCTGCCTGATAAAATCCGCGCACATGAGGTGATAAAAAATACTGTGAAAGCTGATGTGCAGATACCTGACAACGGATTTGATATAAACATTGTAATGAGTGATTTTGAAAAGGATCTGCTGATCAAGGCATTGAAAAAAGCAGGAGGAATAAAAAACAAGGCAGCGAAACTGCTGAATCTCAATAGAACCACGTACGTAGAAAAACTGAAGCGATACCAGATACATTAGCTAATTGCCTACATGAGTGCATGGCGGTTTCGCTGTGTTTCGCCCTGTAAATGTAACCTGCCTGAGGAGGTATCCCATAGCAATGTACACGTGCTTACGGTGCACGGAGCTTTTTTAACCCCCGATGGTGCGAAGTGTAGTTATATATTTTCTGCATCTTTTACAATTTCGATTCTTCCATTCCGGATCATGGTTTCACGAGTTTCGGCAAGCCAGGAGGTGAAATAATTTTCTCTTTTAAGATTGCGCAGTGAATTTTTTAATTCTTCTTTTGATTTTTCCCACTCCTCTTCATCGATATTCCCCCGTTCCCTGAAACGGACAATGACATAATTTCCGTCTACGAGGAAAGGGGTTTCAGGATAGGGATGTTTTTCGGATAATTCATATAGTGCACCGAAGATATCCGTGGAAAAGCCGATTTCAGGTATGTCATTGCCCGGTTTGAACAATCCTGTCTGTCCTGTTGTGACTCCCTGTTGCTTCGCCACGGCATCGAAATCACTTCCCTTCTTCAAAAGATCCAGGATTTCTTCAGCTTTCATTCTGGACCGTTTTATTGATTCGCTCTCACGATACTCTTTTTCCACCTCATTTCTGACTTCCTCGAGGGGAGGTATGTAGGACGGCTTGTCTTCAATCAATCTCAGGATGTAATGCGCCTCATCATCTGAGAGGACCGGACTTATTTCACCTTCTTTAAGATCGAATGCCCAGGTGAATAATCCGTCTATTGTTAAAAGTTTTTCAGGTACCTTATTTTGGGAAAAGAATTCTGTTGCTGTAATTTTCAAAGAGTGCTCCCGGGCATATTGCTGAAAATTATCCTCCTGGTAAATTGTGTCATGAGCTTCCTTGGCAACGGCAAACGCCTTTTCCATCCCTTTAATATGCTGTAATTTTTGCTGTATAGTGTCTTTCACTTCGGCGAGAGGCGCTATCTCTTTTTTTTCGGAAGACTTTTTTTCTTCATCAGTTTTTGTTTCAGTCTTTGCCTCTCTTGCAAATTCGTCTTTATTATATCGATAATATTCTTCGATTTCTTCCTCGGAAATTTTGAAAGATTCCATAAAACCGGCTGCGGGAACTTCGATATACTCCAGCTTTACCTGTCTTGGTATGCGAAAATTTTCTTCTTTATTCTTCAGAAAGGTTTTCAGGTCGTCTTCCGACGGGTTTATCCCGTTTTCAAACTGGTCAGTGTTAATTTTAATAAATTCAAGATTAATTGATTCATTTTGCATGCGGTAAATGTCCAGCGCTTCCTCGTCGGTAACCTTCACCGATTCCTTGATCAAACGCTCAAGTTTCCTGATTTTAAGAAACTCTCTTTGCCCTTCTTCAAATTCTTCGGGAGCGATTTTTTGATATGCAAGTATCCGCTCATATAGAACGGGATCGAAGGTCCCGTTCCGCTGAAAAGCCGGATACGAAACAATCGATTTTTTTATTTCTTCATCGCTCACCTGGATATCCAGATCATTTGCTTTTGCGAGTATGACCATTCTGTCCATGAGATTGTTATATGCCTGCTGTTTGAGATCGAATGTCTTAAAAAACCTTTCGCTGAGCCTGTCCCCATATTGCTGCCGATATAACTCAAGAAGATTTTCATATTCTTTGATATATTCCGCACGGGCTATTTGCATTCCGTCAATCTTTGCAATCGTCTCCGCTTTGTCCTGACCCCTCATTGACCCGAAATAAAATATAAAAACGACTATGATGATGCCCAATATCACCTTCATCAGCCAGTTTCTGGCATGCTTACGCATCAGTTGTAACATTTACGGATGTAACCCCCTATTGTTATAGAAACTTTTCTGGCCGCTTTAGTAGTACACTCCCCGGTAAAATGCAATAGTTTTTTAATTGATTAGCCCCCTGAAATGCTGTATAGGATAGAACAAATCCAAGGGAAAAAAGGAGGATAAGGTATTGTTGTTTGACTATATTCTTGGCATATTTTCCAATGATCTGGCGATTGATTTGGGTACTGCAAATACTCTCGTATCGGTGAGAGGAAAGGGGATTGTACTGAGCGAGCCGTCGGTCGTCGCTGTCCATCGTGATTTAAAAGGTGTAAAAAAAGTACTTGCAGTAGGTACCGAAGCCAAAAAGATGCTTGGAAGGACGCCTGGTAATATAGTCGCCATACGCCCTATGAGAGACGGTGTCATTGCTGATTTTGAAATCACGGAAGCAATGCTTCATCATTTCATTCTGCGGGTCCACAACAGAAAAGCCCTTGTAAGGCCTAGAATTATCATTTCAATCCCTTCAGGAATTACGCCGGTTGAACGGAGAGCCGTAAAAGAGACGGCCGAATCGGCAGGCGCCCGCGAGGTTTATCTCATCGAAGAACCAATGGCTGCAGCAATAGGAGCCGGCCTTCCCGTGAGTGAACCGGTAAGCTCTATGGTCGTCGATATCGGGGGAGGCACGACGGAAGTTGCCGTCATATCGCTTGCAGGAATAGTCTATTCAAAGTCCGTTCGAGTGGCCGGAGATAAGATGGATGATGCGATCGTTCAGTATATGAAAAGAAAATACAGTCTTCTCATAGGTGAAAGGACGGGCGAAATGATCAAAACTTCGATCGGTTGCGCCTATGCAGATGACGAGCTTCGCACTGTCGATGTCAAAGGGCGGGATCTGATTTCCGGGATACCGAAAATCATCGAAATAAATTCGGAGGAGATTCGGGAAGCCATTACGGAGCCTGTCGGAATTATCGTGGACAGTGTCCGCAATGCACTCGAAAATGCGCCTCCGGAACTGGCAGGCGATATTGTGGACAGAGGTATCGTGCTGACCGGTGGGGGCGCGCTCTTGAGAAATTTGGATGTATTGCTGAGAGAAGAAACAGGCCTTCCGATAACCGTTGCGGATGACCCCCTATCCACCGTTGCCAGAGGAGCGGGTATTGCTCTGAACGAGCTGGATCTCCTTCGTGAAGTATCCATTCAACTGTAAGCCGGAGTTCGATTTTTTAGTCTGTTGAGCCGATTCATTTTCAATCATTATCTGCTTTTGACATGCAGTCGCCGGGTGCCGGATGTCTTTTTTTTGGAAGAATCATATCGTTACAATTTTTTTAATAATAGCTGCCGTATTCCTTATCACTTTTTTTGCGCATGCGGATAAATCGAAAAACGAAACGTCTTTTTTAAGAAAACTGGTAATCGAATCCGTCTCCCCTTTTCAGGGTATCGTCGTTAACACATTCAGTTCTGCCAAGTCCATGTGGCAAAAATATATCCTCTTGCTGGAGGTGCAAGAGGAAAACAGGGATCTGAAACGTCAGCTTTCCGCCCTTGCGGGGGAAGTGAACCGGACAAGAGAAATGACTCTTGAGTGCCTGAGGCTTCGAAAGCTTCTGGAATTAAAAGAGCAAATCGAATTGCCGTTAGTAGCTGCAAGAGTTGTCGGGCGGGACCGTGCATCTCTTTTTAAATCATTTGTAATCGACAGGGGTGCAACTGATGGTGTGAAGATCGGCGATCCGGTTATGGCGGCCGATGGCGTAGTAGGTAAAATCATAGAAGTATCGTGGAATTCGGCTAAAGTTCTTCTGTTGGTTGACTATAACAGCCGCATCGATGTTTTTGTCCAGAGACAGAGGATAAGGGGCATTCTGGAAGGATGTGATGGAATGCACTGCATATTGAAATATGTGCCGAGAACCGAAGAAGTTGCTGTAGGAGATGTCGTTGTCTCATCGGGTCTCGCCGGTGTTTTTCCTAAGGGCTTGCTTTTGGGAGAAATCAGCGAAATCAAAAAGAGTGAGGCGGGTCTCTTTCAGGAAATAAAGGTACGACCTGCCGTAAATGTAACCAAAATTGAAGAAGTTCTGGTGATCACCGATATCAGGGAAAACGACAAATGATATTCTATTTCCTGGCGCCTTTCATAGCCTTTATCCTCGTAGGATTTCAAATCACCTTTTTTGATCTGCTTTTCATGGGAAAAATAAGTCTCGAGCTGTCACTCATTTTGACCATTTTTGCAGGATTTCGGCTCAGTATATTTAGGGGAGCATATCTGTCTTTTCTCCTGGGCTTTTGCATTGATTCAATGGTAAGCACCGTCCCCTGCTTTTTTGTGATCTTGTATATGGTTGTTTTTTTGGTTTCAAGGATCATGTCTTTTCGAATTTTTGCCGAGAATTATATTTTCATCATGATCTTCACCTTCCTCGCGTCATTTACGGGAGAAATTGCCGCTGTAGTGGCATTTAGTTATTCATGCGAAAACGCTGCAAGTCTCATTTATTTGGGGAAATTTATCATTCAAGGAGCGATTTTGGCTGCGGCCGGTCCGTTCTTTTTTGAATTATTCGATAAGGCAGGAGTATTCCTGAATGTCAAAGAATCACAGCAAACTTGACAAATATGCACCATCAGATTTCAGGACGAGGTTCCGGATTGCCGGATTAGTAATCCTGGCGGCATTTTCGATTCTTGTTTTCCGACTGTGGCAGCTTCAGATACTTAGCGGAAGTGATCTGCGTCAACGATCGGAGAATAACAGGATTCGTGTACATGAAATAAAACCGTTACGGGGCTTAATAATAGATTCGTTCAGGAATATTCTCGTAGATAACCACCCTTCTTTTGATATTTCCATAATACCCGAGGAAGCAAGGAATATAAAGGCGGTCACAGAATCGCTCAAACGCCTGTATGCCGACAAAAATCTTTCTTTTTCCGGAAATGTTGATGCCTTATGCGTTAAAAAGCCCTTTGCAGCCGTTAAACTGGAGAATGATGTCATGTGGGATAAAGTGGCAATAGTTGAAACTAACCTTGCTGATCTTCCCGGAATAGTTGTCGATGTCATTCCCGTCAGAAAATATATGAAGGGGCCTCTTACAGCCCATGTGCTGGGATATGTAGGCGAAATCAGCACACCGGAATTGCTGAAGAAATCATATAACGGCTACCGTTCGGATGATATCGTGGGAAAATCGGGGGTGGAACAAAGGTTTGATCAATATTTGAAGGGAAAATCGGGAGGAGAGCAGATAGAAGTTAATGTGACGGGACGCAAGCTTAAGATTCTTAACAGAATGGAAGCAGTACCAGGTTCCAATGTGGTGCTCACCATAGACAGCGAACTCCAGGAGGCGTGCTGGGAGGCCTTCGATAAAAAAGCGGGATCCATAATAGTAATGAATCCTAATGATGGCTCGCTTGTGGCAATGATGAGCAAACCCTCCTTTAATCCGAATCTTTTTAACAGAGGCATATCGGCGGGAGATTGGGAAGATCTGTTCACAAATGAACTAAGTCCTTTGCAGAACAGGGCTGTTCAGGGACAGTATCCGCCCGGCTCCACTTTTAAATTGATTATCGCGGCGGCCGCCCTTGAAGAAGGTTTGATCAAACCGGGAACATCATTTTTCTGCAACGGGACATTCCGGCTGGGCAATCATACATACCGGTGCTGGAAAAAAAGCGGTCATGGTGAAATCGGTTTGCATCAGGCGATAGTTCAGTCTTGCGACGTCTACTTCTATAATCTTGGAGCTCAAATCGGGATTGAAACGCTTGCAGAATATGCGCGTAACTTCGGGCTCGGTAAAAAAACCGAAATTGAGCTTACGGGGGAGCGCGGTGGACTGGTACCTTCAGGTCAATGGAAGCTCAAGCGATTTAATGAACCCTGGCAGAAGGGAGAAACAATATCTTTCTCTATTGGTCAGGGATTTATTCTCATTACCCCATTGCAGCTTATCAGGGCCTATTGCGCGATTGCGAACGGAGGGACGTTATATACACCCCGGATTATACAACGCATTGAATCACCATCGGGGGAGGTAATCAAGGAGTTCGGTCCGATTGTCGATGGCACACTTCCTGTAAGTGAAAAGAATCTGACCCTTCTGAAAGAAGCCCTCTGGGGAGTGGTGAATGAACCAAGAGGTACCGGGAAGGCGCTTTTGAGAGAAGAACGTGATGTCTGCGGCAAAACGGGAACGGCTCAGGTGATAGGGCTTCCCGAAGAGGGAGCTGAAGAAGATGAGGAAAAGATTCCCTACAAATTCAGGGATCATGCGCTGTTTGTCTGTTTTGCCCCGAAAGAAGAGCCGGAAATTGCAATAGGAGTGATCGTAGAGCATGGCGGACACGGAGGTTCAGCGGCGGGACCTATAGCCCGAAAAGTGCTGGACAGGTATTTTGAATTAAAAAAGAAGCGAAATTCCGGTGAGGATCTGATTCAGGCGCACAAGAAAGAAACATCTCAGAATCCGATTTGAGTTTCCGGTGGGGATGGCTTAGGGGAAACGGACGCGAAGGGACATATTTAACGGACATTGGCAGGAAAAAAAGCCGAGTCAAAATCCGCCAGTTTGGGAGTAAATGGGTTATGAAAATCGACCGAAGAGTTGTATTGAATTTTGAATGGGTATTGCCTATATTTGTTCTTTCAATTTGTGCCATAGGACTTGTAAACCTCTACAGTGCCGGGCATAATCTTCACAATTCAATAATAAATCCTCCTTACATGAAACAGATATATTGGATAATGTTGGGAACCGGCCTCATGATACTGGCATTTTCAGTGGATTACCACGTCTTCGTGAGATACGGATATTTAATATACGGCTTTTCCATTCTTCTTTTACTGGCAGTTTTTCTTTATGGTCATATTACGAACGGTTCGCAGAGATGGCTGGTCGTTTTGGGATTTTCCTTCCAGCCTTCTGAATTGGTTAAATTGACGATGATTATAGCCTTGACGAAATTCATAGACGAACACAAGGCACAGGACGGCTATACACTTGGAAGCCTTCTTATCCCTTTCTGTATTGTATTGATTCCATCCCTTTTAATATTGAAGCAGCCCGATCTTGGAACTGCACTTTTTTTGATGATTCTCTTTTTTTCAATCGTTCTGTTCGTAGGTGTACGGAAACAGACTCTGGCTGTTCTTGCAGGAACAGGTATTTTTCTTCTTCCGCTGCTATGGATCTTTATGAAGGACTATCAAAAAGAAAGGCTTCTTACTTTTTTAAACCCGGAACTTGATCCTTTGGGTTCCGGATATCATATAATTCAGTCAATGATTGCAGTAGGATCAGGGGGGATAACAGGAAAAGGATTTTTGAAAGGGACGCAGAGCCAATTGAAATTCCTTCCGGAGCAGCAGACGGATTTCGTCTTTTCGGTTTTTGCCGAGGAATGGGGTTTTCTCGGAGGCATGATTTTAATTGTCCTTTTTATAGCATTGATTCTATGGGGATTCAGGATCGGGAGAAGAGCGAGAGATCTGCCCGGACTGCTGATCGCGTATGGTGCAAGTATATCTATATTCTGGGCCATGTTTATCAATATCGGAATGGTGCTGGGCCTTCTGCCGGTTGTTGGAATTCCGCTTCCTTTTTTGAGTTACGGCGGTTCTTCTCTTGTGGTTTTAATGATTTCTGCCGGGCTTATGATGAATGTAAGCATGAGGAGATTCGTATTGCAATCGTAGATACACAGGCTACGGGTCAGCTATGGTCCTTGAAGCCGGTTTTTCTCCCTTTTTACTTTTGTTTCCTGTGTTTGACGCCTATTTTGTGACCGACGGTCAAAAAATGCTTGACAACATTCGAGAGTTATGATTATTACCTGCCCGATTTCTGACAAGTATTCTTGGACTTTTTTTCTGTATTTTTTATCTGTCTTACCCTTTTCGGGTGTTCTATAAGAGGTGATAGGATGATAGACCTTAATTCGACACTCCTTATTCAGATTATCAATTTTATAATCTTGATATTTATTCTTAATGCGATTCTTTACAAACCGATAATGAAGGTTTTGGAAACGAGGAAGAAGCGCGTCGACGATTCAAAAACGACAGTGGATTCATACGATGACCTTATAGCCCGGAAAATGGCCGATTATGAAGAAACGCTTCGCCGCGTGAGGGCTGAAGCATTGGAAAGGCGAGAAGAGATTAAAAATGAAGGCGCCGAGGAAGGAAAGAGAATCCTTGCCGGAGCAAGAGATGAAATCACGAAGATGATTCAGGACTTCAAGGACAAGGTGTCTGCCGAAAAGGAACATGCAAGGCGAACTTTGAAAGATCAGACACACGCAATCGCCCTTGAGATATCCGAGAAGGTATTGGGGAGGAAGGTCCAATGAAAAGAGCCGTCTGTGTTTTGGCAATTATTATTTTGACGGCCGGCATAACGTATGCGTCTGCGGGAGGAGAAGGCGCCGAACATGGTGGCCAGCTGGCGAATTTCGGTTGGCGCATACTTAACTTCATTATCTTGGCGGTCGTCATCTATAAGCTGACAGCGAAAGGAATAAAAGGGTATTTGGTAGGCCGGCGTTCTGATATAAAAGCTTCTCTTGAAGAAGCCGATGTTGCCCGGGAAGAGGCACAGAAAAAGCTTGACGAATATAACGCAAAAATAGAGAAGGCATCCGCAGAGATAAGCGGTATCGCTGAAACGATCAAATCACAGGGAGCCGAGGAAAAAGAAAAAATAATCGCCGAAGCTAGAGTCACCGCCGATAAAATGAAGGAAGATGCGAAAGCACGGATCGAACAGGAGTTCAAAAGAGCTGTTACTGAATTGAGGGCGGAAGCTACGGAATTATCAGTTCAGATGGCCGAGGAAATCCTTAAAAAGAATATTGGAAAGAAAGATCATGATTCCATGGTCAGTGACTTTTTGGATAGGATGGTGAGCCGAAATTGATACAGAGCGAGATTGCAAAAAGATATGCAAAGGCCCTCTTCCAAATAGCGAAAGAGGAAGATTCTGTTGAGACGATCTATGGCGAACTGGATAGATTCGCTTCGATGTTAAAAGAAAATAAAAATCTGACGGATTTTTTTGCCAATCCCATTTTCGATCAGAATGATAAAAAAGCTGTCATGGAAGAAGTGTTGTCGAGAATAAAAATAACCGGCATTACGGCTAATTTCTTGAAGCTGCTGGCTGATAAGCGCAGAATAGATATTCTTCTGGATGTAGAGAATTGTTTCAGGGAATATCGCGATCAGCTTTTAAATAAAGTGCGTGTAAATGTGAGAACGGCGTTTCCTTTGTCTGCTGATCTTGCGGAAAAAATAAAGGCCCGCCTGGAAGGTATAACCAGGAAAAATATCGAGATGGCTGTTGAGGAAGATACGACGCTGCTTGGCGGAATCGTCGTGAGAGTCGGCGATACCCTGTATGACGGGAGTATAAAGACTCAACTCATGAGTATAAGGGAACTCATAAGGGAGGAGATGTAGAGGATGGAGGCAATCAGGGCAGAAGAAATAACACAGATAATATCAAAGCAGATTAAGGCATATGAGAAAAAGCTCGATATAAGCGAGACTGGAACCGTATTATCCGTCGGTGATGGCATTGCCCGAGTGTATGGTGTAGAAAATGCAATGGCTATGGAACTTCTTGAGTTTCCCGGGGGAATATTGGGGATGGTGCTCAACCTGGAACGGGATAATGTGGGTGTCGCCATCCTCGGGCACGACACACATATCAAGGAAGGTGATATTGTCAAGAGAACAGGAAGAATCGCCGAGGTTCCCGTGGGCGAGGAAGTTCTTGGCCGCGTCATAGACGGAACAGGACAGCCAATCGACGGTAAGGGGCCGATCGATGCAAAGGAGACCCGCCGTATCGAAATGGTTGCCCCGGGCGTAATCCATCGCCAGCCTGTCAACCAGCCTCTCTATACAGGTCTCAAGGCAATCGATGCAATGACCCCTATCGGAAGGGGCCAGCGTGAACTGATTATCGGCGACCGCCAGATCGGAAAAACTGCAATCTGTATCGATGCCATAATCAGGCAAAAGTCAACGGGTGTCAAATGTATCTATGTGGCAATCGGACAGAAGAAATCAACGGTTGCACAGGTGGTTGAATCGCTGAGAAAACATGATGCAATGAGCTATACATGCGTAATTTCAGCATGCGCAAGTGATCCGGGGACTTTGCAATATATTTCAGCATTTGCCGGATGCAGCATTGGTGAATATTTCAGAGACAGGGGGCAGGATGCCCTCATAATGTATGACGATCTTTCAAAGCAGGCTGTCGCCTATCGGCAGATCTCACTGCTTCTGAGGAGGCCTCCCGGGCGGGAAGCATATCCTGGAGATATCTTTTACAACCATTCCCGGCTTCTTGAGCGTGCCGCCCGTGTAAATAAAGAGCTTGGTGGCGGCTCATTAACCGCTCTTCCAATCATCGAAACGCAGGCGGGAGATGTTTCTGCATTTATTCCGACCAACGTGATTTCAATTACCGATGGTCAGGTATACCTTGAACCAGACCTTTTTTACTCCGGCGTAAGGCCCGCCATCAATGTAGGCCTTTCGGTTTCGAGAGTCGGTGGAGCGGCTCAGGTAAAAGCGATGAAACAAGTTGCCGGCACGCTGAAACTTGACTTGGCTCAGTACCGTGAATTGGCGTCCTTTGCCCAGTTCGGAAGCGACCTCGATAAAGCGACTCAGGCACAACTGGACCGGGGAGCGCGCTTAGTCGAAATATTAAAACAGCCTCAGTATCGGCCGATGTCGCTTGCAGAAGAGGTTGTTGTCCTTTTTGCGGCCGTCCGCGGGTTTGTGGATAAATATGCAGTTGATACGCTTAAGGAATATGAAAGCCAGCTCTTGAGCTATTTCAACAGTAAACACACGCCGATTATGAATCAAATAGACGAAAAGCAAACAATTGATTCCGAACTGGAAGAGAAATTGAGAGCTGCACTGACAGAATTTGATTCCGTTTTTGCCTCAGCATAATGAGAGGATAATAGTGCTTGATCTATTCGTGTAACGGGAGTGCGAATTAATGGCTGAATCATTAAGGGATATACGAAGAAAAACCCAGGCCGTAGAGAAAACGAAGCAAATTACGAGAGCCATGAACATGGTGGCTGCTTCCAAACTGAAAAACGCGCAGGTCCGCATGGAAAATTTCAAACCTTATGCGGAAAAGGTATTGGAGGTTTTAAATAGCCTGGCATCGAGGGTAATGTCCACGACAAATCCGCTTTTAGCCGTGAGAGAATCCCAAAGGATACGGCTCCTTCTTATAACTTCAGACAGAGGCCTTTGCGGAGGATTTAATACCAACGTAATTAAAATGGCTGAAGGCTTCATAAGAGAGAAAAAGAAGGAAGGAAAAGAAGTGTCTGTCATTGCAGTCGGCAAAAAGGGACGCGATTACTTCAAAAAAAAGGAAAATATACTTTCCTATCACATCGATGTGCTTGGAAGTTTCGATATGAGTCTTGCGGTTGCGTTGGGAGAGGAAGTGATTCCGGCTTTTATATCTGAGGAATATGATGAACTTCATGTGGCGTATAATGAATTCAGGAATGTAGCATCGCAAAAGCCGAAAATGATGAAACTGCTTCCGCTTTCGCCCGAAGATTTCAGTGATGAAAAGGGCGAATCATTCGGAGGATATATCTATGAGCCGTCGGAGGAAGAACTCCTTGCGCAGATTATTCCGATGTATCTGAAGGTGCAGACATTCAATGCGCTGTTGCAGACATCTGCAGGCGAACATGGAGCGCGGATGGTCGCTATGGAAAATGCAACAAGCAATTGCGAGGAGATGATAGAAAGTTTGACTTTGAAATTCAATAAGGCCCGACAGGCTGCGATTACCGCCGAGCTGATGGATATTGTGGGCGGCACGGAAGCATTGGCGAAATCTTCGTAGATCTGTATAGCAAAGGTTAATCAATCCGGACATAGAACATGTAAGGAGATAAGGATGAATACAGGAAGAATTGTGCAGGTAATTGGTCCTGTTGTGGACGTAGAATTTGAGGAAGGGAAACTTCCCAACATTTTAAATGCAATTTGGATTACAAATCCTTCGATCAGTGAAGAGGAAGACAATCTCGTTGTGGAAGTCGCGCAGCATTTGGGTGATAATGTCGTCCGCTGTATCGCCATGGATGTAACCGACGGTCTGGTGCGCGGAATGACCGCGAAAGATACAGGAGAGCCTATCAAGGTCCCTGTAGGGAAAGAATGTCTGGGCAGGATTCTCAATGTGGTAGGACGGCCTGTGGACGGGCTGGGTCCCATAGATATAAAGAACACCGCACCGATTCACAGGGATGCGCCAACTTTTATGGAGCAGGACACCTCGGTGCATGTTCTCGAAACAGGCGTGAAAGTTATAGATCTTCTGGTTCCCTTTCCCCGGGGAGGCAAGATGGGCATGTTCGGTGGCGCCGGTGTCGGCAAAACTGTGGTAATGATGGAAATGATCCATAATATCGCCATGCATCACGGAGGAATATCAGTGTTTGCCGGCGTGGGTGAGAGAACGCGGGAAGGCAACGATCTTTATCTCGAAATGAAGGAATCGGGAGTTATCGGGCAGGCTGCGCTCATCTACGGGCAGATGACGGAGCCTCCGGGAGCGAGAGCGCGTGTGTCATTGACGGCACTGGCGGCGGCGGAATACTTCAGGGATGAAGAAGGTCAGGACGTGCTGCTTTTTGTCGATAATATATTCCGCTTCACACAGGCAGGTTCAGAGGTGTCGGCGCTTCTGGGACGAATGCCTTCAGCGGTTGGTTACCAGCCTACACTTGCAACGGACCTGGGCGAACTTCAGGAACGGATCACATCGACGAATAAAGGATCGATTACGGCGGTACAGTGCGTATATGTGCCTGCAGACGACCTGACCGACCCGGCGCCGGCAACAACGTTCGCGCACCTTGACGGAACGGTGGTTCTTTCCAGGCCTATCGCTGAACTTGGAATTTATCCAGCCGTGGATCCGCTGGACTCGACGTCCCGAATTCTCGATCCGAATGTTCTGGGTGAGGAACACTACCAGACGGCTCGGGAAGTACAGATGATACTGCAGAAATATAAAGATCTCCAGGATATCATTGCCATTCTTGGAATGGATGAACTTTCGGAGGAAGACAAACTGACAGTCAGCAGAGCGAGGAAAATACAGAGATTCCTTTCGCAGCCGTTTTTTGTTGCCGCACAGTTTACAGGAACTGAAGGTAAATTCGTATCCGTTCAGGATACAGTAAAAGGCTTCAGGGAAATTCTTGACGGCAAGCATGACGATCTTCCCGAGCAGGCATTTTATATGGTCGGCGGCATTGAAGAAGTGATCGAGAAAGCCCAGAGACTTTCACAAGAGTAAAAACGGGCTCGGAGGTATGACAAAATGGCTGACGAATTGCTGTTGGAGATAGTGACACCCGAAAAAATGGCATTCAGTGATAAGGTGGAAGAAGTTACTATACCCGGTGTCGAAGGTGCATTCGGAGTACTCATCGGACATGCGCCGCTTCTGAGTGCAGTTCAGTGTGGAGAGCTGGACCACACGAAGAACAACAAAAAAACCTACTACGCAATAGGTGACGGATACGCCGAAGTAACGGGAGAAAAAGTAACCGTTCTGGTCGAAAGCTGCGAGCGCAGTGATATGATAGATACGGAAAAAATGAGGCGTGAAACTGAAGAACTGGAATCGGAGCTGGCGAAATTAAGTAAAGATGATAAGGACTACGAAAAAGTGAGCGCCAGTTTAAATAAAGCCAAAGTGCGGCTGAAAGTTGCGGAAAAGGCGTAACTGCTGTAATGACATCCAGGCGATGATCCCTAATGGCTTAATTTCCTTTTCTGGAAAAGCAAGGATTATTCTTGCGGAAGAAGTTACTTTAGCCCGGAAAGGAAGTTTGCTTGGGGAAATGATAAATAGAGATTAAAAAAGATCACAGCCAAGGAGCAGTCTCACTTGGCTTGTTTTTTGCCGTAACAGAAGGAGTTACAGTATGTGTCAGGTAAAGCGATATTCATGTGTTATATATACAGCCTTTCCGGTAATCCTTTTTTTGCTGACGGTATTGATGCCGGCGATTTCGGATGCTTCCGAAACGGCAGCGGCCGTCCATTCAATAGGAACGGAATTGCCTGTCTGGACGGTCATACCCTTTGCAGGTATCCTTCTGTCAATAGCACTTTGTCCCCTGCTGGTCCCGCATTTCTGGCACAACCATTTTGGAAAAGTCTCTGCATTCTGGGCAATTCTTTTTGCCGTTCCTTTTCTTTTCGCATATAAAGGTACAGCGTTTCATGAAATTATCCACATCTATCTGATAGACTACATACCTTTTATAATCCTTCTATGGGGGCTTTTTACCATCGCGGGAGGAATTGTGGTCGGAGGATCCTACAGGGGGACTCCGGTAGTAAACACAATCATGCTTCTCATAGGTACGCTACTGGCCTCATGGGTGGGGACTACGGGAGCAGCAATGGTAATGATCCGGCCTGTGCTCAGAGCGAATAAGGACAGGGCGAGCAAAGTTCATGTGATTGTCTTTTTCATATTTTTCGTGGCAAATATCGGAGGTTCACTGACCCCCCTCGGCGATCCGCCGCTCTTCCTCGGTTTTTTGCATAATGTTCCCTTCTTCTGGGTAACGAAGGCACTTCTGCCTCATATGATTTTGTCTTCGGTGATCCTGCTGGCGATTTTTTTCATACTGGATACGATCTTGTACAGGAAAGACAAGAAAAAAGGGAAAGTCCCGTCGAATGAAGAAGAAAAGGTGCCTTTTAAAATTGAGGGAACCTTTAATTTCCTTTTTCTTCTCGGCGTTATCTCTCTTGTCCTTATGAGCGGGGCCTGGAGAGCAGACCAGGTAAATGTGCTCGGCATTCACGTGGGATACCAGAACATTGCACGGGATATCGGCATTCTGATAATGGGCGCTCTTTCTCTTGTGTTGACACCGAAGCGGCTGCGCGAAGCAAACGATTTCAGCTGGTTCCCGATTATCGAAGTGGCGAAGCTCTTTGCAGGCATTTTCATGACAATCATTCCCGCCTTGGCGATTTTAAAAGCAGGGAGTCACGGTGCGATGGCCGGCCTTGTGGAAGCGGTAAGAAACCCGGGTCATTATTTCTGGGTCACCGGCGCTCTCTCTTCATTTCTTGACAATGCACCTACGTATCTTACTTTTTTTAATCTGGCACTGGGCAAGCTGGGACTGACCGAGGCATGTATTCCAGGGGCTGTTGCAACGGCTTCAGAAACCTGTAATCCTGCCTTCATTACGTATCTGAAGGCGATATCTGCGGGGGCGGTTTTCATGGGCGCAAACACCTATATCGGAAATGCACCCAACTTCATGGTCAAATCGATTGCCGAGGAGGCGGGTATAAGTATGCCAAGCTTTTTCGGATATATGATACGCTATTCGATTCCCATTTTGATTCCTGTGTTTCTTGTTGTGACATTTGTATTCTTTTAATGGCGAACGCATCGAGAAGTGAGGTGATTCAAAAATGATGAGAAAATACTATGAGGTAGTTGTAAAAGGGTCTTTTGATCTGATGAAAGGATTTGTCCTCGGATTTTGCGAGGGAAAAGGAATCAAGGGAGAAGCTATCTTCAGTGAAGAACACTATCTGGAAAACGAAAGTAAATTCGGACAGCTCATGCGTCTGATCGGTGCAAAGGGGGGCAAGGTTACTCTTATCGTCGGTTCCGGATTTCACGATATGATCAACAGAGCTATAGAAAATAGAGGATTGAAAGACGAGCTTAAAGTCGTATCAGTCAAAGAAGTCTGCGATGCTTATTTTTCTTTCGAGTACAAGGCCTATTCGAGAGAACTGGGCGAAAAACTGAAAAAGCTTTTCGGGTCTCTTCCGGAGGGGCTGAGGATTGAAAAGGGGAAGGGGCCGGACGAAAAAGTGATGCCTGAGGGGAGGGGCATAGAGGCCTATGCACCGCTTCATGAATATGAAATTAAGGCTAAAGGTGAAATCCATGGCCCGGTAAAAAATGTCATTGATTTCTACGGGGCGGTGGAGCATGAAGAAATGGTTGAACTCGGGAATATCAAATTGATATACGCCGAATGATTTTGTTGAATTAGATCAACAAAAGGTGGAGGCAATGTAAATTGCCCCCTTTTTTATTGACCTGCTTCAAAATACCCCCTATACACATTCAAGTATTACCAAAGGCAAATGTCCATGGCACGCAATATGAAGGTATGTAGCTTTCGGTCATTCTAATGTCACGGAAAAATTTCCCCAGCAGATTTGCAGTCATATCCAGCGTATCATAATCATACGCTGAGCAGCATTGTGCTGAGATTATGCCATTCTTGTGTAAAGAGGCTTTTATCCTGCTAAAGAGATCATTTAAATAGGTATCCCGTTTTCTGTTGATGAACGCCTCTGGATGCATTGTCAAATCATAGATTATCGCATCATAGTGCCGGCCCTGAGCGAGAAAGCGGAACACGTCGTCATATACGACCTCTACCCGCTTATCTTCGAATGCATCGTGACAGATTTCCCTGAGATATGTGTTGCAGGCATCCACTACTGCTTCGTCTATATCTACAAGAGTGATTTTCCCTGGATTATATTTTAGAAGCTCATAGAGAACGCCTCCGTCTCCGCCGCCCAGTATCGCCACATTTTGAAGAGGAATGCCGGACTCAATCAGCGGTCTGACCATGCATTCATTATAGATGTGGGCGTCGAACTCGGCAATCTGAAGATCGTTATCCAAAAAGAGCATTCTTCCGAAGCTTTCGTTATTTATTATCTTTATCTCCTGATACACCGATTTGAGATAAAAAATTTCATCCTGTATATGATATCTGATATCAAAACCCGTTGATCCTGTATCATCGGTAATCCAGTTGGTCCGCGAAACTTCAAGGGGATTGCCTCTCGAAATCTCTGCGACGCGGGTCGTTCCCGGTGCCAAATTTTCTTTAAGGCGCTGCAGAATTCTGAATGATACTCCATTATCTTTCGAACAGGTAAAAATGTCCAAAGAGGCATGGCAGGCCTCGGGATACGTATGAATCGCTACATGGGATTCACTGATAACCGCTATCGAAGTAATTCCTATAGGATCGTAGAGGTGGCTGTTGATACTCACAATTTCTATTCCGCAGCCGATAATGCTTTCTCTGAGAATTTTCTCGAGTATTTCGCTATTATTCAGAATTTCGGAGTCGCAGTTAAAAAATTCAGCTACGAGCTGGATTCCGGTAGGTTTCATGGCTTGTATCCTTCCTATATTATTTCCCCGACTGGAGACAATAATACCCCGTGCACTGCTCGGATTATACACGGGAGCCACGTCATTTGAGCACATATAAGAATGGTAATGACTATTTCAACAGGCGCGTCTTCTATATAAATAATCAGCCGGCCTGTCAAGCAAAATAGACCGGAATTTTGTCAGTTTCAGGCAGTTGCAGTCGGGCGTGCATTTTTCAAATTTAAAAGAGCCGATTCGGCAAGCTGCCTTTTTACCACTTTGGGTGAATAGAGAGGTGAGATGCGTCCACTGGCGAGGTCGTAGGTATTGATATAATTTCTTTTGGTTTGTCTTTGTCCGTAAATTCCGATCTGAATCATACTGCGGCGCGTCGGGTTTCCCGTCTGATGAATTCCTTTATAGAGCGGAAGAACATGATAGTAACCACCCGGTTCAATGATGCCACGTTCCTTTTCGACAAGCCGGGTACGGGAAGTGCTGTCCCGGTCGAGGCGCCGATAATTGATCACTTCCAGTTTTCCCGATACCGGTCCGATGACTCCCCATGAATTGTGGTCGTGAATGGGATCGTATTCCCCTGGTCTCCACAGAAACATACGCAAGGAAAACAGACCCTCTGGATCAAGATGGAGGATCACTTCGTTTACAAACATAGTCGGTTTTTCAATTTTGGGATAGGGGGCCTTCTCGATGATATTTTGAAGGATTTTCCTGAAAAGATCTGCCTGGCTGAGAAATGGAGGAAGTATCTTTGAAACGAAGGAAATACGTGATTGATTATCTTTCAGATCTGCGAGACCTCTTGAACAGGTATTGCAGAAGACAGCCATTTCTAAGGGCTTGTTGTCTGCTGAACTCATTTTTTTTCCTCTTCGCTTTTTTTCCTGATTCGCCTCAGGATATCCCCGAATCTATCCTGCGGTCCGGCCGTTTCGTCGAAGAGACTGCTTCCATGGCGCCGTATATGCATCCATGACCGGTGCAGGGGATCGGGTGCGTTTACGATCGGGGTTTCCAGTTCCTTTCGATAATGGCCGATTGCCTTTTCGCGCCCGAAAATTTTTCTGTCATCGCCCACTGGACAGACTTTAATGCATATGCCGCATGGGTAACAACCTCTCCTGGTAAGTTCCCGTGCCCAAAGGGTACAGGCGGTACGATCGTATTCAGCAACCGGGACAGCGGGATCCCGCAATTCTTCCCTTGTAATCGGCAGGGCATCGGCGGGGCAAAATGATGAACAGGCGCCGCATCGTATGCAAAGCGGTTCATTCATGGGGCCGGTTCCGGAAAGAACGGCATCGGTCAATATCGAAACGAAGCGGACTCTGGGCCCTAACTTACGTGTGAGCACGGTATTGTTGATCCCGATATATCCCAGGCCGGCATAATAGGCGGCAAGATTGTGGGAGAAGGCAGCCCTTGGATTTTTCAGCAGGACGTGTATGTTGGCATAGCCGTCTCTTCCAATAGGAACTGCCGCATGGCCTTTTCGCCCGAGCCACCTGGCCAGATCGAAGGCGATATCGTCGAGAGAGCGGTTGCAGGCATTGTAGAGATCTCTGTGTTGTACCGAGGGAGTGGTTTCCACGATAGGAAGAGGCATTCCCATTCCCAGGACAATCACCGATCTGGTCTGCGGCCAGATAGCCCTGGGCCGGTATTCCTCCGGTGCATGTTCTTCTCTGTTCCACCAATCGACAGAGGCGAAGCCCGCCAGGTCGGCACCCCGCTGAATCGCGTAATCAATGATTTCCTGTTCCGTCATAATCCTCGTTCAGGTAATAATAATGATTGCAAAACACTTTGAAAAGAGTACCAAAATGTGAAGAGGGAGTCTAGTAGATTTGGGACTAATTGGGGACGGGTTCACATTAATTTTTTTGGATTAACAATTATTATTGAATTAATGTGAACCCGTCCCCAATTAGTCCAATTAGTCCCTGCTTATTTTGAATTATGGAGGATGGGAAACCCCAGATGTTTTCGTTCCGTTTCTCCCGGAAATCGCGTCCGGTGCCGGACAGTCGATTCACCACGCTTTCCTGTGCCGAGCCGGTCCACGAGGTGAGATCCTCCCAGATGGATAGTGTGCTTGCCATATTTTTTGGCCAGCGAATCGGCTGCCACATAAAGCCGTTCAACCTTTTCCAGATGCAGAGGATCGTCAAAGAGGCAGTATTGGGTTCCCACATCAGGGATCAATTCAAGAAGGATCACTCCTGTGGCACGATATTGTGTTCCCGCTTCATAAATGGCTTCGAAAACTTTTCTCAGAAGAGATGAAAATTCCAGGGGAAGGGCCGAAGGCCGGTTGAGACTTACTTCGCTTCCGGTACAATAAAAATTGTTCTTTTTGAGAAAGACGGCAATTTTTTGTGCGGCCAGGGAGTGCCGGCGGGCTTTGATGCAGGCAGATTCGAGGTTTCTCGTAAGTTGTGCAAAGAGGTAATCCCGGTTTGTTGTGGAAGGTGCGAAGGTCTTTGTCTTGCTGATTGAGGCATAACGGCTTTTTTCATCTGTAATCACGGGATAGACTGAATTTCCTCTCAATTCCTGCCATATTTCCCTTACCGGCTTTACAAACCGCCGCAGAGCTGTCCTTTCGGGAAATCTGGCAAAATCGAGCGCACTTCGGACCCCCAATTTCCACAGATAATTACTGGTGGCATGACCAATCCCCCATACGGCCTCTACGGGGAGATCCGCGAGATAGGAAGGGATGCTCCTGCCATCGATAACTGTAAAGCCGTCGGGCTTTTTGTATTTGGAAGCGATCTTCGCAAGGACTTTGGTAATGCTCAAACCGACAGTGACGCCGATTCCTACTTCCTTCTCCACATTTTTTTTTACGGCGAGAGCGATATTTTCGTAAGAGGAATGTAAGACCCTGCGCATACCCGTGATATCGGCAAAGGCCTCGTCAATGGAATATTCCTCCACTTGAGGGGTGAAGCGCCGGATGACCGAAAACATCCGGCGGGAAAAGAGGCTGTAGGTCTCGTAATCCGAGGGGAGGACAATGAGATCCGGACAGATAGTCCGGGCCTCGTGAAGCGGAACTCCCCGTTTGATCCCTATTCCCTTGGCCACATAATTCGCACAGGCTACGATACCCCGCTCTCCGCCGGTAATAAGCGGTTTTCCTTTAAATTCCGGATGGATTGCTTCTTCACAGGAAGTAAAGAAGGCGTCGCCGTCCACGTGAAGAATAGCTCTGGGCCATGAATGCAGTGAAAATATATATTGTTTCATAAAGAGACTTCTTGCAAAGTAGTTTGCTTTCAGTTAATAGAACATATGTTCTATTGTCAAGGAAAATAGTTATCGGTGAACGGAAGATCGTTTCTTCTACATTGGGAACTTTACATTGAGAACCGGTTGTACTATATATACAAGGCATTTAGACTGAAGGTATCCAGGTTGAACAGAAGCCATCATGATCCCGGTCCCTTTTACCTTCAGACTATTGAAAAGGATAACATGGGCGCTCGAGTAATATTAGCTGCGGCAACCGGTCTGGGAAGCGGTCTTTCACCCTATGCCCCGGGAACTGCGGGAACGATTGCAGGGATACCCCTTTACCTTCTTTTTTCTTTACTTTCCTGGCCCCTGTACTTCCTTACGGTAGTGGCGTTTTTTTTCTTCGCCATTTATATCTCGCAAGAGGCGGAGAAGCTTTACGGCCAGCGTGATCCTTCACGGATCGTGATCGATGAAATGACGGGATTTCTGGTAGTCATGGCCTTTATTCCTCCTTCACTTTTTTCCGTGGCGGCGGGTTTTGCGCTCTTCCGGTTTTTCGATATAAGGAAACCTTTTCCGATCCGAATTCTGGAGCGGCGTCTTCCTGGAGGTTATGGAGTGGTGGGGGACGATATAATGGCCGGTCTGTATGGCAATGTAATTCTACAGGTGCTGGTAAGGGTGATCTGAACGGGAAGAAAAAAGGCGGAAGTTAAACGCTGCATATGCACGCACTCCGGAATAAAAGCGCGAGTGTGCGGGGGCAGCTTCGCGAGACGATGCATGGTCGAAAAACAGCCCTGAGCGGGTACACATCATGCCTTTAATTCGGAATCAATGAGTTTTGCATTCACTTGCTTGAAGAATAAAGAGCAAACCGGGGATAAATATTTAAATGTGGTGACTATATGAAAGCGGGGATATTACTTGTAGGCGACGAATTGACCGGAGGAAGGGTTCTGGATATAAATTCATCTTATATCGCGGAAAGGCTCGATCTCAGCGGATGGGGCGTATCGGCTATCATCACCGTAGGCGATGACGGAGAAGCCGTAAAAGGAGGCCTCGAGTATCTTCTTGATCGTTCCGAGGGGGTAATTGTGGCGGGCGGACTCGGCCCTACGGCGGATGATATCACCACAGCAGCCGTTGCGGCGGCTTTCAACCTTTCCCTCCATATGGACGATGAGGTTCTCCGAAAGTTAAAGGGACGTTTCGAGACGTATCACATTCCCTGGACCGAAAACAATTCCAAGCAGGCTGTCTTTCCCGCAGGGGCGATAGTATTGGAAAATCGTGCCGGTACGGCGGCTGGCTTCTGCATCGAACGGGGCGGCAAGCTGGTGGCGGTTATTCCCGGCGTGCCAGGCGAGGCCAGGAGGATGGCAGCCGAAGAGGTTCTACCCTGTTTTGAAAAGTTCTTCGGAAAAGCGGATGAAAAAAAAATGCGGAAGCAGGTACGACTCTTCGGTCTTTCTGAATCGAAAATCGACGAAACCATTGCTCTTATGGGTCCTTTCCCTGATGTGTCCGTAGGATTTTATGCCCGTTTCCCCGAAATACATCTGCTTCTGACGGCCAGGGGAAAAAATGAATCAGAAGCGGCCGCCCGTCTTGAGGAGGCCGTAAAAAAAATCCATGAAAAACTCGGCCGGTACATATACGGGTATGATGATGAGACAATTGAGGGTATTGTGGCTTCGCTTCTGATTGAGCGAGGATATACCCTCGCCGTAGCCGAGTCCTGTACCGGGGGACTCATCACCGACCGCCTTACCAATATCCCCGGCAGTTCGGGTTTCCTTGAACGAGGTGCCGTCGTGTACAGCAATCTCTCGAAAGTGGAACTTCTGGGGGTGCCTCCGGAGATTATAAAAGCTCATGGTGCCGTAAGCAGGGAAACGGCTGAGCTTATGGCCCGGGGGGTGCGTGAAATGGCAAAAACCGATATCGGTCTGGCAACAACGGGAATTGCAGGCCCCTCGGGAGGAAGTGAAGAAAAACCGGTGGGGACCGTTTATTTTGCGCTTTCCGATAGTTCGAAAACCTATTGCCGGAAATCGCATTTCCGCTGGGACCGGCGGCGTGTTAAGGAAATTTCGTCCCAGTTTGCGTTGGAGATGCTGAGGCGCTACCTGATCGAAGGCAGGGTCTTTGATGAATGAAAAACTGATACGCACATTCCTGGCTGCGGAACTCCCTTCAGATAAAAAGGAGCACATGATCCGCATACAGGAACATATGAAAAGAAAGCTTGCAGGATTTCGCTGGGTAAGGCCGGAGGGAATTCACCTGACCCTGAAATTTTTCGGCTACATAGGCACTGCAGATATTGTCCGGATTGAAGAAATAATAAGGCGGCATACCGAAAAGGCATCTCCCATGGCTTTTATGCTTTCCGAAGTCGGGGGGTTTCCCAGTCTAACACACCCCCGCGTTATTTGGGTGGGCCTTGAAGGCGATATAGAACATTTAAGACAGCTCCAGAAAAATATAGAGACGGATCTTGGAAATAAAGGATTTCCAAGAGAAAAAAAGAAGTTCAGCCCTCATCTTACCCTTGCAAGAGTAAAATCGCCTGGGGGGAAGATTGACGGACTTGAAGATTCGCTGAAAGGTATCAGAAAATTCCGGACACGTTCCTTTAATGTTGCAGAACTCGTACTTTTCAAAAGCGATCTTGCACCTGATGGAGCGGTGCATACCGCTCTGGCCCGTTTTCCAATGGGAGGCACTTCCCGGTGACGGGTGTCAAATCGAAAAGAATCAAAAGGGGAAGTGTCTCCCGCAGGCATTTAATCCATTAATCAATACGAAGGGGGAAATAATGATATCATCTGACTCGGAACGGGAAAAGGCCGTTGATCTGGCTATTGCCCAGATTGAGAAACAATTTGGAAAAGGTTCGATCATGAGGCTCGGGGGTGATGAAGTCGTATCAAATATTCCGGCTATTCCGACTGGAGCACTGAGCCTCGATATTGCTCTCGGCGTCGGCGGAATACCGCGTGGCCGGATTGTTGAAATCTACGGTCCGGAATCAGGCGGAAAAACGACTTTGGCCCTCCATGTAGTGGCGGAGGCACAAAAAGAGGGGGGTCTCGCAGCCTTTATCGATGCGGAACATGCCCTGGACGTAGTATATGCAAGGAAGATAGGCGTCAATACAGACGATCTGCTCATATCTCAACCCGATTCAGGTGAGCAGGCGCTGGAAATTGCGGAAGTGCTAGTGAGAAGTGGCGCTCTTGATGTGCTTGTAGTTGATTCGGTAGCTGCTCTTGTGCCTCGTTCGGAATTGGAAGGAGATATGGGTGACGCCCAGATGGGCCTGCAGGCCCGCCTCATGTCGCAGGCTCTTCGGAAATTGACGGCAAGCATCAACAGGTCTAAAACAACGGTTATTTTCATTAATCAGCTCCGGATGAAAATCGGCACTTTTTTTGGTAATCCGGAGACGACCACCGGCGGAAATGCTTTGAAATTCTACGCAACCATGCGGCTGGATATTAGAAAAACCACGGCAATCAAACAGGGCCAGGATACTATAGGAAGCCGTACGCGAGTCAAAATTGTAAAAAACAAGGTGGCTCCTCCGTTCCGTGAGTCCGAATTCGATATAATTTTCGGAGAAGGAATATCGAAAGCGGGGGATCTTATTGATCTGGCAAGCGACAATGGTATTATCGAGAAGTCAGGCGCCTGGTATTCATATAAAGGGGAGCGCATCGGCCAGGGAAGAGAAAATTCTAAAACCTTCCTGAAAGAAAATCCAGATATTCAAAATGCCATTGAGCTTGAGATAAGGCGCAAATTTAATCTTTTAGCCCCTGTCGAGGAGGAAAGCTGATGGATGAAGACCCGTTATATGAAAAGGCAAAAAAACGGGCACTTCGTTTCCTTTCATATAAGCCGAGGAGTACATCCGAAGTAGTTTCAAAGCTTGCCGCGGAGGGTTACAACAGGAAGACAATTGCGAAAGTCACCGAAAGGCTCTGCGAGGTTCGCTGGCTCGATGATGGAAATGTTGCCAGACAATTGGTGAACCGATATGCAGTTGATCGTCTCTGGGGTGATCTTAAGATACGCATGGCTCTCAAAAGAAGAGGCTTTCCGGAAGACGCAGTACATGAGGCGCTGGTGGAAGCCCGCAGGGAATTCAGTGAAGAGAAAGCAGTTGAAAAGATTATTGAAAAGTGTTTCCCCGACAGGTTGACATCCAGTGAAATATCCGATAAAGAAAAGCAGCGTCTGATCAGGCGCCTTATAAGCAAAGGATTTCCTCCGGATACAATTTTCAAGACGTTGGTGTATCCGGAAAAGGAGGAATATATTGATTACTGGTAACGAAGTCAGAAGTAAATTTCTCAGCTTTTTCAGTGAGCGCGGCCATGCGATTGTCGAAAGTTCGGGGCTTATTCCGAAGGAGGATCCCACGCTGCTTTTTACCAATGCAGGCATGGTGCAGTTCAAGAATCTTTTTCTGGGACAGGAAAAGAGGGGATATACACGGGCCGCCACTTCCCAGAAATGCGTAAGGGCGGGCGGAAAACACAATGATCTTGAAACCGTTGGCTATTCGGCACGGCACCATACCTTTTTTGAGATGCTGGGCAATTTTTCCTTTGGCGATTATTTTAAAAAAGAGGCGATCGCCTGGGGATGGGAGTTTCTGACCGGGGTAATGGGACTTCCCGGGGATCGGCTCTGGATTACCATCTATAAAGATGATGATGAAGCTTTTGAGATATGGCATACAATGATGGGCATACCGAAGGAGCGCATCGTCCGCCTCGGTGAAAAGGACAATTTCTGGATGATGGGGGATACGGGACCCTGCGGTCCCTGTTCGGAAATACTCCTCGATCAGGGGGAAGAGATCGGCTGCGGCCGTCCCGAATGCAGCGTGGAGTGCGAATGCGGCCGCTATGTGGAACTCTGGAACCTTGTATTCACGCAATTCGACCGTGATGCATCGGGGACACTCACTCCTCTGCCCAAGCCGAACATCGACACGGGGATGGGCCTTGAACGTCTGACGGCGGTCCTGCAGGGGGTGACCAGCAATTACGATTCCGATCTCTTCAGTGAAATTATTGCCCATATCGGTGAAGTATCGGGAAAACGCTACAAGGCAAAGCAGGAGGACGATATTTCGATCAGGGTGATCGCTGATCACGCCCGGGCGGTGACCTTTCTGATTGCCGACGGCGTACTTCCCGGCAATGAAGGGCGCGGCTATGTCCTTCGCCGCATTCTGCGAAGGGCCGCCCGGCACGGAAAGCTTCTCGGTCTGGACAAGCCCTTTCTCCACGATATGGTTCCCGTAGTGATCGAAAAAATGAAGGGGGTCTATCCCGAACTTTTGGATAAGGAATCCTATGTAAGAAAAGTGGTGGTCAATGAAGAGCAGCGTTTCATGGAAACCCTCGATGCCGGCCTGAAGATTTTGAACGAACAGATAGCGTCACTTGTGAAGGATGGAAAATCGGAAATTCCGGGTATGGTCGTGTTCCGTCTTTACGATACCTTCGGGTTCCCCGTCGATCTTACCGGCGAGGCGGCCCGCTCCAAGGGACTGTCCCTCGATATGGCGGGATTCGAAAAGGCAATGGAAGAACAAAGAGAGAAGGCCCGCCAGTCCTGGAGGGGGAGCGGTGAGGAAGAGGTGGCTGACAGTTATCGAAGTCTTTCCAGGTCAGGTATAAAAACGGAATTCGTGGGCTATGAAGGAAATACGGAAGCGACATCAAGAGTCACGGCCATTTTGAAGAATGATGAGCCCGTCGACGTCCTTTCGGAAGGCGAAAGGGGCGAGGTTTTCGTCGAACAGACACCCTTTTACGGCGAAGTGGGCGGCCAGATTGGTGATGTAGGCGTCATCGAGACGGGAGTTTCCCTCTTCGAAGTCTGGGACACCCAGAAGCCTATGGATGAACTCTTCAGCCATATCGGGAAAGTCAGAAAAGGCGAGATCCGGGTCGGAGATACGGCGGATCTGCGAACCGAAGAGGGGACGAGAAGGGCTATCGAAGCAAACCACTCGGGAACTCATGTCCTTCAGGCGGCCCTCAAACAGGTGCTGGGCGATCATGTCAAACAGTCGGGATCGCTTGTCAATGCAGAGCGGCTCCGCTTCGACTTTACCCATTTTGCCAAAATCGAGGACGACGAGATGGAAAGGGTGGAACACATCGCCAACCGTTACATCAGAGACAATTACGCCGTCACCACCGATGTGCTGCCTCGCGACGAAGCCATGAAAACGGGCGCAACGGCCGTTTTTGACGAGAAATACGGCGATATCGTCCGGCTCGTCCGCATGGGAGATTTCAGTGCCGAATTGTGCGGGGGCACCCATGTACGGAGGACCGGCGACATCGGATTTCTGAAAGTTGTCTCCGAAACCTCAGTGGCGGCCGGAGTCAGGAGACTCGAAGCCGTTACGGGTGGAGAGGCGGTCCGATATGCCGAAGCCGTGGAAAAGGAACTGAAGCGTTCGGCCGGTATGTTCAAAACGGCGCCTTTGGAGCTTTCGGAGCGGCTGGAAAAGGTTTTGGCTAACCAGAAGGAGCTTGAGCGGGAAATCGAAACACTCAAAGGGAAACTGGCATCTCGCGATTCTTCGGATCTGATGCAAAAGGCAAAGGAATCAGGCGGTATTTCTATTCTTGCTGCAATAGTCGATGCTCCGGATGTCAAGACATTGAGAGACTTCGGCGACAAAGTGCGGGACCGTATGAGTTCCGGCCTCCTGCTTTTGGGAAGCAAAGTCGAAGGAAAGGCGATGCTTTTATGCATGGTCACTAAAGATCTGACACATCGGTTTCATGCCGGTAATATAATAAAGGAACTTGCGCCCCTTGTCGGCGGTAAAGGGGGCGGCCGTCCGGATATGGCCCAAGCGGGAGGTCCGAATCCTGAGGGGCTGGAGCATGTATTGCGAAGGTTTGAAGAAATCGCCTCAAATTAGAAAACAGCTGACGGTCAAAACCTCATGCCTCTCAATCGGAGTGCATGAGTGCTGGCTTACTTATTTGGAACGTCAATACTGAAAAGGGGGAAAAATGATTTTCAATACAATTCTCTTCGAAACACGCGAAGATACCGCAATAATCACATTCAACCGGCCAAGGCAGAAAAATGCAATTTCTCCCGAGTTATCAGAAGAGATGGGGAAAGCGGTGGACCTGGCGGTTGAAAATAATTCTGTGAGATTCATAGTCATTACAGGAACTGAAACCGTCTTTTCATCTGGTGCTGACATGAGCAATCATGAAAAAGCCGTTACAATGATTCTGAGTGAGCTGAATATCAATTCAGGATCATCGCCGATTGCAAAACTGATCAACTGCCCCAAACCTACAATAGCAGCCGTAAACGGATATGCCCTTGGTCACGGTGCTGAATATGCGATTATGTGTGATATTATTATAGCTTCTGATCTTGCTGAATTTGGCTTTATCGGACCTATACGGGGTGTTACCTGTCCATACGCGATGATCAGACTTGCTGATGAAATCGGCAGGGCGAAAGCGAAAGAACTGATGTTTACCTGCGACAGGATTTCGGCTCAGGAGGCTTTAAAGATCGGGCTCATCAACAATGTTGTCCCCCATGAACAGCTGATGGGGGCAGTTTTTGATCTGGTGGAAAGGATGCGCCGCGCCGGACCTCTTGCAAGCAGATATACAAAGGAAGTTATTAACCGGAAACTTGACGGCTATGATATAAGCGCAAGAATTTTCGGAGAAATAGTAAAAAGCGCCGATGCGGCCGAAGGCGCTCTTGCTTTTTTTGAGAAACGGGATCCGGAGTGGACCAGCTGAAAGTATCAAAGTTTTCAAATAATGCGGCAGCCATCCGGAACTGCAATGTCGTTCCGGAAAGATATTATGCCGTCAACATTCGATAGATCCGGGTAATTTTTTCCGGAAGCTTCGCCACGTCGTCGATAACGGTCCAGCTGCTGTGGCTGTACATGCGGGGGAGATAGCCGGCGGCACTCTTATCGACGGTCACGCAGAAGGTCTTGATGCCGTAGTGCTGGGCCTCTTTAAGGGCCATGCGGGTATCCTCGATGGCGTAGTTCCCTGCATATTCTTTATCTACGGGTTTCCCGTCGCTTAAGAGTATGATCAATTTAGTTCGTTCCGGGCGCCGCCTCAACTTGCTGATGGTATGCCTTATCGCCGCACCGTCCCTGTTCTCAAAACGATCTTCTATGGCAGAAATACGTTTTTTGATACGCTCATTGTAAGTCGTATCAAAATCTTTTATCAGGTAAAAATCCACATTATCTCTATTATCACCTGAAAAACCATAGATAGCGAAGACGTCGCCGACTTCATACAGAGCTTCCGACATAATGACGAGCGCCTCCTTTTCTTTTTCGATTGTCGATCCCTTGGTACTTCTGCTCATGTCGACAAGAAGCGCAACCGCTATGTCGCGCCTTTTCTTCCGTATAAGAGTATAATTTTTTTCGGAAGGGGTTAGTCCCACTTTTCTGTCTACCAGGTGTTCGACGACCGCATCCAGATCGATTTCATCTCCGTCATATTGCCGTTTTAAACGTCTGAACCCTTCGGGTTTCAACATTTGGAATTCCCGTCTGATCTTCTTGAGTAATCCGGCATGGCGATCAGCCGTCTCCCTGTAAAAATCGAGTGAAGTGCTCTTATGCAGTTGTTCGCGGATTCGTGCCCAGTTACTTCGATAACCGGAAATATCTTCACCCCATTCGGGATAAAGAGTAGTTCCCCTTTCGCTTTCCAGTTCTGTCTTTTTCTTGAGCGAGACCTCCAAATTATGGAGGAAGAGATATATATCATTCGGATGCAGTGATTCCAACCTGCGTTCTATTTCCTTTGGAGTAATACCCCGGTCGCGATGGGCGGTTCGCAGCAGGCGTTCAATTATTTCAGCTGAATCGTATTTCATGGAGCCTCCTGCAGAAGAATCTCTCTCACGGCTTTCACTCGAATCACCAGCCTGCTGTTTGGCTCCCGGAGTATCGCCTTGATAGGTGCGCTGATTGTCCCCTGTTCTCCGGGAGGCTTTACTGTTCAGTCGGGTTTGCGGAAGCGAATCGGTCGGAACTGCGTCTTTGCCCGGGGGACTCTCCGACGCAACCGGCTTCGAAGGGGGAGATGATTTGTGGCTTCCCTGGAGCCTTTCTGCAATATTTTTTGATGTTTTGCCGAAACTTCCGACATTCTTGATAATCATATCCTGATCTACAGGCTTTGACATGGGTGTAACCTGACGATATGCGTCCGTGAAGTTTTCATCAATTATCCTGTATATTTCTGCCGCAGTACGGGCCGAATCATGAACATCCGCGCTGATGCGCGCAACTGAGCCGGCTTTTTCAACCGCTTCCGACCATGTGGCAAATGCTTCATCATCACGGTCTTGAAATTCAACACCGCCACTCAATGAGCGGGCTATCATCTCAACTGCCCGCTGTTTTAAGTTCGTCATTTTTTTTAAAGACGGTCTTTTTTTCAAATTATGGAGATTTATTTTTGCTGTCTCCCTGCCGAGCACGGGATATTCCCCTTTAACTCTCGTATCTATTCGATAATCTTCAATTATGTTAAAAAGGTCCGCCGCGAGATCCGGTTCGGGAAAGAGATGAAAAAACATCTCTATATCGCTTTTTTCTTTATCGGGAATTTTTCCGTAAAAAGATTGCAGATCCGATATCGCATCCCTAATCAGGTCCATATCAAATTCGAAACTTCCATATTCGAGGTGCGCTTCCTGATGAGTAGTGATTACCTTGTAAAAAGTAAAATTATTCTCGTCTTCTCTGAATTCCTTTACGCGCCGGGGAAGGTAGATCCTGATACCGTCGGTCGATACCTTTTCGGCTTCTGCAATTTCAACGCGCCGTCCCAGGAGAGCTTTCAGATATGATGAAAGTACGGGCCGAACTGCTTTCAACTCCAGACCCTTGGGAATATTCTCCATAAAATCAGTAAACTCTATCGAATCGGCTCTAAGAAAAGAAAGAGCTTTTTCTTCATCATCGCTTGCCACCTTTTCTACATGAGCGGCAATCCTTACAAATCCTTCCATTCCCGCCAGGTGTATTAAATCCGGACTTTTTTCCAATAGGCGCACGGCTGCAGCCCTGCTTGCTGCCGAGATGGAGGATGCAATTTTATACACCTGCAGCGGTGTTGTTTTATCTCCCAGTGTGACTAACCGTTCGATCAGCTCGGGACTTTTTTCTATCACCGACATTGCCGTAGTCCAATTTTCTTTTGAGATAGAAAGAACATACCCGCACACTGCTTCTAATCCTTCATATCCCGCCCTTTCTATGATTGAGGGGCTCAAATCAAGTATGCGAGTAGAAATTTTTTGACTATGTTCCGCCACTTCCAGTATCAATCTGGATAATTTTTCCAAACCTTCAAATCCGATCATTGATACCAGAGAATAACTCTTCTCGAGAAGTGTTGCAGCCGTACGCCAGTTTGATTCAGCGGCTAATCCCGCAAGCGAATAGACATGAAGCACGTTTTTTATATCTCCGAGACCGAGAAGGCGCGTGATCAAATCGGGGCTTTTTTCGATGAGACTTACTGCTCCATAATTATTTGCCCTCGAAATCCTTTCGGCAACTGCAGCTATCGTTTCCAGTCCCTCGAATCCCGATCGTGTAATTATTTCTGAGCTTTCCTCGATCAAGCTTACTGCCGTGCTCCAGCTCTTCTGTCCTATCCGATGCATGAGCTCTTCAATTCTTTCAAGTCCCGCAAAGCCGACCTCTTCAATGATATCGGGGCTGCGGTGGATGAAGCTCACGGCGAGTCGCGCATTGTACTTGGCTATTTTCACCCCAGTTTCGTATACTTGTGAAAACAGGGAATAGCCGCCGAGTGTGAGAAGTCTTCCGGTGACGGCAGGACTTCTGTCGATGAGGCTGGCCGCCGAAGTTGAACTTTCCTTTGATAATTCTGCTGCAAAACTGCCTATCAGCTTCAGGCCATCGATCCCGGCCTGTGCGATTATATCGGGACTCTTTTCCATGAGTCTGGAAGCGGTCTCCCAGCTTACCCGGCTCGTTTCGCATGCCAGATCGGCAATTAACGCGAGTCTCCCTATAGATAACCTTTCAAGAAGTGCCGGAGCGGCTTCGATGAAAGAGGCAGCCGCGGCAAGACTTATCTTCGCGATTTTCATGGCCAGATCTTTCAATTCGCCAATGCCGGCCAAATCTATCCGTCCTGCAAATTCGGGACTGCGAGAAACAAACTCATATGCAATACCTGCATCATATCCGGCAAGTTCATCTCCAAGCACAAACAATGAAACTATTTGCGATGTATCAAAATGGATCAATAAATTCTCAATTTTAGCCGCACTTGATTCCAGGAGAACGATCGCTTTTTCAGGAAGCGCTGCGGCGATATCGAAAAAGAATTTCCATACCGTTTCCCGCGATCTTCTTTCGAGATGCTCAATTATACAAGGAGTTGTCTCAAGGAGAGTCAGAGCAAATTTCGATCCCAGGGGAACAGCCTTTTCCGTTTCCTTAAAAATGGAAATAACATATTCAATATCACCGAAAACATTAAGTTTTCGAGCTATCTCAGAGCTTTTTTCCATGAGACTTATTCCATGGGTCCAGTTTCCGGCGGCGATTTGCGATGCCAGTTCATATGCGACATAGACGAATTGAATGCCCCACTCATCTGCAAGACGCCTGCTTACAAATGCACTTTTTTCTACAGCCTTAACTGAATTCATGAAACTGGACCGGGCAATGGCAGTTCCGTATGCGGCAATCCGCGTCAACCCTTCAAATCCAATTGCATCGATAATAGAAGGTCCTTGTTCAATAAGCACCAAGGCAGTGTGTATATTTGTGTGGGCGGTGGTTGAGGCAGTACCGGCAACCTTCGCCAGCGTGTCAAAATCAACTGCCTCCAGATAGCGAGGACTCATTTCCAGAAATTTTACTGCAAGCCTTGCACCGTAAGGAGTAAGCTGATTTCCCAGTCCATATACATTAAGAACCAGCTGTTCGCTCTTTTTCATAAGTTCTTCTATTATGGCAGGGCTTTTTTCCAGCAGCTCAACTGCGGCCCTTGGATCTTCATTCGTCAGCCGGGCGAGAAGCATTCCAATAGACTCAATTCCCTCATATCCATACCGATTGATGAGTGGTGCGAGTGTTTCGCCAAACCGGGCAATCAATTCATTATAGTAATCTTCGTCTACAGGAACCCTGTTTTTTGGTGTATCGAAACCTTTTTTAAATGAATTCTCCATTGATTACCTTTTTTCATTCATTGATAATTTTTTTCCTTATCCTTCCGATTTATCTACATAAATCCGGTCACACAGAATGCACACATTATGATCCTTATGCATTGGAAGCGGCGTGTACAATCAGTTGATGTTCAATTGTTCGGCATTAAAAACTGAAATAATTCTTTAATACTTCCCCTATGCTCTTTTTCAGATCTCCATCATAGGTGAGCGGTTCTATCATTGTAGCGCGCAGAGAATCTCCTACAGGAAGACCTCGTTTCATGAGCGTTCCCGCATATACGAGTTCCCGTGTAGATACACCTTCTTCAAGCCCCTGATGTACGAGATTTCTTATTCGGTTTGCCGCTTTTACCAGTTTTTCTGCTGTATTTACATCTGTTCCGGATTCCTGGCATACAATTTTAATCTCGAGTTCTTCCGCAGGCCATCCCAGGTTAATCGATATAAAGCGCTGCCGCGTGCTTGGTTTTAATTCTTTTAGAACACTCTGATAATTCGGATTGTAGCTGATAACCAGCATGAATTCACCAGGAGCGCGAAATATCTTTCCCTTTTTTTCTACAGGTAAATATCGCCGATGATCTGTCAGGGGATGGATCACAACCGTTACGTCTTTACGGGCTTCCACCACTTCATCGAGATACGCAATTCCGCCGTTCCGGACTGCCATAAGCAGCGGACCATCGATCCACTGAACTTCATCCCCTTTAATGATATAGCGCCCCGTCAAATCATTGGCGCTCAGATCATCATGACAGGCAACTGTATATAATGAAAGTCCGAGCCGCCATGCCATATGTTCTACCAGTCGCGTCTTACCGCTGCCCGTAGGGCCGTTAAGCAGAACCGGCAATTTATTTGCATAGGCCGCTTCAAAAAGATCTATCTCAGTTCCCTGGGGAAGGTAAAAGGGTTCGTGTGATATGGAGAAATCTCCGCTTTCAAATTTTTTCGTTTTTTTATGCGATGCCATGTAGTTTCTCCCTGCGTTCTTCATACGATCAAGTAATTATTTATAATATATTCATCATACACCAAATATCAAATATAACGGCAATCGTGGCCAGTCGTTAATTGGGGACGGGTTCACATTAATTATTTATAACTGCTGATTCTCTGTTATTTTTTCTGTTTAATTAATGTGAACCCGTCCCCAATTAACCACTTATCCCGATTACCGGAATCTGAAAATTTTCCTTGCTTCTTCCACATCC
The DNA here is from genome assembly GCA_023230565.1 of Syntrophales bacterium. GTDB lineage: Bacteria > Desulfobacterota > Syntrophia > Syntrophales > UBA2210 > JALNXD01. The sequence continues at coordinate 74,352 of JALNXD010000003.1, forward strand.
TCGATCTTCCCTACGAGCATGAGGATATCGCCATACTGGAGAATAGTATCGCCGCGAGGGACAATGAAATTATTCTCCCGCCTGATTCCCATTACGAGAGTATTCCCCGGGAGGCGCAGGGTATGGACGGCTTTGCCAGCGAAACGGCGGTTGCGAATTATTGCTTCGCCAATTTCCATGTTCCCGCGATGCTCCGAAAGCATGTCGAAAGCGGCCGGGAATCTTAATGCTCCTTCAAGAGCGAGTACTGTTGCAAGTGCCGGCTGAATCGCCCGGACTCCCAGCGTTCGAAGTTCCGAGAGAACAGCAGGACTATCGGCTCGAGCAACGATAACGGGGATTCCGAATAGGTCGGAAGCCATGCGGCAGAACTTAACATTCAAACCAGGATCATCTATGACCGAAACAAGAGCTGCTGCTTTCTCGGCCTTAAGTTCTTTAAGAATCTTTTCGTCTTCCGGGCCTCCGGTTACGGTCCCGGCGCATCGCTCAGGAGGCGGCACCGCACTGTCCATTGAACACTGCAGCACATGGACTGTTTCTCCTTCCAGCGTGAGCCTTTCCACCAGCGGAACAGTGAGATGATTCACACCAATAACAATAACTCCGTTCCTTTCCATTTCTTTTAGAGCCGGGGCAACGCGGGCAAAAAGCATGGGCGAGGCTATGCAGGTAAAGGCCGCCAGCAAAATGATCATTGCATTTATATCGGGACCTATAATACCAACATCCATTGCCAAAACCGAGGCGGCGATGATCAGTGAAAGTCGTGATGAAAGGAGCAGACCGGCAGCGAAACTTTCTCTCCAGCTGAATACCAGCCGGAATATAAGTGCGGGGATCATCTTTACGGCATAGGAGGCAATTATCAGAAACAGCAGAAGCACAAGGGTGCCGGGTGATTGAAGGAGGGCATGGAAATCGAATCGTGTTCCGACCATAATAAAGAAGATTGGGATGAAAAAGCCAAATCCAATTGCATCGAGTTTTTCTCTCAGTGACTCATCACGGGACCCTGCAATGACACTTACAATGACTCCTGCCATAAAGGCTCCGAGAATGATCTCGGCTCCGAAAAGGTGTGCGAGAGAAACCCAGGCTATCATAAGTGCTATTGAGCCTCTCACCTGGATCTGGGAGGTTGCTGTACTCATTCTTGAAAACTTTTTGATACTCCATGTTTTTCTTGCGATAACTCCCATGCGGACAGCTGCAGCAAAAAGGGCAAGGAAAGCCAAAAAAAGTGTGAGATTGAGAACGAATCCCTTCTTGAGTACACTGAATACCATTCCAAGGAGCACGAGAGTCAGAAAATCGGCAAGCAGAGAATTCAGAAGTATTAGCTGCCCGTAAGGAGTTCCCGCTATATCCCGTTCTTTCAGGATAGGTAGTATAATGCCCAAAGAAGTGGTACTCAGAATGAGACCCATGAAACAGAAATTTTGAACAAGGCCCATTTGTGCAAGCATCCATCCGACGGCGAACGCACCAGCCAGTGTAAGCATGAATGCAGCAAGAGCGAGAAAAAGTGGTTTTTCCCGGAAGCCGTTTTTTCGGGCTGTGCCGGCTTCAGTATTCAATATGGAAAAATCAATTTCGAGACCGGAAATGAACATCAGAAAAACGAAACCGAATTCAGAAAGAAACTCGAGAATCGGACCGGATTCAATAATATTGAAGCCGCTTTTTCCAATGAGGATACCGACAAAAATTTCTCCGATAACCACCGGTATGGGAAACTGTCGAAAACGTGCCGATAATGCAGGAACCAAAACAGCCAGCCCAGCATGCTGATAAAGAGAAGAGAAACAAAAGTATCGTGCTCATGCATTGATTAATCCTTTCGTGGCCCTGCGCGAAAACGCACAGAATAAATTATAATTTATCCTTTCAAAGGCTGCAAGGCGAAGCAGATATGAAAGGAGTTAATGGTCGATTTTTCTTCTCAGGCAGGGTTTTTCACGGGCTTTTTGTTGACAGCCCCTGTCCTTTTTCTTATAGTACCGTTATTTTTTCAGGTGCTGTTGATCGTGTGCCTCTGATTTTGAAGGAGCAGTCTAAATGAAACAAAAACCTGTTTGCGATCTGATTGGTTTTTTTAAACCGAAAAGCATCGCTCTTATCGGCGTATCTAGGGGTGCCTCTGCGTTTGGAGGCCTGAGCTTCATGAGGCGTCTTTTGGATGCCGGCTATAAAGGAGCCGTTTACCCAATAAATCCTAAAGCAGTAGAGGTTTTGGGAATAAAAACGTATCCCGATCTTGCAGCGCTTCCGGAGATTCCCGAGCTGGTCACTGTGTGCGTGCAGGCAGCGTATGTTCCGGCAATTCTCAAAGAATGCGTTCGCCTTTCCATCAGGCATATCCACATTCTTTCGGCCGGATTTTCGGAAATCGGAACTGAAGAAGGAAAAAATTTGGAAAAAGAGATCGCATCCATAGCCCGGGAGGGGAATCTCCTTATTATGGGACCTAATTGCATGGGGCCCTACTGCCCTTCTGCAGGCCTCACGGCCTGGGGCGCCATACCGGGTCTAAACGGCCGACTGGGAGTTATCTCGCAAAGCGGAGGAATTACTCAGCGGCTTACTGAACATGTGACTTCACTGGGTGTCGGAGTAAGCAAGGCTGCAAGCATCGGAAATGCCACCATCATAGACAGCCCGGAATATCTTGAATTCATGGGAGAAGACAAGGAAATCGATCTTATCGCAATGTATCTTGAAAGTGTGCGTGATGGAAGGCGCTTGATGCGCATCTCCGGTAATATTTCGCCGTGCAAGCCTGTAATTATGTTAAAAGGTGGAAGGTCTGAAGAGGGAGCAATAACAGCTGCCTCTCATACTGGCGGTATGGCCGGAGACGTGAAGCTCTGGAATGCTTTTTTTTCACAAACCGGTGTTATACCGGTCAAAAATATCAATGAATGGGCCGATGCAGTTTTGGCTTTTTCATTGCTTCCCAAAACAGAGGGCAACGGGCTTTTTATTGTCGGCGGAGGCGGGGGAAACAGTGTGATCTATTCAGACGCTGTCATGGAGGAAGGTCTTGAGGTGCCTGCTCTTTCACAAACGAGTATGGACAAGATTCGATCTTTTGTGCCTGTTGCAGGAAGTATTGCGGGAAATCCCCTGGATCTTTGGGAATCGTTTGTTAATACTGACCGGTTATGCGAAATTCTGGATATTGCCTACAAAGATCCCGAAATCCACATGGTGGTTGTCGATCGCCTTATCCCCCGCATTGCATTCCACAGTCCCGAAATAGACGATCCGATACCTCAGATTGCGAATTTTATTGGAAGTCATACACAGAAAAAGCCAACTGTATTTGTAGTAGATTACGATGGGGGCGATCCGGAATTAAATGCTAAAGGGTCAGCTCTTCGAACCCGTTTCTGCCTCTCCGGTATTCCTGCATATCCTTCATTTGAGAGAGCAGCCAGGGCACTTGTTCATTTCCAGAAATATTACTTGCGATTCAAGGCGAAAGATAGAATGTGAACTTATTGGATTATAGCGTGGCATATGTATGAAAAAATCCTTTTTTGACAAATGCAATACCCGACATTATTTTATTTAAAAATAAAAGTCCCGGTAAGAAAAGGCAGAATATGACATTATTAGCAAAAAACAAAGATATAGGAGCGCATGTCAGACGACTGGAAGAGTTGAAATATAAAGTAGGTATGTACAGGCCACCGAGCGAAGGGGGGAGTTTTTCACTGCTTCTCAGATTTACTGAGAATTGCCCCTGGAACAAATGCACTTTTTGCAGCATGTACAAGGAAGAAAAGTTTGTATACCGGCCGGTGGAGGAGATCAAGGCTGATATTGATTCAGTTAAAAAGATTAGAGATGAAATTATAGAAGTATCCTGGAAATTAGGACTGGGGGGACGCATTACACGGGATGTTGCTATGGCGATACTTCGTTTCAGTCCCTCTCTTGACAGTAATTACTGCTTTGCAGGCGTATTTAACTGGTTGAATTCGGGGGGCAAAACAGCATTTCTACAGGATGCGAACAGTATTATTATGCGTCCTTTTGAACTTATGGAAGCACTCAGGTACCTCAGGGAACAGCTGCCTTCCCTTGCCAGAGTCACAACATATGCCCGGTCGAAAACTCTCGCCCAGAGAAAGCCGGAAGATCTGAAGGGGATCCGGGAAGCCGGTCTCGACCGTCTTCATGTAGGGCTTGAAACAGGTGATGATGAACTTCTTAAAATTGTGAGAAAAGGTGTGACAAGCGAAGAGCAAATCGAAGGGGGGAGAAAGGCCATGGAGGCGGGATTTCAGTTATCCGAATATTGGATGCCCGACCTGGGAGGGCGCGAACGCTGGCGTCAGCATGCTGAAAATACGGCACGAGTTCTTACTGCTATCAATCCCAGTTATATTCGTTCGCGACCCTTTGTACCGGGGCAAGGTACAGCTATTTACAACGATTATAAAGAAGGGAAGCTTCACATTTCATCGCCTCATGAAAGGCTTGAGGAGCTTGAGTGTATGATCGGCCTTCTCAATGTCAATTCAAAAGTGTGTTTTGATCATATGATGAATTCGTGGCGAGATCGTAAAGGAGGATTGCTTTTTACTCAGGATTATGAAGGATATAAATTCCCCGAGGAAAAAGAGTACCTTCTTGAGAGGATCCGGGAAGGACGCAGCATTGATGAATCAAATCATTTTCATGTAGAGGATTTAATGAGAATGGGGATGTTGTAGAAACTTACGCTCATAATGGTTCCTGGCAGTGCGCAAGACGCAGACCCTTCAATGATCGACAAGATCAGGAAGAGAATGTTACAAGTTCTTCGGTTTGACGACAAACAGCACACTGATCAGTGAAATGCCGTATGATATGGCAAGAACAATGAGGATAGGCTGGTAACTGCCTAAAATGTCATATATATATCCCGAAAAGAATGGAGCAGCAGCACCCCCCAGGCTCTGTGAAAAAGCTACTGAACCGAAAATGGCTCCGTATGCGAGCAAGCCGAAATTGGTACTTACGAGCATCGACATGGTTGGCAGCCAGTTGCCCACCCCCAATCCTACGAGTAAGACATAAAAGGCAATCAGCACAGGTGATGAATTCGAATCTATTTTCATTAAAAGCAGCGTGCCTATTATCTGAAGAGCGGTTCCAATGGCACAGGCAAAGCTGGCTTTAATCTTGTCACAAAGCCAGCCGAATAAGAATTTGCCTATCGTGCTGAAAAGGCCGATAAGGCCGTGTATGCTTGCTGCTGCAGCGGCTGAAAACCCGACACCCTGAAGATAAGGAACTTCGTTCTGAAGAACGCCTACTTCGGCAATACTGAAAGTAAAGAAAGACACGATAAGAAGCCAGAAAGCTGAGGTAGAAATTGCAGTACGAAAAGTCATACCGTCTGATATGGCAGGTGAAATTCTGGTTTCAGATTTCTCAACAGGCTGATTGCCGTCTGGAAGAAGCCCTATATCCGAGGGCCTGGTTTTTATAATCAGAAGAGCGAGAGGAATAAGTAATGCTACAAAAAGAGCAAGAGCAATATATCCCAACCTCCAGCCGAGATTCGGTATTACAAATCCGCCGATGAGCGGAGAAAGAACCAATCCCCCTGCGCCTATGCCTGCCGACGTGATCCCGATAGCCGTGCCCCTGCGCTTCTTGAACCAGTTAGATATTAAGTAGGTAGTGGGAATCGGTCCTATCCCGGCCATCGATAATCCGTTTATCACAAAGCTTCCATAGAAATGCCAGAGTTCTGTTGCAAGACCGGTGAAGATGAAACCGATAGCTCCGACCAGAGCTCCTGCCGCCATCACGGTTTTGGGTGCGTAGCGATCAACGAAGCGTCCGACAAAAGGGCCTGCAATACCGGTGGTCAGAAAGGAGAGCGTAAGCCCCAGCATGATACTTGCCCTGTCCCAGCCAAGGTCCTGTTCGAGAGGGATAACAAAGAGACTGAATGCATAAAATCCACACCCTGCGTAAATAAATGCAAAGAAAAAAGACACAATAAGTATCCAGTAGCCGTAAAAAATTTTACTCTTCTGATTTTGTGCATTCATAGTAGCTTTTCATTGGCTCCTTCTACAATTCCTTCAATTCCTTAGTTCATTCTCAAGCCATTCTATCCATTGGCCGATTCCCTTGTTCGTTTTGCATGAGACTTCCAGTATTTTTATATGGGGATTGAGTGCATGTGCGGCTCCAGTATCAAATTCTGCAGGACAAACCAGATTCCCTATATTTTTAATTATGACAAGACGGACTGTTCAGGCACATGGGCATGGAATGCGCAATCTGCGAAAATCGCAGACAATAATTGCAAGTATAATGTGTTCGCGGCATCCGCCTGTGCAGATTTCCGATAATGTGAACCCGTCCCCGATTAGAGTCTTTTTGTTTTCATCCATTCGGCAATCTGTGCTGCCGCCTCTTCGCCTGCGTCTTCCTGGATAAAATGACCCGCTCCCTCTATTATTGCAGGAGGAGCCACGTTCTTGAAAATTTTTCGCAAATAGGATTCGCTGGGTTTTGTAATGGCATCGGCTCCGCCCCAGAGAAGGAATACGGGCAGCTCCAATGTCTTCAGAATTTCTATGGCTTGACGATTATCATAGGCTCCCGGCTGATCCGGCCTGATCGGTACCAGGCGGGGGAAAAGCAGGGCGCACGTCTGGTATTCGCGGGAAGGAAAGGGTGCAGCATATGCTGCTGCTTCTGCATCTGTTAATTTTCGCAGCGTTAATGTGATATTCATAAGCCCCGGAAGATCCAGTTCCTTTGATCTTTGAGAAAAAAAACGCCAACTGTCGAATGCCTGATGCGATTTTACTCCTGGTGTAATACCAGTATTCATGGCAACCAGCGCTTTGAATCTTTCAGGAATTTCGGCAAGTACCCTCAGACCGATAGAGCCTCCCCAATCCTGGCAAATTAGGGTAATTTTCGTAAGATCCAGTTTCTCTATGAAGCGGCGCATCCATCTCACATGAGATTTGTAGGTATACGCATTTGTCAGTACAGGTTTATCTGAACGACCGAATCCAATCAGGTCGGGAGCGTATACTTCCCCGAATCCTGATAGAGCAGGGATCATCTTGCGGTAAAGAAAACTCCACGTCGGTTCACCATGGAGCATCAAAATCGGATCGCCGCTGCCACTTTTGACGTAGGCCATCCGGAGACCTTCGATTTCCTGGTAGTGCGGTTCATACGGGAAGTCGGGTAACATCTCAAATCTCTCATCGGGTGTCCTCAGGACAGATCCTTCCGGCCATGTGAGAAGACGCGCGTTATTTCCCACATGAGCAAGTTTGTTTACAATTTTCGGATCGGCGGCGTGTGTTTCTTCGCTGAACCATAAAAGAAAATCGAGCAGATCCCGGTTGATTTCATGTTCCGGTGGACGAGGTTCCATGCGGTCCCAATGTCCGTAAATTGTGGCCATTGACGGGCGGTTTCGCCCGAGATCAGCGAGTTCAATTGCGTACAGGTGCCCATGTTCTGACCGCCAATAGGATATTCCCGACCGTTTCCCAATTGTACTTTCGAGAGCTTTGGCAATTTCCGGTTTAAAATCAAGTTCCTGTTCCCAGAGAACGGGATCGGGTCTCAAATAGCGCAATTCTTCACTTTCGGGTACGATAAAATTCATCGATTTACCTCCTTTTGGCGATTCAGAAATTCGACTATTGCAGCTGCCAGATCGGTGCCCCTGTCATCTTGCAGGAAGTGTTTTGCTTTAGTAAATTCAATCGGGCCTTCGGCGTGGGGCAGATATTTTTTTAATTCATGCGCATACTCAATAGGAAACACTTCGTCTTCAGGCGCCCATAAAAGCAGAGTTGGTACATGGGAAAGTTCGCCTGCGCGCCGTTCCAGCGTTTCCATGTCCTGCCAGCCCCGGTCTCCTTTTCGCACGGGAATCGTGCGTGGCCAAGTGAGCACTACGTGATCGGAATCTTTCTCATCAAAGACATGGTGATAAGCTCGCGCCTCTTCATCTTTCATACCACGTACCGAAATAGCCGAAGGACCTGCATGAGAAAGGACCTTGACTATTTTCTGAAAGTATTGTCCTACAATCGGAGCATGCCATGTAGTCCACGGCCATGGGGAACTGTGAAATTCTCCGAGATATGTAAATGCAAAAGTATTCATCAATATTAAAGCGGCAAGTCGTTCAATTCGCTGCAGAGCGGCTCCGATTCCCTGGCCGCCTCCCCAATCCTGACCCACGATCACGAATCTCCTGAGATCCAATTGATCGAGAAGAGAGACGAGGTCGGCAATATGGTGGGCAAACGTGAGGGCGCTGTCTGCTCTAGGATGATCGGAATATCCCGCTCCAACCCAATCGGGAGCAATGGCTCTATAGCCTGCTTCTTTCAGGGTCGGGATGAAATCACGATAGAGAAAACCCCACGTGGGATTTCCTGAAAGAAGAAGCACCGGCTGCGCTTCCGGATCCCCCTCGTCTATGTAGGACATTTTACGGCCATTTACCTGAAGCTTCTTCAATTCCCAGGGGAAGAGGGACTCAAGCCATTTCGGTTTCGGATATGCCATTCTTTCCTCCTTTTTTCTGAAATGCTGCAAATCGAATGGTGATGTATATGGTGAACGATGAATTCGTTCATATTGAAAGAAGGGTCTTTTATACACTGGTTGAAATTAACGTTACACGGCCGATTTTGTCAAGTGGAAGATGCTAATTGCGAGAAAAAGAAGCTATAGAGGCAGCACGTATTTCTAAGGCTGAAAGTGAATTGCCGATAAAATAGCTTCAGAAGATATTGAGGACTAAAGTCTATGCCCCTTTCAACCATGGTCACCTTGTAAACATTCAAAAAACATACTATATTATTTAATAGTTTTGTTACAACAGGTATTGTTCTTTCTCCCCGGCCTGTGCGGAGCATTGAATCTGGTATCACTTATACGTTATGGGCGGAAGCGTGATCCGGGCAAAGAGAAAGGCGTAATGCATCCAAGACCTTTAAAGTAAAGTGATGCAACAGCTCGTTTTTCTGACTTGGGCGGTATGAGATACTATCCGCGAATGAACTTCTTTTCAGTACCATCTCGTGCGACCGTCCCGGAGAGCTCGTGCTTTGCACTCAATATAGCCGGGACGGGCGCTTCGCATCGACGGCACGGGACCAGAAATACAGCTCATTCGCGGCCATAAATCTCATGAATGTAAATATATAAAGAACAAGTGTGTGAAAGGGTTATTCACTTTCACGTATAGTTTCGGCGGAGTCGGCATGAGAAGCGTTTTACGAACCGCCTTATTCTAATATTTACAACACTCATGGAAATTTCATTTTTTTCTGCGTGAGGTAGCAATGAATATTGCCGTTCCTAAAGAATATTATCCGGGCGAAAACCGTGTTCCCATGATCCCGGCCAATGTGAAAAAAATTGCAGCGCGCGGTGGAAAAACCATGATCGAGAAAGGCATGGGCGCATCGGCAGGGTTTTCCGATGAAGAGTATAGGAATGCAGGGGCTCAGGTTACGGAAAACAGGAGAGAATTGCTTTCCCGGGCCGATATGGTTCTGAGGGTTCGAAAGCCGCCGCTTGAAGAAATAGAGATATTAAGGCCGGGATGTATTCACATCAGCTATCTCGATCCGTTCAATGAAAAAAAACTGCTTCTGAAATTTATCTCCCGAAGTATAAGTGCGATCAGTATGGAAATGATACCCCGGATCACACGGGCTCAAAAACTGGATGCCCTCAGTTCTCAAGCAAGTCTTGCAGGGTATGTCGCTGTTATTCTTGCCGCTGACCGCCTGAATCGAATTTTTCCGCTGCTCATGACGCCGGCGGGAACGTTGTCACCGGCAAGAGTATTTGTGATAGGGGCAGGGGTTGCAGGTCTTCAGGCAATCGCTACGGCAAAAAGACTGGGAGGCCGGATAGAAGCCTTCGATACACGGCCTGCCGTTGCCGAAGAAGTCCGGTCACTGGGTGCTAAATTTATCCAGATAGATATTGGAGAAACAGGACAGACGAAGGAAGGCTATGCAAAAGCTCTTACGGAGCAGCAGCTTGAAGTTCAGCGCCTGGAAATGAAGAAACATTGCGCAGTTTCGGACGTTGTTATTACTACTGCCCAGGTATTCGGTTCAAAGGCGCCCCGGATTATCACGGCTGATATGATAGACGGCATGAAAAAGGGGAGCATCATTGTTGATCTGGCGGTCGAAAGCGGTGGCAATGTCGAGGGTTCGGAAGCAGGCAGAGAAGTTGAATTTAAAGGTGTCAAAATCATCGGACTTGAAAATCTTCCCGGTCGCGTCGCGTTTCATGCAAGTCTTATGTATTCGAACAATCTCACGAACCTTATCCTTGAATTCTGGGATGATGATGCGAAAAGGATGGTTTTGCCTCTTGATGATGAAATCATAAAAGGATGTGTGGTAAGCCACGAAAAAAGGATAATCAACGAGCGTCTGAGAAGCTTTATAGAGAGGTGATGTTATATGGATCCGAGTGTATGCCGCGATGCCTGTCTGGTTACTATGCTGCTTGTGCTTGTATTGGCTGTTTTTCTGGGATTTGAGGTGATTTCAAAAGTTCCTTCGCGCCTTCATACCCCGCTTATGTCAGGGGCAAACGCCATCTCGGGCATAACGCTGGTAGGTGCAGTTATTACCGTGGGTGCGGCCGAAACCACGTTTGCGACTGTCTTGGGAACGCTGGCTGTTATATTTGCTACGATCAATGTGATCGGAGGATATACGGTGACTGACAGAATGCTTGGAATGTTTAAAACAAAGGAAAAGAAAAAGTAAATGGACCGGATCCTTCTGATTAATCTTGTCTATATTGTGGCTGCAGTCTTGTTTATAATCGGCCTTAAGATGCTTACTTCTCAGGAGCACGCACGGAGAGGGAACCTGATTTCATCTGCCGGTATGTTTCTGGCTGTTGTGATAACCCTCATTGGAGGGGAAATCATTGCATTTCACTGGATAATCATAGGAGTAATAGCCGGCGGCATCATCGGCGGGTTCGCTGCCCGTTTTGTAAAAATGACGCAGATGCCGGAGATGGTAGCTCTTTTTAACGGGTTTGGCGGAATAGCCAGTTTGCTGGTAGGTTGGGGGGCATATCATTCCGGCTCGGAAAGAGATCTTTTTACCATGACTACAACGTTTCTCGCCGTACTAATCGGAGGAGTGACGTTCACGGGCAGTATGACAGCTTGGGGAAAATTGTCTGGGGCGGTAACTGGAAAGCCGGTACTGTTCAGAGGGCAGATGATAGTAAACGGAATTCTTTTTGTCATAATTCTCCTTTCAGGCGCCTTGTTTTTAATGACTCCGTGGGCAGACTACTCTTTTTTTGCGGTTCTTGTTGTATGTTCCCTTATTCTGGGCGTCATGGCAGTAATCCCCATCGGGGGAGCCGATATGCCCGTGGTTATCTCGTTACTGAACAGCTATTCCGGTATTGCGGCGTGTGCGGCGGGATTCGCCATCGGGAACAATATTTTGATTGTCTCGGGAGCTCTCGTAGGTGCCAGCGGGCTTATCCTTACGAATGTCATGTGCAAGGCAATGAACCGCTCTCTCGGGAATGTGCTTTTTGGCGGCTTCGGGGCAGTAAAAGAAGTAAAAAAGGCGGCAGGCGGCAGAGGTGAAGTAAAACCGGTTTCAGCTCAGGATGCATACTATATTCTTGAAGCAGCCGAGTCGGTCGTCTTTGTTCCCGGATACGGAATGGCCGTAGCTCAGGCACAGCATGCATTGAGGGAATTGGGCGAAATACTGGAGGAGAACGGCGCCGAGGTCCGGTACGCCATACATCCTGTAGCAGGCCGTATGCCCGGTCACATGAATGTGCTTTTAGCGGAAGCCGATGTTCCTTATGAGAAGCTCATCGAAATGGATGAGATTAACCGTTCTATTGCCAGTGTCGATGTGTGTGTGGTGGTTGGCGCCAACGACGTGGTAAACCCTGCGGCACGAGAAGACAGAAACAGCTCTATTTATGGAATGCCGATCATCAATGCCGATGCCGCTCATACTGTTATTGTTCTTAAAAGATCATTGTCTCCAGGATTTGCCGGCATTGATAATCCTCTCTTTATCAAACCGAATACCCGCATGCTTTTCGGCGATGCAAAATCAAGTATAGAAACTTTAACAGCTGAATTCAAGCAGACCTGAAAATATTTTAAAAATCAATCTTCTTGAAAATAGCGTAAATTTTATCTTTTGTACGACTTTGGTTGCTCAATCCACTCCAACGGATAATTGTGCATGATATCAGGCGATGGTATTTTATATGCATTATGTGAACGCGGGGGATTCACATCAATGTAAAGAGGGAAGGGACCAAATGAGTGTTACCGAAAATTGTGATTGTGCAGACCTTCAATCAAAAACCGAAGAAAAGGAAGAACATCCTGTTTTAATGCTATTTCGCACTACTTCAAAGGACCGGAAATGTTTCCTCGGGCGCTTTCTCCTGACGAGGAAATACTTTATTCTACAATAAAAAAGTATTTTGAGTGAATTCGAATTTTGCAGTTGCGGCTGTTCCCTGGCGACAGGCTTTGCTCGTGCAGCATTGATACTCTTTGACACTTTTATTAACTCTCTTTTTTTGCAGGGAAAGGAAAGAGCGAATCTTTCCGTGCAGAAAAGATTTTTTGATTAACAATAAAGGAGAGTTCATATGAGCCTGAAGAAGAAATATCTTACATCGAAAAATATATGCAAGGTTACGTTTCATTTATCCGGCAAAGCCGTGGCAAATGGAGAGCTCGTGAATCTGGTAGGCGATTTCAATGGTTGGAATCAGGAAGCTTTTCCCATGAAAAAATTAAAAAACGGTGATTTCAGCATTACTGTAGATCTTGTGCCGGGGCACGCATATGAATTTAGATATTTGATCGATAAAACCCGGTGGGAAAATGACTGGTGTGCCGACAGATACAGTCCGAGTCAGTTTCCTTACTGTGACAACTCGGTAGTGGAAATATAAAGAGAAAAAATCCCCCGAAGGCGCTTGTTTCGCGTGGCAGGAGAAAACCAGGTGTCGCGGACATTGAACGTGTATAGTGGCGTTTCTGTAAAAGCCGCTCAAGGGTGAATATAATGGCGAGAACTACGAAAAGAATAGGAATATTAACAGGCGGAGGGGATTGCCCGGGGCTGAATCCTGCCATCAAATGGGTAGTGAATACGGCTCTGGATGAACGTACCGGGTCGACAAAAAAAGTTCGCTTTGAAGTTCTCGGAATTCGCGAAGGATGGCGGGGTTTATCAGATATATTCATTGCATCGGCGGAAGACTGCAAAAAGTACACTGTAGCTCTGAATGAAGATGTAGTGAGAACCTGGGATAGATTCGGAGGCACAATGCTTGGAACCTCGAGAACAAATCCATTCGATCCCGGGAATGATCGCAGCGAACAGTTACTTTATAATCTGCAGCATCTCAATATAGATTATCTTGTGGCCATAGGAGGAGAAGACACGCTGGGTGTTGCCCACACCCTGAATCAAATGGGAATAAAGGTTATCGGTATTCCGAAAACAATTGACAATGATCTGATGGGTACTGATTACAGCCTGGGTTTTGAATCGGCTGTACAGATTATCACAGAAGAAATTGACCGTCTGAGGACTACGGCCGGATCTCACAAGCGTATATTCGTTGTGGAAACTATGGGGAGACATTCAGGCTGGCTCGCACTGGAAGGTGGCGAAGCTAGTGGAGCCTATATTATACTTATTCCTGAATATGATTTTGAAGTCGAACGCATAAAGGAACTTGTAGAAGAGGGAGTAGAACGCGGGCATAGATATGCAATAATTGTCGTTGCCGAGGGTGCAAAACCGAAGGGCAGTGATTTATTTGTAAGAAGCAGTCAGATAGACGGATTCGGTCATGTGGCGCTGGGCGGAATCGGTGAATTTTTGGCATGCAAAATTGAGAAGGATACCGGGCTGGAGACACGCTCTGTGGTCTTGAGCCATCTTCAGAGGGGAGGTACTCCCACTTCTTACGACAGGAGAATGGGACGCTATTTTGCAATTGCCGCAGTTGATCTCATTTTAAAAGAAGATTTTGACAGAATGGTGAGTTATCAGAAAGGCATTATTTCATCGGTGCCTCTGAAAGAAGCCGTAGGAAAAACCAAGAAAGTCAATATAAAACGATATTATGATACAAAGCTCTACAATGGAACAAGAACCATGCTTCTGGATCATCTAGGCCAGAATGGCGGAGGAAATAATACATTGAATAAACTTACCTACAGCATTATAAACGGCAATGAAAAGAGAAAAAGCTCATTCTGGGGCTTTTTCCGCTGACACTTCGTGATACAGAAGCTCGCGTATCAGATGATTTCGTAAAATTAACATTCCGATTCAGGCGTCTTTCTTAACCTGTCAAAGGCATGGCGCAGTGCCATAAGTGGATGGAGCCTGATCATTTTTGGTCCTGAATGCCGCATTACGGCTCGTATCTTTTCTTTCATACTTTTTTTATAGCAATGGACGGGACATTTCGCACAAGTTGTTTTTGATTCCTGAAAGGGGCAACGCAGGAGCCGTTCAGTTGCATAAGAGAGTAAATCTTCACACTCATGACATAAAGTACCATCAGCATGATGCCAGTCCCGGCACCAGATAACGATCATTTTCTCTATCGTTCTTATTTCTCTTTTGACTCGAGGGCCGGGGTTCATGAAGCGTTCCTTTATAGATATAAAATGTCAATGGCACGAATTGGAGATTACGTCAAGGAGGCTGCCCGGAACAAAGAATAAATATTTCTATACAAATCTTTGGCAATATGGTAAATGCTTCTTCCTTTTTCCGGTAAAGAGGTTCTAATTTCTTGCTTTTTCGATTCCGTCGGCTTTTCTGAAGCACTGTGGCGTTTCCATCCTGAAAATATCAAAGGCAAAATAACGGAATGAAGACCGGAAAAAAATGTGCCGGTGTGCAATCCAAGGAAAAAGAAAACACGTAATGTATGAGGTTTTTAAGTGGACAGTCAGCATAAGAAAGAAGTAAGCAGGCGGCGCACATTCGGAATAATCAGCCACCCGGATGCCGGAAAAACGACGTTGACCGAAAAGCTGCTGCTTTTCGGAGGGGCCATTCAGCAGGCCGGTGCCGTGAGGGCCCGGAAGGCGGCCCGTCATGCCACAAGCGACTGGATGGCCATTGAAAAGGAGCGGGGTATCTCCGTTACCACCTCGGTGATGAAATTCAATTACAGGGGATTTGAGATCAATCTGCTCGATACTCCCGGCCACCAGGATTTTTCGGAGGACACCTACCGGGTGCTTACCGCCGTCGACAGCGCCCTCATGGTGATTGACAGCGGCAAAGGCGTGGAGCCGCAGACGGAAAAGCTGATGGAAGTCTGCCGCATGCGCAATACCCCCATCATCACCTTTATCAACAAACTTGACAGGGACGGGCTGGCGCCGCTCGACCTGCTGGCCGATATAGAAGACAAGCTGCAGATCGAATGCGTTCCCCTTTCCTGGCCCGTGGGCATGGGAAAGTCCTTCAAAGGGGTCTACAACCGGTACAGGAGACAGATGCACATCTTTACTCCGGGAGAAAACACAAGGCCACAAGAGGGTATGAGGATTGATGATCTGGCTGACTCACGTTTCGACCAGCTTTTAGGAAGCCAGGCAAAAGAGCTGAGAAGCGACATGGAGCTTCTTGAAGGGGCGTCGAATCCCTTCGATTTGGAACAGTACCTGAAAGGAAATCAGACCCCCGTATTTTTCGGAAGCGCCGTCAACAATTTCGGTGTCCGGGAACTTCTTGACGCCTTTGTTGAGATGGCGCCGGCGCCGGCGCCGCGGGCGGCAGTGACGCGTGACGTATCTCCCCATGAAAAGGCCTTCTCGGGATTCGTGTTCAAGATACAGGCCAATATGGATCCGGCCCATCGGGACCGCATCGCTTTTTTGAGAGTGTGCTCCGGAACCTTCCGGCGGGGAATGAAAGTCGTACATCACCGGATCGGGAAAGAAATTGCCATTGCCAACGCTACGATATTCATGTCCCAGGACAGAACAAATGTGGATGAGGCCTATCCTGGTGATATTATTGGAATTCACAATCACGGCACCATCAAGATCGGAGACACCTTCACCGAAGGAGAGCCGCTCAAGTACAAAGGCATTCCCAATTTCGCCCCGGAGCATTTCCGGCGGATCCGTCTGACGAATCCCATGAAAGCCAAGCAGCTTCAAAAAGGACTGGTACAACTCGCCGAAGAGGGGGCTGTTCAGGTGTTCCGGCCTCTGGGGACAAGCGGCTATATCCTCGGTGCCGTGGGGGCCCTTCAGTTCGACGTTACCACGGAGCGGCTCAAGAATGAATATGGAGCCGAAACTGTATATGATACGGTGCGCTTTGTTCTTGCCCGCTGGGTTGCCTGCCGGGACGTGAGGCGTCTCAAGGAATTCGAAGAGGAAAATGCCTTATCTGTTGCCCTCGATGCAGAGGGACACCTGGCCTTCCTGGCCACCAGCGAGTGGCGTCTCGACCGCTGCATGGAGGCATGGCCAGATATTGCCTTTCTCAAGACAAGAGAATACAGCTGATACAGTTTACCGCCACTTGAGAATCGAAGTCCGGCCGGTGCCCGATGTGCAAAGTCCATAGTTGCTGATGCCGGCTTCTATAAGCTTTTTCATTGCAGCGAGAAAGAAATAAGATTAAATAATTAAATTGATTGATGCCCGGTTTTTTTTGGCAGCAGCAATTTATTAAAGGCGGGGAAATATGGATTTGGAAAGGACGGCACTCATTCTTGAAGGCGGCGGCCTTCGGGGGGTCTATACCTCGGGGGTCCTGCAGTTTCTCATGGAGCGGGACCTTTATTTCCCTTATGTAATCGGCGTTTCCATGGGGGCGTGCAATGCGGCCAGCTATGTCTCCCGGCAACAGGGAAGAAACAGGATCGTCAACATCGATTTTGTAAAAGACAGGCGCTACTTAAGTTATCAGCGCCTGCTGCGGAAGGGCGAACTCTTCGGCATGCATTTCATCTTCAATACCATCCCCTATACACTCGTTCCATTCGATTTCGAGGCCTTTGCGGCAAGCGAGCAGAGGTGCATCACGGCAGTAACGGACTGCCACACCGGAGAGGCCCTTTACTACGAAAAAGACGGTCTCGGCCCCGATTACATGACGGTCCTGCAGGCGTCGAGCAGCCTTCCCTTC
Organism: Syntrophales bacterium; assembly: GCA_023230565.1. Classification (GTDB taxonomy): domain Bacteria; phylum Desulfobacterota; class Syntrophia; order Syntrophales; family UBA2210; genus JALNXD01. The sequence goes on from JALNXD010000003.1 coordinate 91,583, forward strand.
GTGGCTAAGCCGGTCCCTTATCAGGGGAGAATTCTCATGGACGGCGGCCTTTCCGATTCCGTTCCCATAAGAAAGAGCATCGCCGACGGCAATGGAAAGCACGTGATTGTGCTCACCCGTCCGAAGGGATACCGGAAGAAGAGGTCCCTCCTTTCGGAAAAGATCACCCGCCTGCGTTATCCTCAGTACGAAGGACTCTGTAACGCCATGGTCCTGCGGGCATCGCAGTATAACGAGACCATGGAGTACATAGAAGCGCTGGAAGCCGACGGCAAAGTCTTCGTCATCAGGCCGCAAAGGGGCATCGAGGCCGGCCGAATCGAACGGAACAAGGCCAAGCTCTACGCCGCCTACGACCAGGGATATGAAGATGCCCTCCACTATTCCGCTTCCCTCACCACCTATTTAGGGACACTTCCCTAATTATGGCTCGCAACCCCTTGTTTCAGAAAAGGAAACGTTACACGTACCTGCGAGCGCGATTCAGCTGAATTAGCATTAAATAGCATTTCCTGTCAATGAGACCTGCCTTCTGAAATTACTGAAACGAAAAGCAACATAAGAGAAGTTCGACCTGTCTGTGAGATTCCTCACATGTGATGTAACATATTGTAAACATTTAAAATAATATTACCCTTTCCGCTTGACTTACCATGCCGCCGCTGAATACATTATATCTAACTGTCGTAGGATCATTTTAATTGTGTATGGAATCGGTTGTAAAGGAGTGTGCGCCTATGCTGTGTGTAGTTGGAAGAAAAAAGTGCGGTGATGGAAGCCTGAAAAGGGCTGCAGTTTTCTTGGCAGTCTTTATAGTATGTGTCACGGGGTCAAGCGGCGGCTTCGGTTTGAAGCAGGCTGCCGCGGAAACTTCTGCTCCCGGCGACTGGTACCGGCTTCGCACCAACAGCGTGCCCTACCAGCCTCTGAACGTCTTTTACGACAGTGAGAGCGGGCTCTGGGTGACCGCGATAGAGGGGACGGAATACGATCCCGGCGTCTGGTACCGCGCGCCCGGCGATCCGGTGGGGAAATTCCGCTATATTACCAACAGCCGGAGAAACAACGCGGTCGGCGAAACCTATCTCACAGTCGTGGAGAAGCCGGAACTGATAACGCCGGTGCGCTGCGCCCTCAAAGACGGTCAGGGGAATACCTGGTACGCCCTCACGAATCGTCAGGTTCTCTGCGAGCGCCCGGAAGGGACAAAACTTACCTTTACCATGCAGGACACCAGTGATCCCATTTATGGAGTAGACACGAGCAATGTGGACAGCGTGCACCGCATCCGTCTGATCGATAAAGGGAGCGGGACTCAGGATGTGCTGCTTATCTCCGCCCGGGGAATCATTCGCATCGATACGTCGCTTTCCGTAGTGGAAACCCGCGAGGTCTATTATTCTTATAACAACTATTTTATCAGCGATGCCCTCATCGACAGCAGGGGACGGTACTGGGTTGCCGACGGATACGGTGTCGCAACGGGCGCCAGCCTGGTCAATACGAGTTATGTCTACAATCAAATGCCCGACGATCCCGATGTCCCCGGTGCGAACCCTATCTCCTACATTGAAGAGGATGCCAACGGAAACATCTGGGTCGGATCCGGGAGCTATGTCGCATATGGTGTCTACTGCTATACCGCGGCGGGTGCCTGGGTCAAGTACGATCTCAAGACGCTGTTGAACGTGCCCGATAGCCGGATAAACGCCGTTGAGGCGGCCGCCGACGGATCAGTCTGGTTCGGCGGCGGTTACAGCCAGAACGGCGGCCTCATTCGCTTCGTGCCGGGAGAGGGTGGCGGCCAGTGGACCCGCTACCGGGCGGCGGATCTGGGATTGAACAGCGAACAGATTCCGGGAATAGAGGCAACGGCGGAAGGAATCTGGTTCACCACCGGCTGGGACCCTTCCACTCCCGGAAACGGGACGGGTGTGCACTACCTGCCCGTGGATGCTCAGGGGCAGCCGCAGGTCGCACAGATCGTTCATCATACATTTCGCGAGAGCAGCACCACCCTCACCAGTAACAGGATCGATTTTATCGCCGCCGATAAAATCGGGGGAGTCTGGTTCCCCGCCTACGACGATCCCAGCATCGCCCGGCTCAAATCGGACGGGACCTGGGAGCAGTACCGCGGCACCGTCGGCGGCAAGAGCCTGGGATCGTTCGGCATTCATGGAGTGGCCGTGGATTCGGAAAATAGAATCTATTTTGCGCCCCTGCACCAGTCGCCCGTCGCTTACGACGCCGCCGCGGGGCAGTGGATGGATTTGCCTTCCGCATCTTTTAATGACTACTTTTATTATGGCATTTATGTCGATCCGGAAGACGGCAAATGGTTTTACGGCGCCTTTGGTGCCTACTACCTCGATCCTTCGAACAGCACATGGATGTGGTACGACTCGTCCGACACGGAATATTTCCCCGATTACCGGGTTGACGGCGTGCGTATGGACGATGCGGGCAATGTTTGGTTCATGACCTGGGGCGGCATTGCGCTGATGAAAAAGGACATCGCCGGAGGTCTGCCCCAATGGCTGCAATTTGTAAGCGGCGATGCTTCCGGCTATTTGTCCGGATATCGCATTTACCAGGACGATGAAGGAGGAATCTGGAACAGCGCCAGGCAGAAATATGTGCCTTCCAGCAACACCTGGACGGCCGTGACCGATACAAGCGCCTTCGATCACCGGCATCTGCGCTTCACAAACGGAAATGTGCCGGCGGATATGGACCTTACAGGCGCAATCGCGCCCGTTGCCGCGCTTGACGAAACTCACATGACGGTGGATAGAAGGGGCGTAATTTATTTCTCCGGAGGGCTTGGCGGCGGCGTCAATACGGGGATTGCGGCCTTCGCACCGCCGAGAGGCGATGCGGACGGCAATCTCAGGGTCGAACTGAATGACGCCCTTTATATTTTAATGGGAACCGCCGGCGTTTCGCCCGGTCCGCCTTCGCCTGCGGGAGACGCCAACGGAGACGGAAAACTCGGAACAGCCGACGTTATCTACATCCTTCAGAGGATCGCGGGTTTGCGCTAGGTGGGATAATTCCACTTTTTGAAACAAAATGATTAGCATAAACTCTTAACCTGCGACTATCAGTTACATTTAACAGATGTTCAAGTGTAAAAAAGGGGAAGTGTCCCTAATTACGGCGGATCATCCGTTTGACCCGGTATTCCAAAATCAACTGGCCCTTCTGATTGATCACCCGGTGGAGAAAGGTGATGATTCCGCGGTCCGGCTTGCTCGTTTCCCGCTTTTCCAGGGCTTCATTCTCCACATGAATGATGTCGCCGATAAACACGGGCGCCTTTACGTCCATTTCCATCCAGAGGAACGCCATGCCGGTTCTGTGGATAATGCCCGAAAGGATCGAGAGCCCATCGGCCATTGAAACGGTCATGAGGGCCGGTGCAATCGGCCTTCCGAACTGGGTCTCCTTCTCGATATCTCCCGGTCCATAAAGAGGGGTTCACTGTAATTATGGCGGGTAACGAAACTGACGAGGTCCGCCTCGGTGATCGTTCTTCCCTCGGTTTTGAAGGTCTGGCCCGGCTCGAACTCGTCAAAATAAAAACCCTCGTGCATCATGCTGATTCCTCCCTTTTCGATTCTTCTTAGTTGGCGGGGACTTACGATCCATAAAATGGGAAGTGTCCCTTTTTTGTTGATGTGAATGGAAAATCGAAGTAAAATCCATCATCCTGTAACACAAAGATGGAACCGGCGCCAGGGGCTTTTCAGCCCCGTCCGATGCCGCCCCCGAACCGCCGCCTCCCCTTTTTTTACCGATACCGTCACCTGTAACCGCATACCGTTCTTTGCGAAGGAATGCCGGCCGAAAAAAATCATTCTGAAAGGGGATGCCATGGATACGGAATTTCATTACTACATCACCGGAATTGCGGCCCATGCCGCGGGCTTCACCGAGGATGAAGCCCGGACAGTCGCAACGGCCTCGGAATTCGTCGACGAAAACGATATCGCCTTTTCAATCGAAGATCGACTGAGAGGGGAGGTCTATGAGGTCTATATTTCTCAGACAATGAACATTTTGAAACCGAAACGAACGCTTATGCGCATTTATCCCGTCTTTCATTTTATGCCCGGCGATCCTCTCTGTGAAGAGGCATGCCGGCGTGACGGCAAGATGCATCTTCTCAACACAACACCTGACAATGAGCGGGCCAATGAATTAATGGACAGGGCCTTCAAGTCGCCGGAAGATATTCGTCTTCACCGGATCGGCATCGCCAGTCACACCTTTGCCGATACCTGGGCCCATCAGAATTTCGTGGGCTGGTATGATTATTTCAATCACATGGGTTTCGATCCGAAACCCGATATCGGTCATGCCGACGGGGAACATCATCCAGACTGGGCGGCCCATCGCTGGCAGGACAGCCGTCTTGTCGAAGAAGACATCGACAACCGGGACCGCTTTCTCCAGGCGGCACGGCGGCTGTATGACCGCTATCGAGCCTACAATAAAATTGAGGGAAGAGAGGCGAACCTTCCCTGGGAAACTCTTGAAGAATCGCTTGTGACAGCCATGGGAAAATCTGTTTCGGGACCTTTCAATTCGGGCAGGGAGATGCGTCTTGAGGCCTATCGAACTCTGGCTCCCTGGCTCGGCGATTTCGACAGGGATCGCTGGTTCGATGAAGCCGTCGATCGCAAAATCAGAGGACTGAAGGATTCGAAGAACGAACTGGCCTCACGATTTTTCGTAATCAAGGATCGTTATTTCTGGAAGGATGGCGTGGACAGAGAAAAAACGGACTGGTTCCGTTTTCAAGAGGCAGTCAAATCCCATCAACGCATCGGTATGGAATTGCTGCAGCCCCTTTTTACAAAAATGCATATTGATCTTCATCTGGTATAATCGGGGACGGGTTCACATTTCCCACTTCGTTAATGGCGTTAATTGGGGACGGGTTCACATTTCGCTCTATTTAAATCTAAACTGTGGGAAATGTGAACCCGTCCCCAATTAATGTCCCCAATTGACTTTTGTCCGGTTTTCTGAGATTCTTTTCATATTTTAGTCTGACAGACGGGGATTGCAGAAGTTATGGAGTTCACCGCCTCTACAATTTCAATCACCCTTGAAAAGGGGGACCGTATTTCGGCGGTCCTTGCCGTGCCCGGCGGTTTTGCCGCCGGTGAAGGAAGTGCCTTTGCCATCGCCCACGGCGCAGGCAATGACATGCACAATCCCCTGATCGTCACGCTTGCCGAGGGGTTTGCCAGAGCGGGCTATCTTTCGATCCGCTTCAATTTTCCCTATCGCGAAAAGGGGAAAAAGGCCCCCGACCCCCGGACAAAACTTGTCGATGCATGGGCCGGCGTATGCCGCTATCTTAAGGAAGATCCGGATTGCAGGGCCGGCCGCATTATAGCCGGCGGCAAGTCAATGGGAGGGCGCATCGCGTCCGAAATGGCGGCCGAGGGACGCCTGCCGGCCGACCGGCTCATCCTGTTCGGCTATCCCCTCCACCCGCCGGGGAAAAAGGAACAGCGGCGGGATGCCCATCTCAACCGGATCACCATCCCCATGCTTTTTTTTGCGGGAACACGCGATCCTCTCTGCGATCTGGCGGTTCTCAAAGACGTTCTGGGCGGCCTGACGGCGTCCTGGGACCTGGAGGTGATCGAAGGCGGAGATCATTCATTTCATCCGCCCAGATGCATGGCGGCCTGCTTCGAAGAAGTGTATGCGAATATACTTGAAAGGGCGCTCCAGTGGCTGGGGCATTGAAAGAATAAGGGCCGAATTCCCTGGATAAAAATTTTGACCTGAACGAATCCGCTTCTCGAATTCAAGGGAGAACATTCAGCATATGCAGCGCGACACCCGCAAGACCGTATTCGGCTGGGCCATGTACGATTGGGCCAATTCCGCCTTCGCCACCACCATAATGGCGGCCTTTTTCCCTATTTTCTTCAAGAAATTCTGGAGCGCCGGCGCAGATCCCGTCGTGAGCACGGCGAAACTGGGTATGGCGAATTCGATCGCTGGAATCATGGTGGCAGTAGCGGCGCCCATATTGGGGGCCATCGCCGATCGCAGCGGGGCAAAGAAAAAGTTTCTCCTGTTCTTCGCCTTTATGGGCGTGGTGATGACTGCCTCGCTCTATCTGGTTTCGAAGGGCAGCTGGGTAATGGCCATCGTGCTTTACGTGATGGCCACAATAGGATTTTCCGGCGGCAATGTCTTTTATGATTCGCTTATTACGGCGGTTTCGTCGGAAAAGAGGATGGACCTCGTCTCGGCCCTGGGATTTTCCATGGGCTATCTGGGCGGCGGCCTTCTCTTCGCAGTCAATGTCTGGATGACCCTCAAACCGGCCACCTTCGGATTTGCCGATGCCGGCCAGGCCGTTCGCTTCGCCTTTCTTACGGTGGCCCTCTGGTGGGCCCTATTCTCCATACCTCTTTTTCTTTTCGTTCACGAGCTGCCGGTAAAAAAGCCGGACGGCGCCGTCTCGGCCGTTGCGGCGGGACTCAGGCAGCTCAGGCTTACCTTCAGGGAGATCCGCCATCTAAAGGTGATTTTCACCTTCCTCGTTGCCTATTGGCTCTATATCGACGGTGTCGATACCATAATCAGGATGGCCCTGGATTACGGCATGTCCATCGGCTTCGACTCCAACGACCTTATACTGGCGCTTCTGATTACGCAGTTCGTGGGATTTCCTTCAGCCATCGCCTTCGGCTGGCTGGGGGGTAAAATCGGAACCAAACGTGCCATCTATATAACGATCGCCGTCTATAGTGCGGTCACGATCTATGCCGCCTTCATTACGCACAAAAATGAGTTCTTCCTGCTCGCCATTGTAATCGGCCTTGTCCAGGGAGGCGTTCAGGCTTTGAGCCGATCCTATTATGCCAGGATCATTCCTGTGGACAAATCGGCGGAGTTCTTCGGTTTTTACAATCTTATCGGGAAGTTTTCCGTCGTCATCGGACCTCTTCTTCTGGGGCTTACGGCACTGTTCGTCCGCTGGATGGGATATTCGAGCGATACCGCGTCGCGCATCAGCATCCTGTCGATTGCGGTTCTCTTTATTGCGGGAGGCGTGATTCTCTATTTCGTCGATGAAAAAGCCGGAAAGAACGAGGCCCGATACCTTTCGGCCGCTGACGGAATTATCAAATAGGGAGCTTGTATCGTGCACGTTCTCCTGATATGCTCATGCAGGTGAGGGAAAATCGGATAGGTTAAAAGATAATTGCCTTCTTTGAAGAAAGGAGTCCGGCCATGGACGAAGAGGCCCTGTATTCCCTCGACGACATCAGACGCACCTATGAGCCCGTCGACGATCATCTAAAAACGCGGCAGCTGATCCTTCGGTACTCCATCAATCGGAAGGACATCCGGGATGCGGCCCTCGACGGGCTTGATCTTTCGGAAACCGGATCGGTCCTGGATCTGGGCTGTGCCTACGGTTTTTTTACGGAGAAATTTGCCGGACGCCTGAAGAAAGGGGCTTTGATCACGGGACTTGACGTTGTGGACAAGACCAACAGCCCGCTCTTTCTTTCCGCCGTCCGTTCCGCGGGATACGAAGGGCGGTTTATCGCTGAAAAGGCCGATTACATAAAGAATATGCCGTCCGGATTCTTCGACCTGATTGTCGCCAGCTATTCGCTGTATTTTTTCCCCCATCTGATCGGCTATATCGCCAGACTCCTCGCGACGGGGGGTATGTTTCTCACTATCACCCACACGCAATCATCGCTTCAGGAGGTGATCGGTCTGATTCCCGCCTCCCTTGAGGCGGTTGGATTCGAGTATCCGGGAGATACCGCCATCGGCAGACTTCTGCGCCGGTTTTCGATGGAAAACGGAGAAGGGCAGTTGAAGCCTCACTTCGGGAGAATAGAAAAGATCGTCTTCGAAAACGATCTCTCCTTTCCCGAGGAGCATATCGAAGACTGTATCGACTATCTTTCAAAAAAGCGGAATCTGCTCTTCAAGGAAATACTGGATGCCGATCCTGAAAAGATGGAGGAGGTCTTGACCGGGTTCTACAAAAATGTTCGCGAGAGGGCCCGTGAAGGGGGAAAATTTTCGATCACGAAGGATGATTGCATATTCAGGTGTTACGAACCTCGAGCGTAAAGGAAAGCCGTGAAAAAAAAACGTCATTATTGCGCACACTGCGGCAATGCCCTTTCCCGGAGGCTGATCGAGGGGAAGGAGCGGGATTACTGCGATCGCTGCACTACTGTCTTCTATGAAAACCCTCTTCCCGCCGTAAGCACGATAGTGGCCAACAGCAAGCGGGAACTGCTGGTCGTCAAACGGGGAAAAGAGCCGTACCTCGGCATGTGGTGTCTCCCCATCGGATTCGCCGAATCGGGGGAGGACGTGCGGGATGCCGCCCTGCGGGAGCTTAGGGAAGAGGCCGGACTGCAGGGGGAAGTCGTCAGGCTCATCGACGTCGATACCGTGGAAAATGATTTTTACGGAAGCATGGCGATCATCACCTACGAGGTCAGGCGCACGGGAGGGAAAGTCGTTCCGGGCGATGATGCCGTCGATGCGTGCTTTGTCCCGATTCATGAGCTCCCTCCGCTGGCCTGGGAATCAAACCGCAAGGCCGTGGACCGCTATATGGCATTGTACCGCGATGCCTGGTCCATGGCTGATTCATATCGTCAGCTGTTTTCCGGCATGGAGACAGGCGAGTTGCCGGAGGTGTCTCCCAACGAGGAAAAATCATTTCTTTCGGATGTGCTCGTGCGGGTAATCGATCGCCACCATGACGAGATCTCGCGCCAGTGGATGGAAGATGTAAGAGAAATCGTGCCCGATATAATGTCTCACCTGAATTTGATGGCTCAGGTGCATGGACGTGCATTGAGGGAAGTGCAGAATCTCCTGAGAGGGAAGGGGAGCGCCTTCGACTACGCCTATTTTCTCGAAACGGGAAAGAGGTTCAGAAATCTCGATGTTCCCCTGCCCTGCATTCTGAATGCAATGGCCCTCAGCCGGAAATCGATCTGGACCCAGATCACGAAGCGGCGGATTCTTGGTTCTCCCATCCGGATTTATACGACCCTGGAATTGAACAACAGGATCATCTTCATCTACGATCGCATGAATTATCATCTGTCTGTGGGTTACACGCAGTAAAACGCTTCAGACAAAAAAAGGGAAAATTATTCGAACATCCCCATGAGCCGCTTTAACTGCCTGACCGTCCGCGGCAGTACGGAACTGATGGGTTCATCAAAGCGCAGGTGCGCCGACGAATCGAAAGGCGTTTCTCCTTTATTGATAATCACCAGTTTCGCCCCGCTGCGCAGCGCCTCCATAGGCATATTGGCGGCGGGAGTCACTACGAGACTGGATCCGACCACTACAAAAAGATCGCTTCTGCGGGAATGGGTGAAGGCGCTGTTAAGATCCCGGTGAGGGAGCGCGTCGCCGAAGTCGACGATGCTGCTTTTCAAGCGGCCGCCGCATCGACACACATCCGACCCCTCGGCTCTGGGCAGCGTTTCCTCGCAGCGCGTACAGCGCAGGAGCGCCATATTCCCGTGCAGCTCGGCAAGCAGGTCCTGTCTGATTCCCGATTTGAGGTGGAGGTTATCCACATTCTGAGAGATAAGAAAACGCAATTTTCCAAGATTCTGCAGATCAACGAGCGCGCAATGCCCCGGATTCGGCGCCACCTGGTCCCAGGGTTTGGACATCGGCTTTGGCGCCAAACCGCGGTCCCGCCGCGTCCATAGGCCATCTGGGCCCCTGTAATCGGGGATTCCCGAATCCGTGCTGATGCCGGCGCCGGCAAAATAGACGGGATACGAAGCCTCGTGAATCCAGCGGGCAAGGATTGAGATTCGTCTATCCAGATCGTTCTTCATACGTTGTATACTATCATATTTGATGGTCACCCAGAAGTCCGAAAGCGTTCGGAAGTAAATGCGATTAAAAAACGTCCGGTGCCTTCCTCAGGTGCTAAAGTGCATCATCGAGAAACTGCCGAATAGTCGCTATATCTTCGTGGGAACCGATGAACGGTAAGGGCCGGTTTTTTCCCTTCTCCGTGAGCGCCTGCAAAACAACCGGATATTCCTGCAGCAGGCCCGTCAGCACCGTTACTGTGTTGCCGTCCAGGAAAATCTGGAGATAGTAAATTTCATCGACAAACGTCCAGGGCCGGCCTGCCGTCATACGAGAGCGCAGGATATCGGCCATTTTTCTCAACTCCCTCGCCTGCAGGGAATCCGCTCTTTCGTCCCTGATGCGGTTCATGAATTTCAAAAGGGTTTTTGCAGTATGGAAGACTACCTCATCGAATAAAATCTTCCAGCCCGTCTGAAAGGGCTTGATCAAATGCACTTCTTTCAAAAGAATGTCCCATATGTCATGTTTTTGCTCCGGATTTAATTTTGCTTTTCCGGCAAGCAGATACTCGCTTCCCAGGTTGCACACCGACAGGGCCGCTTCGGCCGCTTCTTCAGGTTTGAACGGGCGACCCTGAAATCTGCACCCCGACATCAAGGTATTGGACAGATAGGATAGCTCCATCAGTCGTTTAGAAAAAAGGTCCGGATCGGTCCGGTTGATGCGCCGCATGGCTTCAGTCAGAGGGAGGGAACGGTTCTGTGAGCCGGTGTCTTCCCAGGTCAGCAATTTTTGATCGGGAGCGGACAGCACCTCGGCATTCTGCAGCGTTTGTATGAATTGTATGATTTTCCGGTCAAGTGATGCCGGATTTTCCTGTTCAGATTTTTTGTCGTTTACATGAGTGCCGGCGGTATATCCGCGTTCCTTTTCCGCTGCCCTGAAATAGGCACGGGTAATGGGATCAACTGTTGCTGCTTCGATGATTTCATGTAACGGCATCGACCGGACCTGGCTCAAAAAAACGGCAGCCGATGCCGGTGTGACAAACCCTTTTGCCTCTCTTCTCTCTTTCCGTGCCGAAGAAACATCCTCTTCGAGCATTTCACCGGCGGTGAGCACGTGATAGAGGCCGCCGTTGTCTTCCATATACTCTCCCGTGACCCGGCAACATCGCTCCAGCAGCCGAGTGAACATCTCATAATCCTGCTCTCCGAGTTCCGCCAGTAACGCACAAACCGTATCCCAGCACGATTCGCTTTTCGCAATCACCAGATAATTGCCGAATTCCTGATTGAGGGAGCTTTCCAGCGCTTTCTCCAGCAGGGTATCATCAAAGGATTCGGAAAGCAGTGCGTAATCGTCTATATCTACTGCCAGGACAAGACGGCACAATCCCAGAGTCAGGAGGTCCTCGTCCAATTCCGAAATTTTGCGGGCGGCAAAGGCCGCCCCGTTTTGCATCATGATTTCCAGCCACAGTCCGAATCGTTCGGCATCGAATGTCTCATCCAGGCCGGGTGCATCGCTGGACCAGAGGTCCTCATCGAGTATTGCCTTCAACTGCTTTGCCGTCGCAAGGGAAACGATTTCCGCCGAATCCTCCAAACCTATATGGCGTATCAGTTTGGCCAGGACAGGGGCATTCAGGTCTTGTACGACAGCGGGCAATTCCGGCAGGTCCAGAATGTGATTCAGCAATTCTTTCCTCTGTTTGAGCGCAGGAAAGGTTGATTTCATGGTTCACCCTTTCTTGAGATAATCGACAAGGCTGCAGACGGTTTATGGCATTATCTTTGGATGCTGTCAACCATTAATAATAAATAATATCAATTATTTATATCATTGACAGCCGGCAGAAACACTGCTATAATTTTTGGCAAAACATGCGAATGCCAGTAAAGACTTTCCGTCCTCCGGCGCATATTGAAAGACCATCCGGTAACGATAGTTGGACCAATCAAGCTATCAGCTCCTCGTGAATGTGAAAAATTTGATTTTTCCTGCAGCATCATCGGTGTGCAGTGGGTGCTTTTTTTTCATGGTCTCCTGCCGAAGAGGCCGTGCCAAGAAATGAACCATTAACTGAAGGAGACAGGTGATGGGAATTGTATCATGGATCATAATGGGCCTGCTTGTGGGTGTAGTCGCTAAGCTGATAATGCCCGGAAAAGACCCCGGAGGGTGCATCGTGACCATCCTGCTGGGAATAGCGGGCGCCTTCGCGGGAGGTTTCATCGGGTCTTTCCTGGGACTGGGGGAAATTACAGGATTCAATTTTGGGAGCTTTCTGCTGGCTACCGGTGGAGCGATTCTTCTGCTGATCCTGTATCGTGTGATAATAAAGTAGCTGCGGAACATCGATTCAGGCCGAAAGACTTCTGGAAAAGAGAATTTCCTGTATTATAATTTTAGGCGCAGGAAATACAGAATACTCGTGAAATGCCTGGGAAAGGAGACCGCGTATGGCAAAGGTGACGAAGGAGCAGGCCGAAGAAGAGATAAAAAGAGGAGCTCGGCATGTGACTGAGGAGGACCTCAAACGGGTGCTCGACAAGCGTGACGAGATTGAGGGAAAATTTAAGGAGAGCGGACCCCTGGGCCGGTTTTTTTCCGACTTCAAGATCCTTCTTTCAGTTGTCCAGGATTATATTCGGGGGGAATATCGTGAAATTCCCTATTGGTCCATAGCCGCCATAGCAGCAGCGCTTCTTTATGTCCTGAACCCGATCGATTTGATTCCGGATTTTATCCCCGGTATCGGCCATATCGACGATGCGTTGGTGATTGCGACATGCCTGGCAATGATCGAGCGGGACCTGCGGACCTATAAGAAATGGAAAATGAAGCAGAGTCAATAACCAAAACTCTTTTCATTCTGGCAGATCGTAATATCATTTCTTCGATTTTTTATAATTTGACATCGCCTGTCTTCGGTATTAAAATTTCACATTAGCCTCGGATATAAAAAATCTGAATTAGGAACCATATACGGGATAGAGGAGGACAGATGATCAGAAAATTCAGAAAACCGGTTCTTGCCTTATCGATTTCACTTTTGCTGGTTTTTTTCGTTACTTCGCCTGCAATTGCGGCCATGGTTCAGTCCAGGATATCACAACAGCAAGGGCAGCAGGATACCTATGAACGCAGGGAGCTCGAAACTATCCAGCGTGCGCTGGAAAATAAAATTGTTCAGGAAAAGCTCAGCGCCTATGGATTAACGCGGGAAGAAGTCGATGCAAAACTCAAAACCCTGACCGACCAGCAGCGTCATCTACTGGCCCAGGCCTCCGAAAAGGTGCTGGCAGGCGGCGACGGTTTGGGTGCCGTAATCGCCATACTTGTCATTGTTCTGCTTGTCATCGTGATTATGAAACTCCTTAATAAAGAGATAGTCATTAAATAAAAGGTGCATTCATTTATAGCAACGATTATTGCCGCCGCCCATATCGCAGCAGTTGTGATCGGCAGCGTTCCCTTCATCCGGCAGGAAACGAATTTTTGCGGACCTGCTGCATTGACCTCCGTTATGTCATATTACGGAGATGTCATCGATCAACATGAAATAGCCGAGGTGATCTACAATGAAAAATTGAAGGGCTGCATTATTGCGGATCTGGAAAATTATGCCCGGCTAAAGGGATATGCGACAAAGGCCGGTCAGGGTTCGGTTGATCTGGTTTTGGACTTTCTGAACGATCGCAAGCCTGTCATAGTCCTGGTCGATCTGGGCCGATGGGTGATATCGCGGCCGCACTATCTTGTCATCGTCGGGTACAATGAGGACGGTTTCATCGCCCACAGCGGCCATGAGGCATCACAATTCTACGAATTCGATAGATTTAAAAAAATATGGAAGAAAATCGGAAGTACCTATCTCGTGGTCTACCGCTGACGGCGGTTCTTCTTTTCCTATATGCGCTACTTGTGTCATGTTCTCTGCCGCAGATCGTTGTGCTGGAGGATCCTCTTTCGGCGGCAGAACATAACGATCTCGGCGTCGCCTATGAGAACAAGGGAAAGTTCGGTCTGGCCGAAAAGGAATACCGCAAGGCCGTAAAACAAAAGGACGACTGGGCAACCCCCTATTTAAATCTGGGCAATCTCTACTACCGGCAGGGCAATTTCGAAAAAGCGGAACATTCTCTGAGGAAAGCTCTGGCCATTGATCCGAGTGATCCTGACATATTGAATAATCTCGCTCATATATTATTTATACAGGGCCGCAGGATGGAGGCGGAACGATTCATCAAGCAGGCCCTGGCAATCGACCCCAAACCGGAATATCTGGATACCCTCCACCAGATTACCGGGTCTGGTCCATCTAATAATTAGAAATTGTTATGGTACAATGGTTTCCACAAGATGTTGCAGCATGACAAATCCACGGATGAACATGGAAGGCATCATATTTATGATGTACGCTCCAAGGGCAGTCTATGCTACCGTAAAAAAGCTGGATTATGGCAAAGAATAGGCATACACTCTTGCACATTTCTTCTCAAAAATGTATGAAATTACAATGATCCAGGAACTGCTCGGGTGTACGTTAAAAAAGATTTGTAATGAAGTCATAATGGCAAAAAATGGCAGAGGCAACAAATACCCAGCAAAGCACTGCAGAAATGTCAATTTTACTTTACTCAATTGCTGCCGGTGAGCTGTCGGTGCGGCTTTAAAGAAATGCGGACTTACCATGAATTCTGAACAACTAAAAAAGCACCTCTATCAGATCGATACCATTTCTAATCAAGAATGGATGGCTCAATTGAGCGATAGAAAAAGAAAAGAGCTGGAATTTCATAACCGCGATAGAGATAGAGAAAACATTGAAACACTGGATCAAGATACGTATGAAAAATTTTATGGAAACAAAAAATTTTATTCGACCGTAAGGAAATCGACGGAATATGTCGAAAATTGGATACGCAAATACGCAAAGGACAAAATATTCCTTGACTATGCGTGCGGCAATGGTGGAAATGCAATAAAAGCCGCAAAAGCTGGTGCCTCGCTATCATTGGGGTTTGACATCAGCGATGTCTCCGTCAATAACGCTCGACTTGATGCAGAAAAGAACGCATTAGAAAACATATATTTTTTTCAAGCTGATGCGGAAAATACTAAACTTCCGGATGGCTGCATTGATACTATTATATGTTCGGGCATGCTGCACCATTTAGATCTATCGTATGCGCTGCCAGAGCTGCGAAGAATCTTAGCGCCGAAAGGTAAAATCCTTGCTGTAGAAGCGCTGGATTACAATCCAGCAATAAAATTATATCGTGAACTCACTCCAGATATGAGAACTGAGTGGGAAAAGGCGCATATTCTTACTTTGAAAGATGTTGATTTTGCAGGCCGCTTTTTTGATATTGGTGAAGTCAAATATTGGCATATTTTGAGTTACGCCGGAGCGTACATGCCAAGACTGTTGAAGTGGTTTGATGCAATAGATGGCATACTGGTAAAGGTTCCAGTTATAAGACTTATGGCGTGGATATTTACTTTCGAACTATTAAAAAAGAAAACGTAACAAAGCACTGCATGCCATAGCCGAGGTGAATGTGATCTTTGAGTGTCGCGTCAGCTATAATCAGAAAAATGCATATGCTTCACTGATATAAAAGTCTTATCCGCCCCCTTTCCAGGTAAAGCGGGGATAAAAATCTTACCCTGGGTACCACTTGCCGTAGGTCTTTTGTTCGGATTAGTTGGGATTTTTAAGATTTGAGCTGAACGTTTGGCGGAAAACGTAAAATTAAGTCTGTCTACAAAAAGGGAAGATATACTCAAGCGTTACAACTTTGGTGCATATGAAATGAATCGTGATAATCCATTCCACTGCAGTGGATTGGTACATCAGCGAAAAAAGAGAAAGAACATGAGTGAAGGAAATGCATCGATTCACGATTTCGATTTTAAATTAATTTGTGAATATTTTTCGAGCGTACAACGACAAGGACCAGGCAGTCCTGAGGTAACTATCAAAGCGTTGAGCTTTATCGATACCCTGACGCGTAAATCAAGAATTGCCGACATAGGCTGCGGAACCGGCGGTCAGACGATGATAATAGCGAATCATGCGCCGGGGCACATAACAGGCCTTGACTTGTTTCCCGACTTTATAGATATATTCAATAGTAATAGCAGGAAGCTGAATCTTCAGAATAGAGTGAACGGCATTGTCGGTTCAATGGACAATCTTCCCTTTCAGAGTGAAGAGTTAGATTTGATCTGGTCGGAAGGAGCCATCTATAACATAGGATTCGAGCGAGGCATACACGAATGGCGCAGGTTTTTGAAGACAGGGGCCTTCATGGCCGTTTCAGAGGCATCGTGGTTTACTGAAGAGCGGCCTTTTGAAATCGATGAGTTCTGGAAAGATGAGTATCCGGAAATAAATACCATTTCAAACAAAGTCAGACAAATGCAAAAAGCCGGATATATTCCGATTGCTACTTTTGTCCTGCCTGAAAGTTGCTGGACTGAACATTTTTATGCTCCGCAAGTTTCTGCACAGGTAAAGTTTTTGAAAAAACATGAAGGCAATAACGCCGCCGAAGAACTCGTAAAAAATCAGCGTCGCGAAGCTGAATTGTATTATAAATACAAAAAGTACTACGGTTATGTGTTCTATATAGGTAAAAAGCTTTAACTTGCATGAGCAAATACATTTTCTATTTGCCTTTCATCAAACTGATGATACACGTCCGGCAGCTATTCGAAGTTTCCGGTCCTTTTCCCGGCAAAAAAAACCTGCCGGCTAAACACCGGCAGGTTTCAGTTTCTCAGAACTTACACATACAATAACTTGACCCCTTACAGAGCTTCCACGATGAATGCGTGAGCCGGTCCGCCGCTCGCGCAAAGTGACGCACAACCCAATTTTGCACCGCGCCTTTTCATCTCATTTATCATCGTGATGATAATGCGCGCGCCCGTGGCGCCGACGGGATGCCCGAGACTGATACCGGAGCCGACAGAATTTATTTTTTCGAGCGGTACTTTCAGCTCACGATTGCATCCGATAACCTGTGCGGCAAATGCTTCGTTGAATTCGAAATAGTCGATATCTTCCAACGCAAGGTTCGCGAATTTAAGAGCATTTTTTACTGCCGGAACAACACCCATGCCCATGATTCGAGGTTCGACCGAGCCCGGAGCTGAAGCGACTACTCGTGCGACAGGTTTCACCCCAAGTTCCTTTGCCTTTTCGGCGGCCATCATGATCATGCAGGACCCCGCGTCATTCAACCCCGAGGCGTTCCCGGCTGTCACTGTGCCGTCCTTTTTAAAAGCCGGCCTCAATTTGCTCAGTGCTTCCAGATTAGTGTCAGCTCTCGGATGTTCATCAGTATCGAAAATAACGGTGCCTTTTTTAGTTTTGATTTCAACCGGAATGATTTCGTTCTTGAACAAGCCCTTTGCGGTTGCATCACAGGCCCGCTGATGGCTCATGAGCGCCCATTCGTCCTGTTCTTCCCGGGAAATTTGATAATGATCGGCAATATTGTCAGCCGTGATGCCCATATGGTATCCCAGCAGTGCATCGACCAGACCTCCAATCATCAGGCTGTCCTGAATCCGTTCACCATCGTTGAGCCGGTACCCTTTGCGGGCGCCGAAGAGCAGGTAAGGGGCATTGCTCATGCTTTCCACCCCGACGACCGCACCGACGTCGATTTTTCCGAGCATGATCTCCTGCGACAGCAATTCGGCGCCTCTCATGGATGATGCGCATTGCTGATGCACAGTAAATGCATAGGCATCGACGGGTATTCCCGCTCCTACTGCAATGTGGCGAGCAGTATTCCCAGGTGCACCTGCCTGATTACATTGTCCCCCTATAACTTCCTGGATAAGACTTTTGTCGATTCCCGCTTTTTCAATTGCGCCGTTGAGTGCAATCATACCCAATTGAACCGGATCGAGGCCTGAAAGTGACCCGAGATAATCTCCTATTGCCGTTCTGGCGCCGCTTGTAATAACAACTTCTCTCATAAATTACCTCGCTATTTTTTTAACTTTGAAGGAACCCTGCTTTTCCGTTTTCTATAAAATCACTGGTGCGAATAAAAGTGATATAATTCTAAAAGTTTCTAATTTTAAATGACATTCTCCTACCAGTAAATGCAATTCCAGGCAAGCTAATAATTGGGGACGGGTTCACATTTCCTTTTCGAAAGTGCTCCTTATGCGTGTCGAGCCGTCAATATAATTGAAAGTACACAACGCTGATGCAATGCTCATTTAGCAGCTCTCTGACATTTAGAGGCATGAAAATTTGCCCCGTTCAGATTTGTGTTTCGACCATGCATCATCTTGTGAAGCTGTTCAGGAACACTCGCGCGCGGCAGCTCAGACATAGCCACGACGAGCGCTTATGCGAACTTCTGTTGAGGAATTTGACCCCATGCGGGAAACATGGTACAAATATACTAACTTCTTTCGATAAATTGGGGACTTAATGGAAAAAGCATTTTTCGATGGCTGGTCCGTATTGGTCCGTACAGCGGTGGTGGGAGTGCTTGCCTATATCATCCTGGTAATTCTTCTAAGGATTACCGGAAAGCGAACACTTTCCAAGATGAACGCTTTTGATTTCGTAATTACCATAGCCCTCGGGTCCACGCTCGCGACAATCCTCCTTAGCAGGAATGTTGCTCTGGCTCAGGGCGCTCTCGCTCTTGCCCTCCTGGTCATTCTGCAATATATAATTACCTGGTCAAGTGTTCGGGCACGCTGGGTAAAAAAGCTTGTCACAGGAGAGCCCTCTCTTTTAGCGTTTCGAGGAAAATTTTTATCGAAGGCGATGCGACGGTCTCGCGTTACAGAAGATGAGATTCGCACGGCCGTGCGGTCGGCCGGCATTTCACAAATGACCGAAGCAGAGGCTGTCGTACTGGAGACGGATGGATCTTTCAGCATTGTGAAGCGGGGAGGGGGTTCTGAAAATACAAGTCTCACCAATATTAAAATGCCTGTTCAAGAGGAAAGAAAGTAAGCTTTCATTAACGTATTGTGCGTTTCATCAGCTTTCATATTGAAGAAAATAGCGGTCGGAGTTGTGGCAAAAAAAAGTGCGGGATTGATAGGATACCGGGTAAAAAATTTAAAGCTGCAGGTCTTTCTGGTACATCCAGGAGGCCCGTTCTGGAGAAATAAAGATGAAGGCGCATGGTCTATTCCAAAGGGCGAATACAGTGACAATGAAGATCCGCTTGAAGCAGCGAAACGGGAATTCAAAGAAGAAACCGGCTATGAGGTGACAGGAAATCTTGTTGCGCTTTCTCCGGTAAAACAGGCTGGTGGAAAAAAGGTGCACGCCTGGGCAGTGGAAGGGGATTATGATGCAGATAAAATTGTCAGCAGCGTGTTTGTGATGGAGTGGCCTCCTCGTTCAGGAAAACTCGAAAAATTTCCGGAAGTGGATCGAGCACAATGGTTTTTTCTAGAAGAAGCAAAAAAGAAGATATTGAAAAGCCAGACTCCTCTTCTTGAAGATTTATGTAAAAAGATCGGCATATCAGAGTGATTTTAATCCGTCTTATTATCTCGGGAGCAAATATTGGCGATTGAGATGGCATTGATAAGTATTCTGACCCTGGCTGCCTCATGTATCGGTACGGCAACCGGTTTCGGAATGTCGACCATCATGATGCCCGTTCTGGCATTATATATGCCAATGTCTGTTGCGCTGCTTTTTGCAGGCATACTACATTTCTGCGGTGATATTTGGAAGGTACTTTTTTTCAGGGGGCGGATCGACTGGAAATTGATCTTAGGTTTCGGAATTGCCGGGATAATTGCGAGTTACGCAGGTGCTTCTCTCTCCATACATCTACAGACACTTCCCTTGAAAAAAATACTTGGAGCCTTTCTGATTATGTATGTGATATTTTTATTTTTCAACCGCGACTGGGCCATGCCGAATACAAGCGGAACAGCCCTTCTGGGCGGGTCACTTTCAGGGCTGTTTGCGGGCTTTTTCGGAGTGGGCGGAGCAGTACGCAGCGCCTTTCTTACTGCGTTTAATTTGCCGAAAGAGATGTACATATTCACGTCGGGCATTATAGCGCTTTTAATCGATATCACAAGAATATCGCGCTACATATCAGGGGGAACCCGTCTTGAGTCTTACCTTTTATATACTCTTCTTATCAGCATACCTTTTTCCCTCCTAGGTGCTTTTATAGCAAAAAAATTTATTAGCAGACTCCCTCAGAAATATTTTCGGAATCTCGTCGGTGTATTTCTTGCGATAATCGGGATACTCTTGATTTTTTCCTTCTGAGTTGAAACCCCAAAATAAAATATTGCCATTCCTGCAGATGCATGAATCCGACGAGGATGAAAATACCGGGTTTCCTGATGAAAAAAGATCAACATCAATTTCTCGCGGAGTCATCCATTTCATTTAGGAATCGAAAAATCATTTTTAAACCGCAGTTACAAACGGTGCATTTCGTAACCATTACGAAAGTATCGTAAGGATTAAACGTAGGTATTCTTGTTTTTACAGGATATTAAACTATGATGAAATGTGTAAGTGAAACAGTGAAATATAAGAAAATCAGGAAAAAAGCTGTTTAAAAAATCCATGGGCATCATGGGAATTTAAATGATTATGCCGGCTGGATGGAAATATACAAGAATAATGGTGAATACAACAAAGAATTAAAAGAAGAAAGGAGCGAGTTGATTATGCCGGATTACCATGAACCGGTCGAAGAACTGAAAAATGACGACCGCGATTTTATACGCGCGCTTTACAGTATGAAAGAGGAGATCGAGGCAATCGTATGGTATCACCAGAGAGTGGCAACATGCAGTGACGAACATCTGAAAAAACTCCTTATTCATAACAGGGATGAGGAAATGGAACATGCTTCAATGCTTCTGGAATGGCTCAGGCGAAGTATGTCAGGATGGGATGAACAGTTACGACAATATCTTTTTACGTCGGGAGATTTGACCGATATTGAAGAGGAAAATGAAACCGGAGAGATAAAAGAAACAATAGAAAAAAACGAAAAATTAAACGATCTGGGTATTGGCAGTCTAAAAGATCAATAAATCAAGAATTATAGTCCTTGCAGTAGTATTCTGCTGACAGGGTGTATTGGTCTGAGAAGAATTCTGTAGCGGCTCGCAAGAAATAAATAAAAGGAGGAGAAAATGGATATATTAAAGCGTTCACTTGCACCGATCACCGAGGCTGCGTGGAAAGAAATAGATAATCAGGCGAAAAAATTGCTGCAGCCTTTACTTTCTGCACGCAGGGTTGTCGATGTGGATGGACCAAAAGGGTGGGGGTACGGGGCTGTCACCCTGGGCAGACTTGAAATCCCGGGAAGTCAGCCGGTTGCCGGAATTGATTTTGGGGTTCATAAGGTTCTGCCTCTGGTTGAGGCTCGGGCGTTTTTCGATCTTGATATCTGGGAGCTTGACAATCTCGTGCGCGGATCAAAAGATATCGATCTCGGCTCAATGGATGAAGCGGCACGAAGCATTGCCTTATTTGAAGAAAATGCCATTTACAGCGGGTTCGATGAGGGGAGGATCGAGGGGATTAAAAAAGCCGCGGTTCATGATCCCGTAGGCTTTACTGGCGGAGCGGAGCAGATTCTTAAAACAGTTGCGGAGGGTATAACCACTCTTCTGAAAAATTCCGTCGAAGGGCCTTTTGCCCTGGTTTTAAATTCGGAAGTCTGGAGCTATATATCAAGTTTCCCGGGGTATCCTCTTTCAGATCACTTAAAAAGGCTTCTTGACGGGAAGCTGATAGTAAGCCCTTTTATGGATGAATGCTATCTTTTATCCATCAGGGGAGGGGATATGATCCTGACACTTGGCCAGGATCTTTCTGTTGGATACCAGTCAAATGACAATCGTCTGGTCCGCCTTTTTTTTACGGAATCATTCACTTTTCAAGTTGTCGATCCTGCAGTGATTCTCCCGATTGAATGGAGACGTTAAGCAATCTTCAAAAAGGATCTTTTACATCATTGAACCGGCAGTTCCCAAAAAAACAGACGGCATATTATCCTTGTCCCTCTACAGGTACTATTACAATATTCACTCTCCTGTTCACTGCCGGACTCGAGGATATGGGAAGGGTTTCTCCATAACCTGCGGATTGTATTCGTGCCTGATGGACATTTCTTTGTATCAGAGCGCTTTTTACAGCTTCCGCCCTCCGTTCGGACAGGCGCTGATTATATTCTTCACTGCCGCTTGCATCCGTATGCCCTTCAACTCGAATTGCCGTTTGCGGATATTGATTGAGCACTCTGGCTACACTGTCCAATTGACTCAGAGCGCCGGGTTTTATTGCTGCTGAATCAAAATCGAACATTACATCGCCTTTGAAAGTGGCCGTCAGCACATCCTGCGTTCTGGCAACAGACATTGCATCCGAATGAGCGGCTACAGTCTGAAGATCCCTTTCCTGCTGATCCATGTAATTGGCTATTCGATTACCTGCGATTCCGCCTACCACGGCACCGATAGCCGCACCCCATAATGTACTGGCAGTATCGCGGCCAATCGCCTGGCCAAGCCCCGCTCCAGCTGCCGCTCCAATCGCAACACCGCCTGCCGTACCTTTCTGTTTCCTTGTTTCCATTGAGGTACATGACACGATACACATTAAAAAAATAAATACAAAGCCCAGTAGCACTTTTCGCTTCAGACTTAAATTTGTCATTTTCATCATATCCTCCCGCCGTTTCACACTTACGTTGATCTCACGTTTCAGATTAAAAAACTATCGTCGCTATGTCAATAGGAGACTTATGGTATGAGAGAGGCATCACACCGGCTCAATAGAAGTAAAATTACAACATGTCGATTTCCGGGAGGGTATCTTTTATTAATAAGGAGGAAAAGTATATGAATTACAAGTCATTAGTATGCGCGATCTCAATTGCGCTCATGATGAGCGCGACGCCGGTTAATGCTCAGGTTGATGAAGAAGGGGAAGCCGGGCCATGGAAGGTTCGGGCAGAGCTGGCATATATCAACAGTTCCGGCAACACTGATGCCGATGCGTTGGCAGCAAGACTGAGGATCAAAAAGGAAGAAGCCGTGAATCGGTATTATCTCGATGCAAGTTTATTCAGGGCTGAGGATGAAGAAAATGAAACCGGCAAAAGGTGGCTGATTGACGGCAGGTATGAAAGGGTGATCGGTAACCGCTTCTTCTGGCTGGCAGAAGCTTATTACATGAAAGATAAATACGCTGGCTATGATTACCGGTATGGATTCGGACCCGGAATAGGATACGAAGTGCTTGATACGGACACACATTACTTGAAAGGGATGCTTTCCTTTCTATATTCTTACGACAGATATTGGGTTGGCCCTTATGGATCAGAATCCTATCTTGGTATAAAGGCTGCTATAGAATATACGTGGAATATTACTGAAGATCTTGTACTTAAGGAAGATGCTTTTTATCATTTTTCACTTGAAGACATAGATACTTTCTTTCTGAGTTCGGAAACCGCGCTTGAAATGAAAATCACTGATACGATAGCTCTGGCGGTCAGCTATATTATTTCATATCAGCATAATGAACCGGCCGGCGATATAGATGAATGGGACAGGTTGTTTCTTACATCCGTTATTTTTGAATTCTAGAGACTCGGTATTTCTTGAAAGCGAGCTCCCATCGAATAAGGTATTTGCAGCGAAAAAAAGATGAAGATGTATTGCAGACATTGTATATAAGGTCATTTCCCGAGTTTCGGAACGATGCTGAAAAGTGAGCACTGAATATTCGCGGAGATTTGTCAAAAAAGCTCCTTAGGGGCCATGCCGGCTATCAATGGAAAGAAAGGGATGCTTTCGCATCATTTATTTACAGGTATCAGGAGAGTTTTACTATTTCAGGTTCTACCAGTTTTTCGAAATCTTTAAAGGATAGTTTGAAAATTTCGCAATGTAATCCTGCATTAAAGGAAATATCTTCATTTTTAGAAAGAGACTGATCAACATACACCTTTAATCCATAGAGATTGCCGAAGGGGGGCATTGCGCCGATTTCGCAATCAGGGAAATTGTCTTTGAATTCCGATTCAGCAGCAAGTTCTATCCTCTTTGCTGCGATCGATTTTCTGAAATAGTCGAAATCGACTGTCAGATGTGCAGGCAGAACTGCCATAGACATTGTGCCGTCTACGAATACAATAATGGTTTTAGCGAATTCCTTTCCCTTGATATGAGCGGAGGCTGCGATTTCCTGTGCTGTATATGCAGGGGAATGTGTTATTTTCACATACTTTATTCCTTCACTGTCGAGGAATTCTTTTAATTTTCTCGATGGCATACTACCTCCTTTTAATGTATCAATTTAAATGGCGCCGGTTCCATATCGCGTATACTTAAAAATATACAGTTGTTATAGCATAATGGCAACAAGACATACGTATGCACAGAACAATTCGATGGTAGAACATTTATTTTATACCGGCGGGCGAACACTGGTACTCATTCTGCGTAATGATATGCCGCAAACTAGTTCAGGTCTTTTGTGTCTAAAGTTCCCGCATGTTCAAAGGGAACTGAAATGGGCACAGATACACCCTTAGTGAGCGTTCGCAATATTCCTGAAATTTCGTATGTCAAATTTTTTTGTGTTGAGAGTTTCAGGAGTCCCTTTACAAAATTGACCATTGACGAATACACAGTTACAGAAACTACGGCAGTTTCAAAAGCGGAAATCTCTGTTTCGATATTTGAGACTCCGGTTCCGAATTTCTGTTCATTTACTGCGAGACTGCACGAAATTCCTTTGACAGTGAGAGGAAAATCATTTGGATTGATGATTCTCAGATCGATAATGAATTTTGATTCAAAAGCCTTTATTTCCGCGATACCCAGATCGCTTACGGTAACTTCCGGTTTTGTAAAAGAAGGAATCATGCCGGCACAACCGGACAATATAAAAATAATTATACCGCCTGCAAAAAGGCGCATTGCGCCGGCATATGATATCCCGTTCATCTTATTTCTTGTCACGCCTCTGCATAAGTTCGAAAATGGCGCCTCCCGGTCCGCCTGCATCAAGATATGCAAATCTCCCGGGATCATGGATGAGGAGATTCGCTCCTTTTTCCACCAGATCTGCAGCTTCGGCATCCACATCGTCGACAAAAAAGCCCAGATGATGAACCCCTTCACCCCATTTATCAATAAATTTAGATTGGAAGATTCTTCCCTCAACGCATTGCACCAATTCTATTTCAACGGGACCGACATAGGCGAAAGCCATCCGTATTTTCCAGGGGCGCCCCTTTGTGTCTGTGCCGCCATTTTCCTGATATGTCCAGGGTCCTATTCCGTACAACTTGGACCATGAATCAACAACTTTATCAATATCGGTTACCGCGTAGCTGATATGATCGACTGATTTTATCTGCATTGAACAATTCTCCTTTTTTAATAGCATCTGAGCTCGTTGATACTGCCGGTATTTTTAAAATCTCTTACAGCAGATTAAATTCTATCAAAATATTTATTTCTCCGGATGAGCCGGTTCTCCATGGAGAACCCCGCCATCGACCACGATTGTTTCTCCGGTAACATAACTTCCGGCATCTGAAGCCAGGAATACTACCACGCCTCCCAGTTCCTCCGGCTCGCCAAGTCTCAGAAGCGGAACTTTCGCCACGGCAGCTTTATTTACTTCCGGATCTTTCCATAGCTGCTCGCTTAAACGGGTTTTTATAATACCAGGCGCAATTGCATTCACTCTGATATTGTGCTGTCCCCATTCTTTTGCCATTACATTGGTCAGCATGATCACTGCAGCCTTTGTTACACAATATACCCCAAGATCACTTGCTCTCATACCGCCAATAGATGCGGTATTGATAATGGAGCCTCCGCCTTGGTCTTTCATGACCCGTGCCGCAAGCTGACTCAGGAAGAAAAGGCCCTTCAAATTCACATTCATGGTGATATCCCATGTTTTTTCATCCTGGTACATGAGAGGACCGTAATAGGGATTGGTTCCGGCATTGTTCATAAGGATATCGAGCCGCCCGAATTCACTTGTGACTTTTTCGATAAGAGATTTCGATTCATCCAGCTTGGCTACGTGGGATGCAATCGCCATCGCCTTGCCGCCCTTTGCCTTAATTTCCTCGGCTACTTCTTCATTGCCGGCGAGTTTTCGGCTGCTGACAACTACAGTCGCCCCCGCATCAGCAAGTGCATGAGCGGCGGCACGTCCAATCCCCCGGCTGCCACCGGTAATGAGAGCCACTTTCCCTTCACAAGAAAACAACGATAGATTCATGGTGCATTCCTTTCTATGTGGATTTTATTCTGCGTTAAAAAGATCGGGCACTTCAAAATTTTTCATACAACTTATATCATAATTTTCAGGTCCGTCAATGGATAGGATGCACATGCATGGATGTAACCGAAGCGGCGGTCCGATTTTCTGACTTTTACTCCCGCTGGCTGAAACACCTCTCCCGAAACAAGCCTTATGCGGCAGAGGCTGCATTCGCCGGTTCGGCATGAGTTTGGAACCGTAATCCCCGCCCGTTCCAAGGCATTGATGAGCGGTTCTCCCGCAAAGGCGGTCAAAGAAACGCCTCCGTTGAGCATGACAATGAAAGACTCATTCTTTCTTACTGAAGCCGGCCAGTCCGGTTCAAGGGTGATATCTCCGGGAAGTCCGAAGCTATCGCTCCTGATGTGCTTTGCCTGTATATTCAGCTTCGCAAATTCTTCCCTGCAGAAACGGTTCATTTCTTCGGAACCGCAGAGATAAAACATTTTTCCCGAAATGTCTCCCGCGATCTTTTGTATCAGTTCGGACGTAATTAGACCGCAATACCCGTCATATCCCTTCGGCGGTTCGGAAATAATGTTCGCCACGGTCAAGTTTGTATGCCGTTGTGCTCTCTCTTTAAGTTCAGCATCGAAAATAATATTGTCTGGGCTCCGATTTCCGTAAATCAAGTGAATGGTTCGGTCATGGCCCCGGTCTGTCACCTCGCGGATCATGCTCATGAAAGGGGTTATACCGCTGCCTCCTGCGATAAATACCAGATCGTTTCCATGAAACAGGGGATTGTAATAGAAATGACCTTCGGGCCCTGAAGTTTCCAGGTCATCCCCTGGATTAACGGTATCGAGGAGATAGGAAGAGACAAAACCGCCGGTGACTCTTTTAATTGTGATTTCGTAATAGGCAGTTTGAAAAGGGGAAGAGGATATGCTGTAAGGACGGGCTGTTCTTATGCCTTTCGCGGTGATATACACATTGATATATTGTCCCGCGTGGAAAGGAGGAAGATACCCTTCTGCCGGTACAAAACGCAGAGTGCGCGCATCTGGTGTTTCCTCTCGTATTTCCGATACCCTCATTTTTATCCTCTTCGGATGAAATCTGTCTGTTATCCGGGTTACAAGTTCCTGCGGCCTGATATTTTGAATTGCATATTTCTGCAGAACAGATAGCTCTTTTTCAATTTCCCGATATCCTTCGATCTCAGTTCTGAAATCCCGGTTCATAATTTTATTCCTCCAGATATCTGCACACAGCTTTTGCTGCTGCCGCACCCGACTCCAAAGCCGGCTGAAAGCCTCCCATTCCAACCCAGGCTCCGGCCGAATACAGCCCCTGTACTGGTGAAAGAGGAGATACAAAGAGATTAGAATCCTTGGCATATTGATCGAAGCCGTAAAAAGAGCCGCCTGGATGGCCCAGATATCTCAGATGGGTAAGCGGTGTTGAAACTTCAACTTCCTCAATGGAGTCCTTGAATCCCGGATGTACCAGTTCGGCAATATCAAGCAATCCTTTTGCGAAACGGTACTTGGTGTCTGCATACTGCATCGGCGGAATCTGGTACCAGTGGTCGGCATATTGAAGACTGATCAGTACCACCTGGCAGGCGCCTGCAGGTGAAAATTCAGGATCGGCCACATCATAGCACGTGAGCCCGCACATTTCAGGGCTGTCAAATGTGCGGCATAGTGCGAACTGGCGGTCCATGTCCGTATTAAGGGATATAAACCGAGTACTTACTTCGATTCCAAGGTCTCCGGGTTCACAATCGAGGCCGCAATATACGCTGACAGCGGAAGGACCTAAAGTCCGGGAAGCCAGTTTTTTCAGCATGGCGGGACTCACTGTTTCGGGATCAATAAGGTCGGTATAGGTGGATATGGTGCTTGCATTGGAAATTACCGACCGGGCGCGTATTTCATCTCCGTATTCAGTAATTACGCCGACTGCTTTACCCCCGGAAACGATAATTTTTTTTACGCCGCAGTTGAATCTGACATTACCGCCGGCCTTGAGAAATGAGTCGACAATCGCATTCGAAAGGGCCTGGGAACCGCCTTTCATATGGTATGGTTTAAATTCCGTGTATGCCCATAGGAGCATAGCCAGATCCGAAAAAGAGATTCGTGACGGGGGCAGGCCGACATAACCCCAATAAGAGGCAATGGCCATCTTTAGACAGGGATCTTCAAAAAATTCGTCCAGAACTTGCCCGCCTGTTTTGAGCGCATACTTGAAATAGAGAGGATACCTATCCTTCGATGCGTGCTGATCCCTGAAGTAGTAGATTGAAATCAACTGATGGCAGAATTCCCAGACGAGGCCGATGAAGTTTTCGATCGCTTTTTTTTCGGAAGGAAATTTTTCTTTAAGTGCATGAACAATTTCCGACCTGTCCGCTTTAAGCGTCACATCGAATACCCCCGGGATTCCGGTACGGTAAAGGGTGTCTTCTTCAACAAAATCGATCTGATCGATGACTCCGATCTGCTGCAGGAGACCCCTTAGCGGGCCGGGTTTATCGGGAGTTCCCAAACCGCTCAGCTGATGAAGCGCAACTTCGAATTCGAAGCGGCCGCGAATAAAGCTGGTTGCACAGCCGCCGGGGACGTTATGACGTTCACAAAGCAATGTCCTGATTCCCCGTCTCGCCAAACCGGCCGCCGCAGAAAGCCCGCCATTTCCGGCGCCGATAACAATAGCATCGTAATCGGGCATAACGTCTCCTTAAGTATAATTTATTTAATGCATGGGGATAATTTCATAATTATCCTGAAGAAAACTGTTGTCGGTTTGTATTATTATCTTTTTCATCAATCTATGTTCCAGGTTCTCCAGGAGCTTTCGTTCCTCTTCCATTAAAGTTCTTGCTACCTCGGGATTCACGAGAAGGCATATTGTTTTTGTGAGATTGCGGACGGATTCTCTTTCCAATTCCCTGAATATTTCGTAACAGATAGTGGTCTTCGATTTAATGATCCCTCTTCCGCAGCATTGCGGGCAGGATTCGCACATTATTTTCGCAAGGCTTTTTCTCCGGCGCTGGCGGGTCATTTCGATGAGCCCCAATTCGGAAATCTTTTGAATGCTGGTTTTGCTCCGGTCTTTTTCCAGTTCCATTTTAAGCGCATTAAACACCAGGTCCCGATTTGTTTCGTCTACCATATCGATAAAATCAATAATGATTATTCCTCCTATATTTCGGACTCTGAGCTGGTGGGCTATTTCCTTTACTGCTTCCAGATTGGTTTTCAAAATGGTTTCTTCAAGATTACGCTTTCCGACGTACTTGCCCGTATTGACATCAATCGCGCAAAGTGCCTCCGTTTCATCTATGACGATGTACCCCCCCGATTTAAGCCATACTTTTTTGTCAAAAAGTTTTCCCACATCGATTTCGATCCCGAAATGATCGAAGATCGGCACATTGCCCTCATAAAGTTCCAGCGAATATGGCACACCGGGCATGAATTTTTTCATAAATTCATCTATCTTCTGATATTCGCGTTTTGAATCTATTACAATGCGGCCTGTGTCTTCCGTATATAGATCCCGTACGGCTCGTAACGTCATACTGAGATCCTTGTGAACAAGGCCGGGGATACCGACTTTCGAGCGCGTCGATTTTATATTTTCCCAAAGCCTTACGAGATAATCGACGTCTTTTTTCAGTTCGTCTTCTCCCTTTCCTTCGCTCATTGTTCTGGCAATAAATCCGAAATCGGGGCGACGCAAAGATTCAATTATTTTTCTAAGTCTTTCCCTTTCTTCCTCATCGGTTATTTTCCTTGATATGCCTATGTGATGGGCGGTAGGCATCGCTACAAGATTTCTTCCGGGAAGCGAAATATAGGTGGTGACTCTGGCCCCTTTTGTTCCAAGAGGTTCTTTTGAAGCCTGGACAAGTATTTCCTGCCCTTCCTGCAGAATATCCTCAATCGCGCATGGGTGAGGTTTGGTTATCCATTTACCTTCTATATTTTCTTCTTCTTCCTCTCCGGCAACAAGAAAATCAAGTTCGTGCTCATCGCAGCACGCATCAGCCACGTAAAGAAATGCCGTTCTGCCCAGACCTATGTCTACAAAGGCCGCTTGCATGCCGGGAAGTACCCGCACAACTTTCCCGTTATAGATGTTTCCGGCTATTGATCTTTCATCAGCTCTTTCTACATAAAGGTTTGCAAGAGTTTTATTGTCGATAATGGCGATTCTCGTTTCATAGTCTTTGCAGTTGAAGATCATTTCTTTCGCCATTTTTTATCTTTCCTCTTTAAAGAGGGTCTCCTTTTTTAGAATTCGCGCTCTCCCGGCTGCCGCTTCGTCAATCTCCAGAACGTGAGTAAGTATTTCTGAGGGCCTCACACTTCCTTCGATATTAAACAGCAAAGTCATATCAATTGTCAATGCATCTTCATTGCACGAGATATATTCTACCAAAGGACGGACATTTTTTTTCTGTTCTTTTTTTCTTGATGTCCTCCGAATTACGGCAAGGTCTGATTTAAGGAATTCACTAATTTTCCGGTCCAGATCATTAAAAACAGAATGGCGGTCCTCCTGTGCAAATGAAATTCGGTACTTGAATCCGGTAATTTCTTTTGAAAGTGAGGATTTTCGTCCATTGGGAAGTTCGGAAATGGAAAGAATTGTTATACCCGAAGGAAGTGAATCGGTAATTCTCATTGCCATTTCTTTCGGATCAAATTTCTGATTTTGAATTTGTATGTCGGCATATTCGGAAAGGCTTTCAATTCCGAGCGGTGTGGCGCCATGAAAAGAAATCTTCGGACCGGGGTGATAGCCGGCTGAAAAAATGAATGTAAAGCCACTTCTTGTTATAGCGCGGATGAGTGCAGACTGCGTATCAAGATGAGAAAGAAAACGTGCCGTGCCGATTTTACTGTAAGCAATTCTGAGTGCTGCAGGTGTCAGGGCAGCAATACCGGGATCAAGCCGCGGGAGGAGTTTATCCGAATCGATCTTTAAAGGCGGCTCTGCTTTTATAATTCCTATACTGCTGTTGCAGGCGCCGCACCCCGTACAGGATGTAAAACGGCAGTCTTCCGTCAATATGCCGCTTTTCGCTTTTTCATCTTCCCTTAGGAGATATTCTTTTTCAACCCCGCAATCGATGTGATCCCAGGAGAGAGAATTGTTCTTGTTGCGTTCATCCAAATATTGTGCAGGCTGGATTTTCAATTCAGAGATCGCCTTTTCCCAATTATCAAACGTGAATATATCACTCCACCCGTCAAAGCGGCAACCCCGCAAAAAAGCGTTTTCGATCAGCTCGCCTGTCTTCCGATCTCCCCTGGAAATAAGGCCTTCGAGAAAGCTCATCCGCCTGTCGTGCCACTTGAGCTTGATATTTCCATGACGTACCTTTTCTCTGAAGAATTTTTGACGGGTTTCAATTTCTTCGATTCCTATCTGCCGTTTCCATTGAAAAGGGGTGTGAGGCTTGGGAATAAAGGTGGAAAGGCTCACGGTTACTTGACAACGGCCGCCGCCCTCCTTGAGAACCTTATATCCGAGGTCGGCGATACCTTCGAGATCCTCCTCTGTTTCCGTAGGCAGTCCGATCATGAAATAAAGTTTGACAGACTTCCATCCGCTATCGAATACGAGGCGCACGGTCTTGAGAAGGTTTTCCTCCGAATTGCCTTTATTAATCACATCTCTCAGACGCTGAGTTCCAGCTTCAGGAGCCAAGGTGAAGCTCGTTTTTCTTACTTTTTTAATTTCATCGATCAATTGCGGGGTAAGCGTCTCCGGTCTGAGGGAAGGAAGCGCAAGGGCAATTTTTTTTTCACAATAACGAGCCATAAGAGCCTTCAGAAGGTACTCAATGGAACTGTAATCCCCCGAGCTGAGCGATAAAAGAGATATTTCTTCATAGCCGGTTGCAGCAAGAACCTGCCCGGCATTTTCGATAAGCCCTTTCGGTGTTCGCTCCCGTACAGGTCGCCATACCATCCCTGCCTGACAGAAACGGCATCCCCTGGTGCACCCCCTGGCAATTTCAAGAGAGATGCGGTCATGTATTGTTCTTATCAAAGGAACCACAGGTGTATCCGGCCTGCACGAACGGTCAAGATCTGAAACGACCCGTTTGCGTATTTTTTCCGATCCATTATACACTGAAGGGACATAGACTCCTTCAAGTTCGGAAAGACTCTCCAGTACAGCTCGCCGTGAGCGCTTTTTCTGCGTGCCATCCGCTACCGTTTCAGCAATTTCTATTACCACATCCTCTCCTTCGCCTATCGCGAAGGCATCTATAAACGGGGCCATGGGTTCAGGGTTGAAGGCGCAGGGCCCTCCGGCAAGTATCAGTGGATCCGTTTCCCGCCGATCGCTGTTGCGTATCGGAATATTCCCCAGGGAAAGCATTGCAAGTACATTAGTATAGGAAAGCTCGTATTGAAGCGAAAAGCCTACTACATCGAAACTGTTAAGAGGTGCATGGGATTCCAGCGAAAAAAGCGGGATGCCATTTTCCCTCATCATTTTTTCCATATCAGGCCATGGAGCATACACGCGCTCCGCCGCAACTTTCGGCATGTTGTTTAAAATACAATAGAGTATCTGAAGACCCGGATGGGACATGCCGATTTCGTATACATCCGGAAAGGCAAGAGCGAAATGAAGCCGGCACAGGCGCGGATCCTTTCGCACGCTATTTGTTTCTCCTCCAATATATCGGGCCGGTTTCTGCACCATTGGAAGCAGTGATTCAATATGATCGTTAAAAATGTGTCTCATTCTATTTTCAAATTTTCGTATATTTTTTTCACGCTTTCAGCCGCTGTCCTGAGATCCTTGAGCTCATCTTCTTTTACTGGAATTTCGCAGATCCGTTCGATTCCCCTGGATCCGAGTATTACCGGCACGCCTATGTGCATTCCTTCGATACCGAACTCTCCCTGCAGATAGGCCGCGGCGGGAAGCATACGTTTGCTGTCCCGGATTATGGACTCTATCATTGCTGTGACTGAAGATGACGGCGCATGCCAGGCGCTGCCTGTCTTGAGAAGAGAGACTATTTCAGCGCCACCCTGTTTTGTTCTTTTAACAATTTCTTGAAAACGTTTCTTACTGATGAGCTCTGTAACCGGGACTCCCTTGACGGCAGTAAAACTTTCGATCGGTATCATTGATTCACCATGACTTCCCAGGACGAGCGCTTCAACATCCTTGATTGAAACCTGTAACTCAAGAGAAAGAAAATATTTAAATCGGGCTTCGTCCAGCACACCTCCCATTCCCATAACATGAGAATGTGGAAACCCCGAAAGCTTCCATGCAAGATGAGTCATCACATCGAGCGGATTGGTCACTATTATAATAATTGCATACGGCGCATAGGTAACTATTTTTTTTATTACGGATTTGATAATCGCGCCGTTTTTATGGGCGAGTTCTTCGCGAGTCATTCCTGGAGTCCTCGGGAATCCGGCAGTGACAACCACAATATGCGAGCCGTCCATTTCTGAAAAGTCATTTGTTCCTGTGATCCTGCCGTCAAATCCTTCCAGAGAAGCGGATTGTGCAATATCAAGTGCTTTCCCTTGAGGGATTCCTTCAACAATATCTATCAGGACGACATCTGCAATATTCTTTTCAACCGTTCTCTGACCGACCATGGCTCCCACGAAACCTGAACCGACCACTGTTATTTTTTTATCCATTATTTTGCTCTCCCAGGGTGTCTTGGTTATGTATACTTTTATTGTTATCGCCCCGTTTTTCCAGATATTTTCTGTACCGGTGAGGCCGCTTTTTAATATCAGAAAGCCTGGAGAGGATCAGGCTGGCTGCAAAATTGGGCCGTGCGAGATAGCGCAATGCATCCTTCTTGAAGTCTTCAAGCAGTTCATTGAAAACCGCATCTTTATCTTCAACCCTTACAAAGCTTCTTTCTTTGCGGTATTTAAAATCAATATGAGATCCAAAAATATTGTTTAGAACTTCATAATCTTGAGGCGATTCAAAAAACGTGCGCTTAATTTCGACAGGCACGATAATTTCTATTGCAACTGATGCAGTATCTGCGGCTATTTTGCGGGATCGATCCCATATATATACAATAAGGGTATTGGGCAGATTTATTTTTTCGACCAGGTTCATCGCCCTTTTTCTCCTCTGATGTAAATTTTCCATTATGGACAAGAATAGCAAAATGGCCTATATATCACAGTTGATATAAGGATCAAGGATAGAGTTGTCTCAGGTGCTGTAATTGGACGTTAACTGAAACAATAATCCGGGGAAAAAGAAGGGAATGGAAAAACCGTCAGCAATTCTTCTGCTTTCCTGTCCCGACAGGAAGGGTATCGTCGCAAAAATTTCTGATTTCATATTCACCAATAATGGCAATATTCTGCATGCAGATCAGTACACTGCGAAACCTGAGAGCATTTTGTTCATGAGAATTGAATGGGATCTTGAAGGGTTTGCAATCCCGCGTGAAAATATACGAGAAGCCTTTGAACCTCTGGCCCGCCAATTTCAAATGGAATGGACGGTGCGCTTTACAGATTTTACCCCACGTATCGCCATATTCGTTTCAAAGCACTTGCATTGCTTTCATGATTTGGTCCTGCGCCATCGAATGGGTGAACTGAAGGCAGAGATTCCTCTCGTTATAAGCAATCATTTAGATCTTAAGCCGCTGGCAGAACAATTCGGCCTTGCCTTTAAATTCTATCCGATCTCTCCTGAAACAAAGACACGGCAGGAGATCGGGGAGATGGAAGATTTAAAAAAGCATAAGATTAATCTCGTAATTCTTGCCCGTTATATGCAGGTATTAAGCAGTGATTTCGTAAAACATTATCGATACAGGATTATCAATATCCATCATTCTTTCCTTCCCGCTTTTGCAGGCAGCAAACCTTACGAGCAGGCATATAAGCGCGGCGTAAAAATAATAGGCGCCACAAGCCACTATGTGACGGAAGATCTGGATGAGGGACCAATAATCGCCCAGGACGTCATCAAGGTGACACATCGTGATTCAGCGGAAGATATGATGCTCAAGGGAAAAGATATTGAGCGAGTCGTTCTTGCGAAAGCGGTAAAGCTTCATCTGGAAAACAGAATACTTGTTTACGGATCAAAAACAATCGTATTCGAATGAATTTCAAGCGGGGAGTTGGAACATGATTCATCAGCCTCTGGAAGATCTTTTTCTTATCGATCTGGATCAGCCGAAAA
Source organism: Syntrophales bacterium (assembly GCA_023230565.1). GTDB lineage: Bacteria > Desulfobacterota > Syntrophia > Syntrophales > UBA2210 > JALNXD01. Next base: position 126,993 of record JALNXD010000003.1, read on the forward strand.
CAGGTTTCAGAAAATTTATAAGCAGCTGGCTCTATGTAACAAAAAAAATGAAAGTCCTTGTTGATCCGGGACCGGGATCGACTATTCCGGTTCTTCTCAGTGCGCTGACGGAAATTGGGATTGACAGGCTCGATATAATTCTTATAACCCACATCCATATAGACCATGTAGGAGGCCTCGGGCTTTTGTTGAGGGAGTATCCTGATGCGACAGTGCTGTGCCACAGGCAGGCTGTCAGGCATTTGGTCGACCCTTCAAAACTGTGGAAGGGGTCCCTTGAAGTCCTGGGTTCACTTGCTCGACTTTACGGTTCGATCGAACCGGTCCCTCAGAAAAACATCGCTTCTGAAACATGGATGAAGGAGAAAAATCTGGCTATTGAAACCATCGAAACTCCCGGCCATGCGTCGCATCATGTATGTTATTGCATGAACGATATTCTTTTTACCGGTGAAGCAGCAGGTGTCATCTGCCCGCTGAATGAAGGATTGTATCTGCGCACTGCTTCTCCTGCGCGGTTTGTCTATGAAAAATATAAAAAATCCGTTTTAAAAATGGCGCAAGTCAAATCATCGTATTTGTGTTTTGCCCATTACGGCTGCCTGAGAAGAGATCAGGCTGATTACATTTTTGATGCGGCATGCGAGCAACTTGATATCTGGCTCGATATAATAGAGCGGTGTCTGCGAAGAGGGATTTACCCCGTGGAAGAGCATTCTTTTGCTGAAATTCTTGAAAAAGACCCCTGGATGCGGTCTTTTAAAATGCTTCCCCCAGATATTCAGCAACGGGAGCGGCATTTTATTGCCAACAGCATCAGGGGGATGACAGAATATCTTGTGGAGAAAGGCAAACAGGTTACATCATGTCCTGCTGACTGAGTTCGACGGCGCGATCTATTTCTTCCTTCAACGGAGCGGGCAGCCCAGGGATATCGACGCTGAGAAATCCTCTCACGATAGTGGCGGTAGCTTCATCTTCGTTCAAGCCCCGGGACATGAGATACAATATTTCATCCTGGGCGATTTTTCCTACCGCGGCTTCATGTGACATATCTACACCATCCACCTTTCCCGTCAATTCCGGAATTGCATGGATGGATCCTTCTTTGAGGATAAGACCGCGGCATTCAAGATGCCCCCGCACTCCCGCTATCTCACCTATCAGATCTCCCCTCGCGATGATATTTCCTCCATTTGTTATAGCTCTTGATATGACTTCGGCTCGTGTCTCTTCTGCGCTGAGGTAGACACGGCCACCTACATCAAGCTCACCACCGGGACTCCCCACAAGAAGACTATAGAACCGGGCTACTGCTCCCTTGCCTTTCAGATATACAGTCGGATACATCTGAAGCGATTTGACCGGTTTCATTGAAATATAGTTGTTAAGAAAAAGGCCACCTTCTTCGACCACGCCGGCGGAACGCGGCCTTACGGCGACATCTTCCGCCCAGTGGTGGATCATGGTGAAACTCAGTTTCGCCCCTTTTTTGACATAGTATTCGGAAATGCCAACATGAAGCCCCCTGGCTACATGCGCGGCAGTGGCGCATCCCGTGATGATGTGAAGTTCGGAATTCTCTTCCGCAATGATTATATTGTGAACATTCTGACTGAATCCATCTTTTTCTATGTACATGCAGGCCTGAGCGGGATAGGTCACCTTTGCCCCCGGAAGAGCGCGAATGACATATCCATTATGAAGGTCAAGACGCGCGCGGGCTGTATATTTATCGGTATCGACGGAAAGAAGCTTCCAATAGTATTCTTTAACCCAATCCAGCTTTTCCAATGCGGTTTTTATTGGAATTATCTCCAGTCCTTCCTGGAGAGAGGTTGAATATACGGATGTTCCATCCTTTTGAAGATACGTGCCCGATCGCACACCCGGGCGCGTATCGATTCCGGCCATGAGCATTCGTTCTCTTTCATTCTCCGGGAGCTGACCGATATCTTGAACAGCTTCATGGAACGGATTATCGCTTGAAAAAGACTCCAGATCAATATCCTGGCCAAAAGCCGCCTTTTTCCCTTTTGCTTCACGAGCTTTAGCGTCTAGGTCGCGCATCGCACACATTCTTCGTATCCTATTTCTTTAATCTGCTTGAAAATCTCAATCGGGTTGCTCTTACAGGCCAAAATGCCTTCATACAGGACTTGTCCCTTGTCGGCGGTTACATAATCGAGAATAAACCCGGTGTGAGTAATGATAAGACCCATTTTTGTCCGTTCTTTCCTGGTTTCCTTTACTGACTTTCCGGGAGCGCACCTGTGATCCCGCTCCAGAAGCCGGCTGATGGTGTTTCCTATGAGGGCGATGTTTTCCAGATCCACCCCTGATTCCGGTTCATCGAAAAGGAGCAGATCAGGGTTTTGTGCAATCAACTGCATCAACTCGGAGCGTTTAATTTCTCCGCCAGAGAATCCGACATTGATATCCCGATCGAGAAAATCGGAAAAATTTAGACTTTCCGCCAATGTATTTACATTTATTTCGTTACCAGAGCATATTTTAACTATCTGCTTCGTTTTAAGTCCATGAATACTGGGTGGTCTCTGGTAGGACATCCCGATTCCCAGACGAGCCCTCTCATTTATTGTCATATGTGTAATATCTTCGTCCTTGAAAAAAATCTTCCCCGCCGTGACTTTGTATTGGGGATATCCCATTATTGTCATGAGAAGCGATGTCTTTCCCGATCCATTCGGACCGAAAAGAATATGCGTTTCTCCCGGCCGGATTTCCAGGTCGATATGCGAAAGTATCTCCTTATCGCCGAGCTTTACTTGCAGATCTTCTACGATAAGCATTTCTATGTTATCCTTTTGGAAACGTTAATCCTTTCGGATTTTTAAAAGTCCATATGCTGTGCTGCGCTGCATCCTTCGTTGCTGCCGCATAACGCTGTTATGCCCCTGATTCTCTTGGGTTCGCGGGTCTTGACCCTTGTTTTTTTTACGAGTCCCCCAGTGAATTTACCGGGCGTTTTGTAACCCCAACCACTTTTACGAAACTATTATTTTTTGATCAAGAAGAAATACTGACCTTTTTTTTGTGAAAAAGTCAAGATTTTTTAAGGAAGGATTTTTTAAGGAAAGTACTTTCGGCCAAGAAAAAATTGACGTATCTTTCAGAGTAGAGTTCGATTTAGGACCTGTATGTTTCAACCGTGTAGCCTCGAGGAGCTGTCCCGGCTCATCAAAGTCAGCTTCATAAAATTTACTCTTGATTAACCGAACCGGATATGTAAATTCATATCATTCGTGGTCGTACAGTACTATCTGTGCATTGGCCGTTTAACGGAACCGTTGCGCCAAAGCAAATATCTGTGTAAAAAGGAGTGTTCATGATGCCGACAGAAATCACATGCCCTGAAGATCTGGACAATAATGACTTGGCTCGTCTTGTGCTGGATATGTTTCATAGAATTATTGTTCATTATACTCTATGGTTCCGGGAAGTGGAACATCAGTTCGGTTTTGCCAGGGCGCTGGAAGTAATGGGAGATGCCCATGACCGGAGTTACTCGATTCAAATGGATCGCCTGGGCAAAACTCTTGGATTTGAAATGCAGAACGGAATTCCAGCGACACTCGGCCGGATGTCGAAAGAGGAATTGACGAATCTTATCAACAGCATTGCTGTCAATTGGCTTGCAAACGATGGTGTATGGTTTCAGGCAGTAGAGGAAAAGCGGGGTATATTTGACGCAAAACGGTGCAATGATTCCTGTTGGACCCGCTTTTCTCCTTTTGAGGCATGGTCGATCAAGCGTTTCCTTGATTTTCCGGAAGAAGCAGGACTGGAAGGATTGAAAAAGGCGCTTCAGTTCAGAATGTACGCCCGGATCAACGTCCAATCCATCAAGGATGAAGGACCGCAGAGCTTTGTCTTTCAGATGAATGACTGCCGGGTCCAGTCAGCAAGAAAAAGAAAGGGGCTCGAAGATTATCCCTGCAAATCGGTAGGACTCGTGGAATACGGTACATTTGCGGAAGCAATCGATCAACGAATCCGAACAGAATGCATCGGCTGCCCCCCCGATGAACATCCCGATGAATGGTTCTGCGCCTGGCGATTCAGTCTCGACAAGAGAGAATCTCGCCGAGACTGAAATACAAAGGCCGGCCAGCCGGAAATATCAATTGCGGCCACTATTTCTGCTTTAAGGGGGTGCCTTCCTCAAACCTTTTTTGAAGCCTGCGCATACCTGAAATCCATCGGTCGTAGTCAGATGCCTTCCTTTGCATGTAGGTAAGAACTTCGGCATGAGGCAGTATCAGGAAGGTTTCCTGTTTGAAAGCTTCTAACACTGCATCGGCAAGAACATCCGGTTCCATCAGGCCATCAACTGCTGCGACTCCTCCTCCTTCCGACTGTTTGCTCATTTCCGTTCTGACTGCCTGAGGGCAGAGTGCATACACTTTTATTCCCTGATCGCCATACGTGATGGCAATATTTTCTGCCAGCCCGACCGCTGCATGTTTCGTTACAGAATAAGGAGCCGAACCGATCTGGCTGAGCAGGCCGGCCGCAGATGCGGTAATAAGCAACGATCCGCCTCCCCGTTGTATCATCCGGGGAATAAGAGCACGCCCCACATATACGTGGGCCATCACGTTTATCTCCCATATACGCTGCCACTCTTCATTCGGTACTTCTACAGCGCCTACTGCGATAATCCCTGCATTTGAACAGAAAAGATCAATAGGGCCGATATTCTTTTCGGTCATCTCGACGAGATTGATTATATCTGCTTCACTGCTCACATCGCAGACAGCGGCCACTCCCCTGATATCTTCCGCCACTTTCCTTGCGCCGGTCTCGTTGATATCGGCAACTACAATAGCTTTCGCGCCTTCAAGAGCGAATCTTCTGCACAACGCTTCACCTATCCCGCTTGCACCCCCTGTAACTACGATAGTTTTGCCACTTACTTCCATTATTTTCGCCTCCTGAATTAATTTACGCATCTTACTGTATCAGTCAAAATAAAGAAAGATAAAGAGAAAATCCACATAAAAATCCAAAACCTGATTTGCTGCTCATGATTTCTCTTATTTCGGAATACGTTGAAAGTGTTTGAACACGTTAACACAACCAAAAGACTCATCTCATAAGAAATGGAACACTATTTCTTTTTTGTTCAGGTAACAAGATTATTTGTAAATGAAATGAACATTTACAAATGGCGGCACATGACCTCAATCCCATATTTAGCTATATATTCGAGAGCTTATAAAACTGGAACAGAACTTGCCACTCATACTC